>NZ_JBBGYU010000008.1:0-268939 GCF_037479555.1 Comamonas sp. MYb396 | reverse complement strand
GCTGCGAAGCGCTGGTGCAGCGCATGGTGGCCGAGTGCCAGGAGGCGCTGGCCAGCGCCGCGCCCCGCGCTGGCATGCCCGAGGCAGCCCTGCTGCAGCAGGCGTGAAGACCAAGACCACGAACGCCCCCCCCGCCTCCAACCCCCCCGCCCACCCCCCCCCCCCCCCCGGGCGCCCCACCCCCGCCCGGGGGGGGGGGGGGGGCCCCGCGGGGCCCGGCCCCGCCGCGGCCAAAAAACCCCCGGCCCCCCCCCCCCCCCCCCCCTTTCCCCCCCCCCCCCTCGTCGGGATATCGGCGCTACGCGGCGCTGCAGCGCGAGCCATACAAGCGCTGCGCCAGAGCGTGTCGTGAAGACGCCCTTATGCCGGCGATACAACGCGTCTGGCAGGCCAATATGCAGGTCTACGGTGCCGTGAAGGTCTGGCGTCAGCTGGCCCGTGAGGGAACAAGCGTGGCCCGTTGTACTGTCGAGCGGCTGATGCGCCGCCTTGGCCTGCGAGGCGTGATGCTCGGCAAGGTAGTCCGCACCACGATCAGCGATGCCAAGTCTCCATGCCCGCTGGATCGTGTCATTCGGCAGTTCCGTGCCGAGCGTCCGAACCAGCTTTGGGTCAGTGATCTCACATACGTATCGACGTGGCAAGGTTGGCAGTACGTGGACTTCGTCATTGTTGTGTACGCCCGGAGAATCGGTTGTTGGCGGGTGAGCAGTTCGATGCGCACCGACTTCGTCCTCGATGCGCTGGAACAAGCCCTGTACGCCCGACAGCCTGAGCGCGACGGGTCCTTGACCCATCATTCCGACAGGGGGTCTCAATACGTCAGCATTCGCTACTCCGAGCGGCTTGCCGAGGCAGGCATTGAGCCCTCGGTGGGCAGCCGTGGTGACAGTTACGACACTCAGTTCCAATTGCGTTGGACGCCGACGTTATCTGACCCGAGCTACGACTGGACTTGCTGCCTTTGCGTTGACCTGTCGATTACGTCGGATGTTCCCCGAGCACCGTCGGGCTCAATGCATGTGACCTAATAGGAGACTTGTTCTGCACCCTGAGTGTCCTGTCCGGCGATTGAGGTTCGCGATGCCTTCTGCAACACGGAGGAACTTGTATGAATCAGGACGAAGTCATTCTTGGGGTTGACACCCATCTGGACGTGCATGTTGGCGCAGTGATCAATTCCACTGGTAAGCTGCTTGCAACCAAGGCGGTGGAAACAACGGGGGGTGGTTACCTGGAACTACTGAACTGGGCCCGATCGCACGGAGAGCTCCTGCGTGCTGGTATTGAGGGGACGGCTACCTACGGTTCTGGGCTAACGCGTTTGCTGCTCGATCATGGCGTCGAAGTTTTTGAAGTCAACCGACTCGACCGCGCCGCGCGGCGGATGCGTGGCAAGTCCGACTCTACAGATGCCCATAGCGCTGCGTGTGCGGTACTTGCGGGGCGAGCAACGGCAAAGCCCAAAGAGCAGTCTGGCGCAGCATACGCGATGCGCGCCGTCTCGGTAGCGCGCCGTAGCGCGGTGAAGGCCAAGACGCAGGCCATCAACCAACTGCGCGGGATTCTGATCAGTGCGCCGCAAGATGTCCGCGATCGCCTGCTGCACACCAACGCGGAAGATTGCGTCAACAGGTGCTCGCGAGCGAGATGCTTGGGAACAGCGCCATTGCTGCAGCCGCTTATGGCAACACTGCGCCTCCTCGCCAAGCGCTGGCTGGCGTTGAAAGCCGAGATCAAGGTTCTGGACGCGGAACTCGCGGAACTCGCGGAGCTCACAAGCCAACATGCTTCGCGGCTTCGCCAAAAGTTTGGCGTCGGCGCCCAGACCGCTGCAGTCCTCGCCTGTGTTGCTGGCGACAACCCGGATCGCCTGAAAAGTGAGGCTTCCCTGGCCGCACTCTGTGGTGTCAGTCCACTGCAAGCCTCATCGGGAAAGACTCAACGCCATCGCTTGAATCGAGGGGGCGACCGCTCCGCGAACAATGCTCTTTGGACCATTACCATGGTTCGAATGCGCAGTGATCCGCGCACGCGCGAGTACGTCGCTCGCCGTACGGCACAGGGCCTGTCAACCAAAGAAATCCAGAGATGCCTAAAGCGGTACATCGTTCGCGAGCTATACCCGTTGATACTGGCTGACCTGCACGGATCACACAGCCCCTCTTGACATAGGAGCGTCAACGCCTTGGCCGAGACCATCAACGGCTTGTACATAGCCGAGTTGATCCATCGCCGGGCACGGTGGAAGACCAGGGAATCCTTGGAGCTGGCCACGCTGCAATGGGTGTCTTGGTTTAACCACCACAGGCTGCTCGAGCCCATCGGGTACAGCCCGCCTGCAGAAGCTGAGGCAAACCACTACCGGCAACTCGCCAGTCAGGCCACCGAGGTGGCAGTCTGACTTAAACCAAACTGCCTCCACGAAACCCAGTGCGGTTCATCAACACGTCCTGCCGCGACTTGAGCCCTCTCCACACGCCAGCGAGCTCAGCCCACTGCCCTGCTGCATGGATGGCCTGATCCGTTGCCAGTTCTGCAGTGAGCATCACCTGTTTGAACTGTACTACCCTGCTCCCCTGCTGCTTCAGACCGGTTTCGCGTTGCTGGATATCTTGGAAATTGGCCATGTGCCTCCGACGTCTTTAGGAGAAACCCTCAAGTATTGGTGTTCTTGCGGAATCCAGGCGCCAGCTCGAAATTCGAGCTGCGGCCCGGGTAGGCTTGGCAGGGGCTATCCAGTCCTGGCCTCAGGCGCTTCCGCGGCCGAGGCATAGTTGCCAGGCGTGAGCGAGTGGTGGGCCTTGAAGGCGCGTTGCATGTGGGCCTGATCCGCAAATCCCATGCAATGCGCCGCGTCGGCCAAATGCATGCCTTGCGCCAGCAGGCGCCGCGCGCCGTTCAGGCGCAGGTTGAGGCGATAGGCTCCTGGCGTGACACCCGTTGCCGCCTTGAAGTGCCGGATGAAGCGCGAGGCGCTCATGCCTGTTGCTTGTGCCAGCGACTGCACGCTGGTAGCGGCGCCTGGATGCCGGTGCAAGGTCTCCAGCGCCTCGCGCACGGCATGGAAGCTGCTGGTGTTTTTTTCTTCATCGGCAACGGACAAAGAACTCACGTGCTGAAGAAAATCCCGCAAAAGCCGAACGTGGCTTGTGACTCCGGCTTGCTGGCCGTCCAACGGTCGGCAAAGGCGATCAACTGTTGCCCCCAGCTTGGCATCATGCAGTGCCCGCTGGGGAAAGGTCATGGATGTGGCCTGCAACTGCTCGTGCACCCACTCGGCACGCACAAACAGCATGCGATAGGCCCAGTCGGTGACCTGATCGGGGTTGCATGCATGCCAGCGTCCCGGCTCGATCAGCACGATGCTGCCTTTGTTGACGCGCTCCGGGCCGTCCGCATGATGGAACACGGCGCTGCCGTGGTCCACGATGCCGATCGAGTACTCGTCATGGGCATGGAGCCGGAAACAGTGCGGCGAAGGCCCGCTGACACGCAACTCCATCCATGGAGCCAGGTGATGTCGATGGAAATGATGGATCTGCTGTGTCATTGAGGGCAAGAATACGCGGCTGTGCGATGGGCGTTCGCTGCCCTTCATCATGCCAGCACTCCAAGCACGCTGCCAGCCAGCAATGCCGCAAGCAATCCGTTGAAGAGCCGCTGGCGTTGGGGCGTTTGAAGCCAACGTGCGAGTACTTTGCCCAGAATGGCCCAGCAGCCGATGCCCACCAGGCAGGCCAGCAGGGAAATACCGCAAAACCAGGCGAGTGCGGATGCCGCTGCAGTGCCACGCGCTGTCAACGGAATCACGAACATGCCGACTCCGGACAATGCCACCAGCCAGGCCTTGGGGTTGAGCGCCTGCACGGCGGCCCCTTGCCCGAAGGCCTGCATGGGTCGAAGGGAAGGGGTGACCTGAGCTTGCGATGACGGTGACGATACCGGCGCTGTCGCCACACGCCAGGCAAGCCACAGCAGGTAGATCGCGCAGACCCACGGCGCCGACGCTGCAAGTACCGGAACCCGTAGCAAGAGTTGCCCGCTTTGGCCCATGACCCAAACCACCGCGGCATAGCTGATGCTGGCACCCAGAACATAGAGCCATGCCACGCTACGGTGGGGCTGCGTTCCATGGCGTAGCGCGAGCACGTTGACGGGGCCGGGCGTAATCGCTCCGGCCAGCGCGAATCCGGACATGGCGAGCAAGGAGGTCAGCATGGAAAAAACGACTGAAAGTTGTTTACGGACCCGCAGTCTGAAGAAGAAGTGTGCGTTTGTATTGAACGCAATTGCAGTGGATGGCCGCATCTGAGAACTTCTGGCAACGGCCACGCTTGCCCGTGGGTGGAACTAGCCACTGCATGTCCCTATCCAGCCAGACGGTCAGGCCCCCTCGCGCCTTCAACGCTGCGTTGTACGCCTTCCAGTTTGTTGTGCGGCATTTGCACCGACCCCAGCTCGTCTCACTCATCTCCCCAGCCTACGCTAGCTGAGGACGGCATTTGTGCAACAAAGCCGCCAAGAGTTTTAATTGCAACCAGATTTTTTTAATGGTTCATCTTGTCGTGATGCGTGACGCATAAATACTTTATTCGGATTTCTGAGGGATTGTGTTAGCGGCGAAAAACTGGCTCCGCTACTTTGATGAACTGCCGCAGCAAATTTGAGTAGAAACGATCTGATCTGTGCCTCATTCTCTGGTAGGTATAAAAAATTCACGACTTCCTCTGGGGATTTCCCAATGAGAGGGATGCGTAAAAATAGATGCTCAAGAAAATTACTGCTTAACGTCGAAAGAACCATTCTTAGCGAAGCCAACAAATCATCACCTCGATGTGATGCATGTACCAAAACAATGGGCTTTCCAATAACTTCAAAGCGCGAAACCATCCAGTCAATTGCATTCTTGAGGCCACCGGGAATTGCACGGATGTACTCGGGGCTTGAGATGACGATGCCATCGTTAGCGGAGACTAATTCTAGAAATTCACGAACTACCAAGGGTGTATTCTCCCCTTCGTCATCAGGCGAAAACACTGGTAATGTATGCAGGTGACAGAAAACTGAGATATCAACACCCAGTGGAGCTAGGTTTTTCATGGTTTGCAACAACGCCGTATTCGTGGATGCTTCACGTGAGCTGCCTGAGATAGCCAAAATTTTCACGATGTCCTCTTTGTGCCCAAACGAATTCAGTCCAGCTGCTGGCAAGCGGCTGCGACAGACCTATGACGAAACGAATGCTGCTACCAAACCAATCTCAACTGCTGGAAGCATTCACAGCCCGGGCGAAGTAGTTCCAGCGGCTTTGAGGGTAGTTAGACCGCACCCGTCCGGTTTCTAGGCGATGGCAGACAGGTTAACAGCGCAATCAGGCTGAGCACCAAAACCGCGCAGCCAAGCACGCCAAGGCCAGTGCCGAAGGCCGCGCTGACGCCCATTGCTACCAGTGCGGCGCTGCCGATCTGAAAGAACCCCACCAGCCCAGAGGCGGTCGCCGCATACCCGTGCTCGCTGGAAATGGCCCCTGACACGGCCAGCGACAGCGACGAACCATTTGCGAGGCTAACCAAGCACATCGGCAGAACCACGGAGGCCGCGCTATGTAGCCCCAATGCCATCACGGCAAGAAATGCTACACCGCCAAGCACGAAGCACTTGATGCCGGCCGCAAGGATGCGGTCGTAGGGCCAGCGATCAAGCAAGCGCTTGGCCAGCAGGTTTGCACCGATGATGCCGGCTGTCAGCGGCAGGTAAAGCCAGCCGCTTTGCTCCTCACTCAAGCCTAAACTCGCGAACAGAAACGGCGACTGAGTCAAGTAGACAAACCAGGCGCAATAGATTGCGCAGACCACCAAGGTATAACGGCGAAAAGTTCGGTCACGCAGGACATTACTGAAGCCGGCAAAGGGAGACGTCCTGGTATGGCCAGCAATGGGGAGCGTTTCAGGTAACAGCGTTATCACCATCATCAGTGCAGCGACCCCGAACGCGGCGACGAACAGGAAGTCAGACCGCCAGCCAAAAGCCGCAGCTAGGTGCCCGCCGATGGCCGGTGCCAGGGCTGGCGACAGCGAGACCAATGGGTAGATCACCGCATAGACCTTGGCAGAAGTGCGCCTGTCACAGGTGTCGGCGATCAGTGCACGTCCAACGACCAGGCCGGCAGCTGCACCGACTGCTTCCAGCATGCGCCAGGCCAGGAACCCGTGGTAGCTCGCCGAGACTGCACAACCCACTGAGCCGACTATGTAGAGGGCGATGCCAGTCAGCAGTATGGGCCTGCGGCCATTGCGATCTGACAGGGGCCCATAGGTCAACTGGGCAATTGCCAGTGCCAACAGGTAGAACGAGATGGTTTGAGGCATTTGCCAGTCGGCTACGCCAAACTCCTTGGCCATGCCTGGCATAGCGGGAAGATAGACGTCTGACGCAATCAGGCCGAAGGCACTCAGCATGGCGACGGTCAGAATGAAAGATAAGCGAGGCATGACAGCTCCCGGCAGCCTGGCGGGCCGGCTGCGCATCAAAGATTCGAAAGGGTTGAGTCCATGCTACGCATTTACCATCCATGTGAAAATGCACAGAAAAGCAGCTTATTGCTGCATATTTGCAGTATGAGCAATGAGGCGATGATGAATTGGGACGACGTTCGGATATTTCTGGCAATTCAGCGCGCCGGCACCTTGCGCGGGGCGGCGCAGCAACTGGTCATCGACCAGACCACGGTGAGCCGGCGTCTGACCGGATTGGAGCGAGCTTTGGGCAGTCGGCTGTTCCTGCGCACCACGGGCGGCTTGGTACTGACCGACACAGGCCTGGAAGTGCTGCGCATGGCCGAGGACATGGAACGCATGGCTGTCTCCTTCGAGCGCCGCGGCGAAGGTGCCGATGCGCGCGTGGCCGGTGAGGTGCGTGTGACCACCACCGACGCCCTGGCGGTGGACTTCGTGGTTCCAGCCATTAAACAACTGCGCGCCAGCCATCCTGAGGTGAGGGTGATCCTGAGCACCACGACTCGGTTGCTCGATCTGGCGCGACGGGAGGCCGACATTGCGGTACGTACCTTGCGGCCGGAGCAGCCGGACTTAATCGTTCGTCAACTCGGCTGCTGGGAGGTCGGGCTTTACGCCACAGAAGACTATCTGGCAAAACATGGTGAACCGCGCCCCGGGCAAGGCCTTGCGAATCACGATATTGCGCTTTACCAGCAAGGCGTCACCGGCCGGCAAGATGACACGCTGGCGGGTGAATCCAGGTCTCAGGCTCGCGTGGTCGCCGAACTGGATTCGAGTTTGATGCTCGCCACATTCGTGCGGGCCGGCTTGGCCATAGGCGAGTTACCTGAGTACCTGGCTAGGCGCGATCCTGCACTAGTGCGGTTGTGGCCGGAGCGCCGTCGGGCAATGCCTTACGAGGCGTGGCTGGTGCTGCACCAGGACCTGGCACGTACATCCAGAGTCCGTGTCGTCGTGGAAGCAATTACATCGGCTTTTGCCGATTAAACGTCAGGCATGCGCAAGCCACTTAGTTGCTATGGGGGGCAATTCAAATGCTGCAAAGTCGACTTAGCTGTTAGGGTCGATGCAATCTTGACCAGCAGCGCGTCATCCCGTCATAGACGGCGCTGGCAACCGCCGTCGTAAAGCAAACATAAGCTGCCGAGGTACGACCGACAGCGATGGGTCGGTAGCGCCTATTCATACACTGCAATAGCGGACATCTAGCAGTCGGAGTGCCCTGATGGTCAGCGTCGGTTGCTACCCTGAAAGCCGTCACTGGGCCAGCTCGAACATCGGTGCGCGGGCGACCGATATGCGGTTATGACCGAACGCTAGTGATGAAGTCATGAGTGGTAGCAACCGCTGAATAGGAGACACTAGCTGACGTCAGAGAACCTACATGGCTGCTTGATAGGAAGCTAGAAGTATTTCTACCTTATACGGCGACATCACCCAGCACCATAGGCATTGCCTTTCATCAGTTCCTTTTGGCAACCGCAATGAACGAAATCGAGGCAAAGGCCACTGAAGCACTCAATACAGAACAAGGCTCTCAGACCGCGCATCAACACGGAGCAGTGAGAAATCACTGCTCTTGTGCTCTCCGGCCTTTCCTAGTTGGTGCTGCAACCAAAAGTGTGGAACCCTTGGTTGTATTCCTTAGTGTGCATCTTCGCAAAGTAGCTCAGCCGGTAGAAAACATGGAGAAATGAATCAGCATCATCTCTGATGATCTGATAAGTTGGTTTTAGCGGGACATGTACATATCCTTGCATGTCGTCAATGTACATACCAAGAGCCGACGCCCAAGCTCCATGGATTCTTGCGTACATGTTTCTGCTTGCCAAATCAAACTTCCCCACAAATGCGTAGGCAGCATGGTTCAACACCAGCGCCACGTGGTAGTGCACACGGCCAGTGCTGCTCGTCTCTCTGCACCACATGTAACGCATATCAGCTTCATGAACGCGACGATCTTGATTTCTGCTCTGAGCCTGAGAGTGCTCGATCTTGGCACGCATGGATGCAAGGAACTTCGAGATGAGTGTATTGCTGAGCAATACATCAGGTGAGACATGGTCGGGCACATACAAATCAAATCGCATCACGCAGATGCGGCTGTGATGCTCAAAAGTGCGATATAGGCAATCATGGATGCGCTGGAGGTGGTTGGTAATCAGATGCCCATGTTTCGTCTGAACAGGAGATCCGAGAAAATGATCTCCATGGAGCAGTTGATGGTTGGTATTCAAAGGATTGCGTTTCATGCTGTGTGTCTTGGTGACTGTTGACACACAGTTGAGAGCGGTAAACAGGCTTGCTCTTTTATGGAGAAAAAGTGCAGTAGGGCAGATGAATCTCTTCCTGCTCTCTCTAATGACTGCATTGAGTTCCTTCAATGCAGATCAGCAAGTGACGCTGTGATGATCTTCCATCTGAGCTTGAGGCTCAGAAGTGGTATAGACTCATTTTAACCACATTCATCTAGAGGATGCACTAGTGGCCATTGATGGATCTATTCCATGGCTAGTGAACTAGCCTGTACTCATCCATGGAGATATCAATTAGATATCACAACGTCTCTAAATCTCTTCCATGCTGAGTACCATCTCTATACTAATTAATAGAACTTAAACATACACGATAGGACACAAGATCTAGACCATAAAACAGCAGATCACAGAGGAGAGAGCCCCTGTAATCTGCTGTTTTATGTTTTCTATCACACTCTGAATAAATATCAAACCAGCTGCTGGTCACGGACGTGAATTTTCTCTTGAATCCAAGCCTCGATTTCGCTCTCAAGCCAGCCAACGGATCGCAAGCCCAAGCTGATAGGTTTCGGGAATTCCGAGAGGCTGACGAGTTTGTAGAGGGACGTTTTACCCAATCCTGTCTTGGAAAGAACATCTTTCAACTTCAATACGCGCATGATGAAACTCCGGTGTCTTTGACAACGGATTGATGCGGTCTGACTTGTTAGTTTTTTTATGGCTGATTCGCGACCGCTGAGGTAAAGACCTTTCGTGATCGTGCACACTCTTGTATCAGAGCTAGGAGAGCTATGTTCAAGCATAGACATCACTAGGTGACGTTGTATTTTTGGCAACGTTCGGAGTGCCAAAAAGTCTTGGCTAAGGTGTTGTCGCTTGGTGTGAGAAGAGTCGCAGTGGCGTACCTGGGTATGTATGGAGGATAAAAATATGAAAAAAGTATTGAAAAATAAATGAAATTACATCATAATTACACTGAAATTATATCGCGATATAAGTTAAATGAAAAATAATTTTATCAGGCTAAATTCTTCAAGGATTCATCCCTCTGAATTTATTCAAGAAGCCCATACTGCTGAAGCTGCATTGCAACAGATATTTCCAAAGGTGAATTTAACACTCAGGAAATTGAGATCTATGGCGATTTATTTGCGCCTCGATTTGAATTTGTCTTTAATTCCCATTGAGGGGTTGAGGGCATTTGTTGGGAGTTGCATTCATTCGCGCTGTCTCGATGCTAATGTTCAAGGGTCTGATGAAGCCCATAAAGTTTATTCCGATCTGCATTGGATTGGGGTAAAAGAATCAACTTCTGTAGATAAATTTGATTTTCTTTTTCACTTGGACAGGGAAGTTGTTTTCGCTGAACTATCGAAAATTCATGCATTTGGTAATTGTAATGTGGATGAAATTTCTAATTTGCAATATGACTTGGAGCACACGGTAGCTTGCTTCTGTGATGTCTCAAATTACTCGATAGACGTCGTTAATAAAGAATTTGATTCTCTGAAAATTAAATTGCGGCATTTGGTTAAATGGAACTCGAGAATTAATTGGTTTAGGTCTGGAGTTGGTTTAGATCAAGGCAGGTTAGATGCGGCTAATAATTTCTTTTCAAAATCTGGATCTATATACATTCCATTTTTTAATCTTGCTGATATCAGAAGGTTTTTTCATTTGCATGGTTCTGAGGCTGAAAGGGAATTGATCTTTAGAAAAATTAGGTCAAATTATAATAACAAAAATACCCGGGATAACGGCAAAAAAAAGCCATGTAGTTTTTCAATTGAACGGAAGACCGAGCTTGTAATTGAGCAATTGGCAGCAAAAGTTGGTGTAACAAGAGCAAATTTACTAGACTTAATATTCAATTCGGTTAATAAAAATGATTTAAAAATTCTATGTGAGAGAGGTAGGGTTGCTTATCAATCACAAGTCAATGCAACCATGTATAAATCTCTTTTAAATTTACCTAATCAGTTTTGGGGCGGATCACCTGCCATGGAGTATCGCCTATCTATGTCAGAGAATTCTAAGAAAAACGTCGTTCGGCCCAAAACATCCTCAAGCGATGAAGGGGGTGAGATTTAGATTTCCATTGCCGATATCTTAGGTGATCTAATGTCAATATGTTTTTACGGTATTGTCAAGGTAATGAATTTGGACCATTCTTCCATCATTTCACGACGCTTCTCCAGTGCATCTCCTCGCCGATAAGCAGCTTCTACCTTACTTTCCAATGTATGTGCTAATGCTTGCTCTGCCAGTTCTCGTGGAAATTGAGTTTTTTCTCCAACCCAATCACGAAAAGTTGATCTGAATCCGTGAGGAACGGCGGGAGATTTCATCCGCCGCATTACGGCGGTCATAGTCATGTCGGAAAGGACCTGGCCTTTAGTTCCTGGAAATATTAGATTGCTGCCTTCAATACTAGGCATATCAGCCAGTAGCTTCAATGAGACCTGAGATAGCGGTACCCGGTGCTCCACTCCGGCCTTCATTCGTGCAGCAGGAATAGTCCATACTGCTTTGTTTAGGTCGATTTCAGACCACTGCGCACCTCTCACTTCTCCGGAGCGTGCTGCTGTATAGATGAGAAATTCAAGAGCTCTAGCTGCAATGCCTGCGCGCGTGCGTAAGTCCTGCATAAAGGTAGGCATGTCATCTACTGGTATGGCCCTGTGGTGTTCTACATTCTGAATCTTGCCTGGGGCTGCCAGCACTTTGTCGAGATGGCCTTTCCAGCGAGCTGGGTTCTCACCACTACGATATTTGCGGACAGTAGCCCAATCGAGCACCGACTCAATTCGTCCCCGCAGGCGACTCGCAGTTTCGTTCTTCGTGCTCCAGATGGGTTCTAAGCAAGCAAGGATGTGTGGAAGATCGATGACCGAAACACTCAGTTGTCCCAGATGCGGCATCGCATAGGCTTCAAGGGTGTTCTCCCACTGCTGGCGGTGCTTAGCGTTCTTCCACTCTGGTGCTTTTGTCTTGAGGTATTCGGAAGCGCACCAGTAGAAGGTCTTTTCGGTGGCTGCCTTGGATGCGATAAGACTGCGTTGTCGTACCTTGGGAGATATGGGGACCTGACCATTTCGAAGATCATCGTGGATCTTTCTGGCCTTGTCTCGAGCCTCCAGTAAGCTGACTGCCGGATACGGGCCAAGGCCCATGTCTTTGCGCTGGTCGCCAACCTGCACTCGCAGTATCCATCCGCGATAGCCAGCAGAGATGCGAAGGTGCAGTCCGGCAATGCCTCCTACGGCGTGTCTGCCTTCCGTTTTGATGGCCGCGACAGCACGGTCTGAAAGTTGTTTGGCGACTTTGGGCATGGTGCATGAAGTAGTAGATCTATTCCCACATTATGCCCACATAAAACATTGGCTGTTGATGAAATTGTGCGAACGTCGGCGAACGTGATATGATAAAAATTACATAAAAATCAACAATTAAATGGTCTTCTCTGGTCTGCTTTGAACATCATCATGGCGGACTCCGTTTCCGCCAAGAATCAAACCCCTGAGTGTTCGCACTCAGGGGTTTTTCTTCGTCTGGGGGTGGTGTGTTCTTCACTCATCGCTGAATCGCGTCTTGTCGGGGTGTGGCCTGCGTTGATTGCGGCGCATGTCCGTGACCAGGCGCTGGGCCATGCTTACGCGGTTCGACATGAAGGACGCCATCCATGTGCGTTGGCTTGCCTTCAGGGCGGCAGCCACACAGCCTCAGGGCTGCGCGCTGCTCAGTTCCTTATCGACGCTATAGGGCGGGATGGGAGGGTGGCCAGTCTGCACAAAAGCTGATGACGGCTCCGGCACTCACCCCGGCACCTGTCAATCTACCAGCGACGCTTTAATCCAGCCCAATGCTCTGCACAATCGTGCCCTCTTCGGCAAAGGCCTTCTTCGCGAAGGCGCTGTAATCCTGGGCATTGCGGTACTCCAGCCGCACGCCATAGTTTGCGGCCGACTGCTGAAAGGTGGGGTCGTCCATGGCAGACTTCACGGCGACTTCGAGCTTGCGCACAATCTCTGGCGGCAGGCCCCTGGGGCCTGCAATGCCCAGCGGCGATGGCGTTACCACGTCATAGCCCTGCTCACGGAAGGTCGGCACATTGGCAAAGGCGGGAGGGCGTGTTTCCGAGGCAATGGCCAGCGCACGCAGTTTGCCTGACTGCATATGCGGTAGCACCGTATTGCCAAACACTCCCGTCTTGGTGTGGCCCGCAATCAAGGCATTCACCGCCTCGGCATCGCCCTTGTACGGCACGTGGGTGAACTGCACGCCCGCCTTCTTCTCCAGCAAAGCCATCAGCACATGGTTGGCCGAAAACTTGCCGGGTGTGCCGTAATCGACCGAGCCGGGCTGCTTTTTGGACTGATCGACAATGTCCTTGACCGATTTGTACGGCGAATCCTGCGCCACGGCCAGCAGAAAGTCATACGACATAAAGGCCGCCACATAGCTCAGGTCGGCCACCGGATCGTAGGCCACCTTCTGGATATGCGGCTGCCGGAATATCGCTACCGGGCTCAAGGTCAGCCGGTAGCCGTCGGGCTTGGCATTCTTCATGTCCATCACCCCCATCGAGGCCCCGGCACCCGGTTTGTTCTCGATGATGATCGACTGGCCCAACTGCTTGCCCATCGACAGGGCCAGCGCCCGGGCCACCACATCACTCACACCCCCCGCCCCATAGGGCACGATCAGCACGATAGGCCGGTTGGGGTAATCAGCCTGTGCCACGGCGGGCGCGGCAAAACCCGCAGCGCCCACAACGGCAATGCTGGCTGCTACAGCGGCAAAAGTACGGCGTTGCATGGTTGTCTCCTTGCATCAATGGTTGTTGTCTCTGCAGTCTAGCGAAGCCACCGCTGCGTATCCCCAACACGGGTGACAGCAGGATGGCACCGGTGGTGGGGTCATCTTGTTCGCAAAGGGTGGGGTGCCCGGTTGAGGAGGGAGGGTCGCAGCTCCAGTGCCGCGCTGGAGCATCCATAGCCCGGGGGCAAGCGTTGAAGAGCTAGCGAGCTGTCGCTGGTCGGCATTCACAATCTCTCGACCTGCTCCAAGATGAGCGAATTCCAGCGTACCTGCGTGGGCTGCGGCCCCGCGGGGAAATCTGCTTGTGTACGCTCTAAAACTCGTTCTTTTTGTGCTCGAACCCGTTCGTTGTTCGCCATGAAGCAAAACCCTGAGTGTTCTCACACCTGGATTTTTCTTCGTGAGGAGCCAGAGTATCGAGCTCAGACTGAAAAATTCGAGTTTCAGCCACCGGACGGTCGGATCACCGGCAGTCACAACCAGCGTCGCGATGACAAGTTGTTTTGATGGTCAGATGCCAACGCAATAAGGCAGCTCTGCCATCAGTTGCGTTGGCAAGGCTGTGTACAGCTACGAAGACTTTGGGTTCGCCATACCCCGAGGAGCAATTTGAAAGAGCACAGATACTGGCAAAGCCATATCTGGCAAATCCTACGCTCCGCGACCAGCACAACTGTGGACAGGCTCAATGATTGGTTCGTGGCGCAAGACTATCGGTTCCGACGCTGATAGAGGTACCTGTCATTTGCTATGGACCAAGGCCCGCCATGACAGAACCCGCTTCACTCCCGCTAATCCACCGATCAGCAGGAAGCGGACCCCGCAGATCGTGTGCGACCAGAGAGCAAAGGTCAAGTTGCCAGACATCTAGTCAATTCAGTCACTTCCAATGTTGCCTAGTCTTAATTGATGCTCTGCATCCCGCCCCAACAGAGGCACTGCAGAAAGGCCTTCGAAAAGCTGTTTGGCAACTTCATTGCTGTAGCTCACTCGCTTGAGGACAAAATCATCGATCCAGAATTTTTGTGCGGTATTGCATTGGAGCCTGAGGGCCACGGCCTTCTTTCTCAGATCCTCATTTTCTGCGCCGAATGCAAGCACTTCCTTGCGGATGAGGTCCTGCGTCTTCTGGAATGCCTTGTAAGCAGCCATGATGGAAATCGCACCATCTTTACTGTCGATATCTATACCTTGAATACGTGGAACCTTGGAATCCACGCCCAACACATTGATCATGTGGTTGAGGGTTCTCATCACAACCTTTACCGCAGTGCGTTGTCGATTTACATCATTGAGCAAGCCGCTGACATTACGAATGGTCTGTAGATGAATCTCCAAATTCGCCATGTGAATGCTGATGTTAGAACTGTATCGCGCCAATGCCTGCATTCGCATGACAATTTCAAGTAATTCTGCACGTATATAGGAATTATGTTGAATTTCGTGATGCCTATGCTGGGTTTGTGTCAATGCGTGTTCAAGTTGATTAACCTTGTTTTCAAGCTTAATAGCTGACCAGTTGGTCCGATTTTTTGATGGTATTTCCAAAGGGGGCGCTTCCCAAGGAAGCTTTTCTCTTCTGTTGGGGTGCTCAGGTAGGTTGCGAATATCACCAGTATTGATGGATTTTCCCGCATCCGCTCCCATATCTGCGATGGTGTCGATGAATTTTTTAGCCTTTGGTACTATAGAATTAACAAATTTAAATGCTTTAGTACCCCATTCCAAAATGGTTCCTAATAGTGACATATTTTCCTCATTTTTTAATTTTTATTTGCGTTGGTAGTAAGGGGAGCAGCTTGGATAGGGATCTTCTAGAAAGAAGGTCGTCCGGGTTGTGACAGCTAACAGCTACTCTTTAATCTGCCGTTTTACCGAAAGTCCTTGAATTCGTCTTCGAATGCGCGGAAAATTCCCTCGCGTTGAGCCTGGTGCTGTTTACGTAACATCGCTACATGAATAACTGCTGGCAGAGTTACACGGAACGCAGGGCTAGCGAGATCAAAGGCAGTCCAGGCACCGGTTACCGTCCAGCCAATGGGGCCAGCGAGTACGCCAAGGGTACGTGATACTGTGGCTCCTGCTGCGAATGTCAGCCCTCGTCCAAGCAACATTCGGCTCATATAGTTGGCAATCATGAAAGTCAGCTTGTAAGATTGCATCCCTCCCGCAAGAAATGCGGCCTGAGTCGCAAACAATAGTCCTTCAGGAGTCAGGCCTGCTGCAGCATTCAAGCCAGCTGTTTTTGCGAATTTCTCACGATCCTCTGCCGACATCGCCTCTGTTGCGTCTCCGAGCATCTTGATCAATAGTTGTTCTTCGATCTTGGCAACTGGCTGGTTGCTGTTGTAATTCACCTTTGCCTTGTCGCACACATCTTCAAGTACCTCGCGGTATAAAACTCCTTCACCGCCCCGAAACAACGTGACGATGCTGTTGGCACCGAAGCATTGGATTTCGGCAGCAACATCCTGCCAGTATTTAGAATGCTTGGGATAGTTTTTTTTGTAGATATCTTTTCCTGTCAGTTCTTCCGAAATCCAGGTTTTTCCATCCTTGTCTTTGGTAACCGCCTCCACCAGGTCGTGGAGTGCCTCATCGGTCATGTCACCAAAAAATTCGAGATCTTTGTCTTTGCGATATGCCATTTTTATTTTCTTGAGGTGGAGTCCGTCGCGGTACTCCGTTATTTATGATTGATTAATGGATTACTTATCTTTTTTATCTTTTTTTGGGCTCAGAAGCGATTCGATAAATCCAGTTGCCGCGGTCAGTAGCAGCCCCGTAACTTTGGGGTCTGACAAGACAGTGCCAATTATTGAACCTGCTTTTTGCAGAACATCTGATGCAATCTCACCAAGAGAATCGAGTACGGATTTTTTTACTTCTGCCTGGTAGTCAGCTTTGGCATCGTTTGATTTAAAATTATCTTCATCGCGATTAATGTCGTTGGCCAGCGCTGCGCGCTTTTTGTTAGGGAGGTGATCGAGCACAAAGCTCAGTAACTTCAGCAGATTGTAAGGCTCTTGAATCCGCTGGCCCTCGTGCCACTCGCCAGCCGAGTAGTAGACAACGTCAGGGCTGAAACCGGTGTCATCCTGAATGCGTTGTTTAACATCATGTGCTTGTGCTTCAAGCTTCGCCGTCAGTTCAGGTTTTGGCTGGTTGGTATCTTCATCCCAGAATTTATGATGCATAATTTTATCGGCTTTGTTAATGCCGATAAGCAGCCGGTTCTCGTCTCCTATTGCCAGTTGAGGGCCGACCACGTTCTTTATCAAGGTGTAGGCAGACCCGAAGTCGCGGCTTGATCCATCCAGTACCAGCAACACAAGATCAATCAGTGGTCGTCCCTTGCCGTCTTTTTGCTGCAGTGCCTCCTCAATCTTGTGGCAATGTTGCTTATCTTTTTCAGCACTATCGCCAAGACCAGGGGTATCCCAAATTACCAGATTCTTGAGGCGGTGCTGAACTACCTCCATGGTTTCAGGCCTTGCAGTTTCCCCCACAGCGGCGTGTTGCATAGTACTGCCCTGAGTCGCAAAAAGCGCGTTGACGGTGGAACTCTTGCCGGCTCCCGTTCCACCGATCAACAACACATTCACTTCAGTATTCTTCACTTGCTCAAGAATTTTCTTGAGATCCTCATTGCTCAGGCCGCTATCGCGTAAAGACTCGAATTTTTCATTCATATAAGTTATTTGCTAGTTAGCTTCGATTTTTGATTTGATAGCTGAAAAATGACAGCTATTCGTTTAATTTCGCTTCTTGCCCACCGCTTGCAAAAACCGTGCATACCTCGACACCAAAGGTGCCACGAAACCTGGTATTGCCTTGGTCTCGAAGTCCTCACTCCCACACTCCGGGCAGTAGGGAACGATATCGATCCAGGGGGCGAGCACATCAGACCCACCGGCTGTGACATGCTTCCATCCGCAGGATGTGCAGGTCCAGGATCTGGGGCCGACAGGACGGACCATTTTTCAACTCCTTCGTTGTTTTGGGCGTTGACGGCGACGTTACATTCTGCATTCCCTTGATACAAGGGTGCAATTGCTTCGTCAAAGTGTGTGGTCATTGTGCGGTCTAACTGTCCGTTTATACGAGGCAAAAAAGTTTTTTTTCGGACGCAGGCTGACCATTCATTCGCTTACGATGTGTTTCGTTGACCCCAAAAACGACTCACTAGCAATGTCCTCTTCCACTTCCTCCATCGACACCATCGCCTACCGTTTGAGCGCCATTCTTCGGCGGCTGAACGCAGGAGAGACGCTTGTCATCAAGCGTCTGGCGGACGAATTCGGAGTGACCGAACGCACGATCCGCCGCGATCTCAATGAACGTTTCAGCTTTTTAAATCTGGAGAAGAAGAGCAATCGCTATTCGCTGCCGCCCTATAAGTTGGGCACCTACAGCCAGCGCGACGTGCAGCGCATTGCATCGCTGGCAGGGCTCCAGGGCATGTCGCCAGCTTTGTCGGGCGAGTTTCTGGGGGATTTGCTCGATGACAGTCTGCGCGGTTCCCTGCTGGTGCATGGCACCAAGGCCGAGGATATTCGCGACAAGGAGCCCGATATTGCCAAGCTGCGTGCGGCGATTCAGGACCGCTTGGTAGTGGAATTTGAATACAGCAAGCCAGATGACACACGCAAGATTCTCAAAGTGAATCCTTACAAGCTGGTGCTGAACGAAGGCGTTTGGTACTTGCAGGCCACCGACCAAGGCAAGGTCAAGTCCTATGCGGTATCGCGCATTGACCGCCTGCTGGTGAGCATGGATGCATTCACGCCGGATACCGAGGTGGTGGATTACCTGCAGAAGGAAGACACGGTCTGGCTCAACCAGGAGAAAACCGAGGTGGTGCTCAAGGTACTGCCGCCAGCGGCATCCTATTTCCAACGGCGCCAGCTGATTGGCAGCCAAAAGATCGAGATGACCTTCAAGGATGGCGAGATTCTGGTGTCGGGCTTGATTGCCCACCAAAACCAAATCCTCCCCATCGTGCGCTACTGGATTCCTTATGTGCGTGTCGTCCGTCCTGACGGACTTCAGGCAGAACTGGATGCCCAGCTGAAAACCTATGTGGGGCTGAGCGACTAAGCACGCCCCCTTTCCAGCGTTTCCCCCATTAGGAATTTCTGCCGGCGAAAGCCGGTAGGGGAATGCTTTGCCTTCGCTTTTTTGATGAGAACCGCCTGATGCGCGGATAGGCGGAGCTTTGCCCACTTTTTTGACAACCGATAACCAGGAGAAAACCATGTCCTTTTGCCGAGGCTGCGGCCATCAGATTCATGAGACAGCACAAAGCTGCCCGCAATGCGGTGCGGTCACTGCGCACAGCACATTGGCCCACGCACAGGGCGGCTCCTTGTGGTTGCCAGTGCCATCGCTGGTTTGCGGCGTCATCGTGGCGCTTGCGCTGTTTGATCCCAACGATTGGGACCAGGACCAGGTCATTGGATGCGCGCTGATCGCTGTCGTTGCCATCGTGCTTGGCGGTATCAGCCTGGCCAAGCAAAACAAGGGTGCCGGCATGGCCATTGCCGGGCTGATTCTGGGTGTCGTCGGCTTGCTGGGTGCGATCGGATCGCAGCTTTGATGTCTCAGGCAGTCAGTTCATACAACGGAGGTAAGAAAAATGGATCAACAAGCTTTTGAGAGCCCCACCATGGTGTTTTGCCACGCCTGTGCAAAGCCATTGCACTTGTCTGCGTTGGCCTGCCCGAGCTGCGGGGCTGGGCAGCGCATGAGCGAAGCACTGGATGCAGGCGAATCCGAGAAAAGCAAGGTCACCGCAGGTGTGCTGGCGCTGCTCCTGGGGGGCCTTGGCATCCACAAGTTCTACACCGGCGCATGGGGCTGGGGGATTGTCTACATCCTCTTGTGCTGGACCTACGTCCCGGGGCTCATCGCCGTGGTGGAAGGTATCCGCTACCTGGTGCTTTCCAAACAAGAGTTTGCGCGCAAGGCTGCCGCCATGAAGGGCCCCTTTGCCTGGCTCTGGTGAACCGCCCCACAGATTCAAGAAAGGACGCGTTATGAAGCTTGAGCGTTTATTGCCACTGCTGTTGTTTCCAGGGGCTGCCCATGCCGGCGGAGGAGGCGGGGGCATCCTGCTGGTGCTTGTCTTTCTGCCCTTGCTGCTCTGGTTGTTTGTCAAGATCTGGAGCTTCTGGTTTCGGCTGATCTTTGGCAGCCGTGAGGAGCGCCGATCAAGCTACCAGGCGCCGCCGTCATATGCGCATAGCTCTGGTGCGCCAACAGCTGCTGGGTCCGATCTGAAGAGCTGCCCGTTCTGTGCCGAGCCGATTCAGCGCAAGGCGATCAAGTGCAAGCATTGCCGCAGCGATCTGCAGCAATGAGTCCTCAAAGAAAGATAAGCGAGATGATGGAATTGAAGAAGCTGAAAAAAATGGCGCTATCCAAGACGGCGTTTTGTGTGCTGGCAGCTGTCGGATTGACAGGCTGCTGGGACAAATCTGGCAAGGCAGAAGCGCCCCAGTCCCCCATGCAGGCAGAGGCACCGGCCAACAAGAACCCCACCGGGCAGCTGCAAGCCATGCTTGCGTCCAGAGAGGCCATTGGCTTGAATCTCCAGTACGTGGAGCGCATAGCAGGACCGGCCAAGCGCATCGAGGGCAATCAGCAGCAGTTTGATCTGCAGGGCTGCGAGTTTTTGCTGACAACAGATGACGCCAAGCAGTCCATTGTGGGCGTGCAACTGGCCTTGTCCAGCGCTTGCTCGGTCGATGTGGGGCCGCTCATCGGCGCCGACAAGCCGATCAAGCCCAGCGAACTGACCTTTGCAATGGCGGAGCAGTATTTTCGGCCGGGCAATTATTTGGCAGATTGCCTGTCAATGTGTGGCAACGCCTATGACCCCAGCATTTACTGGACTGCGGAGGGCAGCCGTGCGGAGGGCTTCATGTCGGTCGCGCTGAGTGTTCCGATTGTCGAGGATGCCGTGATCGAGGCCGCAAGCCGTTGGCGCGATGCGATGGAGAAATCGGAATCCGAGGACTGGGTGGTCAGCGAACTGGGGTTCAACTGCACACCGCAGAAGTACCGCCATGTGGCTGTGCAGGAATTCGCAGGTATGCATCCTGCAGTTCTCAGCTTTGGCCAAGGCCTGGAGACCCCTGCATGCGTACCAGCGCTGCAGTCGCAAGCCCCTGCATCTGCCGCCACCGTCACCTCAACGCTGACGGTGCCCAAGCCGCGTGCCGATTGCGATATGGAATACGGCGCCTATCTCCAGTCCAAGGGTCTGGTGCCCAAAGAGAAGTCCATCCACGGCCCTGACGACCGCGATTTTGCCGGCTACGGCTGCGCCTATCGCATCTCACCCGCACCAGGGTCGCCAATCCAGCGCGGAGCGACCGTGACATTCCGATCCGCCTGGGAAGCCGGTTAATGCGCCTGCGCTCAGTGCCTCCAGACGTGTGGAATGCCTGAGCGCTGCGATCTCCGACTCAATCCAGCCGAGGATGCAAATCAACATACTTCTGCTTGCGCAACTCCAGCGCCGCAATCTGCTCTTGCAGCTTGGCAATCTCGCCATCGATGTCTTCCACGCTTTGCTCGATGTGGTCCAGCGTCTGGATCAGCAGCTCCTTGGCCTCCTGCTTGCTGGAGGCCGCTGGCGTGGCGCCGCGCAGGGGGCGGTTGGCGGTTTCCTTCATGAAGATGCCGGTGATGATGCCGACGACTGCGACAAACATCAGGTAGTAGGCGGGCAGGTAGAGGCTGCCGGTCGAATCGACCAAGGCGGCGGTGATGGTGGGCGTGAGGCCTGCGACGATGATGGCGATGTTGAACGAGGCGGCCAGCGCGCTGTAGCGGATGCGGGTCGGGAACATCGCGGGCAGGGTGGAGGCCATCACGCCGGTAAAGCAGTTCAGCACAATGGCCAGCATGAACAGGCCAACAAAGATGAGCGCGATCTGGCCGTTGATGATCAGCCGGAACGCGGGGATGGCCAGCACCAAGAGGCCTATGGAGCCAACGATCACAAAGGGCTTGCGGCCAAAGCGGTCGCTGGCCAGGCCGATCACCGGCTGCACAAAGAGCATGCCGATCATCACGGCGATGATGATCAGCACGCCATGGTCTTCGGAGTAGTGCAGGTTGTGTGACAGGTAGCTGGGCATGTAGGTCAGCAGCATGTAGTAGGTGATATTGGTGGTCAGCACCAGGCCCACCGATACCAGCAAGGGGCGCCAGTAGCGTGTCGCGATTTCCTTGAAGGAGATGCGCGGGCGGTTCTCCACGTCCTCCTGGTCGTCCTTTTCCATCTGGTCGAGCTGCTGCTGAAAAGCGGGCGTTTCTTCGGCCGCATGGCGCAGGTACAGGCCTACCAGGCCCAGGGGCGCGGCCAGGAAGAAGGGCACACGCCAGCCCCAGTCCAGAAAGCTCGCCTCGCTCAGCAGGCTTTGCAGCAGGACCACGACGCCCGCGCCGGTGACAAAGCCCACGATGGAGCCAAAGTCCAGAAAGCTGCCCAGAAACCCGCGCTTGCGGTCGGGCGCAAACTCGGCCACAAATATGGCGGCGCCGGTGTATTCACCGCCCACCGAGAAGCCCTGCGCCAGCTTGCACAGCAGCAGCAGGATCGGCGCCCAGATGCCAATGCTGGCGTAGGACGGTATCAGGCCAATACAGAAGGTGCTGGCGGCCATGATGATGATGGTGATCGACAGCACCTTCTGGCGGCCGAACTTGTCACCCATCACGCCAAAGAAGATGCCGCCCAAAGGGCGCACCAGGAACGGGATCGAAAAGGTGCCCAGCGCGGCAATCATCTGCACACTGGGCGATGCATCGGGGAAAAATACCTTGCCCAGCGCAAAGGCGACAAAGCCATAGACGCCAAAGTCGAACCACTCCATGGCATTGCCCAGCGCGGCGGCAGAAATTGCCTTTCTGAGCTTGACCTTGTCGACGATGGTGATGTCGTGCAGCTCCAAGGTGCCGCTTTGGGTGGGGATCAGCGGCGGCGAAGGAGGCGTCGGATCGGCCGCTGTATTGTTGTTGATGGTATCCATGCGGTTCCCCGGTAATTATGGGTCGCCATCTTCGCCAATCGCTGCCCGCCCGTCTGTAGGACGAGGGGGCTGCGCGCTGCCGCCAAACATCGCCAGCCACCCGTTATGGGTGGTCAGGCCGGGGCGGGGGGCGCCTAAACTCTTCCTGAGCATGTTCTAAAAATGACGAGACAAAGGAGTCCCATGTCCGAAGCTTTTATCGTGGCGGCGCAACGCACGGCGGGTGGCCGCCGAGGTGGCCAACTGGCCGGCTGGCATCCCGTGGATCTGGCCGCACAGGTCATCAATGCGCTGGTGGAAGGTGTCGATGCCGACCCGGCCGCTGTGGACGATGTGTTTCTGGGCTGCGTCAGCCAGGTGGGCGAGCAGTCCAGCAATGTGGCGCGCAATGTGGTGCTGGCCTCCAAGCTGCCCGAATCGGTGCCCGGCACCAGCATCGACCGCCAATGCGGCTCCTCGCAGCAGGCCATCCACTTTGCCGCGCAGGCGGTGATGTCGGGCGCGATGGACATGGTGATTGCCGCCGGCGTCGAATCGATGACCCGCGTGCCCATGGGCAGCCCGGGCGGCCTGGCGCAAAAGGCCGGGCTGGGCCATTACCACAGCCCCGGCATCGCCAGCCGCTATGGCGATACGGTCTTTAGCCAGTTTATTGGTGCCGAGATGGTGGCGCGCAAGTACGGCCTGGACAAGGATGCGCTGGACCGCTACGCCTTGCAAAGCCACCAGCGCGCCGCAGCTGCCAGCCGCGCCGGCCACTTTGCCGCAGAGATTTTGCCCGTTGCAGTGCGCGATGCCACGGGCGCCTTGACGCAGGAGCTGCATGCGGTGGACGAGGGCATCCGCTTTGAAGCCACCTTGGAAGGCATTCAGAGCGTCAAGCTGCTGCAGGAGGGCGGCTTGATCACCGCAGCCAATGCCAGCCAGATGTGCGATGGCGCCAGCGGCGTGCTGATCGTCAACGAGCGCGGCCTGCGCCGCCTGGGCGCCAAGCCCCTGGCGCGCATCCACCATATGACCGTGCTGGGCCATGACCCTGTCATCATGCTGGAGGCCCCGGTGCCCGCCACCCAGCTGGCCTTGAAGAAGGCCGGCATGCGCCTGAGCGACATCGACCTCTACGAAGTCAACGAGGCCTTTGCCTCGATCCCGCTGGCCTGGCTGCAGGCGCTGCAGGCCGATCCCGAGCGCATGAATGTGAACGGCGGCGCCATTGCGCTGGGCCATCCGCTTGGCGGCACCGGCGCCAAGCTGATGGCCACCCTGGTCCATGCGCTGCACCAGCGCGGCGGCCGCTACGGGCTGCAGACCATGTGCGAGGGCGGGGGCATGGCGAATGTGACGGTGATCGAGCGTCTCTAACACTGAGTCGTGGCACTATTAGGGGATAAACATGCCGCGCATTGATAAAAACAGTGACCGAGACAAACCACACACTTCCCCGACTGGAGCCCCGGCGCATTGAGCGCAAGCATCTGCTGGCGCGCCTGTCCGAGGCCCGCCATAAAACCTGCCTGCTGATCCACGGGCCGGCGGGCAGTGGCAAAACCTCGCTGGCGCTGCAGTGGCGCGCGCAAGCGCTGACCTTTGGCCATGACGAAGCCTGGGTGACGGTGCAGCCCGGCGATGATGGCCAGGCGCTGATGGCGGCGCTCTTCGATTCGCTGGACCGCATTGACAGCGACATCGCGCGCGAGGCACGCCTGCTGTCCAACCGGGGCGGCGAGGCGCGGGCCGATGCCATCGTGATCGCCTTGCTGCGCGCTTTTCTGGCGCGCAGCCGACCTTTGCTGGTGGTGATCGATGATTGGCAGAACATGGGCGACATGCGCGCGGGCGCGGCGCTGCAGACCTTGCTGGATTTTGCGCCGCCCGCCTTGCGGCTGGTGATCGTCTCGCGCAGCATGCCCCAGCTGCGCCTGGCGCGCCTGCGCGACCAGGGCTTGCTCGAAGAGATCGGGCCTACCGAGCTGCGCTTTACCTTGGAAGAAGTGCAGCAGTTTTTGCAGGCCCGCCAGCCGCGCAGCACCAGCCCGGCCGTGGCGCGTCAGCTTCTCGAGGTAACCGATGGCTGGGCCGCTGGCCTGCAGCTGCTGGCACTGCAGCCGCGCACGCCCGCGTCGCCGGTGCAGAACGCGCAGGACTTTACCGCCTACTTCAACCGCGAGGTGCTGTGCCGGGTCGACAAGGATGAGATCGACGCAATGACGCGGCTGGCTGCGGCGCGCAGCTTCAACCAGGCGCTGGCGATCACGATTGCCGGTGAGCCCGTGGGCCCCGCCTTGCTCGAGCGCCTGCAGCGCGAGAACCTGTTTGTGCTACCGCTGCAGGATGCCGACAGCCAGGGCTGGTACCGCTTTCACCCGCTGTTTCGCGAGCTGCTGCTCACCCGCTTCCAATCGCTGCCGCAGGCCGAGCGCCAGCGCACCCACGCGGCCCTGGCGCAATGGCTGGGCGCCCGGCGCCATCTGCGCGATGCCGTGCACCATGCGGTCGAGGCAGGGGACATGGACCAGGCCGTGCACTGGGTGGAGCGCTGGGCGCGCGAGCTGTTTTTGAACGGCCAGCTGCAGCAGCTGGTGCGCGCGGTGTCCGAGCTGCCGCGTGCCACCGTCCATGCGCGTCCCGCGCTGCTGCTGTGGCTGGGCTGGACCCAGCTGTGCTACTACAAGCTCACCGCCTGCCATGAGACCTTGAATGCGCTGCGCGCGCAGCTGGGCGAGCGCGACCATGAAGGCCGCGCGCATTGCGTGCTGCTGGCCTTCTCGCTGGCCTTGCAGGAGGACGACCTGGGCACCGCGCAGGCCTTGCTGCCCGAGCTGATGTCCATCCAGCAGGGCGATGACGCCGTGCTGGTGGGTGGCAAGCGCAATCTGCTGGGCTGGATGTATGGGCACAGCGCCGAGTACGACAAGGCCCGCGAGGTGCTGCGCGGCTCGCCCCCGCTGCGCGACGACGGCTCGCCGCTGCTCGATTCGGCCTTTGGCCATCTGATGACCGAATCGCTGCGTGGTCTCTCGTGGCTCTATGCCGGCGATGTGCGCCAGGCCGAGCCGGTGCTGCGCGAGGCGCTCGCCCATGCTGAAAAAACGCTGGGCCGCCACAGCGAGATGGCCTGCAATGCCGCCGCCTATCTGGCGGCCGTGCTGTATGAGACGAATGAGCTCGACGAGCTGCGCCAGCTGCTCGATGGCCGGCTGGACACCACCGAGCGCGTGGTACTGCCCGATGCGCTGGTGACCGTGGCCCTGGTCTGCGCACGTCTGAGCCGGCTCGATGGCAACCCGCTCGAAGCGATCGAGGGCCTGGCGCGGATCGAAGAAATCGCGCAGCGCCGCTCGCTGGACCGGCTGCTGGCCTTTGCGATGGGCGAGCGCGTGCGCTGCCTGCTGCAGATGCGCGACAGGGAAGGCGCGCGCCAGATGCTGCGCCAGATCGAGCTGCTGGCCCAGCGCCATGCCGATGCCCGCAGCCCCGTGAGCCTGCGCATCACCGGCATGGCCCGCTACACGCAGGCGCTGTACCACGAGGCCAACCTCGACGACCGCGCCGCGCTGGAGGCGCTGGGCGAGCGCGGCAAGGACGACAGCGCGCTCTTGCAGCGGCGCGACCGCTGCGCCACCTTGGTGCTGCGTGCCCTGCTGCTGAGCCGCCTGGGGCACCAGGACCAGGCGCTGGAGGTCATGCGTGATGCCTTGCTGCAGGGCCAGCAGCTGGGCCTGGTGCGCAGCATTCTGGACTTGGGCGAGCCCGCGCTGGTGCTGGCCGGGGCCTGCGCCCAGGCCTTTGGCGGCTCCGATCCCTTGCTCGCGTTTTATGTCGAGCGGCTGCAGCAGCAATCGCAGCGCTACCGTGCCCAGCCGCAGCCCGCCGATGCGGGGCTGAGCGAGCCTCTGTCCGAGCGGGAGCTGGAGATCCTGCGGGCGCTTGCGCACAGCATGTCGAACAAGCGCATTGCGCAGGTGCTGGGCATCTCGCCTGAGACCGTCAAATGGCATCTGCGCAATGTCTACGGCAAGCTCAAGGTGGTGGGGCGCGATGATGCCGTGGCCCGCGCGCGCGACCTCGGCCTGGTGCAGGGCTGATCGCCAACACCGCAGGGGGAAACCCGAGCCACCCACATCGGGTGGGGGCTGGGTGGGGTGGCTGGCCCCATGATGGCAAAAAATAGCAAAGACAGGAGACAAGCCATGTTTGCATTCCTCATCCGCCTGGCGGAAAGCCCAGCTGCTCCCTTGCACCGCCCTGGCTCGGCCGCCCTGGCGGCCCGCCGTCCTGCGCGCCACTAAGCGCCTTTTCTCCAAGCTCAACCCCACGATGCCGTCTGCGGACGGCCGGGGCGCAGCTTTGCCTGCACGCCATTGCAACCCACCCCAACCCCTTGCTCGATGACCTCCTCCAGCACCCCCTCTAGCCACCCGCAAGCCTTTGACCCAGCCCGCCTGGACGACTTTCTGCGCGCGCAGTTGCCAGGCTTGCAGGGTGAGATGGCGCTGCAGGCGATTGGCGGCGGGCAGTCCAACCCGACCTTTTTTGTGAGCTATGGCAGCCGGCACATGGTGCTGCGCAAAAAGCCTGCGGGCGAGGTATTGCCATCGGCCCATGCGGTAGACCGCGAGTACCGCGTGATGAAGGCGCTGGCAGGCACGGCGCTGCCCGTGCCGCAGATGCTGCTCTACCACGCGGGCAGCGATGTGGTCGGCACGCCTTTCTACCTGATGGAAAAGGTCGAGGGGCGCGTCTTCAACGACAACGCGCTCGCCGGCATGCGCCCGGCAGAGCGCCGCGCGATCTACCTGGCGATGGCCGACACCCTGGCTACCCTGCATGCGGTGGACTGGCGCGCCGCCGGGCTGGAGGGCTTTGGCAAGGAGGGCGGCTTTTTTGAGCGGCAGCTGCACCGCTGGCAAAAGCAGTGGGATCTGTCGCGCATTGCACCCAACCCGGCCATCGATGCGCTGTTGGCCTGGCTGGGCGCCAACCGCCCCAGCGATGACGAAACCACGCTGACCCATGGTGATTTCAAGCTCAACAACCTGCTGTTCCACCCCACCGAAGCCAAGGTGGTCGCGGTGCTGGACTGGGAGCTGTCCACCCTGGGCCATCCGCTGGCCGATGTGGCCTTCAACACCGTGGCCTGGCGCACCCTGCCCGAGGAGTTTGGCGGGCTGCGCGGGCTGGATCTGGCAGCGCTGGGCATTCCGTCCGAGTCCGACTACCTGGCGCATTTCTACCAGCGCGCCGGTCGCCGCGATCCGGCCCGCCAGGCCGCGCCTTTCCACTGGGCCTTTGCGTTCATGCGCTGGGCCGTCATTTTTGAAGGCATTGCTGCCCGCGCCGCGCGGGGCAATGCGGTGGCCGACAACGCCTCGGAGGTGGGCGCCATGGCCCAGGCCCTGGCCCGGCGCGGGCTGGAGGCCATCGAGGCCCCGGCCGCAGTGTTTTGAATTTTTACCGAGGAGACGCTCTTGAACTTCCAGTACCCCGAGGACACGCAGCAGATGCAGCGCACGCTGCGCCAGTTCATGGAGCGCCATGTGGTGCCCCGCTACCACGACTACGAGCGCATCGCGGCCACCGGCGCCTACCCGACCGAGGTGGTCGAGCCGCTCAAGCAGCTGGCGCGCGAGGCCGGTTTGTGGAACCTCTTCCTGCCCGGCCTGCGAGACGATGAACCCGGCACCCGCATGAGCAATATGCAGTACAGCCCGCTGGCCGAAATCATCGGCCGGGTCTACTGGTCGGCCGAGGTGTTCAACTGCAATGCGCCCGATACCGGCAACACCGAGCTGCTGCACCTGTTTGCGACGCCCGAGCAGCACGAGCGCTGGCTCAAGCCCTTGCTCGACGGCAGCATCCGCTCCTGCTTTTCGATGACCGAGCCCGATGTCGCCTCGTCCGATGCCACCAATATCTGCACCACGATCCGCCGCGAGGGCGATGAGTACGTGATCAACGGCCGCAAGTGGTTTACCACCGGTGCGCTGCACCCGAACTGCAAGTTCGCCATCGTCATGGGGGTGAGCGACGAGAGCCCCGATGCGCCCCGCCACCAGCGCCATTCGATGGTCATCGTGCCGCTGGACACACCGGGCCTGAACATCGTGCGCAATGTGGCGATCATGCACCACCATGCGCCCGAAGGGCATTGCGAGGTGACCTACACCGATGTGCGCGTGCCCGTCAGCAACCTGTTGGGCGAGGAGCACAGCGGCTTTGCGCTGGCGCAGGCACGCCTGGGCCCTGGCCGGGTGCACCACTGCATGCGCACCATCGGCCAGTGCGAGCTGGCGGTCGAGATGATGTGCGAGCGCGCACTCACCCGCCGCGCCTTTGGCAAGCACCTGAGCGATTACGCCAATGTGCAGGACTGGATCGCCCAGTCCCGCGTCGAGATCGACCAGGCGCGGTTGCTGGTGCTGCAGGCCGCCTGGAAGATGGACATGTTCGGCAACAAGGCCGCGCACATCGATGTGTCGGCCATCAAGCTGGTGGCGGCGCAGCTGCAGACCCGCGTGCTGGACCGCGCCATCCAGGTGTTCGGTGCCATGGGCATCACGCCCGATACCCCCTTGTCCTACCTCTGGTCCTGGGGTCGGGCGATGCGCTTTTTTGACGGCCCGGACGAAGTGCACCTGCGTGCGATTGCCCGCGCCGAGCTGGCCCGCGCACGCGACAACCTGGGCGCCACCGCCGCCTACTACAGCACCAGCCACTGAAGCGCCTGCGATGACCTATCCCGACCAGAACCCCGATGGCAGCGTGCTGCACTGGCGCAACGGCGCCGTGGCCCATATCCGCTTCAACCGCCCCCAGGCGCTCAACGCCATTGACCGTGGCATGGCAGCCGCCTTTCACCAGGCCTGCCAGGACATCGCCGCTGACCCGCTGGTGCGCGCCGTACTCATCACAGGCGAGGGCAGGGCCTTTATGGCCGGAGGCGACCTCGATGAAATGCGCGCCGATCCGCAGCAGGCCGCAGCAACGCTGATTGCCGGCATGCATGGCGGCATCCGCCTGCTGACCGCCTTGCAGGCCCCCGTGGTCTGTGCGGTGCAAGGCGCGGTGGCGGGGGGCGGCCTGGGGCTGATGCTGGCCTGCGACCTGGCGATTGCTGCCGAGGGCACGCGCTTTGGCGTGGCCTATCCGCTGATCGGCGCAAGCTGCGACTGCTCCACCTCCTGGGGCCTGCCGCGTGTGCTGGGCCTGCGCAAGGCGATGGAGCTGGCGCTGCTGGGCGACACGGTGGAGGCGGCCGAGGCCCTGCGCCTGGGCCTCGTCAACCGCGTGGTCGCCAAGGATAGCCTGGCAGCCGAGGCCGAAACCCTGGTGCAGCGCCTGGCCCAGGGCCCCACGCATGCGCTGGGCCATATGAAGCAGCTGCTGCGCAGCGCCTTGGAGCGCGGGCTGGACGCCCATCTGGACAAGGAAGCGGAGAGCTTTACCCAGTGCGCCGGAACGGCCGATTTTCAGGAAGGCATCAGCGCCTTCCGCGACAAGCGCGCAGCGCGGTTTCAAGGCCGCTGAGCCGTTGATCGATCAACCCATTCATGAACGCAAGCCACAGGCATCCTATGAAGACACGTATTACGCAATTGCTGGGCATCCGCTACCCCATCATCCAGGGCGGCATGCAGTGGGTGGGCACGGCGGAGCTGGCCTCAGCCGTCTCCAACGCCGGCGGCCTGGGCGTGCTGACGGCGCTGACCCAGCCCACGCCCGAGGCGCTGGCACGCGAGATCGCCCGCTGCCGGGAGATGACGGACCAGCCCTTTGGCGTGAACCTGACAATTCTGCCCTCGGCCAAGCCGCCCCCCTATGAGGCCTACCTGGATGCGGTCATCGACAGCGGTGTGCGCGTGCTGGAGACCGCCGGCAACAGCCCCGTGGCCTTTATCGAGAAAGCCAAGCGCGGCCATATGCGCATCGTGCACAAATGCACCAGCGTGCGCCATGCACTGTCGGCCGAGCGCAATGGGGTCGATGCCGTCAGCATCGATGGCTTTGAATGCGCCGGCCACCCGGGCGAGGACGATGTGGCCGGCCTGGTGCTGATCCCGCTGGCCGCCCGCGCGCTGCGCATTCCGGTGATCGCATCGGGCGGCATTGCCGATGGGCAGGGGTTGGCCGCAGCACTGGCCTTGGGCGCCGAGGGCGTGAACATGGGCACGCGCTTTTGCGCGACGGTCGAGGCACCGATCCACGACGACATCAAGCGCGCGCTGGTCAACGCTGGCGAGCGCGATACCCAGCTGATCTTTCGCAGCTTCCGCAACACCGGCCGGGTGCTGAAAAACGCGATCTCGGACCAGGTGGTGGCCACCGAGCGCCGGTCCGGCGGCTGCGAGTTTGCCGAGATCCACCCGCTGGTCGCCGGCCAGCGCGGCCGCGCTGCGCTGCACAGCGGCGATGTCGATGGCGGCCTGGTCTGGGCCGGCCAGGTGGTGGGCCTGGTGAACGATGTGCCCAGCTGCGAAGCGCTGGTGCAGCGCATGGTGGCCGAGTGCCAGGAGGCGCTGGCCAGCGCCGCGCGCCGCGCTGGCATGCCCGAGGCAGCCGTGCTGCAGGAGGCTTGATGACCATGACCGCGTCCACCCCCGTCACTACAACCACCACCCCCATCCCCACAACCACCCCCCAGCTGCGGCTGGAAACCCATTACGACCAGCGTGTGATGCGCTGCTTTGCCGAGCGGCCCAACGATGTCATCCGTATGTGGCTGCAGGCCGCCCGGCGCCAACCTGAGGCCGAGGCCCTGGTCTGCGGCGCGCAGCGCCTGAGTTGGGCGCAGCTGCAAGACCAGGTCATGCGCGTGGCGGCTGCGCTGCGCGCACGCGGTGTGGCCAAGGGTGACCGCGTGGCGCTGCTGCTGGGCAATGGCCCCGAGTTTGTCATTGCCTCCTATGCCACGATGGCCATCGGCGCGGTGGTGGTGCCGCTGAGCATCCGCGACCAATCGGCCGGCATTGGCTACATCCTGCGCGACTGCGAAGCGGTGGTGCTGGTCCATGACGCAGCGCTGGGCGCCGTGGTGGCCGGCAGGGGCGAGACGCCAGCGCTGCGGCACCAGGTGGTGGTGGGCGGCGCGCCCGATGCCGCCCAGGCCTTTGCGCAGCTGCTGGCCCATGCGCCGCTGCCGCAGTGCGAGGCGCTGGATGAGGAAGACCTGGCGATGCTGGTCTACACCTCGGGCACCACCGGTTTCCCCAAGGGGGCGATGCTGACCCACCTGGGCATTGTGCATACCATCCTGCACTACGCGCAGGCGCTGGGTCTGGATGCCTCGGTGCGGGGCTGCGCGGTAGTGCCGCTCAGCCATGTCACCGGCCTGGTGGCGTTGATGGCGGTGACCCTGGGCCTGGGCGGCACCCTGGTGGTGGTACCGCATTTCAAGGCGGCCGAGATGCTGCCGCTGGCCGCCCAGGAGCGCATCAGCTTCACGATCATGGTGCCGGCGATGTACCAGTTGCTGTTGCTGCAGGAGAACTACCGCCAGCATGACCTGTCGCACTGGACCGTGGGCGGCTTTGGCGGCGCGCCGATGCCGCCCGAGACCATCGACCGGCTGGCGCAGTGGCTGCCGGGTCTGCGCCTGTCCAACTGCTATGGCGCGACCGAGACCACGTCGCCCGTGGCGGTGATGCCCGCGCAGCTGACGCGCGAGCATCTGGCCAGCGTGGGCCTGGCGCTGCCTTGCGCCGATATTGCGGTGATGGACGACGATGGCCGACCCTTGCCGGCCGATGAGGTGGGCGAGCTCTGGCTCAAGGGCCCGATGGTGGCCAAGGGCTACTGGAACAACCTACAGGCCACGCAGGAGAACTTTGTGGCTGGCTACTGGCGCAGCGGCGATGTGGGCCGCATGGACGCGCAGGGCTTTGTCTATGTGATGGACCGGCGCAAGGACATGCTCAACCGGGGCGGCTACAAGATCTTCAGCGTGGAGGTGGAGAACGCCTTGTGCGAACACCCCGATGTGCTGGAGGCCGCCGTCGTGGCCAAACCCTGCCCGGTGCTGGGCGAGCGCGTGCATGTGTTTGTGACCTTGCGCGACGACAGGCACACCGAGGCCGAGGCGCTGCGCCGCTTTTGCGCAGAACGCCTGGCCGACTACAAGGTGCCCGAGAGCTTCACCATCAGCCGTAATCTGCTGCCGCGCAATGCCAACGGCAAGCTGCTCAAGCGCGTGCTGCGCCAAGAGCTGCTGGCCGCCCAGGCTTGAAGGAGGGCGCCCGCATGCCAAATGATGCCGCTACCCTGGAATCCCTGCAGCCGGGCATTGCCTTGCTGCGCCTGACGCGTGCCACGCGCCTCAATGCGCTGAGCCTGCCCGATCTGCAGTTTCTGCATGCGCTGCTGGATGCCTGCCTGGCGGATGCGAGCCTGCGCGTGCTGGTCATCAGCGGCGAGGGGGAGGGCTTTTGCGCCGGGCTGAACCTCAAATCCTTGCTGGACGAGAACGGGCAGCTGCCGGCCACCGTGCGCGAGAACATGGACTTGCAGCAGAGCTTTGCCGGCCTGGTGCAGCGCCTGCGCGAGACCAGCGTGGCGGTGATCGCCGTTGTCAACGGCGTGGCAGTCGGCGCCGGCATGGCGCTGGCCTTGGCGGCCGATGTGCGCTTTGCCGCGCAGCAGGCGGCCTTCCATGTGGGGGCCATCAAGATCGGCATCACCGCCGGCGAATGCGGCATCAGCTACCACCTGCCGCGCCTCATTGGCGCGGGGCGCGCCTTTGAGCTGATGCTGAGCGGCCGGCCCGTCGCTGCGGACGAGGCGCTGCGCATAGGCCTGGTGAGCGAGGTGCTGCCTGCTGCCGAGCTGCTGGAGCGGGCCTTGCAGTGCGCGCGCCAGATCGCCGCCCATGCGCCGTATGCCACCGCCCACACCAAGCGTCTGATGTGGCAAAACCTGGACGCCCCGAGCCTGGCCGCAGCCATGGAGCTGGAGAACCATGCCCAGGTGCTGGGCCTCATGACCGAGGATTTCCAGGAAGCGGTGCAGGCCTTTTTGCACAAGCGCAGCCCCGTGTTCATGGGGCGCTAAGGAGGCGATATGAACGATTTACGGAACCCGCCCGCCCAGGACCCTGGCCTGCAGGTGCCCGCCTGCCAGAGCGTGGACGATCTGCAGGCGCTGACCGGCACCGAGCTGTATGTCAGCCCTTGGGTGGAGGTGGACCAGACCCGCATCGACCGCTTTGCCGAGGCGACCGGGGATTTTCAGTGGCTGCATGTAGACCCGGCGCGCGCGGCGCAGGAGTCCGGCTTTGGCGGCACGATTGCGCATGGCTTTCTCACGCTGTCGCTGCTCGGCAAGCATTACGAGGACTTTATGCCCGGGCTGCTGCCGTTTTGCGACCTGGGCATCAACTACGGCCTGAACCGGGTGCGCTTTATGCAGCCGGTGCGGGCGGGCAGCCGGGTGCGCAGCCGCTTTGTGCTGGCGGAGCTCAGCCTGGTGGCCGGCGGGGTGCAGATGCTCTTCAACGCCACGGTAGAGCTGGAGGGCCAGAGCAAACCGGCCTGTGTGGCCGAGTCGGTGGTGCGCCGGATGTTCAAGCAAGGAGGCGCGTGATGAAGGCCGTCGTCTGCGAACAGTTTGGCCCGCCATCGGCGCTGCAGCTGCGCGATCTGCCTGCGCTGCAGCCCGCGCCCGGCGAGGTGGTCGTCGCTGTCAAGGCGGCCGGCATCAACTACCCCGACACCCTCATCATCGAAAACCGTTACCAGTTCAAGCCGACACTGCCGTTCAGCCCTGGGGGCGAATTTGCTGGCGTGGTCGAAGAGCTGGGTGCCGACGTGCAGGGCGTGCGCCAAGGCCAGGCGGTGATCGGCTTTGTGGGCTGGGGCGCGTTTGCGCAGCAGATCTGCGTGCAGCCTGCTGCGCTCTTCCCCATGCCGGCCGGCCTGCCGTTTGAGGTGGCGGGCTCCCTCTTGATGACCTATGGCACGGCCTACCACGCGCTGCGCGACCGGGCAGACCTGGCAGCGGGCGAGACGGTGCTGGTGCTGGGCGCAGCAGGCGGTGTGGGCATTGCCTGCATTGAGCTGGCCAAGGCCCTGGGCGCAAGGGTGATTGCGGCAGCCTCGTCGCCGCAAAAACTGGCCGCCTGCCGCGCGTATGGCGCGGATGAAACCATCGACTACGAACGCGAGGACCTGCGCGAGCGGCTCAAGGCCATCACCGGTGGGCGGGGCGTGGATGTGGTCTGCGATGTGGTGGGCGGGCGCTTCAGCGAACCGGCCCTGCGCAGCACCGCCTGGCGCGGGCGCTTTCTGGTGCTGGGCTTTGCCGGGGGCGAGATTCCGCGCATCGCACTCAATCTGCCCTTGCTCAAAGGCTGCGCCATCGTTGGCGTGTTCTGGGGCGACTACCTGCAGCGCGAGCGCGCCCATGTGGTGGCAGACATCGAGGCGTTGGCCGAGCTTTACACCCAGGGGCGGCTGCGGCCGCTGATTTCCCAGCGCTTCTCGCTGGAGGAAACGCCTGCTGCGCTGGAGGCCGTGCGCCAGCGCCAGGCCATTGGCAAAGGAGTCGTCGTGCCCTAGCACCTACCCACCCCAGCATTTCCCGGTTTCCGTCTTGAACACCGGTGCCACGAGACAAGGGGGCAATAAAGCCCTCGGCGCCGATGTGAACCCCGGGGTGGCCCTTTGAACAGGTTCTCAGGCAGCTGCCCTTATCCAAACCACCTTTCCGAATGGATGAATCATGACGAATGCGAACACCTTGAGCGCTGACATAGCAGCGCAGGCCAGCGAGAGCGGAGCACCCGCCGATGCCAAACGCGCAGCGGTTTCGGGTTTTGTGGGCACCTTGATCGAGTACTACGATTTCAGCCTCTACGGCTATATGGCGGTGGTGATTGCGCCGCTGTTCTTCCCCAGCGGCGACCCCACGGTATCGCTGCTGGCCGCACTGGCGGTGTTTGGCACGGCCTACTTTGTGCGGCCGCTGGGCGGCATCGTGTTTGGCCATATCGGTGACAAGTACGGCCGTAAGACGGCGCTGCTGGGCACCCTCATTTGCATGGGCATTGGCAGCACCTTGATGGGCCTGCTGCCGACCTTTGAGCAGATGGGCTACTTTGCCACCGCCTTGCTGGTGCTGGTGCGGCTGCTGCAAGGCTTTTCGGCCGGTGGCGAAGTAGGGGGCTCGGCCACCTTTATCTCGGAGTCATCGCCCCCGCACATGAAGGCCACCTTTGGCGCCTTCACCCCCATGGGATCGACGGGCGGCTTTGCCGTGGCAGCAGCCGTGGCCGGTGCGGTCACTGCACTCACCACGCCCGAGCAGATGAGCGCCTGGGGCTGGCGCATTCCCTTTTTGCTGGCGCTGCCCTTGACCCTGCTGTGCATCTGGGCCCGCACGCGCGTGCGCGAAACCTATGAGGGCAAGCCCGAGAAGAAGGAGCATTCGCCCATTGGCGCCGTCTTCCGCCTGCAAACCAAGGCCTTGCTGCAATCGACCGCGATCAGCGCCGCCACCAATGGCACGGCCTACATCGGCCTCACCTACATGAGCATCCACCTGGTCAAGCAGCTGGGCTACCCCGCTGGCAATGTGTACTGGGTCGCCACCTTGGCCATTGGCCTGTCTGCGCTGCTGATGCCGCTGGGCGGCTATATCGGCGACCGCATAGGCCTGCGCCGCCTGATGCTCGTGGGCCTGATCGGCTACATCATCCTGACCTACCCGATGATGGGACTGATGGAGCGCAGCTTGATGGTTGCCGCCTGGGCCTATGTGGTGCTGATGCTCAACACCGTCGCCACCCAGGTCAGCGCCTACACCTTGCTGCCCTTGCTGTTCCAGCCCCAGTACCGCTACACCGGCGTTGCCACCGGCTGGAATTTCGGCGTGATCATCGCCGGCGGCACCGCCCCCTATGTGGCTGTGAAGCTGGTGCAGATGACCGAGAACCGGCAGTCGCCCGCGTATTTTGTGATTGCCGCGGCCATTATTGGCCTGATTGGCGTGCTATCGATCCGCCGCGATACGGCGCGTTCGGTGACCTGAGGACGGGTGGAAACATTGGGTGGCCTGTTGTAGCAGGCGCCCTCAAGCAAAGGCTGCAAGCTGGGGTTTGCAGCCTTTTTTAATGGGGCAAGGCATTGGTGCAGATGCGGTGCCCTTGGGCTTGGCGACCAGACTTTTCAGTAAATACCGTAGGGCTTTCAGCACCGCAGGAGTGTTAAATACTAAAGGTATCCTACTCTTGGTATGTTATCGACTTGACCTAAAAATGCTGCGGCACATCTGTTGGGCGCGCGCTTCGGTCAAGGTCACCTTCGGTCTGGATAAGACCTCCCCTGCCACACACCCCAGGAGTTTCCATGCATGCATTGATCGTCGTCGCCCATCCCGAACTCTCCTCCCTGACCCATGCGGTGGCGGCCGAGCTGGCCCAGGGCATCAGCGCCGCCGATCCGCAGAACAGCTTTGAAGTGGCTGATCTCGCAGCCGAAGGCTTTGACCCCCGGCAGACTGCGGCTGACCTGGCCTACTTTCGCAACCAGGGCCCTTTGCCGGCCGAAATCGCTGCCGAGCAGGCGCGCATAGACCGGGCCGATGCGCTGGTACTTGTCTATCCGGTGTACTGGTGGTCTTTTCCGGGGCTGCTCAAGGGCTGGATCGACCGGGTCTTCACCAACGGCTGGGCCTATGACCATGAGGAGCGCGGCATTTTGCAGCGCCTGCCGGTGCATCTGGTGGCGCTGGGGGCCGCTGGCAGAAAGACCTATGCCAAACGCGGCTACGATACGGCGATGAAGACGCAAATCGAGCACGGCATATTTGACTACTGTGGCGCACGGGTCGTCAGCGCCAGCTTGCTGAGCCAGGCTGACGAGGGCTTTGCGCAATCGCATTTTGACGAGGCACGCCGCATCGGCGCGGCGCTTTTTGCGGCCGAGACCACCACCTCGCCATGACTGATACCACTGCTACGACAGGCCCCCGCAAGCGCTTTACCAAGGAGCAGCGCCTGGCGCAGCTGCTCGATGTGGCCTGGCAGCTGGTTGCCAGCGAAGGCACCGATGCGCTCAGCCTGGGGCGCCTGGCCGAGGCGGCGGGCATCACCAAGCCAACGGTGTATGACCATTTCGGCACGCGCCAGGGCTTGTTGGCGGCCTTGTACCGTGATTTCGATGCGCGCCAAAACCAGATCATCGACGCCGCCATCGCCGCCAGCGGCCCAACGCTGCAACAGCGGGCCGAAGTGATTGCCAGCAGCTATATCGGCTGCTGCCTGGCCGAGGGCCGCGAGATCCCCGGTGTGCTGGCAGCGCTGCAAGGCTCGCCCGAGCTGGCCCAGCTCAAGCGCCAATGCCAGCTGGGGTTTCTGGACAAATGCCAGGCAGCATTGGCGCCCTGGGTCGCTACGCCAAGCCTCCCCAAGGCCAGCCTCTGGGCCATGCTCGGCGCGGCCGATGCGCTGTCGCAGGCGGCGATGGTGGGGGACATCACCGCTAGCCAAGCACAGGATGAGTTGCGGGACATGGTGGTGTTGCTGGCGCAGCGGGGGCCATAGCTCTCTTGAGAAGATTTAAACCATCTGCGATCCGGCCTCATCTTGCGGATAGATAACCACAAAGTCGGATAACACATCAGCATTGTCGAAGGGCGAAGCACCCACTCTCGCAACCATTGCCAAGCGATTGCCTAAAACTTCTTCATTCTCCAGAGCGTTGATCACCACAGGAATCACTGCCTCCAAATCATCTGCCTCCATGAAGATGAGCAGTCCGTCTGCTCCATCTTCGTAGTCGAAGCCATCAGGCCTCAACAGGCCATTCGACAGCTCATGCAATCTGTCAGGGAGCTCATAGCGAATGTCCAGATCTGGATTAGACAAAAGTTGAGGGTTAAGTCGAATCAACAGCGACGGCATCTTTATCAGCCCCTACAGAGTTAGTTCAGAGAAACAAATGGTGAATGCCTCAAACGGGTCGGTCTGCGGCAGTTGCTGAACGAGCCTGAGCAGCGATCGAGCCAGAAGCTCCAAAGCCGTCGTTCAGTTAGGCGGCATGTTCAACGCTGAGGAGTCCAACGGGCTGAAGGACCCTCCGACTATGAATTTTGGAGCATGAAGCCTGGTTGTGTGGCGACCGCCATCCGCAGCTTGTTGTCCAGCATATGTTCGATTTCCACCTGCCTAATGGTCTAGCGGATGCCGCAAGCAGTTTCTTTTTGCAAACATGCTCTCCCTTTGCTTTCTAGGCCAGCTCAGTGCGTAAGCTATAGTGTTAGTAACGAATTCGCTAGCGGATCTCGTCCAGCAACCGTGTGACGTGATAAATAAAGAGAAAGTTTTGGGCAACCGCTCCGTGCGAGGTGCAGATGTTTACACTGAAGGAAATAGCTATCATACAAGCGTCTGGCCCAACATTGTGTTCAACCCTGACGGCATCGTTGCCGGTTAACTTATGCGTTAGGCTTTGGGGAATCAAATGTCTTTAAGCTTTTATGCGCTGCTTCCGCCAAATCAAAAGGCCTTCTCTCTTGAGCAAATTCAAGAAGCGTTGGCCCCGCTATTGAGCTCCCAATCAAAGCCTAGCTTTGATTTTGAAGATTCTCCATTTGGGGGTAAAAAAAATCTTCTTGTGGTGCTTCCTGGTTGGTGGGTTCGATTCTTTAAAGAGCAAGATGAATATGTCCTCTCGGATTCAGCTCACATTGCAGAAATCACTGCTGGAGCACCCAGTTGGGTAAAGAGCTGTGGCAATCGTATTCGCGTCTTGTTTGGTGAAGACCCTTCAAGAACATATACCAATGAAGTCCTTTTCATTTCTGATTGGCTAACACAAGAAGCTAAAGCAGCGGTTTATGTCCCGGAAGAAAAAATTTTCTGGTAGTCGTCCATCGCTCCGTCGCCCACCTTACATTCGCTTGATGAAAGTTGCAAAGATTTGGGCGGCCGATGTGTACCGTGATGGTGGTTCATATGGATTTTGCTTTGATTCCGATGATGGCAATTGGTATGAGCTCTTCTTGGGCACTCGGGCCTTTGAAATTCCGACGGCGCAAGAAAGCCATTTCCCCCCGGTGATCTTTTTAGAAAGCGTCAATGACAAGAAACCAGTGCGACATCTAAGCTGGGAAGAGGCAATGGATTTCGTTGCCCCGCTACGGTTTAATAATGAGCGCTTTAAAGAGCTTGTGTCCATCATTGAGCGAAGTGGCAAGTCAGTATGAAATCAAAAGCGCTTAACAAGTCATCGCAGTTGCCTCTGGCTGGCGACGCCGTCCGGTCGGCTGCATTTCAACGTTGGACGACCCACCTATGGCCTATACCGAATTCAACCTAATTTCAAATTGTGCAGCCGCGTCCGATGGCGGCTCGCTCTGGCTAAGCCTATCGGGCGCTGGCGGTGAGGTAGGATTCACACTTGTGCGCTCAATTGCCTCACGCAACACGCCAGTTTACGGCAGCGTCATTTCCGAGAACGGTCTGCTGTCGCCGGAGGATGTGAAGCACTTGTGTCGTCGGCTTAACGAGTTGCAGCACTCAATGCCGATGTGCAGCGACCTTGTTCGTGGGTTTGTCGAAGCGGCGCTAGAACGTGCCGCCCAACCAGTGGTTCAAGCTGTCGGTCCTGCCAACGACAGGTCCGCGTTTTAACCTGGCGTTGAATGTAACTCTTCATTCCTTCAGCTACGGCTGATGGCCGGTCCGCGACTGTCGCAGACCTACCCAATGAGGGCCTTCACGCAAAGCAAAAGCAGCTATTCTCCCCACCATCGGCTCGTCCATGGACCGACGTTGATTTTGAGTATTTGGCTACCTTGCTGCTACCGACTTGGCCAGTCTGGCTAACATTATTTCAGCCATTTCGGAGGGGCAGCGGCGATAGGATTCGGTGAGCAATGCATCGTAGGCATAAGGCAGGCTTTCAATGCCATGGACAATCAACCAAAGGACGCCTGCGCCATCGTCGCCAGGAAATCTTTCAAATACGCCGAAAAGAACTGGCAAAGACTCTGGCGGTGGAGTTCCGAGTGACCACAACTCCCCAAGTAAGTCGTCGAGTGCTAGCCAATGACCATCCACGGGATGGAACTGGTCGATGTCATGAAGTACTTGTGCTGCTTGGCGCATTGGCTTGAAAGTCTCTGTTAATGGAAGCCGCGTACATGGGCCGTACGTTGGTAGCATCGCGTGACTGATTCGCTATAGCTGAGTGTCACGGATGCGGTATGTGCTGCGAAAAACAGGTCTTTCAGTTAATTATTTCAGCCAGCTATCTGTGTCTCGGTGGAGGCACAAACCTGCGGTGTCGAACTCATCCGTTGACGCACCATGAGGGCTGCCGACAAACCGGAGCGCGACATTGACGGCTCCTTCCGAGAGGAGTGGTAACCCCAGCGATTTGCCATCTGAGTAGAGAGCGTGCGCCTGTATCCCGACTCCACCAAAAAACTCTGCCTCAATGTACGCGAGTGAACAGCCAAGACTCAGCCGTTGACATAGTTCGTGGAGTTGAACTGGAAGTCCTTGGTTTCCTTCATCTGTCAGAGGGAGAAAGGGAAGATGTAGAGCTTTTCGCGCATCGACTCCGAGAGGTACAAGCGCCACATCGGTCTGTAGATGAACCACCTTCAGCGGCTGAGGTAACTCCCTGGGAAGCGAGCCGGACTTAGCAATGATTGCTTGGAGCGTATATGCCATTTCAATCCAAATTTTTGTTCAGTGGTCGCAGTGGGTTCGTATTGTGTACTTCTGCTTCTGGCCGAATTGAGGCATCGTACCAGCAGCGCCAATTGGCTGCGCATGAATGTTGCGGCTCGACCCTGAAGAGACATTCGGTGTAGCTAAAGAAGGTGCTCGTAGAACTTCTCGAGTTCACAATAAGTAGTCAAGGCCTTAAGCGGAAAAATCTCCCATGGCGCTTGTTCACGCATGTTCGGAAGCTCACTAACAATCTTCGCCTCTATGTCGGGCTTGACTCTTTGCCGCCAGTCCAGAACTTGACCCCAAGTAGAAGTCCCATTTAGGTGTATAGGAAATCGAGGCTCCTCAATGGCTGTCACAAAAGCAGCGGGGAATAGGCGCTTGTAGGCATTTAAGTTGTAAAGCCAAGAGACACCGCGCACAACTTTTGCATGTGGCTGGAGCAGGCTGATTTCTGCAAACATGGCCTTCAGCTCGCACCTTCTTTCGGCGATTCTTTCTTGCGACAGGGGGCTGCTTTGTTGATTCAGCGGCGGCAAGAAATGAATGCGCACAACGCCTTCAACATTGGGCGGTTCGTACGAAAAACAACCAAAGGCAGAATTGCTGGAGTTGGAGCTATAAAACGCATGAAGGTGAACACACTTGTCCACTATGGCTACCAAACTAGATGAATTCGTATCTGCGAAATTCAGCAAGTTGTTCCAAGCTTTTTCGCCTTCGACTCCCATTAGGTTCAAACGTCGGCGCAAGTTCGTGCAACTGGAGATGGCAGCTGCAAACGATATGTGGGCTACCGAAGATTAGCGGCCTGCAAATCTCAGTTGAAGGGTGAAATAGTCCTCTAACATCGGCTTAAGAACTTCAAAGAACGGCTACCAGGTTTTCAGCAACGTGCACCAAGTACCTGCGATTGAAAAAAAATTTCAATGACTGCACACTGGCCGGATTGTGCCACTTGCTTGAACGGCAGCAACTGGCCGTCAGCGCTCACGCCCGACTGATGGCTGTTCTACGCCGTCAGCACCCCAGAAGCGCCATGTCCCCACTTCCTCGCCATGCTGGTAGCTACCTTCTGATGCTGGCTGGCCGTTCTCATGGAATTCACGCCACAGGCCGTGTTCCACACCCTGGACGTAGCTGCCTTCGGAACTCACTACGCCGTTCTCGTGGTACGCCACAAACAAGCCGTGTCGCACCCATCGGGTTCCGTCTGGTGCCAGGAAACGGCTGTATCGGAACTTGGGCCTTCCTGAGGCATAGGGAATTTCGGCGATGTTCAGCTCAGCTTCTGTGGGCATAGCGAGGGCTTCCACTGGGGATGGGTGATGCAATGTTGGCTCAACGACGAACCACCGTTGGTGGCTGTGAGCCGCCCATCCTACCCTCGAATGGGCAAGGTTCACCAACGGTGAGGGCCGCCAGCCACCCGACTGGCGCAGCCGCAAACGCACAGGTCGGTGAAGGCTTGTAGTGGCAGCCACTCCATGGGCATGCAGTCCGCCATGCCGCAAGATCCATCAGAACCGACTGGTGGCCAGCTCGGCTGCTGACACAGATGGCATCGACCTCCGTAGCGATCACGATGCTTCAAGCGGCGGCATCCCCTATCTCCAACCGGTACCCCACACCGTAGATCGAAGGCACCGGGTCGCCGCCGCCGCCGGCCTCACTGAGCTTGCGGCGCAGATTGCGGACATGGCTGTCCACGGTGCGGTCAGTGATGATGCGGTGATTGTCGTAGAGATGGTTCATCAGGTGGTCGCGGGACCAGACCCGGCCGGGGGTCATGGCCAGAATGCGCAGCAGCCGGAACTCGATGGGAGTCAGGTCCAGCCACTGGCCATGCAGGGCAGCACGGTGGGCCTGCTCATCGATCTGGATGGTGCTTGTGTGCTGCTGGGGCACGTACTTGTGGCGGCGCAGAACGGCCTTGATGCGGGCGATCACCTCGCGCGGACTGAACGGCTTGCAGATGTAGTCGTCGGCGCCCACTTCCAGGCCCAGCAGCCGGTCCACTTCTTCGACGCGGGCGGTGACCATGATGACGGGCACGGCGCGGATGGCGCGGATATCGCGGCACAGCGCAATGCCGTCGCGGTTGGGCAGCATCAGGTCCAGCAGCACCAGATCGGTATGGCGCTGCTGGAAGCTGTCCATCACCATCGCGCCGTCGGCAATCCACTGGCTGCTGTAGCCGGCTGCATGCAGGTAGTCGCAGACGACGCTGGCCAGGCGCGGCTCGTCCTCGACGACCAGCACATGCTCGCTGATGGGGGGCGACGGGTTCATGCGGCACCTCGGGGCAGTTCGATGGCGATGCGCAGGCCGCCAAGCGGGGAGGTCTCGGCGCGGATGCTGCCGCCATGCGCTTCCACAATGTTGCCGCAGATCGCCAGGCCCAGGCCGCTGCCGCCGCTGGCGCGGTTGCGTGAGCCTTCGACGCGGTAAAAGCGCTCGAACAGCCGTGACAGCTGCGCATCGGGCACCCCGGGTGAGGAATCCTCGACGCATACCTGAACCCGGTCGCCCAGCAGCTGCGAGCGCAGCACGACCGAGCCACCGGCTTGGGTGTAGCGCAGGGAGTTCTCCAGCAGGTTGGACAACAGCTGCTGCAGGCGCCGCTCGTCACCCTGGATCACCAGGTCCGCCTGTGCCGGCTCAAAGGCCAGCGTCAGCCCGGCATGGTCAAAGCGCGTGCGCAGATGGGTCACGGCCTGCTCCAGCAGCGGGTTCAAGGACAGCGCCGTCAGCCGGTAAGTGAGGGCGCCCGATTGGGTCATGGCCAGGTCGTGCAGGTCGTCGATGAGCTTGCCCAGACGCCGCACCTCGTCCTGCAGCGGCTCCAAGGTGGCTTTGGTCATCGGGCGGATGCCGTCCTGCATGGCCTCAATCTCGGCGCGCAGCACGGCCAGGGGCGTGCGCAGTTCGTGGGAGATATCGGCCATAAAGCTGCGGCGGTTCTCCTCGGTGCTTTCCAGCGCCGCGGCCAGGCGGTTCACATCCAGCGCCAGGCGGCTCAGCTCGTCATTGCCTGCGGGCTGGAGCCGCTCGCGGTAATCGCCCGCTGCCAGGCGGTGGATGCTGCGGGTGACATCGCGCATGCGCCGCAGCAAGGCCCCCGAGACCAGCCAGGCCAGCGCGGCAGCCACGGTTACGCTGGCCAGGCCATTGACCCAGCGCGCGCGCAGCTGGGCCTCATAAAAGCGCATGTCGCCCGCGTCGATCACCCGCTGAAACGGCACCATCACCAGCGATCCCACGGTCTGGCCATCTACGGCGACGGGCATGCGTATCGCATCGCTGCCGGCATTGGGATTGCCCATCACCAGCTGGTTGTGCAGGTCCAGCAGTGCAAAGCGCAGCACGGCGCCGGTCTGGTCCGAGACGGGTGGGGCGCTTTGAGGGCTGAGTGGGCGCATAAAGGAGAACCAGACCTCGGGCCGGCCGCGCACAAAATCCCAGGAGCCATGGGCTTTGTAGGCATTTTCGATGGCAGGCAGCACCTCGCGCATGCGCTCCACGCCCTGGTCGTTGAGGTAGCCCATAAAGTCGCGCTCAAAGCTGATGCGGCTGGCAATGCCGTTGACGGTGAGCACCGCCGCACAGGCGGCGAGGATGGCGATGAACAGTTTGGCGGAGATGCCGAGCTTCATGAAGGCGGATGGGTAAAAGAGGGACGGAAAAATGCAGGCGATGGCTGTATTGGGCCGCAGTCCTGCCCCAAGCACAAGCGGTATCCCCATGGGGCTGGCGATCTTCGGATTTCCTGCACATTTGATTTTTAGCATGCCCCTCCATCGCACCTATCTGGAGCCGCATGCTGAAACGATCCTTCTCTTCTCTCACTTTGCCCTGCCGCTGCTGCCTGCTGCTGGGCGCCCTGGCGCTGAGCGCCTGCCGCAGCGATGCACCGCCGGCCCCGTCCACCCCAACGGTTGGTGTGCAGGCGGTGACCACGCAGCGGCTGGATATGCAGCAGTCGCTGCCGGGTCGCACCGTTGCCTACATGGTCTCCGATGTGCGGCCCCAGGTGGGCGGCATCATCCGCAAACGCCTGTTTACCGAAGGGCAGCAGGTGAAGGCCGGCCAGGCGCTGTACGAGATCGACCCGCGCTTCTACCAGGCCGCCTATGACAATGCGGCCGCCACCCTGGCCCAGGCGGAGGCGAGCGTGCTCTCGGCCAAGCCCAAGGCGCAGCGCTACAAGGAGCTGCAGCAGATCGATGCCATCAGCGAGCAGGACAGCGACGATGCGCTGGCCACCCTGCGCCAGGCCGAGGCCGCTGTGCTGGCCGCCAAGGCATCGCTGCAGACGGCGCGCATCAACCTGGATTACACCCGCATCACGGCGCCGATCGCAGGGCGCATTGCGACTTCCAGCTACACGCCGGGGGCCTTGGTCACCGCCAACCAGGAGAGCGCGCTCACCACCATCCAGCAGCTCGATCCCATCTATGTGGATGTGGCGCAAACCAGCGCCCAGCTGCTGGCGCTGCGCAAGCAGATGGACAGCGGCGCGCTCAAGGCAGTGAATGGCAAGACGCAGGTGCAGATCGTGCTGGAGGATGGCAGTACCTATGCGCATCCAGGCACCCTGGAGTTTGTCGGCACCTCGGTAGGCACCGGCACCGGCAATATCACCTTGCGCGCGGTGGTGCCCAACCCCAGCGGCCTGCTGCTGCCCGGCGCCTATGTGCGGGCCGTGCTGCCGTTGGCGGTGAATGAGCATGCCATCCTGGTATCGCAGTCGGTGGTGAGCCGCAACACCCGGGGCGAGGCCGTCGTCAAGCTGGTGGGCAGCGACGACAAGGTGAGCGAGCGCGTGGTGCAGGCGGGCGAGGCCATCAAGGACCAGTGGGTCATCACTGACGGGCTGCAGGCGGGTGAGCGCCTGGTGGTCGAAGGCGGCAGCAAGGTGGCTGCCGGTGACTCGGTGCAAGTGCGGACGGTGCAGGCGCAGCAGCAGGCGCAGGCGCCAGCGCAGCAGAACGCGCAGGTAGAAGCCCAGGCAGACAGCGCCCTGCAAGCGCAGGCCGCGGGCCATTCGGCATCCACGTCCCAACGCTGAGGTCCAGCCATGGCACGTTTTTTTATTGACCGGCCCATCTTTGCCTGGGTCATCGCCATCGTCATCACGCTCGCGGGCGCGTTGGCCGTCTTCACGCTGCCGGTGGAGCAGTATCCGGATATCGCGCCGCCCAGCGTATCGATCCGCGCCACCTACACAGGCGCCTCGGCCGAGACCACCGAGAACTCGGTCACCCAGGTGATCGAGCAGAACATGACCGGCCTGGACAACCTGCTGTACATGTCGTCCAGCAGTACCTCGTCGGGCAGTGCCCAGGTCACCTTGACCTTTGCCTCCGGCACCGATCCCGATACCGCCCAGGTGCAGGTGCAGAACAAGCTGCAGCAGGCGCAATCGATGCTGCCTGATGCGGTGCAGAGCACCGGGGTGACGGTGACCAAGGCCTCGGGCAATATCTTTTTGGTGCTGGCTTTCACGTCGAGCGACGGCAGCCTGGACGCCACCGATATCGCCGACTACATGGTCTCGACCTTGCAGGACCCGATCAGCCGGGTCTCCGGTGTGGGCAATGTGCAGGTCATGGGCTCGGAGTACTCGATGCGCATCTGGCTGGATCCGGACAAGCTGCGCACCTATTCGCTGATGCCCTCCGACATCACCGCCGCCATCAGCGCGCAGAACTCGGATGTCTCTTCGGGCTCGCTGGGTGCGCTGCCCTCGGTGCAGGGCCAGCGGCTCAGCGCCACCGTCAATTCGCGCAGCCGCCTCAAGACGGTGGATGAGTTCAAGGCCATCGTCGTCAAGTCCGACACCTCGGGCGCTGCCATCCGCCTGTCGGATGTGGCCCGGGTCGAGCTGGGCAGCAAGTCCTATTCCGCCGTCAGCAAGTTCAACGGCAAGGCGGCCGCCGGCATGGGTATCGAGCTGGCATCCGGGGCCAATGCGCTGGATGTGTCGAAAGCGCTGGAGACCAAGCTGCAGGAGCTGTCGCCGTTCTTCCCCAGCGGGCTGAGCTACCACGTGGCCTACAGCACCACGCCCTTTGTGAAGATCTCCATCGAGGAGGTGGTCAAGACGCTGCTGGAGGCCGTGGTGCTGGTGGTGGCCATCATGTACCTGTTCCTGCAGAACTGGCGCGTGACCTTGATCCCTGCCATTGCCGTGCCGGTGGTGCTGATGGGCACCTTTGGCGTGCTAGCGCTGCTGGGCTATTCGATCAATACCTTGTCGATGTTTGCGATGGTGCTGGCCATTGGCCTGTTGGTGGACGACGCGATCGTCGTGGTGGAGAACGTCGAGCGCCTGATGAGCGAAGAGGGCTTGTCGCCCTATGACGCCACGCGCAAATCCATGGGCCAGATCACCGGCGCACTGGTGGGTATTGCGCTGGTGCTGACGGCGGTGTTCTTGCCGATGGCCTTCTTTGGCGGCTCCACTGGTGCCATCTACCGCCAGTTCTCGGTCACCATCGCCTCGGCCATGCTGCTGTCGGTGGTGGTCGCGATGACCTTGACGCCAGCGCTGTGCGCATCGATGTTGCAGCCCATTGAGAAGGGCGGCCATGCCAGCGTGCGGGGGCCGCTGGGGCGCTTCTTTGCCTGGTTCAACCGCCGCTTTGAGCGGCTGACGCAGCGCTACCATGGCGGCGTGCACCAGGTGGCGCGCCACCGCAAGCTGGGCCTGCTGGGCTATGCGGTGATCGTCTGCGCGATGGGCTTGCTGTTCTGGAAGCTGCCCACCTCCTTCCTGCCTGAGGAAGACCAGGGCATGCTGATGGTGCAGGTCAAGCTGCCGTCTGGCGCCACGCAGGAGCAAACGCTTACCGTCATGGACCAGCTGTCGGACTATGTGCGCCAGCAGCCCGAGGTGGATTCGCTGATGGCCGTGGCCGGCTTCAGCACCGGCGGCAGCGGCCAGAACTCCGGCATGGGCTTTGTGCGGCTCAAGGACTGGGGCGAACGCGAGTCGAACGCCGCCGCCATTGGCATGCGCATCACCCGCGAGATGTCGCAGAAATTCCATGACGCGCAGATCTTTGCGATGGCCCCCTCGGGCATTCCCGGCCTGGGGCAGAGCGCCGGCTTCAGCCTGGAGCTGCAGGACCTGGGTGGTGCCGGCCATGAGGCCCTGGTGGCCGCGCGCCAGCAGTTGCTGGCGCTGGCCGCCAAAAGCGACAAGCTGACGGCGGTGCGCTACGCCAGCCTGGAAGACGCGCCCAGCTTCGATCTCAAGATCGACGACGCCAAGGCTGGCGCGCTCGGCCTGAGCCAGAGCGACATCAACAGCACGCTGTCGACGGCGCTGGGCAGCACCTATGTGAATGACTTTGTCAGCCGGGGGCGGATCAAGAAGGTCTATGTGCAGGGCGAGGCCGACGCACGCATGCTGCCCCAGGACATTGGCCGCTGGACCGTGCGCAATGGTGACAAGGAGATGGTACCGTTCTCGGCCTTCTCCAACACCGGTTGGAGCTATGCGCCTGCATCGCTGGCGCGCTTTAACGGCTCGGCGTCGATGCAGATCAGCGGCCAGGCGGCCGAGGGCGTGAGCTCGGGCGCGGCCATGCAGGAAATGGCCCGCCTGGTGCAGCAGCTGCCCACCGGCATTGGCTATGCCTGGTCCGGCCTGTCCTACCAGGAGCAGCAATCGGGTGCACAGGCGCCGCTGCTCTATGCGGTATCGCTGCTCTTTGTCTTCCTGTGCCTGGCCGCGCTGTACGAGAGCTGGTCTATCCCGTTCTCGGTGATGCTGGCCGTGCCCATTGGCGTGGTGGGTGCGCTGATGTTCACCTCCTTGCGCAGCCTCAGCAACGACGTGTACTTCCAGGTCGGCTTGCTGGCCACGATTGGTCTGGCGGCCAAGAACGGCATCCTGATCGTCGAGTTCGCCAAGGAGCTGGAGGAGCAGGGCCGATCCCTGCTCGACGCCACGCTCGAAGCGGCCCGGCAGCGCCTGCGCCCCATCTTGATGACCTCGCTGGCTTTCATGCTGGGCGTGCTGCCCCTGGTGGTCAGCAGCGGTGCGGGCTCGGGCGGGCGGCATTCGCTGGGCACCGGTGTGCTGGGCGGCACCTTGGCCTCCACCGTGCTGGGCATCTTCTTTGTGCCGCTGTTCTACATCCTGGTGCGCAGCATCTTCCGCAACCCCCCGCGCCGCCAACCGGCTGCGCCAACCACCTCCGAGGTGACGCCATGACCGCCGCAATGCAGCGCTGCTTTCTCTCCCCCGCTTGGCTTAGTCCTTTGGTGGCCGCCATCGCGCTGTCGCTGGGTGGATGCGCCAGCATGGCGCCAGACTATGTGCGCCCCGCATCGCCCGTTGCGGCACATTTTGGCAATGGCGCCGTGGCGGCAAGCCAGGCCGACGCCAGCGCAGCCACGCCGCCGCTGGCCTGGCGCAGCGTTTACCTGGATGCACGGCTGCAGCAGGTCATTGCAATGGCGCTGGACAACAACCGCGATCTGCGCGTGGCCTTGCTCAATATTGAAAAGGCCAGGGCCCAGTACCGCATTCAGCAGGCCGACCTGTTGCCCACGGTGCAGGCCAGTGCCAGCCAGACCACCGCGCGCACCAGCGCGGCTGCCAGCGGCAGCGGGCAAGCCCAGGTGGGCCGCAGTGCCACGGTGCAACTGGGCTTGAGCAGCTGGGAGCTGGACCTGTTTGGCCGCATCCGCAGCCTCAGCGATGCCGCCCTGGCCAGCTACCTGGCCACCGCGCAGACCCAGCGCAGCACACGCATGAGCCTGGTCGCTGAGGTGGCAACGGACTGGCTCACGGTGGCCGCCTACCAGGAGCGGCTGGCGCTGGCCCAGCAAACCTTGCAAAGCCAGCGCGAGACCTTGCGGCTGACCGAGCGCAAGCACCAGCATGGCGCGGCCTCCGGCATCGATGTGCGCCAGGTACAGGCCAGTGTGGAGACCGCCCGCGCCGATGTGGCCAGCTACACCGCAGCCCTGGCCCAGGCCAGGAATGCGCTCGACCTGGTGGTGGGCGCCGCCGTTGCCGATCCCATGTTGCCGGCCGCACAAGGGGCCAGCAACAGGGATGCGCTCGCCTTGTCGCCGATTGCCGCCGAGCTGCCATCCAGCGTCTTGCTGCAGCGCCCCGATGTGCTGTATGCAGAGCAAACGCTGCAGGCCGCCAATGCCAATATCGGCGCCGCCCGTGCGGCTCTGTTCCCCAGCATCTCGCTGACCGCATCGGCGGGCAGCAGCAGCGATGCGCTGTCCGGGCTGTTTGGCGCCGGCTCCCGTACCTGGTCCTTCATGCCCAGCATCACCGTGCCGCTGTTCAATGCTGGCGCGCTGCAGGCATCGCTGGATGTGGCCCAGATCCAGAAGGATGTCACCGTGGCGCAGTACGAGCTGGCAATCCAGACGGCATTCAAGGAAACCGCCGATGCCCTGGTGGCCCGTGACCATATCGGCGAACAGCTCGATGCCCAGGCCGCCCTGGTGAGCGCCACTGAGCAGAGCTACCAGCTGGCCGAGGCCCGTTACCGCAAGGGCGTCAGCAGCTACCTGGAGGCACTGGACTCGCAGCGCTCGCTCTATAGCGCGCAGCAGAACCTGATCAGCCTGCGGCTGCAGGAAGCGGTGAACCGGGTGACGCTCTACAAGGTGCTGGGTGGCGGGGCGGATGCCACGCCAAGGGCCGCAGTGGCGGCTGGGGAGGCCACTGGTTCATAAGCTCCACTGGCCCCAGCCAGGGCGCCCCTTCAGTCTGCTTGGGGCGCGGGTGCTGCGGTTGCGGTCGCGGTCGCCGCTGCCGCTGCCGCTTGCAGCTTGGCCAGGTGGCGCTTTCGCAGGCTGTCCGGGGTCTGGTCGCACAGCTGCTGGGTGGCCGCTTGCAAGGTGGGCAACAGCACGCAGGCGCCCGGCGAGCTGCGGAAGGCCGTCTCCTGGACCTGGTGGACATAGTCCAGCTCGCCATCGCCTTTCTTGACGGTGTAGCGGAACTGGAATTGCGTGACGGCGGGCTTGTCCGCCAGCGAGCCGAGCACGGCCCCCAATATCCCGACCGCCAGGTTGACCCCGACGGAGTAGTTGTGTCCACCGCGAATCGCGCGGTCAATATAGGCGGCGCTGGCGACGGCGCTGCCAATGGCCGCGCCCGCGTGGGTGCCCGGTGTGGATTCATCGACACCTTGCACATCAATGATGGTGCCAAACTCTGCGGCTGCGAAGTAGTCGATGCTGTAGTTCGCTTCCAGCAGCTGGCGCTCCGGCGCAGCCAGGTCATCCCATACCAGGCGCGACAACTGCAGGGTGGGGCGCGGTGCCAGCAGGTACTTGTCCGATGGGCCCAGCGACACATCCTTGGACTGGTAGACGCTGGGCGCCAATTCGCCCTTGAGGTAAGCCCGGTACTCGCCCAGTGCCATCGTGCGCGAGCCACTGTGGATGCGCTCCACGGTCAGGTTGTCCCGGTTGACCGAGCACACCAGCGGATCGCCATCAGAGACCATGGCCACATTCACCGCCCACTGGTCCGACAGATGCTGGTTGCCATCGTTCTTGGCGTCAGTGGCATTCGGAAACTCAGCCAGGCAAATCGCCGCATATTTCTCAAAATTCCGGGCGGCTTCTCGGCGCGAGGTCTCCACATCCTGGTAGATCTTCAGCTGCTCATCCTGGGACATGCGTCCCTGGTAGGCATAAGGCGTGCATCCCCCCAGCAGGACAAGGCTGGCCGCTGCGATCGCAATCTGCGTGGTGTTCATGTGCTATTTGTTATTTGATGCTGGTTATTCGTTTGAATTCTTAGCGCGCAAAAGTCACGGGCATCGTTGCCTGGCCCGGTCACTGAGATACACCAAAGACGCATTGAATAAAAACGAATTTGGTCTTGAGGAACAGGAGTGCCATGCCCCATCCTAGCAGTATTTTTATTACATAAGCTTACGATGATGCGACTAAGGCGGCAGATGTTCAGCTGCAAAACGCCGCCATGCAGCCGTCTTTCTCTTTGGATGCCTTATGCGCCGCACAGCGCCGCCACCAACAGCCCCAGTGCGGCACTGCGCGGCGCGCCCTTGCGCAGCACCAGCTCATAGGGTTCGCTGCGCGATTGCAGGGTCAGATCGATGGTGCCGACCAGGCCATTGCGCGAGAAGTAGGTCGCGATGTCGTCGGAGACCAGGGCCACCAGGTCGTTGTTGCGGCCGAGCATGGTGACGGTGGCCAGGGCCGAGGTGGTTTCGATCAGGTGCGAGGGGAAGTGGAGTCCTGCTTCGTGGAACTCGCGCTCGAGCAAGCGGCGCATGGGCATGCGGGCGCGGTAGACCAGCCAGCGGCTGTCCTGCAGGTCCTGCAACTGCACGGCCTTGGCGCCCATCGCAGGGTGGCGCACGCTGGCAATCACCGACAGCGACTCCTGCTTGATGAACAGCGACTCATAGACCTCGGGCGTGCGGCTGACGGACGAGCGGCAGATGGCCGCATGGATCTGGCCGCGCTCGATCATGCCCAGCAGGGTTGCGCTGGTGTCCTCGATGATCTCCACCGACATATGCGGCTGGCGCGCGAGCACGTTCGACAGCGCATCGGACAGCAGCGGCACCGCGCCCATGATGGTGCCAATGGCCAGGTGGCCGCCCACGCCGCTGGCGATGGCATCGAGCTCAAAGCGCAGCTGGTTGATGTCCGACTGGATCAGGCGGGCAAAACGCAGTGCGCAGTGCCCGGCCTCCGTCGGGATTAACCCTCGGTTGGTGCGCTCGAACAGGTCCACCTGCAAGGTCGACTCCAGCTCGCGCAGCGCCTTGCTGGCGCCCGGCTGCGTGAGGCCGACTTTGTCCGCAGCGCCAAGCAGGGAGCCACTTTCCTCGATGGCGATGAGCAGGCGCAGCTGCTTGGCATGCAGGCGCGACATGACGGAATTGAGGCTGGGGATGCCGCTGGCCATGAATAAAAGTTATATCGGTATGGGAAGCCGTCAGTGTACCGAATGGGCTGCGCTGCCTAGACTTCGGGCCTTCTGATAGCAATGGATATAACTGGTAAAACGTTATGGCTCTGATCAACTATGTGACCGAAGTGCGCTTTGGCGCCGGTGTGCTGGCGGAACTAAAAGAAGTGTGCGAGAAGCTGGGTATTACCAATCCTTTGATCGTGACCGACAAAGGTGTGGAGGCGGCCGGCATCATCGACCAGGTCAAAGAGGCGCTGGGCACGGCGCGCTTTGGCCTGTTCAATGGCACGCCGCCCAACCCGTCGGAGACGGCCGTGCGCGCCGGCGTCGAGGCGCTCAACAGCAGCGCTTGCGACGGCATCGTCGCCGTGGGTGGCGGCTCATCGATTGACCTGGCCAAGGCGGTGGCAGTATCGGCCCGCCATGCAGGGCCGCTGCGCCAGTTTGCGCTGATCGAGGGCGGCGCGCTCAAGATCACTGCCGCCACCTTGCCCATCATTGCCGTGCCCACCACGGCGGGCACTGGCAGCGAAGTAGGGCGCGGCGCCATCATCATCCTGGACGATGGCCGCAAGGTCGGCATCCTCTCGCCCCATGTGATCCCGAAGGTCGCCATCTGCGACCCCAACCTGACCCTGGGCCTGCCCGCAGGCCTAACGGCCGCTACCGGCATGGATGCGATTGCGCACTGCATCGAGACCTTTCTGGCGCCCGCCTTCAACCCCCCGGCCGACGGCATTGCGCTCGACGGCCTCTGGCGCGCCTGGCGCCATATCGAGTTGGCCTTCCGTGACCCCGCCGATGTGGAGGCGCGCAGCAACATGATGAGCGCCTCGCTGCAAGGCGCGCTGGCCTTCCAGAAGGGCCTGGGCTGCGTGCACAGCCTCAGCCATTCGCTGGGCGGCATCAACCCCAAGCTGCACCACGGCACCCTCAACGCCATCCTGCTGCCGGCGGTGATCCGCTTCAACCGGGGCGCAGAGTCGGTGGTGCGTGAGGACAAGATCGCCCGCCTGGCACAGGCCATGGGCCTGGCCGATGGCGTATCGGTGGAAGAGGCCCTGGTCACCAAATCCCGCGCCCTGCAGCTGCCCACGGGCCTGGCCGAGCTGGGTGTGAGCGAAGACCTGTTTGAGCGCATCGTCAAGGGCGCGCTGGCCGACCACAGCCACCGTACCAACCCGCGTGAGGCCAGCGCCGACGACTATGTCGAGATGCTGCGCCAGTCGATGTAAACCGGCACTTCTACAAAACAGACGCATGCCCGGCCCGCCGCCGCAACGGCTGGCTGGCCGCAGGCTTGCGCACAGGCAGACATTCCCAAACCAACAAGCAAAAGGTGGAGACATGAGCAGCAGCTCTCTGGATCACACGGCCACGATGGCCGACAAGGAAACCATGGTTCCGGATGCGGAACGCCGGCGCGCGCTGATTGGCAGCGCGGTGGGCAGCACCATCGAGTGGTACGACTATTTCCTCTACGGAACCATGTCGTCCATCATCTTTGCCAAGCAGTTCTTCCCCAGCGACAACGCGCTGGTCAGCCAGATGCTGTCGCTGGCCACATTTGCGCTGGCCTTTCTGATCCGCCCGATTGGCGGCGTGATCTTCTCCCACATCGGTGACCGCATTGGCCGCAAGAAAACCTTGGCGATGACCTTGTCGATGATGGGCCTGTCAACCGTGCTGATGGGCCTGCTGCCCAACTATGCGCAAATCGGCATATTGGCCCCCATCCTGCTGACCGTTTTGCGTTTGATGCAAGGCCTGGCGCTGGGCGGCGAGTGGGGTGGTGGCGTGCTGCTAGCGGTCGAATACTCGCCCCGCAAAAAGCGTGGCTTTTACGGCGCCGTGCCGCAGACTGGCGCGGTGCTGGGCCTGGCGCTGGGCAATATCATCACCTCGCTGCTGAGCGCAAGCATGAGCGAAGAGGCCTTCCTGTCCTGGGGCTGGCGCATTCCGTTTGTCGGCTCGATCGTGCTGGTGATGGTGGGCATGTGGATCCGCAATGCGGTGGGCGAGACGCCATCGTTCAAGAAAATCCAGGCCAGCCGCAGCAGCGCGCCTATCCCGATCAAGCAGACCCTGCAGTTCCACTGGCGTGAAGTGCTGATCGCCATCGGCGCCAAGGTGGTGGAGACCTCGACCTTCTTCCTCTACGCCACCTTCACCATCTCGTACATGATGGACCACGGTTTTGCCCGCGCGACGATCCTCAATATCGTGCTGGTCTGCGCGCTGATCGCCTTCCCCTGCATGCTGTTCTTTGGGCACCTGTCGGACAAGATCGGCCGCAAGAAAGTCTTTATCGGCGGCAGCATCGCCTTCATGCTCTGGATCTTCCCGTACTTCTGGCTGCTCGACCAGAAGTCCGTCTGGGCAGCGGCGCTGGCTGTCGGCGTGGGCCTGGGCATCATCTGGTCCAGCTATGGCGCAATGATCGGCACCCTGCTGGCCGAAGCCTTCCCGCCGGACATCCGCTACACCGGCATGTCGCTGGGCTACCAGATTGGTGCGGCCCTGGTGGGCGGCCCGATGCCGCTGATAGCCACCGCGCTGATCGCCTACTACAGCGGCAGCTATGTGCCGGTCGTCATCTTCCTGGTGCTCTGTGCGCTGGTCTCCATCGTCGCCGTGGGTATTGCCCGCGACCGCAGCGGCCTGCCGCTGGACGAGTGATGGCCTGAATACTGGCCTGAAGGGCCGGACCTGCCGCAGCGCTGCTGGCCTGCGGTGGGTCTTGCCATGCTGGGCGGCCCTAGCACTCGCATTCATCTTTCCCCCATTCAACATTTTGAGGAAACCCTCCATGCAGATCACTGGAGATATGGTCATTGGCTACCGAAGCCTGCGCGGCAGCAGCGGCAGCCAACGCGCCTTCAACCCCACGCTGAACGCCCCCATCGCCGAGCCCGAGTTTGGCCTGGGTGGCAATAACGAGGTCGAGCTGGCCGCCAGCCTGGCCGCTGCCGCCTTCGATCCTTACCGCAACCTGCCCTTGGCGCAGCGCGCTGCCTTTTTGGAGGCGATTGCTGAAGAAATACTGAATCTGGGTGATGCGCTGATTGAGCGCGCCCATGCGGAAAGCGGCCTGCCCATCGCCCGGCTGACGGGTGAGCGCGGCCGCACCGTGGGCCAGCTGCGCCTGTTTGCCCAGGTGGTGCGCGATGGCCATTTTCTGCGCGCCACCATCGACACCGCCCAGCCTGAGCGCCAACCGCTGCCCCGTGCCGATCTGCGCCTGGCCAAGATCCCGCTGGGCCCGGTGGCAGTGTTTGGCGCCAGCAATTTTCCGCTGGCGTTCTCAGTGGCGGGGGGCGATACCGCATCGGCACTGGCCGCTGGCGCGCCGGTGATCGTGAAGGCGCACAGCGCGCATCTGGGCACCTCGGAAATGGTGGCGCGGGCCGTGCAAAAGGCCGCGCAGCGCCAGGGCATGCCCGAGGGCGTTTTCTCGCTGCTGGTGGGTGCCGGCCGTGAACTGGGCGAGGCCCTGGTGGCCCACCCCGTGATCAAGGCCGTTGGCTTTACCGGCTCGCGCCAAGGTGGTCTGGCGCTCTTGCGCATCGCCAACAGCCGCGCCGAGCCCATCCCTGTGTACGCCGAGATGAGCAGCATCAACCCCGTCTTCTTGCTGCCCCAGGCGCTGGCCGCGCGGCCCGAGGCCCTGGCCCAGGGCTTTGCCGATTCGCTGGCGATGGGGGCCGGGCAGTTCTGCACCAACCCCGGCCTGGTGCTGGCCATCGACAGCCCCGCGCTTGACAGCTTTATCAGTGCGGCAGCTGCGGCCATCCGCGCAAAGGGCGCGCAAACCATGCTGACCGCCGGCATCCACCAGGCCTATGAGGCCGGCCGTGCGCAGGTGCAAGCCGCTGCCGGCGTGGAGCAGCTGGCCGCCGGCGTGGCCGCGGGCCATGCCAACGCCGCCCAGGCCGCGCTGTATGTGACCAGCGCCCAGACCTTGTTGGCAAACGAGGCCTTGCAGTCAGAGATGTTTGGCCCCGCCTCCATCGTCGTCAAAGCCAGCAGTGTGGACGAATTGCTGCAGGTTGCCCAGCACCTGGAAGGCCAGCTAACCGCCACCTTGCACCTGGAGCAGGGCGACCACGACAGCGCCCGCGCCCTGCTGCCGGTGCTGGAGCGCAAGTGCGGCCGCATCCTCGTCAATGGTTTCCCCACCGGCGTGGAAGTGAGCCACGCCATGGTCCACGGCGGCCCCTTCCCCGCCACCTCCAACGCCATGTACACCTCCGTCGGCGCCAGCGCGATCGACCGCTTTTTGCGTCCGGTCTGCTACCAGGATCTGCCCGATGCGCTGCTGCCGGTGGCTTTGCAAAATGGCAATGCATTGGGGCTGTGGCGCTTGGTGGATGGGCAGCCTAGCCAGGGGGCGGTTGGCTGAGGGGTGGGTTTTGTAGGGAGCTGTGAGGGCTCTCTTTAGCCGCAAGCCAGGCGTTCCATGGCATTCCACCGCATATGGGGGCGCCTGGCTTGTGCGGAGGCAGGACACATCACTGCTTGTGCCTGTTGGAAGTTGTGAGAACTGCTTGGTGCTTCGGCTTTTTGCAGTTGCGCCAGCTGGATTACGCATAGGAATCCAAAAGCGGGCCGAGTCTTTGCGCGCGGGGAGCCCCTGTGTAGCGGCATCCGCACATCGGTGAAGACCAACGCCTGAAGTAGGGGTTCCCGGAAGCCCTTTGCGTTTCTCGGTATCGTTGGGCGCACGCGCTGGGTGGGACTATTTATACTCGGACGTTGGTACGGTCGTCCCGTTTCAAACCTGGCGCCTTTCAGGCGCCATCAGTGATCAGACTATGCCGTAGGCATTGCGGTTGGCACGGCGCTGCAGCGCACAACATCTAGCACCATGACCATCCCAGCTCACGTTCTCTCGATGTGGTCCGCATACTCTTTGGAGCAAGGCGGAATCCAGGACGATAGGTTCTACGAAGCCTTCGGCTTTGGCGACTCTCCGTCGATGGCTGATGAACTCGGGCAGCTCGTGCTGGCAGGCACCAAGCGCGCCACTGCCGGATCCGTCTGGTCCTACGAGTCATCTGGCAAAGGTGTGCCCAAGCCCGGTGACTTGAGCGTCGTAACCGACTCCAATGACATCCCGCTGTGCATCATCGAGACGGTTCAGGTCGATATCGTGCCGTTTAGCGCCGTTACGGCGGAATTTGCGGCCACGGAGGGCGAAGGGGATGGCTCTCTGGCCTACTGGCGTGAAGCGCATTTTGCGTACTTCAGCAGAGAATGCGAAAACACAGGTCGCTCGTTCGATGAAGACATGCTGCTGGCCTGCGAGCGATTCCGCGTGGTCTATCCACCAGTGGCACGCAGCACGGCCTGACCCTCTGCTCAAACGGCGTGCACAGGTTGGCCCTCTGCTTCACATCTGGCTCATCCCCCATCCGAAACAATCTCCGTCTCTGGGGTGCCAAAGCGGTCCAGCGGGATGTGCGTCTGGATGCCGGCTGCCATGGCTTTCATTCGATCGGGGCCAGGCCTAGCTTACGGTAGAGGGGAGGTGCTGAGAGCGCTGCGGCTCACGACGCGCACGCGCACGCCTTGGGGGCGCAGCCCGGTCGACGTGAGTCACCGATGGTGGCATATGAATAAGCGCTGCCGACCCAAGCATCCGCGCGAGCTGGTGCGGGCTGAAGCTCAGTCCTCGCCGGGACGCGGATAGCCTGCATCGGCCCAACGTTGCGCCGACGCTCGGCTGAGGCCATGGTCCGGCCTGACGCGAACCTTGGCCAATTCACTGCCATCCTCTGCGGTGGCGGTGAGGGTCGCGGAGGGATTGTCCTCGTCGGGCTCAATATCGAGAGAGATGGTCACGCGCGATCCATTCACCAAGATCTGGATGTCTTTGTGCAGTTGGGCCGCCAGGTGCTGCTCATGCCGCCGCATGACTTCGTGGGCAGTCTTGACGAGGGTGTTGAAAGCAGAAACGTCAAGCGGCTTGGGATTTTTCTTGTCGCGGCCCATCGTCCATGGCCCCACCAGGCTTGGCTCGGCCTGGCCGTCCTGGGTCATGGCAACCGCCCAGCCATCGTCGTCTTCATTCTTGATGACGCGGGCCTCCCAGCCGTTATGGTGCCAAAGGCGGTCTTCGAAGACGGAGGCAGCTTCTTGTTGGAGCTCTTCGGACATTTTTTGGGGCCTTTGTGAAAACTATCAAGGGCAAAATTCTACTGTCTATGCATACAGTTTCGCGTGCCTGGGTCTTTTCTGAAGGGTGTCGGCTTCAGAAGAGCCCATCGCGCCGGCACCTGCTGCCCCCGCCTCACATCTGGCTCATGCCCCCATCCGCAATGATCTCGGTGCCCACAATAAACCCGGACTCCTTCGACACCAGGTGCAGCACCGTCGCAGCGATTTCTTCCGGCGTGCCAAAGCGGCCCAGCGGAATCTGCGTCTGGATGCCGGCGGCCATGGCCTTGGCCTGGTCGGGTGCCAGGCCCAGCTTGCCGTAGAGCGGGGTGCTGACGGGGCCGGGGCTCACCACATTCACGCGCACGCCTTGGGGCAGCAGCTCGGCCGACAAGGTCTTGGCCAGGGAGATCAGTGCGGCCTTGCTGGCGGCGTAGACGCTGGAGTTGGGCATGCCGATATGGGCGTTGATCGAGCCGTTCAGCACAATCGATCCGCCGCGCGTCATCAGCGCTGCCAGGCGTTGGATGAGGAAGTAGGGGCCTTTGACATTGGTGTCAAAGCTGCTGTCCCACAGCGCTTCGTCGATCTGCGGCAGCGGGCCGAACTTGGCCACGCCGGCGTTGATGAACACGCCATCGATCACGCCCATCTGCGTTTGCAACTCGGCCACCAGTGCGGCTTGGGCTGATACGTCACCAGCTTCGCTGACCAGGGCCAGCGCGTGGGGGCCCAATTCGGCCTTGACGCGGGCCAGGCTGTCGGCATCGCGGCCGGTGATCGCTACCCGGGCGCCTTCACGGGCAAAGGCGATAGCGGCTGCAGCGCCGATGCCACTGCTGCCACCGGTGACCAAAATATTCTTTCCTTCAAAGCGGTTCATGATGTTTCCTTCAGTTGTTTCGTTGATGTCTTGCTGGTTTATCAGCCCTGGTGCAGGGCCGATGAATGAAGTATCTGACGAAGGTTGGCGCTACAGACAGCAGGATTTCGATGAACTCGTGCAAAAATATCGAACATGTTGAGTCTCGAAGATTTACAGCTACTCGAAGCGGTGCGTGCCACCGGCAGCCTGTCGCGCGCGGCCGAGCGCCTGGGCAAGGCCGCGTCCACCGTGTCCTATGCGGCGCGCCAGCTGGAAGAGCGGCTGGATGCCCTGCTGTTTGACCGTGCGGGCTACCGCATCGCGCTCACGCCAGCGGGCTTGCTGCTGGTGGAGCAGGGCGCCCAGCTGCACGCCCAGGCGCGGCGGCTGACGGAGCGGGTCAAGCAGGTGGCGCGGGGCTGGGAGTCGGAGCTGCGCATCGTGACCGACGAGCTGGCCAATACCGAGGCGCTGCTGCCGCTGATCGCCGACTTTGATGCGCTCAACAGCGGCGTGCGCCTGCGCATTGCCCATGAGGTGCTGGGCGGCACCTGGGAAGCCTTGCTGGACCAGCGCGCCGACCTGGTGGTGGCTGCGACGAACGAGCCGCCCGCGATGGCGCATCTGCAATGGTTTGAGCTGGCGCAGCTCGAATGGGTGTTTGCCGTATCACCGCGCCACCCCTTGGCAGGCGAGGCACAAGACGGGGAGCCCCTGTCGGTGGAGGCGATTGCTGCGCACCGCTCGGTCGTGGTGGCCGATACCTCGCGCCTGGCGGTCGCGCGCAGCTATGGCGTGCAGACGCACCAGGAGCGCCTGGCCATGCCCAGCATGCGCGCCAAGATCGCTGCCCAGGTCGCAGGCTTGGGCGTTGGCTGGCTACCGCTGGAGAAGGTGCGCGATCATCTGGCCGATGGCAGCCTGGTGGCCCTGGCCACGCAAGACCCGCGCGAACCCAATCTGCTGTTTGTCGGATGGCACTCGCACCGCGCAGGGCCTGCGCTGCAGTGGTGGGTGGAGAAGCTGCGCGATCCGCGCCTGGTGCCGCCGTTGCTGCATGTGAACTTTTGACTGCTTTCGTCCGCAGCTGACGAAAAACAAGCTCAGCTCTTTTTACGCGCGGCGCGTTTGCGCAGCCAGATCAACACCCCCGTCGCGCTGAGCATCGCCACACCTGCTCCCGTCACGGTAATCAGCAGCTTGTAGGCCAGGCCGCCCACGCTGGCCATATGCAGGTTGCTGATCCAGGTGATCAAGGTGTCCGCGCCGGCAGTGCCCGTCGGGAACCAGGTGGCGACTAGGGCGCCGCTGTCGCCGTCCATAAACAAGCGGGTGCTGCCGCCTTCGTCCTTGATGTCCAGGCTGCTGCGCACGTCATAGCGGTACAGGCCTAGTCGGGGGTCATAGGCAAAGGAGCTTTCTGCCAGCACTTGGAATTTTTGTTGCTGGGCCAATTGTTGCATCAGGTTGTGGGCCTGCGCGTGCGCGGCCTGCCAGTCCAGCGCGGGTTGCCACAGCGGCGTTTTGCGCCGGGGCAGTTCGGCGGTGCTGGGCTGTTGCGTGCTGAAGGCCCGCAGGATCGGGTCGTGCCACTGCGGCAGGTTGAGCGCAAAGCTGCTCCAGGCCAGCACGAAGAGCAGCGGCCACAGCCACAGGCCGCCGGCGCGGTGCAGGTCGTAGGTGGCACGCCAGCGGCTTTGCATGTCCAGCTTCCAGGCGCGTGCCCAGCGTCCCAGCCAGGGGCGTTTTGCATTCTTGGCGCTGGCGGGCAAGGTCAGGCAAAAGCCGATGACGCTATCGACCATCCAGAGCAGCGACACCAGGCCCAGCAACCAGGTGCCCACCGCACCGAGGGCCAGCGAGTAATGCAGCCGGTACAGAAACGGCATCAGGTTGCGCCAGGTCTGCGTGATATCGCCCCAGCGTCGTTCGCCCAGGATTTGGCCGCTGCTGGGATCGACGAAGACCTCGTCGTTCTCCAGCGGCGCCTTGCCGGGCCGCGGGCGCAGCAAAAACACCAGTGCATGGCCGGGCTCCTGTGCCAGTGGCACGCGCAGGGCCAAGGCATGGGGGTGCTGCGCCTGCACCATGTCGCGCAGCGCCAGTGCGTCGATGGGCTGGGCGCTGGCATCTGAGGTGGTGGTACGAAACCAGTGCGGATTGAGTGCCGCATCCAACTCCTTGTTCCACACCAGCAGGCTGCCGGTCAGCCCGGCCACGACCAGGAAGGCCGCCAGGCTCAGACCGGCAATCCGGTGGGCCAGGACCAACCAGCCCCGCAGCGAGGCTTTGCGCCGAGACATCACCAGCGGTAGGTCAGGTTGGCGCTGGCCTGGCGTTCGTCACCGTAGTGGCAGATGGCGAACTCGCATTGGGTGAATTTCTTGTCCATCAGGTTGCTCACGTTGACGCTGAGATCCCAATGCGCGTCAAAGCGGTAGCCCAGCAGCGCATCAACCACGGTGTAGGCGGGCATGCCGGTGGCAATGCCTGATGCGCGGGTGCTGCCCTTGTAGCGCGCGCCTGCAGCCAGGCGCAGCTGTGGCAGGCCCCAGGATGCAAAGTTGTAGTCAGCCCAAAGAGCGGCCTGGTGGTAGGGGGTGTCTTCGCTGCGCTGGCCGATCTCGCTGGCGATGGTGCTGCGCGTGATCTTGGCATCGGTATAGGCATAGGAGGCGATCAGGCTGAGCGCCCGCGATACCTCGGTCTTGGCTTCCAGCTCCAGGCCGCGTGAGCGGACCTGTCCCGTCTGGCGGTAGCTGTTCTCACCGGCATCGAACTTCAGCACATTGTCTTGCACCAGCTGGTAGATAGCGGCGCTGAGCAGGGTGCGGCTGCCTTCGGGCTGGTAGCGCAGGCCGGCTTCGTACTGCTTGCCCGTGGTGGGGCGGAAGCTCATGCCCGAGACTTCAGACACCGACACCGGGAAGAAGGATTCGCTGTAGCTCAGGTACGGTGCCAGCCCGTTGGGCACCTTGTAGACCACACCCATCCGCCAGGTGTTGGCGCCGTCTTTTTGCTTGGCATTGCTGCCGTCGCGGTGCGCGGTCTGGTCCTGCTGTGCCCAGTCGCGGCGCAGGCCGGCCAGCACGGTCCAGCGGTCGTTCAGGCTGACCTGGTCTTGCAGGTAGAGGCCGGCTTGCGTGGTTTTGCGGCGCGAGCCACGGTCCAGCGCCGGATCGCGGTTCACGTTGACCGGCTGGCCATAGTTGTAGCTGCCGAGGTTGATGGACGAGGTATTGGCGCGGAAGTTCTCCGAGTCATAGTCCATGCGGTAGAGGTCCAGGCCTAGCAGCAGCTTGTGGTCGGCACCCAGCAGTTGGCGGTTGAACTCCATGCGGGTGTCCGAGACCAGGCCCTTGGCATGTTCGCGCCGGTCGCTGTACTGGCGGCGCAGCACGCCGGTGGAGGCAGCCTCGGCAATGGCCGCCGCGCTGGTCTGGGCCTGCAGGTAGTTCCAGGTCACCTTAGATTCAAAGAAGCGCAGGCTGTGGTGCAGGCGGGTGTCTGTGTTCAGCGCGTGGCTCAGCTCATAGCCCAAGGTGAACATCTCGCCCTTCATCTTGTCGTAGTCGGGCTCGCCAATGAAGTCGCCCCGGCCAATGAAATGGGGGCCCTGGCCCACGCCTTCCACCAGTTGGTAGGGCAAGGGGGCTGAGAAGCGCGTATTGGTCTTTTGGTAGAAGGACAGCAAGGTGAGCGTGGTGTCCGCACTGGGCCGCCAGGTGAGGGCGGGCGCAATGTAGAGCTTGTCGTCCGGGATGTAGCGGTTGGCGGTACCGCTGTCACGCCCCAGCATGGTCAGCCGGTAGTCCAGCGTGTCACTGCCGGCCACGGGGCCGCTGAAGTCTGCCGTCAGCTGGCGGCGGTTGTGGTTGCCCAGCTGCAAGCCCAGCTCCCGGATGGGCTCGGATGTGGGGCGCTTGCTGACGGCATTGACCACGCCACCGGGTGACAGCTGCCCGTAAAGCACCGACGCCGCTCCGCGCAGCACCTCCACCCGTTCCAAACCATAGGGCTCCTGGATGCCGTCGTAGGAGTTGCTTTGCAGGCGCAGGCCATCGCGCATCGAGCCACTGTTGGCGGACTCCACATCCATGCCACGGATGCGGAAACGGTCGGCCGTGCGGCTGAAGCTGGTGGGCTGGGTGGTCACGCCCGGGGTGTAGTTCAGTGCCTGGGACAAGGTCTCGGCCTGGCGGCTGCGCAGTTCGTCATTCGTGATGACCGACACCGACTGCGGCGTATCGATGATGGCCGTGTCCGTCTTGCTGCCCGCTGTGGCGCGCCGCGCCACATAGCCAGCCACAGGGCCGTTCGCACGTTCCGTGTCCATCGCAGCGGTCACGGTCACTGCCGGCAGGGTCAGCGCGTCCTGCGCCACTGGTGGCTGCGGGCGGATGGAGATGGTGCCCGGGCCACTGCGCACGGACACCAGGCCGCTGCCCGCCAGGGCGCGGTCGATGGCCTGCTGCAGGCTGAGGCCGCTAGGCACGGCGGGTGCAGTTTTGCCCTGCAACAGCGCGGCATCGGCCCCAATGGCGATGCCCGTTTGCCGAGAGATGGCGTTGAGCGTCAGCGCCAAAGCCTGCGCCGGCACAGCGGTCTGCAGGCTTTGCTCGCTAGCAGGCGCCTGGGCCCAGGCGGCGGGCGCCATGCCAAACGCGGTCAGGGTCGCGGCCGCCGTCAGCGCGGCGAAGGCCAACGGGGATAGAGCAAAGGAACGCGCGCTGCGCGCTGCCAGAGAGGGTCGGGTCATGAGAAGGTGCTTCCAGTGGAGGGTTTCCAGCAGAAGACCAACGAAGGGCTTCAACCCTGATAAAATTTCCAAAAAATATTTGTAACTGCGCCAAAGGGCGCTGCGTGAGGGCGCCGTCAGCGCAACTCCACGCTCACATCGCCTGCGCCATTGCGCAGCACGCGCACCGGCAGCATGTCCGGTAGGCCCGTCAAAAAGGCCTGGGGCTGGCGCAAAGGGAAGCTCCCCGACAGCCGCAATTGCCGCAGCTGCGGATGGCTGCCCAGCCGCAGCGGGCGCGCCAGGTAGTCGTTCCATTGGTCCAGCACCTGGTCCAGTGGCGTGTTGTGGAACACCAGCCAGCCGCTGCGCCAGGCGCCCACGCTGTCGGCAGGCACTTGCAAGCGGGGTCCCAGGCCGCGCTGGTCGGCCGCAATCGCGTCGCCAGCCGTCAGCGTGACGGGAGGCGCGGCCTTCATGTCCACGGCCGCACCGGGGTGTTCTGCAGGCCATACCGCCACCCGGCCTTCTGCCACGGCCACTCGCATTTGCTGCTCTCGCACGCCGACGCTGAACACCGTGCCCAAAACGCGCACGCCACCCCAGTCGGTGGTGACGCTGAAGGGACGGTCGGCGTCCGGGGCCACGCGGAAGCGCATTTCTCCGCGCAGCAGCTGCACCTCGCGGCGATCGCGGTAGATGGCGATGCGCGTGTGGGTGTTCGGCGCGAGACTCAGTTCCGAGCCATCGGGCAGGCTGAGGTCACGCTGCTGCGCATGCGCGGTCTGCAACTCCTGCTCATACACCGGCCGCTGCCAGGCCCAGCGGCCACCACCCCAAAGCACCGCCGTCAAGCCGCCCAGGCCCAGCAGGCCCAAGGTATTGCGCCGCGCGCGCCGTGGGTCCTGGCGTGAAGGGGGCGGCACATTGGCTTGCAGATGGCTACCATCGGTGCTGGCCCAGAGGCGCTCGGCGGTCTCCAGTGCGGCCCGGCATTCGGGGGAGCCGGTACGCCAGTGCGCCGCCAATTCCTGCTCGGCCGCCAGCGCTGCATCGCTGCTGCCCTTGTGGACGCGACCGACCAGCAGCAAGGCTGCTTCCACCAGTTTGCGAGGGGGTTCAGAAGATGCCATGGTCTTGCCGTGCTTGCGTATTCAGGCGCGAGAGGGCGCATACGCTGCGCAATCCAGGATGCCGCGCATGACATGCCTTTCAATATTGGATTCGGTCATGCCCAGGTGCTCGCCGGCTTCCCGGTAGCTGTAGCCGTAGATGCGTACGAGGATGAACACATCGCGGCGTTTGCGCGGCATGGCTTCGAGCCGCTGCAAAAACAGGTTCAGCTGCTCACGGGCCATGGCCGCGCTTTCTGCCGAGGGCGCGCTGGTCGGTGCGACCAGGCTCAGCGCATCCAGCACACGCTGCTCGGCCAGCCTGCGCGTTGCACCGCTGGCTGCCAGGTTGCGCGCCGTCTTGTAGAGCAGGGCGCGCGCATCCAGCACCGTTCCACCAGAACGCTGCATCGCATAGATACGGGTATAGGCGCTTTGCACCAAGTCGGCGGCGACATCACCGTCACCTGCGCTGCGTGTGAAATACCGCAGCAGTTCTCTGTAGTAGCGCTCGGGCACGGACACACCTCAGCCGGAAGACAAGAAGAGAACTCCTGGCTTGGCTGAGACCGCCGGGGCGGATCTGTTGCTGGGGAGGAGAGAGCCGCGATTGTAACGGCTTTGTAAGTGGTTGCTATTTAGCCCTGCGAGCTTGGGTGGAAATGCCGGGCTCGCCCTGAGTTGGGCATGCAAAAAGCTGGGTTCTGAGGACCCAAGCCATCAAGGCTCGCGCAGCATCTGGGCGTATTTTCTGTAGCCCCATACCGCTGCAACGACCAGGCCAATGCCGATTCCCCAACCCACAGGCACCCCCAAGCCGAAAATCAACAGAAACATCAAGCCAACACAGACCAGCGCAATCCACAGCAAGGTGATGACATCAAAATGCGCGACCGCCATGGCGTCATCGGCGATATCGCGCCTGGCATGGCCCCGTTTTTCGCGCTGGCGCCTGAACACAAACACATCGGCGAAAAACTCCGCAATGCCGGCGAGAAGATCGGTGACAAGGCTCATGGTGGAAGAGATTTCCTTGCGGTGTTATGTGGGGCCATTGGCAGATGGCTGGCCAACTGCTGCTGGTCACGATCGCGAATGTAGCCGATAAACAAGAAGGCTGATTGATTCGAAGCGAGCCGTTGCAAGCAGATGAGCCAAGGTTTGTTCCCGGTTCGCATGGTTCTTGCCCATTTTCTCGCTGCGCGGCTCGCCAATTACCACCATCGCTCAAACGCTGCAACCGGTAGATGTTCTAGGCGGCCATGGCCACAATCGTTCTACCATTGTCTGGCGGCGGACAAACGCCACGCAGATTTCGTTGCAGATATTGACATCAGCTGCCAAGGTTGCCAGCGCAGATGTCCGGCAATAAAGCCCGAATCGATTCATTCCAGAGTCGATTCGGGCTTTTTTTCGTTCGTTTTTTGGTATTCCCGTTTTTCGGACCAGGCCTTTGGTTCGCTGGCGGAGCTTTGCCTACGCTGCTTTGAAACCCCTGCGCTGCGGCTGCCAGCCGGACAGGTCGCACTTTTTTCTCATTAACTTGGAGCACAGCCATGAGACACGGAGATATTTCAAGCAGCAATGATTGCGTAGGCGTAGCGGTGGTGAACTACAAGATGCCACGCCTGCACACCAAGGCCGAGGTACTGGACAACTGCCGCAAGATCGCCGACATGGTGGTGGGGATGAAGCGAGGGTTGCCGGGCATGGACCTGGTGGTGTTCCCCGAGTACTCCACGCACGGCATCATGTACGACTCCAAGGAGATGTACGAGACCGCCTCTGCCATTCCCGGTGAAGAGACGGCCATCTTTGCCGATGCCTGCCGCAAGGCCAATGTCTGGGGGATTTTCTCGCTCACCGGCGAGCGCCATGAAGAGCACCCCAACAAGGCGCCCTACAACACCCTGGTCCTCATGAACAACCAGGGCGAGATCGTGCAGAAATACCGCAAGATCATGCCCTGGGTGCCTATCGAAGGCTGGTATCCCGGCGACTGCACCTATGTCAGCGAAGGCCCCAAGGGGATGAAGATCAGCCTGATCATCTGCGACGACGGCAACTACCCCGAGATCTGGCGCGACTGTGCGATGCGTGGCGCCGAGCTGATCGTCCGCTGCCAAGGCTATATGTACCCGGCCAAGGAGCAGCAAATCCTGGTGTCCAAGGCCATGGCGTTCATGAACAACACCTACGTGGCCGTGGCCAATGCGGCGGGCTTTGACGGTGTCTACTCCTATTTTGGCCACTCCGCCATCATCGGTTTTGACGGCCGCACCTTGGGCGAGACCGGTGAAGAAGAAATGGGCATCCAGTATGCGGAGCTGTCCAAATCGCTGATCCGCGATGCACGCAAGAACGGTCAGTCGCAAAACCACCTCTTCAAACTGGTGCACCGTGGCTACACCGGCACCATCAATTCGGGCGATGGCGACAAGGGCGTTGCCGCCTGCCCCTTCAGCTTCTACAGCCAGTGGGTCAACGACCCCGAAGGGACGCGGGAGATGGTCGAGTCCTTCACCCGCACGACGGTGGGCACCCCTGAATGCCCGATAGAAGGGATTCCGCACGAAGCGCCCCAGCACCGCTAAAGCCGCAACCCCAGTCAGTGGGCATGGCCGCCCGGTATCGAGCAGCCATGCCATCCGATAAAAAACAAGGAGACAAACATGCTGGGTATCGCACTTTTTTTCATTGGCATGGTGCTGATCGTCAACGGTATGGGCCTGAGCGGCCGCATCGACGCGCGGGACTCTGCGCCTGTCAATCTGCTCGTGGGTCTGCTGGCCTTGTTCATCAATGCCGTTGGCATTCTTCGTGCAGACACGGACCCTGACTATTTCGCTGCCGCAGGAGGCCTGCTTTTTGCTTTCACCTACCTGTACCTGGCGGTGGTGCAGTGGTGGGCGCTCAAAGGCGTGGGCCTGGGTTGGTACTGCCTGTTTGTGGCGGTCAGTGCGCTGGCCTTTGCCGCCGCTGCCGGTGATATCCGCGTCATCGCCATGTGGCTGGTATGGGCGAGTCTGTGGTTTTTCTTCTTTCTTGCGCTGGGGCTCGGCAAGCAGCTGCGCTTTCTGGCGGCCTACACGGTGCTGGTGGGCATTGTGACCTGCTGGATTCCAGGTTTGATGTTGTTGATGGGGAAATGGTGAACATGATGAATGCAAAAGACCCTCTGCATGCCGCCCGCGGCGATGACCCGCTGGCCGAGTACCGCATGGCCAAAGAGCCGTTTTACCGGCCCGCCCGCAATGAGATCGCGCTGTACGAGCAGGCCTACCGCCACCGCATGCCGCTGATTCTGAAAGGCCCAACAGGCTGCGGCAAGACGCGCTTTGTCGAGCGCATGGCCTGGGCGCTCCAGCGCCCGCTCATCACCCTGGCCTGCAACGAAGACATGACCGCCTCTGACCTGGTCGGCCGCTACCTGCTCGATGCCGATGGCACGGCCTGGCATGACGGGCCGCTCACCATGGCGGTGCGCTACGGTGCCATCTGCTACCTCGATGAGGTGGTGGAGGCCAGGCAGGACACGACGGTCGTCATCCATCCGCTGACCGACGCGCGCCGCGTGCTTCCCCTCGACAAGAAAGGCGAAGTCGTGCATGCACATCCGGATTTTCAGCTGGTGGTCTCCTACAACCCGGGCTACCAGAGCAGCGCCAAGGACATGAAGCCCTCGACGCGCCAGCGCTTTGCCGCGCTGGAGTTTGACTACCCCGATGCCGCAACCGAGGCAGACATCGTCGCGCACGAAGCGGGCATCGCGCCTGCGCTGGCCGAGCGTCTGGTCGCGCTGGCCCACAGCACGCGCGCGCTCAAGCACCATGGCCTCGATGAAGGCGCTTCCACCCGCATGCTCATCTACGCCGGCTTGCTGATACGCGATGGCGTATCGCCCGCCAACAGTTGCGACATGACGATCACCCAGGCCTTGACGGATGACCCCGACACCACCGAGGCGCTGAAGAAACTCGTGCAAGCCAAATTTGGTAGCTAGGACGCACACCACCATGGCCCCATCATCCGCGCCTCTGTACAGCGAGCACTCCACCACCACCTGGATCGACGACGACACACCGGCTTTTGAGCGCATGGCCAGGCTGGCATCCTGTCTGGCGTTGACGCGGGTGCAGGTCCATCCCTTGCTGGCTGCCAGCCAGCGTCAGGAGGCGGGCGGACTGCTGGGCGGCGCAGCGGCCCAACTTGCCTCCGCGCAGCGTGCCATTGTGCTGACTGCAGACGAGGGGGCTTCTTCAAATGCCGTGCGCTTGATGCTGCCGCCGCTGCATGATCTGCCCGAGGCCGAGCGTGCCCGCCGGCACACCGCCATGGTTGCGCATGCTGCGGCGCATCTGCTGCATTCGCCCGCGCGCCAGCCTAGCCAGGCCTTGAAGCCCATGGGCATGGTGCTGGTCTCGGCCATAGAAGACGCCCGCGTCGAGCGCCTTTTGCTGCGCGACTACCCCGGCATACGCCCTTGGTTCCAGGCGCAGATCGCGCCTGAGCCCGAGGCGGAAAACCTGGGTTTCGTCGCCTTCATGGCGCGGCTTGACCGGATCTTGCTGCTGGCAGGCAGTCACAGCGCCAACCACTGGGTCAACAAGGCGCAGCAGCTTTTTGAAGACACGGTGCAAAGGCATGGGCTTGAAGACTATGCGGCATTCCGCGCCATCTCCTCCATCCTCGCCAATGACCTTGGCCAGATGCGCGTGCGGATGGATCCACAGCACTACGCCGGGCCCACGCTCTACCGGGATGACAACAGCTACCTCTGGGAACATCCCGAGTCGGAAGACAACCAGGACGTGGCCTTGCATCTGCCCCAGACTGCCGCGCAACAGCAGGCGGCGGATACAAGCAATGCGCAAGAGCCGCCCGAGCCGGCGCAAACGCCTCTGGCGGCCGAAGAATTTGAGCTCGCCCGCTTTCATTACCCGGAATGGGACTGCAAGAGCGAGCACATGAAGCCCGATTGGTGCCAGGTGATCGAAAAACTCCCCGCCTGGCAGGGGCTGAGCGAGATCAGCAGTGTGCGCCTCTCCAGTACCAGCAGAGTCGACAGTCTGGCTTTGCCCCATCCTCGCGTGCTCGACCGGCGCCACCGGCTTCTCCGCCAGTGGGAGGGCGATGCGCTGGACCTCAATGCGGCTATCGAGGTGCAGGTGGATATGCGTTTGCAGCTACGCCCCGACCCGCGCCTTTTCATGCGCAGCGGCAAGGGCCCACGCCCTGGCAGCATGTTGGTGCTGCTAGATATCTCCGAATCGGTCAACGACATCGGCCCGCAGGGCCAGAGCCTGCTGGCGTTGGAGAAGCAAGCCGCGTTGTTGTTGGCCCAGGCGTGCTTGCGCAGCGCGCAACGCCTAGCCATCCATGCGTTCTCGTCCAACACCCGTGCAGAAGTCAACTACTACCGCCTGCTTGATTTTGGCCAGGTGCACAGCAGCGCCACGGCAGCCATGATCCAGGCGGTGCGCGGGCGCTATTCCACACGCATGGGCGCGGCCCTGCGCCATGCCAGCAGCCTGCTGCGCAACGAACCCGAAGGGCAGCGCAGCTTGCTGCTGGTCACCGACGGCGCTCCGCACGATATCGATGTGCACGACAAGCGATACCTGATCGAAGACGCGCGGCATGCCGTTCAAGAGGCCAAGCGTGCAGGTGTGCGCGTTTGCTGTCTGGCCGTCGATGCGCAGGCCGATGCCTATGTGCGCCACATCTTTGGCTGGCGGGGTTACGACATCGCGGATGAGGCCTTGCAACTGGTGCCACGCTTGACCAGGATGGGTGCGCGGCTCGCCGCTGGGCGTTAGATGTGCAGGGCACGCTTCAGCCTTGCGCCGATGCGGCATGCCAGCGCCCTCAGTTGCGCTAAGCTGGCTGCCAGGCTTGCAGCCATTTCACCGTGCCCGCTCCATGCCCCAAAGCATGGCAGGGGGACAGACCAGGAGACAGGTTTTGGCAAACAACGATCCTTTGCGCGTCGGCATTCTCTTTTCGGAAACGGGCACCACGTCCATCATCGGCCAATCGCAGCTTCAAGGCAGCTTGCTGGCCATCGACGAAATCAACAACGCCGGTGGTGTGCTCGGGCGTGAGCTGGTGGCCGTGCGCTATGACCCAGCCTCCAATCCTGCCGAGTACGCGCGTTTGGCCGAGCAGTTGATCATGCACGACCGCGTCAACACCATCTTTGGCTGCTATATGTCCAGCAGCCGCAAGGCCGTGCTGCCCGTGGTCGAGAAATGGAACAAGCTTTTGTTCTATCCCACGCTCTACGAAGGCTTCGAGTTCTCGGCGAACATCATCTACACCGGCGCTGCCCCCAACCAGAACAGCGTGCAGTTGGCCGATTTCATGACCAGCAGCTTTGGTGCGCGTGTGTACCTCATCGGCTCGGACTACATCTACCCCTATGAATCCAACCGCATACTGCGCGAGTTGGTCCTGCAGCACCCCGAGGGCGAAATCCTCGGCGAGCGCTACCTGCCACTGGCGGCCACCGAGCACGACTACCAAACCGTCATGGAAGATATCCGCCAGAAGCGCCCTGACTTCATTTTCTCCACGGTGGTCGGAGACTCCACCGCCCAGCTCTACCGCGCCTATGCCGATGCCGGCTTCAGCACCAAAGAAATGCCGATCTGCAGCCTCACCACCTCGGAGGCCGAGATCGGACAAATGGGCTTTGATATCGCAGCCGGCCACATCACCTCGGCACCTTATTTTCAGTCGATCCAATCGGCCGCCAACCAGCGCTGCCTGGCCCACCTCAAGCGGCTGTTCGGCGATGACTGCCGCCCCAATCTGTGCTGGGAAGCCTCCTATTTTCAGCTGCATATGTTTGCCAATGCCTTTCGCCGCTCGGGCAGCGACACCATCAGCGAGTTGCTGCCTTACCTGCTGGGCAGCGAGTTTGATGCCCCTCAGGGGCGTGTGCGCATCGATCCCGGAAACCACCACACCTGGGTCTACCCGCGCATTGGGCGGGCCAATGCGCAAGGGGAGTTCACCATACTGCGCGAGGCCAAACGCGCCGTATCGCCGGACCCCTATCTGGTCACCCATTCCTTGGGCGACTGGACGGCCAAGATCGAGGTCTGAGCGTGAACCCGCAGCAGCCCCGCGCCACCTCGCAGCACCTCAAGGAGCTGCGCCAACTCAAAATCATCCTGATGCACCCCGAGGATGCCGATGGCTTGCTGCTGGCCCAGCAGCTCCAGCGCATCGGCTGCCAGGTGCGCAGCGTCTGGCCACCGGTGCAGCAATTGCCGGACGACCCGGATATCGTCCTGTTGGCGGTACGCCCTGATTTTCTGCACCTGCTCATGGCCTGGGCGAGCGGTGAGCAGGCGCCTGCGCTGGTGGCGGTGGTGAACTATGAAAACCCCACCATTGTGTCTGCCGTGCTGGAGCTCAAGGCGCAGGCGATCCTGCCTTCGCCCATACGCTCCTTTGGCCTGCTCTCCACCTTGGTTGTCGCGCGCCAGATGCACAAGGAGCACCGGCAGATGCAGCAACATGTGCACAAACTGCAAAACAAGCTGCTGGGCCAACGCCGTGTGACTGACGCCAAAGCCATCCTCATTGCCACCCACCAGGTCAGTGAAGACCGCGCCTACGAAATGCTGCGTGAGCAGGCCATGAAAAAGCGCGTATCGGTCGAAGACATCGCCCAGGCCATCATCGGTGCGAGCGAATTGTTGGGGATGAAGGGCAAGCCCGAGTAGTGGCAGCAGCGGAGGATCCTCGGGCTGCTGCAGAGTTGCCTGGGCGCAGGGCATCAAGGCGCGGTTTATAACCTGCAGCAGCCAAGCCGCTCCAGATCTGCGCTGGGCCGATTACGGCAATCGCAGGCTACCTGGTTGACGCATACACACAGCCATTCTTCAACTGCCCTGATGGCGTGATGCGCTCATTTTTTAGCACCCCCTCCAACAGCATCCCCGCGCTGGCGCAGGTCGCACGGCTGCCCGCGTTATCTTCATCGGTGCGCGCAAATACCCGTCGCGCTTTCAAATGCGTGAATGCCAAGTGAAGCACTGCCGTGACCGCTTCCTTCGCAAATCCGTTTCGGTGCACGCCACTGCGCATCCAAAAGCCAATTTCCATGCTGGGAATATCCCAGCGGATCGTGTGCAGGCCCACGCTGCCGATCAACCGTTGCTCGTGGTTCCACACCAGAAAGGCCAGGCCAGCGCCGTTTTCGCGATCGCGCATGCTGGCCAGGCAGAAGTCTTCGGACGCCGATACCGACGGCTCATACAGTGCCCAGGGCAGCGAGGTGGGCCAGGCGCGCAGGCTGGCCAGGCTTTCTACCACCGCTGCATAAACGGCTTGACCATCGCCGGGGCCGGCAAGGCGCAAGCTCAGGCGGGGTGTTTGGATGGGGGTGTCGATACTGTCGGGGAACATGGGCGTTGTCATTGGCTTGCACAAAGCTTGTTAAAAGGCAGAGGCTGGCAGTGTACGACGCCCACAAAATGATCGAATGGGTTTATTCAAAAGGAGATGTAGTATCCAGGCGTCCGGCGCTTAAACGCCGTTTTGATGGCTCACATTCATTAGACAAATTGGAATACCCACATGGACCAAAGCTTTCCAAATCGTTCGGTCAAACCTTTTCGCATGGGTCGAATCCCCAGCTACCCGGTCACAGGCGATCAACTGCTGGCCGATGCAGAAAATCGGCTCCAGAACCATGCAGATATTTTTGGCTGTGCGCTATTCCAATCGCGCAACGACATTCTCTCCACGCTGGTTGCGCTGGTCGAGGACGAGGATTACCGCACCAAATTTGGAAAAGTAAACAGCGAGCCCTTTGCCGCGCTGGCCGAACTGCTTCCGGAATCCCAAGCCGCTGCCATGAAAATCGCGGAGCTGGCGATGAACCGGCTCATTGAAGCCATGGTGGGCCAACTAGCCGCAGGCGCAAGAGCATTGCCTGGCGATTACTGCGTCAGCTACAAGCTGGAGGCACAGCTGGAGAAAATCACGGGCGCTACCACCAACGGCGTCAAGCTGAAAAAAGTCGATAAATGCACGATCCTCGATGCGAACCAGAGTGTGTTGTCCGCATCCTTCAATCGCTGGCTGCAGCGCTTTGGCAAAACCACTGTTTGAGCGTTCGGCAGTGGAGATTTGGTTGGGCAGATAGGCGCATTACTCAGGTTTGGATGTTGCGGCCGCAGGCTGGAAGTGCTGTCAAGAGCAACTATTCCCCATCGCCCCCACAGCCATCACCGCCGCCGCCATTGGCCCCTGCATCATCCCGCGAGCCAGCCTTCGCGGGCTCCGCCGGAAATGGCCGTTCACGCTTGGCGTCACGCAAGGCTTTCTCGCCGAGCCGCCACTGGTCCCAGAGCAAGAACAGCACGACAGGGACGGCGAGCACAGCGAAGGCCGCGATAGTGAGATCCATCATCCACTCCGGTTGAAAACACGATGCGCAGCACCTGGGTCTGGGGTCATCTCACCCATGCCCATTCTGCAGCGGCGCGATGACCGCAGCGCTTCAGGGCCTAGCCGACCTGCTTCCCATCCGCACCCTCAGGCTGCTGCCCCTGCACCAGCGCCCACAAAGCCTCAGCCGCCGGCGCCATCTCCGACCGTTGGCGGTACAGGCGGATCTCCACCGGTACGTTCCAGCGGTCGTCGCCCGCAGGCACCAGGCTGCCGCTGCGCAGCTCTTCGGTGATAAGGCTGTGGGGCAGCCAGGCGACGCCTCGGCCTTCCAGGGCCATGGTTTTGAGTAAGGCCGCGTGGTGGGCGGTAAAGACGACGGCGACGCCCTGTGCCATACCGGGGGTGGGGGAGTGCACGGCGTCTGCGCCATCGGCAAACATGCCGCGCATGCGCGATCGCATGATGCGGCCCAGGCCCGAGGCTTCGCTGTAGGCGAGCACGGGCACAGCGCTGTCCTGGCCGATGCGGTGCAGCGGCTGGCCGGGTGCATTGGGGGCGGCGGCGCTGACCGGGCGCAGCAGGTCATCGGACAGGCGCAGCACGGGGTACTGGCCTTCGTCCAGGCGCCCGGGCACGGCGGCGTGGCCGTGGCACAGCACAAACTGCACGCGCCGCTGCAGCATCAGGTCTTCGCAGGCAAGTGAGCTGTCGCTCATCGTCTGGATCGGGCCCATGCGCAACTGCGCTTCCATGCCGACCAGCCAGCGCGGAAAGAAGGTGAGCGACAGCACATGGGTGGCGGCAAAGCGCAGGCTGGCGGCAGCCTGGTCGTGCGCGGCGCGGGCCTTGATGCGGGCGGCCTCCAGGTTGGCCAGCACGTTTTGCAGCAGCGGCAGAAAGCGCTGGCCGGCGGGGGTGAGCGCGGCAGGGTGGGCACTGCGGTCAAACAGCTCCACGCCGACCCAGTCTTCCAGCGAGCGGATATGGCGGCTAAAGGCCGGCTGGGCAATGGCGCGGGCCTCGGCTGCGCGCGAGAAGTTGCCGGTATCGGCCAGTGCCATGAAGTCTTCGAGCCACTCCAGATCGAGCGGGCGGTTGCCGGGTCCCATGGGTTTCCTTGGAGCCTGCCTGGCTCGTAGATAGTTGTATGCGTTTCGGGTATTGGACAGCAGGGACCCGGTAGGAAATGATGAACACCGTTGACCACCAGCACCCCTAACGGAGACAAAAACATGCCTGCCATCACGAATTATCGTGGAATTATTCCTGCCATCTCTTGCCCTTTCACCCCCGACCACCGCATTGACGAACCCGCACTGCGCAAGCTCGCATCCTGGCTAGCCGGCCACGAAGGCGTGGTCGCGATCATGACCAATGGCCACACCGGCGAGGTGTTCTCGCTGACCCCGGCCGAGCGCGCTGAGGTGACGCGCATTGTGGCCGACGAGCTCAAGGGCCGCATGCCGGTCATCTCGTCCATCGTCTGCGAAGGCCTGGCCGATGCGGCCGAACATGCCCGCGCTGCGGTGGAAGTCGGCGCCGTGGCGCTGGATGTGATGCCCCCGCACCATTGGCTGCGCTTTGGCTTCACCTCCGGCCACGCGCTGCAGTACTTCGATGCCATCCACCAAGCTGCCCCCCATGCCGACCTGGTCTGCCATGTCTACCCGGCCTGGACGCGTGCCTCCTACTCGTCGCAACTGCTGGCCGACCTGGCCAAGCTGCCCTACCTGCAGGCCTTCAAGGTGGGCCAGCGCGACATGAACAAATATGCCCGCGACATCCAGGCGATCCGCGAGGCTGATGCCTCCAAGGCCATCCTGACCTGCCACGACGAGTACCTGCTCGCCTCGATGGTGCAGGGCGTGGACGGCGCGCTGGTGGGCTTTGCGACGTTTATTCCGCAACTGATCATCGACCTGTGGAACGCCGTGAAGGCGGGCGACCTGAAGAAGGCGATGGAAGTGCAGGCCATCATCACCCCGCTCAAGGATGCCGTGTACGGCGGTGGCGAACCCACCGGCGAGGCCCATGCCCGCATGAAGGGCGGCATGTACCTGGCTGGCGTGATCGACGACGCCACCGTGCGCCCACCGACCGAAGCGCCCAATGCCAAGGAAGTGGAGGTACTGCGCGCCGCCGTCAAGCAAGCCGGGCTGCTCAAGCGCTAAACAGCCGTTGAAGTAGGGCAGGGGATTTTGAGCTCCTGCGCCCTGGGGTCAGACATCTAAAAAAACCGACAGGAGACAAGACACCATGCAACGCCAACCATTTATCCGTACCGCGCTACGCACCGCCATCGGTGCCGCCGCCTTGGCCCTGGCCGCCAGCGGCTTTGCGCAGACCTATCCGGCCAAGCCGGTGCGGGTCGTGATCCCCTTTCCGCCGGGCGGCACGCTCGATGCGGTGGGCCGCATGCTGGGGCAAAAGCTGGCCGACCAGCTGGGCCAGCCCTTTGTCATCGAGAACAAGCCCGGTGCCAGCGGCGTGATCGGCGGGGAGACGGTGGCCCGCGCGCCGGCCGATGGCTACACCTTGCTGTTCAGTGCCTCCACGCATGTCACAGCCCCGCTGACGCTCAAGTCCGTGCCCTACAACGTCACGCAGGATTTTGTGCCGATTGCGCTGGTGGCCAAGGCCCCGCTGTCGGTGGCCATCAACAAGAACCTGCCGGTGACCGATATCAAGTCGCTCATCGCCTACGGCAAGGCCCACCCCGGCAAGATGACCTTTGCCGTGGGGTCGCTGGGCTCGGCCGGGCATCTGTCTACCGAGCTGCTCAAGCGCGCGGGCGGGCTGGACTACCTGATCGTTCCCTACAAAGGCACGGCGCCCGCGTTCCAGGATTTGATTGGCGGGCAGATCGACGGCTTTATCGACCCCATCCTGGGATCCCTCCAGTACCACAAGGGCGGCATGCTAAGGGTGGTGGCCGTTACCTCGGCCGAGCGCGTGCCCAGCCTGCCGGATGTGCCTACCGTGGCAGAGACCATTCCCGGCTATGAGTTCTACAGCTGGTATGGCCTGTGGGCGCCTGCCAAGACCGCGCCCGCGCTGGTGCAGCGCCTCAACGCCGAGGTGAACAAGGCCCTGGTCGATATGGCGCCCAAGCTCAAGGAGCAAGGCCTGCTGCCCACGCCCGGCAGCGCCGAGGACTTTGTGAAATTCCAGCGCAGCGAGATCGAACGTGCGCAAAAGATCGTGAGCGAAGGAGGCATCCGTGCAGACTGAGCTGGGCCATGTCGTTGTGACCGGCGCGAGCAGTGGCATTGGCAGCGCCATTGCCCAGGCGCTGCTGGCGGCTGGCTGGCGCGTCACGGGGCTCGATGTGGCGCAGGCCACCATCGTGCATGGCGGCTATGCGCATGTGCCGGTGGATCTGACGGACGGTGCCGCCATTGCGCGCAGCGCTGCGGCTTTGCCCGCCGTGGATGCACTGGTGCATGCCGCCGGCGTGCTGCGCGTGGGCGCGCTGGGCCAGCTTGACCATGAAGGCGGCGCGCTGATGTGGCGCCTGCATGTGGATGCCGCTACGCGCCTGGCCGATGCCATCGTGCCCGGCATGGCCCAGCGCGGCCAGGGCCGGGTGGTGTTTATCGGCAGCCGGGTGGCGCAAGGCATGGCAGGGCGCGGCCAGTACGCGGCCACCAAGGCGGCCTTGATCGCGCTGGCGCGCAGCTGGGCGGCCGAGGTGGCTGCGCAGGGCGTGACCGTGAATGTGGTCTCGCCCGCAGCCACGGCGACCGGTATGTTGAGCGACCCGGCCCGCGCCGGCAGTGCGCCGCGCCTGCCACCCATGGGCCGCCTGATCGAGCCGGCCGAGATCGCGGCCCTGGTGGGCTTTCTTTTGTCTCCGGCGGCTGCCGCCATTACCGGGCAGGACATCGCCATCTGTGGTGGCTCGTCTCTGGCCCGCTGATATTTCATCCCCCCATTTTCACAACCGATGACCACCATGAAGATCGTCAACATCCTCGAATCCACCCGTCCCATCAAGTCGGACATCCGCAACGCCTACATCGACTTCTCCAAGATGACCTTGAGCCTTGTGGCTGTGGTTACCGATGTCATCCGTGATGGCAAGCCCGTCATTGGCTACGGCTTCAACTCCAACGGCCGCTACGGCCAGGGCGCGCTGATGCGCGAGCGCTTTATCCCCCGCGTGCTCGAAGCCGAGCCCGGCAGCCTGCTGGACGAGACCGGTGAGAACCTGGACCCGCACAAGGTCTGGGCGCGCATGATGATCAATGAAAAGCCCGGCGGCCATGGCGAGCGCTCGGTGGCGGTGGGCACCATCGACATGGCTGTCTGGGATGCCACCGCCAAGATCGCCGGCAAGCCCTTGTTCCAGCTGCTGGCCGAACGCTATGGCAATGGCACGCCCAACCCGCGCGTGTTTGTCTATGCCGCCGGCGGCTACTACTACCCCGGCAAGGGCCTGGAGGCACTTCAGCGCGAAATGGAAAGCTACCTGGCGCGCGGCTACTCGGTGGTCAAGATGAAGATTGGCGGCGCCACCTTGGCCGAGGACTGCGAGCGCATCGAATCGGTGCTGAAGATCCTGGGCCCGGGCCAGCAACTGGCGGTGGATGCCAATGGCCGCTTTGACCTGCAAACCGCCATCGACTACGGCAAGGCGCTGTCGCAGTACCCGCTGTTCTGGTACGAAGAGGCCGGTGATCCGCTGGACTTTGAACTGCAGGCCAAGCTGGGCGAGGTCTACCAGGGCCCCATGGCCACCGGGGAGAACCTGTTCTCCATGCAGGATGCCCGCAACCTGATCCGCCACGGCGGCATGCACAAGGACCGCGACTGGCTGCAGTTTGACTGCGCACTGAGCTATGGGCTGGTGGAATACCTGCGCACCTTGGACATGCTCAAGGAATACGGCTGGTCGCCCAGCCGCTGCATTCCCCATGGCGGCCACCAGATGTCGCTGGCCATCGCCGCAGGCCTGGGCCTGGGTGGCAACGAAAGCTACCCGGACCTGTTCCAGCCCTATGGCGGCTTCCCCGATGGCGTGAAGGTGGACAACGGCTATGTCACCCTGCCAGCGCTGCCGGGCATTGGCTTTGAAGGCAAGTCCGATCTGATCGCGGAGATGCGGGCGCTGGCTTCGTGACCTTGTCTGGCTGCAAACGCTTGGGAATAGGGCGCTTGCGGCTGATGTTGTGAGATTCGGCAAGCCGTCGCGCCAGGCAACGCTTGCTACGGCCTCCCCCAGCGGCGCCTTCTATGCGCCTTTGCGCCTCTGCTTATCCAAAGCCGAGGCGTTTTCTTTTTGGCCCCTGCCTGCTGGGGCATGCGCAACTGCCGCCTAGAGCAAGGCGCCTTCGGCGTTCTCTCAGGTCTTTCATGGCAGCCAGCACCGCCCGTGCATCGGCCTCCCAAGCCCCATCCAGCAGGGGCAAAAACACACAGCTCCCAGCGACCAAGGGTTAGCACTGAAAGCCATTCAAGCTTTTGTTTGTACTATTTACCTGTCGGCAGGTATGTAGTCCAACACCAAGATCTGGACGGCCGGCCAAAGACACGGTTCATCGCAAAAAAAGAGCTGATCAAGGAGACAACGTGAAATCTTTTCGCCCGCATGCATTGCTTTTGTCGTTATTCGCAGCCATGGCCGCACCGTCCGCGTCCTGGGCCCAGGTCAGTGATGACGTGGTCCGCATTGGTGTGATGGGGGACCAGACGGGGCCTTACTCGGGCAACGGCGGTCCCGGCCATGCGCTGGCCGTCAAGATGGCAGTCGAGGACTTTGGTGGCAAGGTGCTGGGCAAACCCATCGAGGTGGTGGTGGCCGATGACCAGAACAAGCCCGACATTGGCCTGAGCATCACCCGCCGCTGGCTGGATGTGGAGAAGTTCGACACGATCGTCGGCAACTCCGCCTCGTCGATTGCGCTGACGGTGGCCCAGCTGATGAAGGAGCGCAGCAAGCCCTATCTGATCGCAGGCACTACGACGGCCGACCTGACCAACAAGGCCTGTTCGCCGATGAATTTCAACTTTGTCGCCGACTCCTACGCCATGCCCAAGGCAGGGGTGAAGGCGCTGATGAAGCAGGGCGTCAAGAGCTTCTACTTCATCGCGGTGGACTATGCCTTTGGCCAGGCCTACCTGGACGAGGCCACCCGCTTTATCAAAGAGGGCGGCGGCAAGGTGACCGGGGTCACGCGCCATCCGCTGGGCACGGCCGATTTCTCGTCCTACCTGCTGCAGGCACAAGCCAGCGGTGCCGAGGCGATTGTCATCATCAACGCCGGGCTGGACCTGTCCAACGCACTCAAGCAGGCGGCCGAGTACCGCATTGCGCGGGGCGGCCAGAAGGTAGCGGTGTTTGGCATGACGATCAACAGCGTCACCGCCATGGGCCTGGATGTGGCCCAGGGCCTGCAACTGGCGTTGCCCTTCTACTGGGACCAGAACGACGAGACCCGGGCCTGGTCCAAGCGCTTTATGGCGCGCTACAACAATGGCGCGCCCACTTACCTGATGGCCGGTGCCTACAGCGCCACCATGCACTACCTGCAGGCGGTGCAGGCCGCTGGCACCGACGAGGGCAAGGCCGTGGCGGCCAAGATCCGCGAGCTGCCGGTCAACGATTTCTTCTCCAAGCAGGTCAAGGTGCGGGCCGATGGCCAGGTGCTGCGCCCGCTCTATGCGGTGCAGGTCAAGACGCCGGCGGAGTCCAAGGCCAAGTTCGACTACTACAAGATCATTGGCACCATCGCGCCTGAAGAGGCCTGGCGCCCCGCCTCCGAAAGCGCCTGCGATCTGCTCAAGGGGCAGTGATGGGCCGCACACTCGTCACCGGTGCCGCACGCGGCATTGGCCGCGCCATTGCGCTGCGCCTGGCCCAAGACGCCCATGACCAGGGCGACGTCCAGGCCCGCCCAGCGCAGCTGACGCTGCTGGACCAGCATGCGGCCGAGCTGGATGCCGTGGCCGCCGAGCTGCAAGCGCTGGGCGCCCAGGTCCAGGTGCTGGCGGGTGATCTGTCGGGGCTGGACTTTGCCGCCCAGGCGGTGGCCGCTGCCGTACAGCACTGGGGCGGGCTCGATGGCCTGGTCAGCAATGCGGGCGCGGCCTTTCCCGGGGCCTTGAGCGATTACCCGGTGGCCGACTGGGACCGGACCTTTGCGCTCAATGCGCGGGCGCCGTTGTTGCTGGCCCAGGCGGCGCTGGCACCGCTGCGTGCCAGTGGCGGCAGCATCGTGGTCATCACCTCGGTATCGGCCAGCCATGCCACACCACCGCTGGGCGCCTACAGCGCCAGCAAGGCAGCCGCGCTGATGCTGGTGCGCCAGCTGGCAACCGAGTGGGGCCCTCTGGGTCTGCGCATCAATGCGCTCTCGCCCGGTTTGATCGCCACGCCCGGTACTGCGCTGGCCTATGCCGATCCGGCCGCCAAGGCCCACCGCGAGCAGCGCGTGCCGCTACGCCGCATTGGTGAGCCCGGCGATATAGCCGGTGCCGTCAGCTTCTTGCTGAGCGATGCGGCCGCCTACATCAACGGCGCCGAGCTGGTGATCGATGGCGGACTGGCCCACACCATGATGGCCTCGCTGCCCAAACAGGCCTGGCAGGACCAGGCGGCCCAGCGCCGCTTGCCCCAGGCCGCTGCCGCAGGCTAGGCCGCAACGGGCCAGCCCCTAGCAACAACGTATTTTGTGATGGAGACCTGCCGTGTCTATCTCTCAAAAATTCAAGCGGGCCGCCAGCTGGGGCGTGCTCATCGGCGCCTGGGCCGGGGCCGTGGTGCAGGCGGCGGAATTCCCTGACAAGCAGGTCACCATCGTCGTGCCCTATGCGGCCGGCGGTTTTACCGACCAGGTGGCCCGCGCCATTGCGCCGGTGCTGGCCGAGAAATGGGGCAAGCCGGTGGTGATCGACAACCGTCCCGGTGGCGGCACCACCATTGGCACGGCCCTGGTCGCCCGCGCCCCCGCCGATGGCCACACCCTGCTGCTGAGCAGCCTGGGCTATTTGACCAATCCGCTGATGATGCCCCGCCTGCCCTATGACCCGCAGGACCTGAAACCATTGATGATGGTGTCCGAGTCGCCCAGCGTGCTCTATGTGGGCAAGCAGGTGCCCGCCAACAACCTGGCCGAGTTCGCCAGCTATATGCGCGCCAATGACGGCAAGGTGGCCTTCGCCTCGTCGGGCGTCGGCTCCAGCCCGCATATCTGTGCCGAGATGCTGGCCTCGGCCGTCGGCGCGCACATCATCCACGCGCCCTACCGGGGCAATGCCCCGGCCTTGAATGCCTTGATGGCCGGCGAGGTAGCAGCCTTGCTGGATGCACCCAGCGCAGTGAGCTACGTACAGGCCGGCCGCATGAAGGTGCTGGGCGTTGCCAGCGACAAGCCCGTGCGCAGCGCGCTGCCGCTGACCCCGTTCTCCCAGTCGTCCGCGCCCGAGCTCAAGCCCTACAGCTGCAGCAGCTTCTTTGGCTTTTTCATGCCTGCCAAGGTGCCCGCAGCACTGCAGCAGCGCATCTACCGCGATCTGCGTGCGGTGGTGGAAGTGCCCACGGTGGCCGAGGGCGTCACCCGCCCCGGCGGCGAGCTGCACCTGCTCGGCCCCGAAGACTTCACGGCTTACCTGGATGCCCAGCGCCCGCGCTGGGCCGCCGTGATCCGAGAAAAACACATTACCCAGGAATGAGGGCAGGGGGCGCCCAGCCCTTGCCCGCCCCTTGTCGTTTGATTTGACCTTGAACCCGGAAACATGACAGCAACCACCGATCCCTATGCCGACTTTCGACAAACCCTGCGCGACTTTGCGCAGCAGCACTGCCCGCCCGCGCTGAAAGCCAAGGTCCGCGCCAACGAGAAGCTGGGCCGCGCCGAGATGAGCGAGTGGGCCAAGATCCTGCAGCGCAAGGGCTGGAGCGCCCCCAACTGGCCGATCGAATGGGGCGGCACCGGCTGGGACATGCAGCAGCGCTATTTGTTTGAAGAAGTGATGGCGCAGGAAGACTGCCCGCCGCTCTACCACCATGGCATTGGCCACATCGGCCCGGTGATCATGCACTTTGGCACGCCCGCGCAAAAGGAGCGCTACCTGCCGCGCATTGTGGACGGCAGCGAATGGTGGTGCCAGGGCTATTCCGAGCCCGGCGCTGGCTCCGACCTGGCCTCGCTGCGCACGGCAGCGGTGCGCGATGGCGATGACTATGTCATCAACGGCCAGAAGATCTGGACCTCCCATGCGCAGGAGGCCGACATGATGTACACCCTCGTGCGCACCTCCAAAGAGGGCAAGAAGCAGGCCGGCATCTCCTTGCTGCTGGTGCCGATGGACTCCCCCGGCATCGAGGTGCGCCCCATCCCGACGATTGACCACTGGCACCATGTCAACGAGGTGTTCTTGCGCGATGTGCGCGTGCCCGTGGCCAACCTGATTGGCGAGGAGGGCGGCGGCTGGGCCTGCGCCAAGTTCCTGCTCGACCGCGAGCGCCTGTCGCCCGCCACCGTGCCGCGCCTGGTGCGCCTGCTGGAACAAATCGAGCAGCCGCTGCGCGAGCGCGGCCGCACGCAACAGGGCGCCAGCCAGCACATGCTGCTGGAGCGCTTGTTCCTGGCCCAAGCCGCCGTGGCCGGCGCCAAGGAGATGCTGATCAGCGCCATCGACGAAGAGATGCAGGGCACGCTGGCCTCGTCCAAATCCTCGGCGCTCAAGCTGTTCTGCTCCGACCTGGCCCAGCAGATCATCGGCATTGCCTTCGACATGAGCCCCGACTACGCAGCCCGCCTGATTCCGAGCCTGCCCGAACACAGCCCCGCCGATGTGGAGCTCAAGCGCGAGCTGATCCACACCTACCTCTTCTACCGCTCGCGCACCCTGGCCGGTGGTACCAGCGAAGTACAAAAAAACGTGATTGCACGCGATATCTTTGGAGCCTGACCCATGCCTTTTCAAGCCTCTCCCATGTTTCCGGGCGATCTGTACGACACGACGTTGCGGGTGGCAGCCGATGCCCAGGCGGTGAATGCAACTTTGACCCAGGCCCAGGCCTCCGACCAGGCCAGTGACAGCTGGCAGCAGTTTCTGGAGCTCGGCTGGCAAGCCGTGCTGGTGCCCGAGGCCAGTGGCGGCGCGGGCTCGACCTTTGCCGATGTCGCGTCCATCGCAGAGGCCGCTGGCCGCTATGGCCTGACCACGCCGCTGGTCGCACGCTGCGCCGTGGTGCCAGCGGTGCTGGGCGCCATCCCCGGCCGCGACGATGTGGCCCAGATGCTGGGGCTGCTAGCGGCCGGCGAAGTCTCCATCGCCCCCGTGTTTGCCCATGACGGCAGCTGCAGCCTGACGGCGATGGTGGATGCCGAAGGCGTGCAACTGCAGGGCAGCCTGCGCGGCATTGACCTGAGCGAGCCCGCCAGCCATCTGCTCTTCCTAGCCCGCAGCGCTGCTGGCGAGGCCTTGCTGCTGCTGGCCAGCCGCGATCAATTGGGCGGCAGCCTGCAAAGCTGGGCTGGCCACGACGGCCGGTTGACGGCCGACCTGAGCCTGAAAGCCACGCGCCTGCCCGCCAGCGCCGTGCTGCAACGCGGCCGGGCGGCAGTGGCCGCTGCCGAGCGCGCCAATACCGTGGGCGCGCTGGTCTGCTGCGCGCAGATCGTCGGCGCCATTGGCGCGATGGTCGAGCAGACCATCGAGTACCTGAACACCCGCCAGCAGTTTGGCGTGCAGCTTGCCACCTTCCAGGCACTGCGCCACCGCACGGTGGACATGTATGTGGCCTATGAAAGCGTGCGCGGTATGGTGCGCGAGCGCGTGGTGGCCTTTGATCTGGGCGATGGCGATGCGCATGCAGTGGCACTGCTCAAGCACTACCTGTCCATCGCGGCCCGCCAGGTGGGCGAGTCGGCCATCCAGCTGCATGGTGGCATTGGCATGTCGCGTGAGCTGCCTGCCGCCCGCCTGGCCATGCATGCGATTGGCTGCAGCCTGCAGTGGGGCGACCGCTACGAGCAGCTGGACAGCCTGGCAGCCGACATGGCCGCCGAGATCGCAGCCGAAGTCGCCGCTGAATCGGCACCCACCGCCGCCCGCGCCTGAGAGGACCCGCCATGAGCCACGCATCTTCGTCCCTTGACGCCTTGTTCCACCCCCGCTCGGTGGCGCTGGTCGGCGCCTCGTCCGATCCCGAGCGCATTGGCGGCCGCCCGCTGCGCTTTATGCGCGAAGCCGGCTTTGCCGCGCCCATCTACCCGGTCAACCGCAGCGGCGCGCTAATCCAGGGCCTGCAGTCCTACCAAAAGGTGTCGGATATTCCGTTCCCGGTCGACCAGGCCATCATCTGCGTGCCGGTGGCCGGGGTGGAAGAGGCCGTGCGCGATGCCATTGCCAAGGGCGTCAAGGCCATCCAGGTGATGACGGCCGGCTTTGCCGAGATTGACGCGGCCGGCCGCGCGCTGCAGGACCGCATTGTGGGCCTGTGCCGTGCTGCCGGTGTGCGCATGCTGGGCCCCAACTCGCTGGGCCTGCTGAATGTGCCGGCGCGCTTTTTCTCGACCTTCTCCACTTTTCTCAACGGCGCCCAGCCCCAGCCGGGCTCCATCTCGCTGGCCACGCAAAGCGGCGCTTTTGGCTCGGCCGCCTATGGCCTGGCCACCTTGCGCGGCCTGGGTTTCAGCAAGATCATCGCGACGGGCAATGAGGCCGATGTCGACGTGGCCGAGAGCATCGACTACCTGGCAGACGACCCGGACACCCGCATCATCTGCGCGGCGGTTGAATCCTGCCGTGACGGCAACCGCCTGCGCCGCGCCTTGCTCAAGGCGGCCCGCGCCGGCAAGCCGGTGCTGATCATGAAGGTGGGGCGTACCGAGCTGGGTGCCGCTGCTGCCTCCACCCACACCGGCTCGCTGGCCGGCAACGACAAGGTCTACGACACGGTGTTCCGCGAATGCGGCGCCCTGCGGCCCGAGTCCATCGAGGAGATGCTCGACATCGCCTACCTCTACACCGTCAGCGGCGTGCTGCCGGCCAATGACGAGTTGGGTGTTTTCACCGGCTCGGGTGGCATCGGCGTGCTGATGGCCGACGAGGCGGGCGCGCAGGGCATGGAGCTGCCACCCTTGCCCGCCCCCGCCCGCGAAGCCACTTTGGCGCTGCTGCCTTTTGCGGTGGCCGCCAACCCGCTGGACATGACGGCCCAGGTCACCTCGGTGGCCAGTGGCACCTCGCGCACCCTGGGCGTGATGCTGGAGCACACGCGTTATGGCGCGGTGCTGGGCTACCTGGCCCATGTGGGCCTGTCGCCCGAGCGCTTTGCCAGCACGCAGCAAGAGATTGCCGCACTGGCCGCGCAGCACCGCGAGCGCCTGACCATTCTGGTGATGCTGGCCTTGCCCCAGGTGCGCAGCGCGTTGGAAAAGCAGGGCGTGGCCGTGTTTGAAGACCCGACCCGCGCCGTGCGCGCCGTTGCCGGCCTGGCCAAGATCCGCCAGCGCTGGCAGGCGCTGTACCAGCTGCCAGGCAGCGCGCAACCCGCCGCACCCGCCTTGGCGCTGGACGATGTGCATACCGAAAGCGGCGCCAAGCGCGCGCTGGCGGCCGCCGGCCTGCCGGTGCCGCCCGAACACCTGTGCAGCAGTGCCGCACAAGCTGCCGCTGCCGCAGCGCAGGTGGGTTTCCCGGTGGTGGCCAAGATCGTCTCGCCCGATATCGCGCACAAGACCGAGGTCGGCGGCGTCATGCTCAACCTGCAGGATGCTGCTGCCGTCGAGCGCGCCTTTGGCACCTTGATGGACCGCGCCCGCACAGCGCGGCCCGACGCCCGGCTGGAGGGCGTGCTGATCGCCCCGATGCTGAGCGGTGGTGTGGAAGTGATCCTGGGCCTGCACCGCGACCCGACCTTTGGCCAGATGGTCATGTATGGCAGCGGCGGCACGGCGGTGGAGCTGTTCCAGGATGTGGCGTTGGCATCGGCACCGCTCAGTACCGCCCGCGCCCAGGCGCTGGTCGATGCGGTGCGCTCCAGCCAACTGCTGCGCCGCTGGCGCGGCGGTCCGCAGTATGACGAGGCCGCGCTGGTGCAGGCGCTGTGCCGGCTGTCGGAGTTTGCGATGCAGCATGCTGACAGCATCCAGAGCGTGGACATCAACCCGCTGATGGTGCGCACCCAAGGAGCCATGTGCCTGGATGCGGTGATCGAGCTGCGCGTGCAGACGCAGCAGGGGGCACAGCCATGAGCAGCGAAGCCAGGCTGGCCCAGCTGGAGGCGCGGCTCCAGGCGCTCTGCGACCGCGAGGCGATCCGCGAAGCACTCTATTCGTACTGCCGGGGCATTGACCGGGGCGATGAAGCAGCGCTGCGTGCCGCCTACTGGCCCGATGCCACCGACCGCCATGGCGCCTACCAGGGCAGTGCGGAAGGCTTTATCCAGGCGGCGCTGCCCCAGCTGGCCAAGGGGCGCTACATCCACAACATCGCCAACCTGTCGATCCAGCTGAACGGCGATGCGGCTGCGGTGGAGGCGTATTTTCTGGCCTACCAGACCGACAGCGATGCCGCTGGCGCGCCGCGCGCCACCTTCTTGTGCGGCCGCTATGTCGATCTGTTCACCTGCCGCGCCACGGCCACGGCCGCGCGCGAGTGGCGGGTGGCCAAGCGCGTGGTGGTCTACGACTGGCAGGACATCTGGGCCGCGCCCACGCAGGACGAAGCCACGCGCTTTGGCCGGCGCCTGCCCATGGGTGCCAGGGCGCCTGACGACCCCTGGTACGCGTTGATGCGCGAGGTGGCCATGCCCGCTAGCCCATAGCCGCGCCGCTCACCGCGCTCCATCTGGCGGATCGCGTCCGCCCCTTCTGCCCCTGCGTTTGACTGCAGGGACTCCCTTTCTCACTGCACTGCATAGCGCGGTGGGGATCTGCTCGGTCTAAAAAAAACAGCAAAGCGTTTTCACCGTGGTCGTGCATGGGGCCAGGCCCGACCACGTCTTTCCAAAACTACACCAGGAGACAAACCATGAAAGCCAACAAGCCCAGACTTCATCCGCTGCTCGCAGCACTCATCGCCACCACGGCGGCCGGGGGGGCGGCGGCGCAAACCGCGCAGACCCAGGAGCTCAAGCAGATCACCTCGCCGGCCGGGGGGCTGGCCTCGGGCGGCAGCAGCTCGGTACAGGTCTATGGCCTGATCGACAGCAGCGTGGCCAGCGTATCGATGCAGGGCCAGCGCGCCACCAAGCTGGAGAGCGGCCACATGATGGGCTCGCGCCTGGGCTTCAAGGGCAGCGAGGACCTGGGCGGCGGCCTGCGGGCCAACTTCCAGCTGGAGATGGGCATCAACACCTCCAACGGCGCGCAGCAGCAAAACCAGGGCTTTGGCGCCAAGGCCTTTGGCCGGGGTTCGCTCATCAGCCTGACCGGCAACTTTGGCGAGCTGCGCATGGGCCGTACTTTGGCATCGCTGCCGACCGAAGTGCAGGCCGTCGGTGACCCCTTTGGCCTGGGCGGCGGCGGCAACCTGCAGGGCATCCAGCCATCGCCCGGCCGGCAGAACAACAATATCCTCTACCAAAGCCCGTCGATTGGCGGCTTTATCGGCAAGGCGGCCTATACCATCAGCGAGTACACGCGCCAGAGCATCGACATCGAGCACCGTGCCCACCAGTACACCCTGGCGCTGTTCTACAAGAACGATGCCTGGAGCGCAGCCGTATCGGCCACGCGCATGACCAACCCCACCGATGGATCGGCGACGCGCTATTTCAACTCGGCGCTGGCCTATGACTTCAAGGCCTTCAAGCTGTTTGGCTCGTTTGCCACCTTCAAGAACCCGGGCGCCGCCATCACGCCCACGGTGAACACCGGCCTGGACAACAGCGGCCAGCTCGCCGGCTTCCCCTCGGTGGGCTACTACGAAGGCCAGGACGACCGCAGCTTCTCGATTGGCGCCTCCGTCAAGCTCGGCCCTGGCACCTTGCTGCTCAACGCCATCGACCTGAACGACACCGGCCCGCTGAACCGCGATGCGCGCCAGTACGGCGTGGCCTATCTGTACCCGATGTCCAAGCGCACCACCTTGTACACGGACTATGGCTATGTGAAGAACAAGAACGGTGCCGGCTACACCTTGACCGGCGCGGTGACCGCTGCGGGCTTTACCAACAACGGCAACAGCAATGCCTACCGGGTGGGCATCATCCACAGCTTCTAAAGGCTGACATACGCAACAAGGCCCAGGCGTTTGCAGCGCCTGGGCCTTGTTTTGTAGGTATCCCGTGTCTGGCTTATCGGGACGGGTTGCTGGCCAGCAGTCCCTGGAAAATCATGTCAATGTACTGCTGCACCACCTGGCGGGCGCTGAGCCGCCCGGTGGGCGAATGCCAGCGGGGCAGCTGGTTGAGCACGGCCAGCAGCATGCGGCTGGCAATGGTGGGGTCCACCTTCTGGAACACCTCGCTGTCCACGGCCTGCTTGATCGCATCGCGCAGCAGTTTTTCATACTGGTCGCGCAGGGCCAGGTTCTCGGTGCGGGGCTTGGCATTGTCGCCAAACCAGAACATGTTGGAGCCGGCGATCCAGGAGTCGCGGTTGCGGTCCATGTAGTCGGCCGAGGACAGCATGAACTCGCGCACCTTGCCCTCGGGGCTGGCCACCTTGCCCATGGCTGTAGACACATAGTTGACAAGGGTGCGCATGCCATCGACGAGGATGCTTTCGTAGAGCGCATCCTTGTTGGGGAAGTGGTAGTAGAGCGCTGCCTTGGTGATCTGGGCTTCGTCGGCAATGTCGCGCAGCGAGGTACCGTCAAAGCCCTTGCTGGCAAACAGCCGGACCGCTATCTCTATCAGTTGCTCTTTCCGGTCTTCCACACGCATGCGCGTGCTGCTGCCTTCTTCGGGGGCGTCGGAGGGTTTCGTCGTGTTTTTTTGCATAGTCACCAAAATTTGTTTGCCCTGATATCGGCCGGTAGACGGCCGATCCGCTTCCGTAGGCTTGTGGCTTCTGGGCGGTGGCACCATCATAGTTCAACGAAAATCATCCATCCATCGGGCCCCGCCCGACGCTGTTTGGCGGCCGCCCAGGCTGCGCTGGCCGGGTGTTGTGGCCCTGGGACAGCGGCAGCGATCGATGATTCTCGGCGCGTGGGACTGGGAGCTGCTAATAGCACCCAGCAAACCGAAGGTTTGCCGTTGAGGCTCGGCGCCCCTGACTTGGCACCCCCAGCTAGGCGCCCCCAGCTGAGCGTCCCTGACACGGCGTCCTGACGCAGGCAGTGCGGACGCACAACAAGGCAGGGCGCGGCTCGCCAGACAAGGACGTACCAAGGGCGGCGTAAGCGGCGCTTAGCGGCCCTTGTAGACCGGCTCGCGCTTTTCCAAAAATGCCTGCTGCGCCTCGCGCGTGTCCTCCGTCTTGGACAGCGCCACGGTGTTGCCTTGCTCATAGCGGTAAGCATCACGGGTGGGCATCAGCAAGGTCATGCGCGCAGCTTCCTTGGCCAGGCGCAAGGCGATAGGGCTCTTGGAGGCAATCTCGCGCGCCATCTCCATCGCATAGGGCATCAGCTGGTCGGCGGGCAGGCAGGCCTCGATCAGGCCCAGGCGGTACATCTCTTGCGCCGACACCTTCATGCCGGTAAAGAACATGCGGCGTGCGCGCGACTGGCTGAAATAGCGCTGCAAGAAGGTGACACCCCCCGCCAGGCCCACATTGATTTCAGGCATCGAGAAATAGGCATCTTCCGAGGCCACCCAGATGTCCGAAGCCATCACCAGCCCAAAGCCAGCCCCCAGCGCCGGCCCGTTGATCGCCGCAATGATGGGCTTGGAGCATTCCATGATCGCGTTGTTCGACTCGCGCACCAGGCGGTTGTGGCGGCCATAGGCGCCGGGCTCACCCGCCAGGTTAGGGCGCTCGCGAATGTCAGCACCGGCCGAGAACACCTTGCCCGTGCCCGTGAGCACGATGCAGGCCACATCGTCGCGGTCAGACAGCTCGTCAAACAGCTCCATGATCTCGTTGCGGAACTCCTTGTTCTGCGCGTTGACGGGCGGGCGGTTGAGGGTGACAACGGCAATCTTGTCCTTGATGTCGACGATGAGCGTGTTGTAGGCCATGCAGGGTCTCCTGGTTGAATACTAGTAATTTACCGGTCGGCAAGTAAATATTAGCGAATAACGGCGGAGGGCTCAAGCGGGTTGGTACGGGGGAGGGGTGGGGGTGTCGCTCAGGTGATTGGGGGGAGGGCTGGCAGGTGGCGGCTAGTTGTGTGGTGATGAAGTGACGGGTCTTGGTTATGTTTGAACGCTTTGCGCCTAGGCGTAACTTTTGGCATAGGCTTAGAAGGGCTCGAGGGGGCATGGGCCAGTCCCAAGCAATGACGGTGCGTTGGACGCTTATGCATACAAATGCTGGCGGGAAGATTAGACGACGGCAAGACGCATCGAATTCTCTGGAATAGCTGTGTCGTAGTGTATTGCTCTCAGAGCGCCGAAGTTTCGACCTGCGCCCGCGGAAATGTTTACGGTTTTTGGTGCTATAAGCTTCGCGAGATATCCGGTCAACAGCAATAATCGATACCGATCGATTCTCGGATTTAGCATGACGCTTTGAGCCTGCTCAGCCTTAAGTACAAGAATTACTGCCGGCATGCAGACTGCTGGTTGCTCGATGGAAACAGATTTAGGGCAGGTCCTTAACCTGAATTGATGGCCTCCACACGAAACTTACCAACTGTTCAGATAGAAAAGACGAAGCATGAACGAGTTACTTCCTTTGTTTGCTGCGATGAGAGATCTCAGTGCCACGAAGTCCGACGGGTTTGAGGGGCTGATCCGTGACATGTTCACTGAAGTCACCGGAATGGGATTTCGGTTGATGAAGAACGGGCCGCAGGGTGGCGTGGATGTGATTGGGGATACCCCAGTGAACGGTCTGGATGTCGGCATTGAGGGTAAGCACTACGCTCCTTCGACGTCACTGCCATTGGATCAACTAAAGTCAAAAATCCGTGACGCGGCGGATAATTTTCCGACGCTTGATTTGTGGGTTCTCGCGGCGACACGTCCCATAAGCGGCGGAGATGTCAAAGAGTTGGAGGCAGTCGGTAACTCTGCCGGGATCGATGTACTTGTGCTGGATTGGGAGCCAGCAGCGACGGAACCACCTCTGCTTGCAGTTCTCTGCGCGTTGTCGCCGACAACAGTCAGTGTGAGGCTGCAGGCCTCAAGGTCGCTGACGGATGCATTGGCGTTTGTGCGCAGTCACGAGCTATTCGAGTCAGCGTCTAAACGCCTACTTAGCCGGTTACGAAGTCCACTGGCTGGCTTGGCCGCTGCCAAGAACCAGATGTTGGGTTGGCTGAAGTCTCGAATGAAGGATGAGGACGCATCAAGATTGGCATTTGATTCCCATGCAGCGTTGCTTAAGACCGATTCGCATAGGATCAGTCGTGATGAAATAAGCGCGAGACTTGACGCATGGTTGACTGAAGATTGCACCAAAACTGGTGTGCTTCTCGGTCAGGAAGGCGTTGGGAAAACTTGGGCAGCATTGGATTGGGTGCTGGGACGCATGGGCTCAGATCCTGCATTTCCGTTGGTAGTGGTTGTACCAGCTAAGAACGTAGGAGGTACAGATTCTGATGAAATCATTGCCAACACACTATATACCGCCTTTCAGATTCGGGACCAGGCATTTTGGAAACGCAGGGTATCGCGTTGGCTATCGGATGAGACTTCGCGCCCAAACCTACTTGTGATCATTGATGGTCTCAATCAGAACTGGATGTACTCAAGCTGGTCGGAGCTGGTTCTCGCTATTTCCGGGTCAGATCGAAGGGGTAAGGCGGCGGTACTGTTGACCGTCCGCCCGGATTTTTTTAACTTTCGGCTGAAATGTCTTCAGGACCTTTCGACGACGCCGGTCCAAGTTACTGTTGAGCCCTTTAATGATGCAGAGTTGGAACAACTTCTCGCCCTCTATGGTTTGGAAATTCGTGAATTATCCGAACCGTTATTGAAGCTATTTCGAAATCCCAGGCCATGCCGACAGGCCTTGCGTCGACGAAAGGAACTCGAAGAAAGTGGAGACATTACACCGGAGCGTGTCGTGTATGAAGACTGGCGAGGGAGGCAGCCACAAGCATTGAAGGTTCTGAGTGAGAAAGAGTTTAGAACGTTCATTACTGGCCTTGCTCAACGTTATAAGGACAATATAAAGGGTAGCGAAGTCTCTAGAAAGCAGCTCCTCAGCGAGCTCACAATGGATAGCGGAGATGACTCGCTGAGGTACGAGGGTGTCTTAAGTGAGATCATCGATGGAGGGTGGGTAACCTCGTCGGGAAAAACGCACCAGTTCAAAGTACTTGATAGCAAGCTTCCCTACGTTCTCGGCTTGGCTCTCGTCTCCGAGCTCAGTGAGGCTGAGTCAGAGGAGGAGGTACGGAGTAGTCTGGATAAGGCACTTGATGCGTACCAGGGCTCTGATTACAGCGTAAAGATCCTACGGTGTGCAAGCACATTTGCAATGATGGAAGAGGGAACACCTGAGGTTGTGCGTCGAGGTCTCTTAACCTACTGGCTTGCTGCGCAAAATTTTGGCCTGACCGATTTTGAGAGTTTTTGGCGATGTCTTGGTTTGTTCCCTGAGACAGTTCTGGACGTCGCCGAGCGCTGTTGGTTCAACAGAACTGGGCGTCATAGCGAACATGAAGTTCTGGTCAAGGCCTTCGCAAACTCGTTCAAGTGGGCTTCAGTCGAAAAGGCTTGTGAGGCTCGTTTGACCCGATGGTTTGAAGGCTTCTGGCTTGACCCGCTTGAGGGTGAGGTGCTTGGCCAGATTTCTGACGATGACCAAGCTAAAGCTCGTAGAGCGCAGACGCAGCGCCGTTATGAGGAATGGTCAGCCAGTGCTGATGCAGCGAAATTTGGCGTGGAGATCCGGCAAGTCGATGCTTCTAATAGAGCCTGGGGATGTTATAGGGCCATTGAAATGATGTCTTGGTTGCCGCGCGAGCCTTTGCTACGCCCCATAACAGCGTGGGCGATAACACGCGGTGTCATGGGGCAATTTCGGCAGCAGGAAATGTTTGCGTGGCTGATCCGATGGAATGAGTGCGACTTCCAAGCGTCCGAGCAAGCGCTATTGCTGAGATCCAAAGAGCTTGCATCACTTGGCGGAGTTGGACTTGAAGCTGCTCGCAGCCTATTGGAGCTGTTGTCTACGCCAAGCGCTGGTGCCTCCCTTACAGCGTTTGGGATCGCTCCGAAGGAGCTAAACGCGAGCGATATAGTCTCTGCAAGACCTACTGATCCGCAGTCAGCTTTGCCTCAAAACTACCTTTCGGGGGTTGAGGAATCTGCCCTCAATTTGGTTACGCCAAATCCGGAGGAGTCTCCCCGAAGCTTTTCAAAAACTGCTGCGGCTACAACGAGACACGTTCTTTCCCGATGGTCACCGTCCTTACGCGTCAAGCTTGAATGTGACAGTATAGAAAGTGTTCTTAACAAGCTATGTTCTCCTGCAATAGAGAGGAGCGAAATTGCAGTCTTAGCTGCAGAATTGCCACGGTCTTTTATGGTGATGAGTCTAGACCAATTGCATCGATGGAAAGGTGTTGCCTGCAGAGCGCGAGTACAAAGAGAAGAATGGAATTGGGATCTTCAACTCGTGAGCTTCTTGGAGGCACCGTCTGCTGAGCAGATCTTGCTTTTGGACTCGTCTCCTAAGCAGGCAATGCCGACCTACTATGCAAACTTGCTTGTAAGAATTAGTGCTGAGGCAGGCGAAGAAGTAATGACGCGCCTAGAAAATTGCGCCTCCGAAAGCGAACTGATATTTTGGCTTGAATATCTTCAATGCACTGCAATTAGTGTGAAGGATTTGGATGGTGTCGTTCTTGAAGAGTACCTGGGTCATGTCTCAACTAGCGTACGTGAAAGAGTTATTCGGATTGGCCTTAATACACAGTCATCTATATTGGCGGACGCGTTAGCAGCGAGCAATTGGAGCTGTTCACAAGCGAAATCCAGAGAGGAGAAAGCCTACGGGTCGATATTGCTTTCATGTACCTCTAGCCCTATTTCAGTCGACGAATGCAAGCGCCGTGTGCATCCTGAAGTGATGGGGGAATTTGTGAAGGTATTTCCCGATGTGGCCGAGTATCTTGATCTGTTCGCAGACCATGTGCGAGATGAGCTCTCCTATCTTGTAACTGCTCGTTCAGGGACCTTTCCAAGATCTCTTCTTAATAAGCACTCGGGTTGGGATCAACTTATTGATAGATTCGAGTCGCAGCTTGCAGAGTGGTTATTGCCGTTCTTGAAAAAGGATAATCGACGCATGATTTCCGGGGGGGCTGAAGGATTTCCATTGATCGAGTCCATTCAAGCGATATCGAAAACTCGACCAGAGCTTTCAGCTCAACTGGTTGAGGCGCTACTTGAAGATGAGTTGGAGTCAATATTTCATCTTGGCAGTATCCGTGACACGGCGTTGGGCATTGCTACGAAGGCGGGCCAGACACTACGGGCTAGTGTTCTTGCAGAGGCCAACACCGATGAGAAACTATACGCTTACGCTGCAGGGCTCAGAAGGTCGAACCTCGAACACAAGCTTTTGGAGCAAATTGAGTCTGATTTGACAATGGAAATGGCAGGCTACGTCGCCCGAGGAATCACCCTGGCAGGTTTCTTGGTGCCCTCTGGGGTCAGCGATGGAATTTGGGACAAGATCAATACATCTACCAACCTTAGTCCATGGCTTGCGCAAGTGAAAATGGCTTCCTATGACCGCTATGTTCGAGCAAAGGCGTGCTTTCACTGGCTTGGGCTATTTCTTTCGACTTCGGTAGATGAAGATGCATTCGTGAACTTTGAACTTTTCCTCGCGACAGTTGATCCTCGCTTCGTCGAATCGGATTTGGTTCAGAGGTGGGGGTCAGATTGGCCATATAAGAAGTTAGTGCACTGGGCTCTGCACGTTGACGAGATCAATGCTAAGAACAAAGCAATGCATGACGACTGGAAGAGGGTGTTTCTTTGTGTGAAGCCCCCAATGAGCAACCAATATCCTAGTAAGCGGTGAGTTTGCGTGAATATCAACAGTGCGGTGAGTGGCAGCTCTTAACCAACGTACGCGGTTGAGATCGGTACGCGAAAGACTTCAATCGCTGCATTGCAGGTATTGCCTATAAAATGCGAAGGTGTCTTGGCGTTGCAAATTCACCGGCAAAAGCGGAGGCTAGGCAGTGCTTAACCTCCATAAATGCACGAGATTCCAATTCGAGTAAATATAAACGTCAAGACTATTGGATTCAGCCGCGCCTAAGCGCTCGCTCCAACGCGTCACTGGTTTTAAAGGCGTTTCGAATCGCTATCAGTGGAACCATTACCCTCTACCAACAACTTCCCACCCCCTAAACCGCCACCGTCCCCCCATCCACCGGCAACGTCACCCCATTCACATAACTAGCCAACCCTGACACCAAAAACACCGCCGGCCCGGCCAGCTCCTGCGGCACGCCAATCCGCCCGGCAGGCGTGCGCTGGATAAAGCCTTGCAGGCGCTGCGGGTTGTTGCGGGTGGCTTCGGTCATGGGGGTGTGGATGACGCCGGGGGCCAGGGCGTTGACGCGAATGCCGTCGCGGCCCAGGTCGAGGGCCAAGGTTTGGGTGGCCATTTTGACGGCGCCTTTGGAGGCGGAGTAGCCCATGGCGTTGCCCTGGGCGATAAAGGCCGCGCCGGAGGCGATGTTGAGGATGCAGCCGCGCGTGGCGCGCAGGGCGGGTAGCCAGGACTGCACCATGTTGTAGAGGCCGAAGACATTGACATCGATGACCTGGCGCAGGTGGCGCGATGCCTGGGGGTGGTCGATGCCTTCGCGGATCAGCAGGCCGGCGTTGTTGACGAGGGTGTCTACCGGGCCGATGTCGCTGCCGATGCGGGCGGCCAGCGCCTGGCAGGCCTCCAGATCTGTGACGTCGAGCGCGAAGGCCCAGCCTTCTACGCCGGCGGCTTTTACCTCGGCCAGGGTGCCCGCGCAGCGCGCAGTGTCCAGGTCGGTCACTATCACCCGGGCTCCTGCCTTGGCAAAGCTGATCGCAATGGCCTGGCCGATGCCGCTGGCCGCGCCGGTGATAAGGGCGAGGCGGCCTTGCAGCAAGCCGGGCGTTTCGGGGATATGGCTGGGGGCTTGGGCTTGGACAGGGGCTTGTGCGGGAACGGATGTTGGTTCGCTCATGCTTATGCTCCTTGTCCCGTTTGGGGGCGGCTTTGGCGCTCGGCCTGGCTTTGGGCTTCCAACTGCGGTGCGGCCTGGCGCGCCTGGCGGGTTTCCAGCCAGGCGTAGAGCTGGCCGATGATGCCCTTGCGGAACAACATCACGACGACGACAAAAACGAGGCCCTGGATGATCAGCACCCACTCGGCCATGGCGACCAGGTAGTTCTGCATGCTGACGATGATGGCTGCGCCAATGACGGGGCCGAGCAGGGTCTGCAGGCCGCCGACGATGCAGATAAGCAGCGCCTCGCCCGAGGTGGTCCAGTTCACATCGTTGAGGGTGGCCAGCTGGAAGGTAATGACTTTGAGCGCACCCGCCAGGCCGGCGAGTGCGGCCGACAGCACAAAGATCACCAGCTTGTAGCGCAGCACCTGGTAGCCCAGCGACTGGGCACGCGCCTCGCTGTCGCGGATGGCGCGCAGCACCTGGCCGAAGGGCGAGTAGACGATGCGGTAGATGAGCCAGAAGGCGGCGGCGACCAGGGTGGCGGCAAAGTAGTAGAGGGTGGTGTTGTCGGCCAACGAGATAAAGCCAAACACCTCCGGCCGGGGCACGTTCTGGATGCCGTCCTCACCGCCGGTAAAGGGCAGGCGCAGCGCAAAGAAGTAGATGACCTGGGAGAAGGCCAGGGTGATCATCGAGAAGTAGATGCCATGGCGGCGGATGGCCAGCAGCCCGGTGACAACGGCCACGGCCATGGCGCAGAGCATGGCCAGCACGATGGCGGCCGAGCCGTCCCAACCCCAGACCTTGATGGCATGGGCGGCCGCATAACCGGCCGTGCCAAAGAACATGGCATGGCCGAAGGACAGCAGGCCGGCATAGCCCATCAGCAGGTTGACCGATGCGGCCAGCAGCGCGTAGCACATCAGCTTGATCAGAAAGACCGGGTAGGCCACCAGTGGCGCCAGCAGCAGGGCCACCAGCGCCAGCACCAGCAAGATGGTGTTGGTGCGTTGTGAGAAGAAATGCATGTTCAATCCTTGGGAAAGACAAGAGCTTGGGTGGATGCCCAGGGAGCAGGGCGGTGCGGGCGCATCAGTGCGCTCTGCCAAACAGGCCGTTGGGGCGCACGGCCAGCACGATGATCATCACGATGAAGATGACCACGCCGGCGCCTTCGGGGTAGATGACGCGGGTCAGGCCCTCGATGGCGCCCAGCGCAAAGCCGGTGATGATCGATCCCATGATCGAGCCCATGCCACCGATGACGACCACGGCAAAGACGATGATCATCAGGTTGGAGCCCATCAGCGGGCTGACCTGGTAGATGGGGGCGGCCATGACGCCGCTGAAGCCGGCCAGGCCCACGCCCAGCGCATAGGTCAGGGTCAGCATGCGCGGCACATTGATGCCAAAGGTGCGCACCAGGGGCGTGTTCTCGTTGGCGGCACGCAGGTAGGCGCCCAGCTTGGTTTTTTCGATGAAGTACCAGGTCACCAGGCAGACCGCCAGGCCCGCCAGGATCACCCAGACGCGGTACATCGGCAAAAAGCTCAGGCCCACATCGATGCCGCCTTGCAGCGGGTTGGGGTAAGGCTGGCCGCTGACGCCAAACCACAGCCGGAACGCGCCCTCCATCAGGATCGAGATGCCGAAGGTAAGCAGCAGCGCGTAGACATGGTCCACCGCATACAGGTGGCGCAGCATGGTGCGCTCCAGCAGGATGCCGAAGGCCGCCACCACCAGCGGTGCCAGGATCAACGCCCACCAGTAGCTCAGCCCCAGGTAGTGCAGCAGGCCCCAGGCCACAAAGGCGCCCAGCATGTACTGCGCGCCGTGGGCAAAGTTCACCACATGCAGCAGGCCGAAGATGATCGACAGGCCCAGGCTCATCAGCGCGTAGAACGAGCCATTGATGAGGCCCACCACGAGCTGGCCGATCAGCGCGGCTGTCGGGATTCCGAAAATAGTATCCATCGTATTGTCTCCGCCTGTCACAGTCCCAGCAGCGCTTCGATCTCGTCGCGCCGCGTTTCCAGCTCGGCGCGGTGGAAGTGGCTGGCCACGCGCCCTTCCTCGATCACGTAGAAGCGGTCGGCCACCGATGCGGCAAAGCGGAAGTTCTGCTCCACCATCAGCACCGTGTAGCCGCGCGCGCGGATCATCTCCAGCGTCTGGCCGATCTTCTGCACGATGACCGGTGCCAGCCCTTCGGTGGCCTCATCGAGCAGCAGCAGGCGTGCGCCGGTGCGCAGGATGCGGGCAATAGCCAGCATCTGCTGCTCGCCGCCCGACAGGCGCGTGCCCGGGCTCTTGCGGCGCGCATGCAGGTTGGGGAAGACCTGGTAGATGTCTTCCACCGTCAGCCCGCCGGGGTGCAGCACGGGCGGCAGCATCAGGTTTTCTTCAGTGCTGAGGCTGGCAAAAATGCCGCGTTCTTCCGGGCAATAGGCCACACCCAGGTGGGCAATGGCCTCGGGCGGCAGGCCTTCGGTGGGTTGGCCCTGGATGCGGATCTGGCCCTCGCGCTTTTTGAGCAGGCCCATGATGGCGCGCAAGGTCGTCGTCTTGCCGGCGCCGTTGCGCCCCAGCAGGCAGACGACTTCGCCTTCGCCGACATGCAGGTCGATGCCGTCGAGCGCCAGGGTTTCGCCATACCAGGCGCGCAGGTTCTGCACCTGCAGCATCTGGCGCGGCGCGGTGTTGTTGTTGCCGTTGTTGGCGTTTTGGATGTTCTCAGGCATGGGCGGCCCCTCCGACATAGGCTTCAATGACCCTCGGGTCGCGCGATACCTCGTCATAGCTGCCTTCGGCCAGCACCTGGCCAGCCTGCAGCACGGTGACGGTTTCGCACAGATGCGATATCACCTTCATGTTGTGCTCCACCATCAGCACGGTGCGCCCCTGCGCCACCTTGCCAATCAGCTCCACCACCGGCCAGATGTCCTCATGGCCCAGGCCCGCCATGGGCTCGTCCAGCAGGATCATCTCGGGCTCCATCGCGATCGTGGTGACCAGCTCCAGCACGCGCTTGCGGCCATAGGGCAGGTCGCAGGCCTTGACGTTTTTCCAGCGCGTCAGGCCCACGCTGTCCAGCAGGTCCATCGCACGCTCGTCCAGCGCGCCCAGCACCTTGACCGAGCGCCAGAAGGTGAAGGTGCCGCCGGTCTTGCGCTGCAGCGCAATGCGCACGTTCTCCAGCACCGTCATGTGGCTGAAGACGGCCGCAATCTGGAACGAGCGCACGAGGCCCAGCGCCGACACGCTGGCCGGGTCGCTGCGCGAGATATCACGCCCGTTGAACAACACCTGGCCCGAGCTGGGGCGCAAGAAGGTGGTCAGCAGGTTGAAGCAGGTCGTCTTGCCGGCCCCGTTAGGGCCGATCAGCGCATGCACCGAATGGCGCTTGACTTTCAGGTTCACGTCCTTGACGGCATAGAAGCCGCTGAACTGGCGGCAGAGCTGGCGCGCCTCCAGGATGGGGGCATCGGCCTCGGGGGGAGCAGTCATTGCGGCGCCTCCGATCAGATGAAGGACTGGGTGGCGCCACCGTCGACCAGCATCGATTCGCCGGTGACAAAGCGGCTGTCGTCCGACGCAAAAAAGCAGGCGGCGCGGGCAATGTCCTGCACCGTGCCCAGGCGCCCCATCGGCGTCTTGGCGATGCGCAGCCGCACTTTTTCTGCATCGACATTGATGCCCACGCCTTCGGTGGGGATGGAGCCGGGGCAGACCGCGTTGACGCGGATGCCGCGTGGCCCGAGCTCCGCCGCTGCTGCGCGCGACAGGCCCAGCGCCCCGGCCTTGACGCCGCAATACACCATGCCCTGGGGCATGCCGATAAAGGCCGCCGCCGAGGCGATGTTGACGATGCTGCCGCCGTCGTCCATGGCTTCCGCTGCCGTCTGGATGCCCCAGACGATGGAGTTGAAGCCGGTGCCCACCATGCGCTGCAGCGCCTCGGGCGTGATGTCGGCAATCGGGCCGTAGCGCACCCAGATGGCGTTGTTGACCAGGATGTCAAAGCGGCCGTAGCGGTGCTTGAGATCAGCAATCGCGCTGCTGAAGCTGTCGCGGTCGGCCACATTGCCGCCATAGGCATGGGCGCGGCCGCCCTGGGCCACGATGGCTGCGGCCACCTCGGCGGCCTTGTCCTCGGCGCGGTCCAGAATGCCGACGCTGCCGCCCTCATCCGCGATGGCCTGGACGATGGCGCGGCCGATTCCTTGTGCGCCGCCGGTCACGAGTGCGACCTTGCCTGCAAAGCGTTGTGTCATGGTGTTTGTCTCCTGGTCTCAATAAAAATGGGGTGCGCCGCGCCGGTCTCAGCGCGGGCTCTGGCTGTCGTCAAAACGCGCTTCTTCCAGCCCCGTCAGGGCCAGGCCGTCGATGACGAAGACCGCCCCCGCATCCGGGTGGCTGGAGCGCAGCAGGTTGCCGCTGTTGCTGATCGAGGTGAGGTAGATGGTCTGCAGCGCCGGGCCGCCAAAGGCCGGGCAGGTGACGTAGGCATCAGCGGGAAAATCCACCGTGCCGACCAGCTCGCCACTGGGCGTAAAGCGGGCCAGCTGGCCGCTCAGCACCATGGCCACCCAGAGGTAGCCCTGGGCATCGACCGTGGCGCCATCGGGGGCCAGGCCCAGCGCGGCGGTATCAATAAAGGCCTCACGCGCACCGCAGGCGCCAGTGGCCGGGTCATAGGCATAGCGCCAGATCTGGCGCGCCGGGCTATCGGCAAAGTACAGCCAGCGGCCGTTGGGGCTAAAGCAGGTGGCGTTCGCCACCTGAAAACCCTGGTCCAGCTCGCGCAGGCGGCCATCGCCGCTCAGCTGGTAGAGCTTGCCGGTGGGGGACTGCGGCGTCATGCTCATCGAGCCGACCACAAAGCGGCCGCCCCGGTCGCAGCGCCCATCGTTCAGGCGCATGCGCTCGCCGCTGTGCTGTACCTGCACACCCATCGGCGTGATCTGGCCGCTGTCCGGGTCCAGAAAATGGAAGTCATCCTCCAGCGCCAGCAGCAAGCGCCCGCTGTGGCACAGCGCGATCGAGCCGATATGGGCATGCAGCGCCCACTGCTGCTGCCGGCCGTCTGCCGGCCAGTAGCGGTGTACCAGCTGGGCGCGGCCATCGATCCAGTACAGCGATTGCGTGGCCACATCCCACAGCGGGCATTCGCCCAGCAGATCGCGCTGGGGCAGCAGAGGATGGATGCGCGCGGCCGCTGCCTGCGCGGTGAGGGCGTTCATGTCTTGTCTCCTGGTGCGGTCGGCCAAGGCGGTGCCCTGGCTGCTGCGGGTGCGCCGGCCTTTCTAGGGGGCCGTGCGCGTACCGGGCGGGTTTTGGTTAGGTGGCGGCAGGTACAGAAGAGGTGGCCGTGGGCAGCTGGTAGCCTTTGAACTGCTCGCGCAGCCGGGTCTTGAGCAGCTTGCCGGTGGCCGTGTGGGGCAGCTCATCGACAAACTCCACCGCATCGGGCAGCCACCAGCGCGCCAGCCGGTCCTTCATAAAGTCCAGCACTTCCTGGCCGCTGACCTCGGTGCCGGGTTTGCGCACAATGACCAGCAGCGGGCGCTCCTGCCAGCGCTCGTGGTGCACGCCGATGACGGCGGCTTCCTTGACCGCGGGATGGGCCAGCGCCAGGTTCTCGATGTCGATCGACGAGATCCATTCGCCGCCGGACTTGATGACATCCTTGGCGCGGTCGGTGATCTGCACAAAGCCCTCGTCATCGATACGGGCCACATCGCCGGTGTTTAACCAGCCTTGCGCATCCAGCGCCGAGCCAGCGTCTTGCCCGTAATAGGCGGAGATGACCCAGGGGCCGCGCACGCGCAGCTCGCCAGGGGCTGGATCGCCGGGCGGCAGCTGCTGCCCCTCGTCATTGAAGATGGCCACATCCACGCCATACATGGGCCGGCCCTGGCGGGCGCGCACATCGATGCGCTCGTCGCGGGCCAGGGCCTCATGCTGGGGCAGCAGGGTGCTGACGGTGGCAACCGGGCTGGTCTCGGTCATGCCCCAGGCCTGGTTGGCGGTGACGCCCAGCAGGCTGTCGAACTGGTCGATCATCGCGCGGGGCGCGGCCGAGCCGCCCATCATGATGCGTTCGAGCTTCAAGGCCTCTTTGTCGGCAGCTGGCAGGCTCTCCACATACTGCAAAAAGCCCATCCAGACGGTGGGAACGCCCAGCGAGAAAGTGCAGCCCTCATCGCGCATCAGCTGGTAGAGCGCCTTACCACTCAAGTCCGGCCCGGGCAGCACCAGCTTGGCGCCGCACATGGCGCTGGCATAGGGCAGGCCCCAGGCGTTGACATGGAACATCGGCACGGTGAGCAGCACGCAATCGCGGGCGCGCAAGGCCAGCCCATCGGCCGCGCAGACCACCCAGGAATGCAGCACCGTGGATCGGTGGCTGTAGAGCACGCCCTTGGGGTTGCCGGTGGTGCCCGAGGTGTAGCACAGCGATGAGGCGCTGTCTTCGGCCAGCTCGGGCCAGTCAAAATCGCCCGCGTCCTCGGCCACCAGGTCCTCGTAGCACAGCAGGGGGGCGGGCAGGTCCATCGCGGGCATCTGCTCTGGCTTGCACAGCGCCACATAGGCCTTCACCGTTTTGAGGCTGGGCGCCAGCTCGGCCACCAGGCCGGCAAAGCTCAAGTCAAAGAACACATAGTCATCGGCCGCATGGTTGATGATGTAGCGGATCTGGTCGGCAAACAGGCGCGGGTTGACGGTGTGCAGCACCGCGCCAGCGCCCGACACGGCGTAGTACAGCTCCAGATGGCGGTGCGTGTTCCAGGCCAGCGTAGCCATGCGTGCACCGCTGGCCATGCCCTGGCGCAGCAGGGCCGCTGCCAGGCGCCGCGAGCGCTGGGACACGGTCAGCCAGTTCGAGCGCGTGAGCTCCCCGTCCGGGGTGCGGGAGACGACTTCCACCTGGGGATGAAAGCGTGCTGCATGTTCCAGCAAGCCGGAAATCCGCAGCGCGCGCTGCTGCATTAGCCCTTGCATGTTGCTCCTTGTTTTGTTTTATATACCTGTCGGCAGGTAAAAAGTTTAGCAGCCGCAGCAGCGTCGCAAGCCCGGGATTACCCTGGACTTGTCCCCTCCAAAACGCTTGCGGGGAAACCCTGTTGTTTACCGGTCGGCAAGTAGGCATGATGCAGCGAGAACAAGGTGGAGGCGAGCTGCCATCCCCTATCGAGCCGGTGCCCCGCTGCGGTGTGGCGGGGCGGCCGGCACCAGCCAGCAGGAGACAAAGAGCAATGGACAATCACACAATCCACCAGGTGGATGCGGTCATCGTGGGCGCCGGTTTTGGCGGTCTGTGCGCAGTGCACAAGTTCCAGGAGATGGGGCTGAAGATCCAGGCCTTCGAGGCCGGTGGCGATGTGGGCGGCGTCTGGTACTGGAACCGCTACCCCGGCGCGCGGGTCGATCTGCCCAGCATCGACTACAGCTTCTCCTTCTCGCCCGAGATCGAGCAGGAATGGACCTGGTCCGAGCAGTTTGCCGCGCAGCCCGAGCTGATGCGCTACTTCAACTTTGTCGCCGAGCGGCTGGACCTGCGCAAGCACTACCAGTTCAACACCCGTGTGGACAGCGCCCGCTGGGACGAGGCACGCCAGCTGTGGGTAGTGCGCACCAACCGGGGCGAATGCTATGAGGCGCGCTACTGCATCATGGCGACCGGACCGCTGTCGGTGCCGAAGGAGCCCGAGATTGAAGGCATTGAGCGCTTTGGCGGCCAGATCCTGCGTGCGGCGCGCTGGCCGCATGAGCCAGTGGATTTCAGCGGCAAGCGGGTGGGCGTGATCGGCACCGGATCGACCGGCATCCAGATCGTGCAGGAAGTGGGCAAACAGGCGTGTGAGCTGTTTGTCTTCCAGCGCACGCCGAGCTTTACGATGCCGATGCGCAATGTGCCGCTGGAGCCCGAGTACGTCGCCGAGGTCAAGCGCCACTATGCCGGCATCCGTGAGCTGGCGCGCAACAGCAATGTGGGTGGCGTGCGGCCTCAATCAAGCCGCCCCTTCTTCAGCGTGACGCCGGCGCAGCGCCAGGCGCTGCTGGAAGATGCCTGGCTGCAAGGCGGCCTGGCGATGCTGGGCACCTTTGCCGACCTGATGCAGAACGAGCAGGCCAATGAGGAAGTGGCCGAGTTTGTGCGCGGCAAGATTGGTGAAGCGGTAGACGACCCAGCCACCGCCGAGGCGCTGAAGCCGCGCGGCTACCCCATCTTTGCCCGCCGCCCCTGCCTCGATACCGGCTACTACGAAACCTACAACCAGCCCCATGTGCATCTGCGCGACTGCATCACCGACCCCATCGTCGCCATCACCGAGAAGGGCCTGCGCACGCAGTCGGGCGAGGTGGAACTGGATGTGCTGATCTTTGCCACCGGCTACGACGGCCTGACCGGCGCACTGCTGGCCTTTGAGGTGGAAGGGCGCGATGGCCTGACGGTGCAGCAGAAGTGGAAGGAGGGCGCGACCTCCTGCCTGGGCATCATGATGCATGGCTTCCCCAACCTGTTCATGACCACCGGGCCCAACGGCCCCTCGGCCCTGGCCAATGTGGTGCGCACCAGTGAGAACGATGTGGACTGGACGGCAGCCGCCATCCGCCACATGCAGGCCCATGGCCTTAGCAGCATCGAGCCCAGCGCGCAAGAGGAGCGGGCCTGGATGGACCTGGTCCATTCGCTGGCGCCGCGCACCTTGCTGTCCAAGGCCAAGACCTGGTATGTGGGCGCCAATGTGCAAGGCAAGGCCCCGGGCCTGACCATGTTTACCGGCGGCTTTCAGAAGTACCGCGAACACTGCTTGGCTGCCATCCAGAAGGGCTTTAGCGGCTACCACTTTGCGCAGAAGCGCGACCGCGAGCGCGCGGCAGACGCCAGCGCAACAGTGGAAAACGCCACGCACTGATAACCTGGGTCTCCAAGCTCCCTGGGTGTTTGAACGGCCTGTCTGCTGGCCGATCCGCACTGGGGGCTGTGCCTGCCTGCGCCCTGCAACGGGGCATTTTTATCTTCCACCAAGAGCTGCCAGCCATGAGCAACGTCACCTTTCACAGCGCAGACGGGATAGGCCGTATCTGCATCTCCCACCCGCCATTGAACCTGTTCTCGCACAGCCTGCTGACGGGGCTGAGCGCCGCGCTGGCACAGTTTGAGGCCGATGCCTCGCTGCCGCTGCTGCTGATCTACTGTGAGGGCCAGTCCTTTGTTGCGGGCGCGGACATTGCCGAGTTCAACAACCCGGCGTTTTCTGCCGAGGCCATCAATGCGCTGCTGAACCGTATCGAGGCGCAGACGCGCCCTGTTGTGGTGGCCCTGCATGGGACGGTATTTGGCGCTGGCATGGAGCTGGCCTTGGCCTGCCACTACCGCGTGGCACAAAAGGGAAGCAAGCTGGGCCTGCCCGAGGTGAAGCTGGGCATTCTGCCCGGCGCAGGCGGCACCCAGCGCCTGCCGCGCCTGGTGGGCGCAGCGCTGGCGCTGGACGTGATGCTGAGCGGCCGGCCGGTGCCCGCGCAAGAGGCGCTGGGCAGCGGCATCGTCGATGCGGTAGAAGAGGGTGAACCGCTGGCGTTGGGCCTGGCCTTTGGCCGCCAGCTGCTGGCCAAAGGCGGCCAGCCGCGCCGCTTGAGCGCGCAAACTGCCCCGCCCGGCGAGCACAGCCAGGCGATCGCGGCAGCGCTGGAGGCCGCGCGCCAAAGCCCGCAGTACCCCGCCAAGGAGGCCATCGTGCTCTGCGTGCAGCAGGCGCTGACCGCTGACTTTGCCAGCGGCGCCCGCGCCGAGGCCGAGGCCTTCAACCGCTTGCTGCCATCGGCGCAATCGCGCGCACTGCGCCATCTGTTTTTTGCGCAGCGCCGCAGCCGGCAGATTCCGGGTCTGGAGCGGCAGGTGCCGGTTGGCAAGATCGAGCAGGTGGGCATTCTGGGGGCCGGCACCATGGGCAGCGGCATTGCGATGTGCTTTTTGAATGCCGGCATCCGCACCGTGCTGGTGGACGCCGCAGCTGCTGGGCTGGAGCGCGGGCTGCAGCTGATCCGCTCGACCTACGAGGCCCAGGTGGCCAAGGGCCGCATGGGCGCTGAGCAGGCCAGCGCGCGCTTGGCGCTGCTGACCACGTCACTGGACGACCAGGCCCTGGCGCCCTGCGACCTGGTGATCGAGGCGGTGTTTGAGGACATGGCCCTCAAGCTGCAGGTCTGCCGCCGCTTGGGCGAGGTCTGCAAACCCGGCGCCATCATCGCCAGCAATACCTCGACCCTGGATGTGGATGCGCTGGCCCAGGCGACAGGGCGGCCTGCCGATGTGGTGGGCATGCACTTTTTCAGCCCGGCCAACATCATGCGTTTGCTGGAGGTGGTGCGCGGCGCGCAAACTGCTCCGCAGGTGCTCAAGACCGTTATCGACCTGGCTGGCAAGATCGGCAAGACGCCGGTGGTATCGGGCGTCTGCTTTGGCTTTATTGGCAACCGCATGGCCGAGGTCTACCTGCGTGAGGCCGAGTTCTTGCTGATGGAAGGCGCCACCCCCGCACAGATCGACGAGGCCGTGCAGGCGCTGGGCCTGGCGATGGGCCCTTGCCGCATGCTGGACATGGCCGGGCTCGATGTGGGCGCCAAGACCGTTATCGAATGCGACAAGGCCGGCGGCCTGCCGCCCGATGCCAGCTACCGCGCGGTGGTGCGCAAGATGTTTGCGCTGGGCCGCTTTGGCCAGAAAACCGGCCTGGGCTACTACCGCTACGAGGGCCGCAATGCGCTGCCTGACCCGGAGGCTGGCCGTATCGCCGACGAGCTGGCGCAGGCGCATGGCATTGCCCAGCGCAGCGATATTGCGGCTCAGGAGATGGTCGAGCGCCTGCTGTACAGCATGGTCAACGAGGGCTGCAAGATTCTGGACGAGGGCATTGCCTACCGCGCCAGCGATATCGATGTGGTCTGGGCGGCGGGCTATGGTTTTCCGGATTTTCGGGGCGGGCCCATGTTCATGGCCGAGGAGATTGGCCTGACGCAGATCGTTGCGCGGCTGGAGCACTATGCCGCCAGCCGGGGCAACCGCTATGGCTACTGGACGGTGTCGCCACTGCTGCAGCGGCTGGCCGCACAGCGCCAGGGCTTTGACAGCCTGCAAGCCGCCTGAAGGCAAGAACCTCTGCGCCTGAACCCATCACCATCGAAGAGCACCGCCATGAAAGACGCCGTCATTGTTTCCACCGCCCGCACGGGCATCGGCCGGGCCTACAAGGGCTCGCTCAACCACACGCGCTCGCCCCAGATGATGGGCCACGCCATCGAGCACGCGGTGGCGCGCGCCGGGGTGGACCCGGCAGAGGTGGACGATGTCGTGGTCGGCTGCGTGCTGACAGCCGGCACGGCCGGCATGAACCTGGCACGCAATGCCTTGCTGGCCGCAGGCCTGCCAATAAGCGTGGCCGGGCAGACGATTGACCGGCAATGCGCCTCGGGCTTGATGGCGATTGCCACGGCGGCCAAACAGGTGCTGGTCGATGGCATGCAGGTGGTGGTGGCGGGCGGCTGCGACAACATCACGGCCGTGCAGACCCCCTATATGGAATGGGCCAGCCGCGAGCGCGACCCGGCCGTCACAGCGCATGCCGCCCATGCCTATATGCCGATGCTGCAAACGGCCGAGCATGTGGCGCGTAAATACCGCATCAGCCGCGAGGCGCAGGATGCCTATGCGCTGGAGTCGCAGCTGCGCACCGCGCGCGCCCAGGCCGCTGGCCTGTTTGACCGCGAGATCGTGCCCTTCAGCACCCAGATGGCGGTGACCGACAAGCTCACGAAGGAAGTCAGCCTGCACGACGTGACGCTGGCCCGCGACGAAGGCAACCGCCCCGACACCAGCCTGGCAGGGCTGGCCGCGCTCAAGCCGGTGATCGAGGGCGGCGTCATCACCGCCGGCAATGCCAGCCAGCTGTCGGATGGGGCCTCGGCCTGCGTGGTCATGGATTCGGTGCTGGCCGAGCGCCGGGGCCTGGAGGTGCTGGGCATTTACCGGGGCATGGCAGTGGCTGGCTGCGCGCCCGAAGAGATGGGCATCGGCCCCATTTATGCGATCCCCAAGCTCCTGGCCCAGCATGGCCTGCGTGTGCAGGACATTGGCCTGTGGGAGCTGAACGAGGCCTTTGCCTGCCAGGCACTGTACTGCCGCGACCAGCTGGGCATCGATCCAGCCTGCTTCAATGTCAACGGCGGCGGCATCTCCATCGGCCACCCCTATGGCATGACGGGCGCCCGCATCGCCAGCCATGCCTTGCTGGAAGGCAAGCGCCGGGGTGTGCGCTATGTGGTGGCCACCATGTGCGTGGGTGGCGGCATGGGAGCGGCAGCCTTATTTGAGGTCGCGTAAGATGCAACTCGACTACGCCAGCATCCGCCAGACCCTGGATTTTTTGCTCTACGACTGGTTAGAGGTAGAAGCGCTCAGCCGCCATGCGCGCTATGCCGGCCATGACCGCCAGACCTATGGCGCCGTGCTGGACATGTGCGAGCGCCTGGCTGCTGACAAGTTCGAGCCCTTCAACCGCCTGGTGGACCAGCAGGAGCCGCATTTTGACGGCCAGCAGCTGCATCTGCCCGATTGCACACCGGCGGCCTGCGCCGCCTATGCCGAATCGGGCATGCTGGCGGCATCGCACGACTACGCGGTGGGGGGGATGCAACTGCCCTGCGTGGTCGATATGGCGGCCAACAGCATGGTCTCGGCCGCCAGCATTGCGCTCAAGGCCTATTCAATGCTGACAGCGGCCAATGCCGGCCTGCTGATGGCGCACGGCACGCCGGCTCAGCAAAAGGCCTTTGCGCTGCCCCAGCTGCAAGGCCGCTTTTTTGGCACGATGAACCTCAGCGAGCCCCAAGCCGGCTCCAGCCTGTCGGACATCACCACACGTGCCGTGCCCGATGGCGGCGACCATGCCGACGACCCGCTGGGCCCGCGCTACCGGCTGACGGGCCGCAAGATGTGGATCTCCGGCGGCGAGCATGCGATGGGCGAGAACATCGTCCACCTGGTGCTGGCCAAGGTGCCCGACGACAGCGGCCAGCTGCCTGCCGGTGTGGGCGGTATCTCGCTGTTCATCGTGCCCAAAGTCCTGGTCGATACCGAAGGCCGGGTGACTGGCGAGCGCAACGACATTGCGCTGGCCGGGCTGAACCACAAGCTGGGCTACCGGGGCACCGTCAACACCTTGCTGCACTATGGCGAGCAGGGCGGGGCCGTTGGCTACCGCGTGGGCGCGCTGGGCGCGGGCCTGCAGTGCATGTTCCACATGATGAACGAAGCGCGCATCCAGGTGGGGCTGGGCGCCACCATGCTGGGCTATGCCGGCTACCTGCAATCGCGTGACTATGCCCGCCAGCGCCCGCAGGGCCGCCCGGTGGCTGCCGGCCAGAAGGTGGTAAAGAACGCGCAGCAGCCCCAGGTGCCGATTGCCGAGCATGCCGATGTCAAGCGCATGCTGCTGGCGCAAAAAAGCTATGCCGAAGGCGCGCTGGCGCTGCAGCTGTACTGCGCCAAGCTGGTCGATACGCAGCGCGCCGGTGCGCCGCAGCAGGCCGATGCCGCCCAGCTGCTGCTGCAGGTGCTCACCCCTATCGCCAAAAGCTGGCCCAGCCAGTGGTGCCAGGAGGGCAACAGCCTCGCCATCCAGGTGCTGGGTGGCTATGGCTATACGCGCGACTATGCGGTGGAGCAGCACTGGCGCGACAACCGGCTCAACATGATCCACGAAGGCACGCACGGCATCCAGGCCCTCGACCTGCTGGGCCGCAAGCTGCGCATGGATGGCGGCGCCGCCTGGGCCTTGCTGCAAGCCGAGATTGCGAAAACCGTCGCCACTGCCCGGTCGGTGCCCGCATGCGCCCCCTGGGCCGATCGCTTAGATGCGGCCACCCAAGCCCTGCAAGCCGCCACCGACGCGGCCTGGGCCAGCGGCAATGCCCAGCTGGCCCTTGCCAACGCCACCGCCTACATGACCGCCTTCGGCCATGTCACGCTGGCCTGGCTGTGGCTGGATGTCGCGCTCAAGGCGCATGGGCGCATGGCGGCCGCTGATGCCGGGCAGCAGGCCTTTTTGCAGGGCAAGCTGGATTGCGCGCGCTACTTTTACGCGTATGAGCTGCCGCTGGTGCAGGCCTGGCTGGCGCCGGTGATGGCGGGGGAGGCGCTGTTTGTGGAGCTGGGGGGGAGTGGGTTTTGAGCCCTGGGGAAAGGGCGGGGCAGGGTGCCGAAGGGCTTGCATCCGCGCTCAGCGCATGGTGCAGGTGCTGGCGGCGGGTTGGGCTCTATTGGTTGATGGGCCGCTCAAGCCTGCCAATAGGGCCTCTGCGGGCGGCGCACTTATACCTTGGCGAGGAAGGCCGCCGCATCACCTGCTTCACACTTCCAGTCTGCGAAGACCCCCACCAGATCGCATTCCACGCAGTGGCAAGCGATGTAGTACCAGCGCACGTCATGGGTGCCCTGGTACACGGAGACGCCGGACACCAGCTCGAACACCTCGTTCTCGCACACGCAGGCGTGCCCCTCGGGGGTGGCCTCTTCCATGTAGTCGGCGCTGTCGCCCATCAGGTGCTCCTGCCCGCAGTCGGAGCAGGTGCGGATGGCAACGCCGGCTTCTTCGTCGGTCTGCAGTGCAAAAGTCCGGGAGCCGCACTCGCATTTGGACGAGGCAAACCGGGTGGCCTCATGGCCATTTGCAACGCTGTAGCTGCGCAGCTCGGCTTGGGTGTCGCCCGACGTCGTCCCGTACATGAACTCGCCCTTTTTCGTCAGTGCCATTGGTGTTGTTCCATTCTTCAAAGTGGGCTTCCCGGCAGACCTGGTGCCAGGTTTGCCCCGATCATCTGGATTTTGCCTGAATTGGCCGATCCCAGACGGTTGCAATGACACCTACCGTGATCGCAAGCACTGGCCGGATGTGTCGCGGCTACAGGCTCGCTTTGCCGGCGTTTTTCAACGCGGCCATGGCTTTGATGACTTCATTCCTGAAGGTCTGCTGCCACTGCGCCGACCAGTCTCTTGGCCGTCCTTGCTCTTCCCATGCGGCCAGGGCACTCACCATCTCTGCATCCAGCCAGGCATCGGCATAGCGTGAGTCAGTCGACGGATCTTTGGCCGCCGCAACAAACGCTGCGAAAGGAGAACATGCTCTGTGTTGCCCACGTAGCGCGAGACTCAAAGGTGTTTAAATCCAACTTGTCCTCCAATGCCTGCTATTGGGCGGCCTTGCGCTTTTGACAGCATGACAATTGCACCATCCCAGCGTGGAGACGATAGACGCGTATGCTATGCGCCCACCACCCAATGGAAATCGCACAACATGCGACGGATGGGTTCCTATACCTCGGATTCACTAAAAGGAAACAACGCCTGTGGAGCAATATCGCTTTGGGCCTATGCAAGCGCGGACCCTCCCGGTGTTGCCGGAGGGCTGTGTGCAGCACCTGGCCGATCACTACAGCAGTGCCTGGCGCGGCACGGCCCTGCGCCTGGGATGCAACGGACGCGCTGGATGTTATGCCGGACTGGCAGCCAGACCGTACGCCCATGCGTTGCCTGGCATCGCGCGCAGCGGGTGTGGGCCAGCGAGATGCGGTAGTGCGGCATTCCTTTGCGAAGCGCTGGCCCTTTGGGCCTTTGCCAAGTCAGTGAGCAGGTGATGGGCCTCCCGAATACCCCGAGCCGCCGGCGACCGTGGCTGCAGTCGATGGCAGCCCTCGCCATCGCGGCCTTGATCGGCTGGGGTTGCATGGTTGGCGCGACTGAAGTGGTGGAGAGCTTGCGCTCCGGGGTGCTCAACAACCGCAAAGGACCTGACATCCTTGCCGCCGAGCAGCCTGTCGTTTACTGGGCTTTGATCAGCTTCTACACGGCGGCAACGCTGAGCGCCGCCGGCTTGGCGCTTTTGGTGACGGCCATTGCAGTGCGCGATCTGATCCGTGCACAAGGCGCTGATCAATAAGCGCGTGGTCGACACGCCAGGCGGCCTGCGTGGGTGTTGCCGAGGTGTAGAAGTGCAGGCCCAACGCCCAGCGTTCAGAGCAAACCCAGGTCAGCTTGCGGCGGCCTTCAGCGCAGTCTCGATCCAGCCATCAAAGGTCTTTTGGTTGGCCTTGATCCAGCTGTCCGTGTGGCGCTCCACATCCTGCTGGCGGTTCTCGCCGTCGTGCATCCGACGGTTTTGCTCGCTGATGTCCCCGATGGGCAGCGACATGATCTCAAACAGCTTGGCGGCGGCGGGGTTCTTTTCGACAAAGGTCTTGTTCGCCACGATGTATTCGTTGTTGACAGGGAAGCCATAGTTCTTGCCGTTGGACAATTGGGTGTCCGTGCCGGCCTGTACACCGGGCATGGCCGAGAACGGCACTTCCAGCCAGACAACGTCCTTGCCCGAGCGCAGCACATTGCTCAACCAGTAGGGGGTCCAGGCGTAGAACAGCACCGGCTTGCCTTGCTGATAACGGGCCAGCGTGTCCGAGATCAGCGCGGGGTAGTTGCCCTGGGTGTAGTTCACCGTGCCTTGCAGCTTGAAGGCGGCGAGCTGGTGGTTCACCACGGCTTCGCCACCCCAACCGGCGCTGGGTCCGACCAGATCGGCCTTGCCGTCGCCGTTGGTATCGAAGAGCCGGGCCAGCTTGGGGTCGCTGAGCTGGCTCAGGTGGGTGATCCCGTACTGATCGGCTGTCTTCTTGTCGATCATGTAGCCCTGGGCGGCGCCGGCTGCGTACACACCCTTGCGCGACAGTTTGGCGTCGCCCCCTACGCTTTTGTAGAACTCCGAGTGGTGCGGATTCCAATGGTTGGCCATGAAGGTGGCGTCTCCGCGCGCAACGGCCAGATGCGCCAGCGGGTACTCGACCTCCTTGACGGGCTGCACGTCATAGCCAAGTTTGGTGAGTGCACGCGTGACCAGCAGGGTCTGGAAGGTTTCCTCGGCCAACGAACTTTGCAGGGGCAGCACCTTGACGCCCTTGCCGGGCAGATCGCCAGCGTGGCTGGACAGTCCAAGGGCCAGCAGGGCGCTGGCGAGCAGGGTGCGGGCAAAGTGTCGGGTGTTCATCATGCGGTGTATTTCCTATACAAGCGGGTGGAGAAAGCGAGCTAGGCTCTTGGCGCCACGCAAGCGCCTGAGCCGAGCTCAGGGAGGTCTCTGGCGCCATGGCGGCAAGCCTGCGGCAATGCAATGCAGTGCGCTGGGCGGTAGCCGCCCAAGCCAAGGCAGCCACGTTCCACAGCCGCAAGGCAGGCGCTAAAGACGGCGAGACAGACGGCGCAAGCAAGGCCTGCCGATCGTGGATCGGCGTCCAGCGAGAGGGACAAGGCTTGGGTTGACGACGCAGGGCGGTGGGGCAGCAGCACCCCACGCAAGAAAATAGGTACCGCGACGGGACGCAAGCTGGTCCGCGAGTAGTACCGAAGCGCCAACATGCTCTGTTGGCTTTAAGAAGCTAATAAATATAACTCCCGAGTCTAAAGCAGTCAAGGCTTGCGCGGCGTTTATCCGGTGCGCTGCGGGGCTTGGAGGGGGCGGGGGAGGGGCACCGCCAGAGATGGGGTAAGTGCTCTCCGATTGGAGTTCCGGGCTCCGGCGCAGGGTTCTCTCACTCCACATCACTCGCCCATGGCAGGGGCCCTAAACTTCAGGTCCATCACTCCTTCCATGTACGACCGGCTCGCAGTCCCCTCCCATGCCACAGCTTGCTTCTGGAACCTCTATCCCTGGCTCAGCCGGCGCAGGCAACCAGGCCGCCGCGCGCGGCGATATCCGCACGCTGGCCGCGTTGGCCGAAGCGGGCGACGACCTGTCGGCCCTGTGGAACATTCGCACGCCGCTGATCGAGGCGGTGATCGCCCAGCAGGCGGAGGTGGTCGGGTGGTTGCTGGCGCGCGGTGTTGCGCTCAACACCCCCGATGCCGTGATGGGCTGGACGGCCTTGGGCTGGGCTGCCAGCGGCAATGAGGCCGCACTGGTGCAGGCCTTGCTGGCCGCCGGCGCCGATACCGAGCACCAGGCCGACGAGCAAGGTCGCACGCCGCTGATGGCCGCCGCCCAGGCGGGTGGCGACGAGGCGGTGACCCTTTTGCTGGCCGCTGGCGCGCTGGTGGCTGCCCAGGACGGCCTGGGCGCGACCGCTGCCGACTTGGCGCGCCGCAACGGCTTCGAAGCCTTAGCCGCGCGGCTGGATGCCTTGCTGCCCCCCGAGCTGCAAGCGGCTGCGCCAGCGCCGCCCAGCGGCACCTTGCCTTGGCCCGACGAACCGCTGGCTGTGCTGCACTGGCCCGATGACTTCCCCACGTTTCAGCAGCCCAACTGGCGGAGCCTGGCCAGCGGCGAGGACTCGTCGTTTGACAGCGCCTTTCACGCCGCGCTGGCCGACCGACTGGGCCCCGCCTTTGTCAGCCCCACGGCGGCGCTACGCAGCTGGGTGCATGCCATGAACCACTGGGAGCGCGCGGCGAGTCAGGCCATCGCTGGCGCCCGGGGCGCCGAGGATCAGGACATGGGCGTGATGTGGCAGCAGCTGGCGGGCGCGATGGCCCTGCGCCAGGCCTATGCCACGCCGCGCCCGCGCAAGTACCCGCGCATCTCCATCAGCGCCAAGCCCGATTTGCCGCTGCACCTGGACCTGCTGGCGCTGGAGTGGCCAAGCGCTGACCAATGCACCATCACCACCCAGCACCGCATGCTCCCCGTGGACGAGCCCGAGTCGACCGACACCCATGCGGGCGCGACCACGCGCGGGGAATTCTTCTCGAACCGCTGGCCCATCGTGGAGAGCCGCTTCACGTTGCTGCGCAAGGCCGGCCAGTGGCGCATCGACCGTTGGCAGCAGCGCTACCAGGGCAGCAGTACCTGGGATAGCCAGGTCCTGTGAGCCCGCGCAAGCTGGGTCTTTGGGCGGTTTGAAGGGCGCGTGATCTTCTCCAGGTACAGGCGTAGGCTGCAGTTCAACGGGGTGGGATTGTTTGCAGTCAGAGCCAGACACCGGCCCGCGCTGGCGAGAGCGCATCTGGGCCTGGTCCGAAGTTGCCTGGTGCGCAGGTAGCCACCATAGGAGTGGCTCTACCGTGCCTGATATTTCGCTGACGCGCATGGAGCGGGGCGTCCATATAGGCGCTTAGTTGCAGTATGTTGGGTAGCGGCTGTTTTGTACCGGTGCGCCTTGCAATCGACTGCGGCAGGGGCGGGCTGTTCGCTGTATCCGTAATGGCCAGCGAACCTTGTGCAGGCAGCGTTGGCCCCACGGGCCACACGCGCATCGCTCGCGGTTGCCCACTGGTCATTGCTGGCCCTCTTTGCGGTTGGTGCGCCTGGCAACCACGGCCCCACCGGCTAGCAGCAGCACCAGCAAAACCAGCTCCGCGTGGCCCAGGGTGGGCACTGCCGTGGGTGCAGCCGCAGCCCCTGGAAGGCGCAGCGGGGCGCTGGGGTCGTCGATGCGGCCTGCCGTGCTGTCGTTGTCGCCATCACCGTTGTCGCTCACGCTGTAGCTCATGACATCGCCCACCATGCCAGCCCCTGTAAGGGCGTACCATCCGGTCGTGGTGGTTGGGGTAGCACCAGTCATTTGGGTGTGCGGGCCGTATTTGTAGGCCGCCAGGCCAGCCAGGCTGCCGCTGGGGTAGACGGTGCGCACCTGCACGCTGCTGCAACTGCCGCCTAAGCCGCCGTCTTTCACTGCAAAGCGCAGCAGGCCCAGCGGGGCGGTGGCATCTGGGGGCAGTTGATCGGCCTGTGTGGCGGCGGCTATGGTTGGCGCTACATCCAGCAGGCAGCCGGCCGGGCCACTGATACTTACCTGCGCGGTGCCGCTGGCACCAGCGCCCGTGCTGGGCAGGGGCACGCTGGCGGGGTTCACCGTCAGCGTCTGCACACTGCTGGTGGCGTCCTGGTTGTTGCTGTCGCCCGCGTAGCTGGCATTGATTGGGTGATCGCCCGCCAGCAGCAGGCCAGGCACCGAGCAGCTTGCCGTGCCAGTGCCATCTACCCGAGCGCTGCACAGGGTTACGCCGTCATCGCTAAAGCTGACGGTGCCCGTTGGATTGGTGGCCCCGGCCAGGGCAGCGCTCATATTGGCACTGCCGCCCAGGGTGATGGTGCTGAGGCTGGCCGGTGCCAGGGCCAGCGTTGGGGCGGTAGGATTGGTGGTTACGGCAATGCTCAGCGCCACCGTGTTGTAGTTGGCCGAGTCTGTTGGCGTGAAGGTGGCGGGGTAGCTGGATGTGCCCGCGCCGCTGGGTGCGGTGGTTGCATCCACCCACGCAAAGCTGCCGTCCACGCCCGCGCCGCTGGGTGTCGAACTCGCCAGCGTCTGCCCGTAGGTAATCGGCGTGGCCTGGGGGCTGGTGATCACCGGCGTGATTTTGCTAGCTGTCACCGCAGATGAATTCAGCACCCCGCCATAGCCAGTGGCCGATACCTGCACGCTGATGGCCTGGCCAATATCCGCCGTCACCAGGGTGTAGGTGCTGGCCAGGGCCGCCTCGATAGGCGTGCCGCCGCGCAGCCATTGGTAGGCCAGCGTACTGCCCGCTGGGGTGCCGGTTGCACTGGCCGTTAGCACCTGCTTCACCACGGGCGAGCCGCTGATGTCGATGGTGCCCGTTAGTAGCGGCAGCGCCTGCACGCTGAGCGATGTGAGTACCCCGGCATAGAGGGCTGAACCCACCTGAACGCTGATGGATTGGTTCGCATCGGCGGCGGTCAGCGTATAGCTGGCATCGGTTGCCCCCGCAATTGCGCTGCCATCGCGCAGCCACTGGTACGACAGCGCGCCTGGCTGCACTTGCAATATGCCCGCGGTGTTCACCCCCAGGCTCTGCCCCACGACCGCCGATCCGCTGATCGCCACGCTGCCGGTGAGCGGATACGCAAAGGTCACCACCACCGTCGTGTCTTGTGTCAAACCGCTGGCCGTATAGCTGCCCGGCGTACCAATGCCCATGCCATTCACGCTGACCTGCTTGATCACCGACCCGCCGATAGGGGTAAAAGTGAAAGACATGTTCGCCTTGCCAGTGATCATCCATACGCCCGTTGGACTGACCGTGCCGGCGCCAGACGAGGTCGCGTCTTTCGACACCGACAGTCGGTACATGCCGCTGATGGCCTGCGCCGCACCCGACCCCATGCCAGAAGTGCCACCTGCACCCACAGGTGCGCCTGGATCGGTTGCCCCCGAGGCAGAGCCGCCACCATAGGCCGTCACCGCGCTGTCGCTACCAATCGTCACCGTGCCCCCTGCGCCTGCGCTGCGGCCATCCTTGCGATTCGAGCCACCCCCGCCAATGCCCGCGCCCGACCAGCGCCCACCGTTGGCGTTTACCACGCTTTCGCCATCAATAGTCACTGTGCCACCGCTACCGCCCTCAGCATAGGCACCGCCCCCGCCAATGCCGGCACCCGCCGCATAGGTGCCTTGGCCACCCGTGGCCGTAACCGTGCCGCCGTGGATGGCAAGTGTGCCACCCGCGCCCGCAGTTGCCTTGCTCGACCCGCCCCCGCCAATGCCCGCGCCCGAGGCCGCCGCGTTGCCGCCTGTCGCCGTCACGGTTCCGCCATTGATCGTGACCGTGCCGCCCGCACCACCGTTACCCTCGCTGGACGCACCGCCGCCAATGCCCGCGCCGGATGCAAACCCTCCTCCACCGCCCGTGACCGTGACCTCGCCGCCATTGATGGTGATCGTGCCTGCCGTGCTGCCCGGGTTCCAGTAGGAGCTTGCGCCGCCAATGCCCGCCCCGCCGGGGTTGCCGGAATCCCCCACCCCTGCTGCAGCCACCAGTGCACCCATGCCCGCACCGGTGGACTGCGCCGTAATCGTCAGGCGGTTCGCGCCAGAAACATCAATCCCCGCGCCACCGGCTGCTGTGCCTGTCACGTTCATCTGACAGCCATCTGCTAGGATCAATGTCACATCGCCTTGAACCGTGAGTGTGCCCGTGTAGGCTACCGCCGTGCCCGCATTGCACACATACCAGCCGCTGGACAGGGTGGCTGCGCCCCCGCCGGTAATCAGCTCAGTCGCCGTGGCCGCGGTTTGCAATGTGCCGCTGGCATCCAGGTACGGCACATTGGTAGCCGCCTGCGCAGGGACCAGCTCCAAAACCGCCAGCACGGCCACCAACCCCGACAGCGCGGCGCGCCGGACAAATGCAGCGCCATATGAATGGCAGGCGCGCAGAGTGGAAATCAGGCGCTGGCAGTAGTCCAGGTAATAAATGGTCATGAGGTGCTTTCAGGCAACGGTTTAAAACACGTCTTACGCAAGAAGGCCGCAGTCACTGGCTCTGGCCAAAGGCCAAGCCCGTTGTTCATCGCAGTTTGCGTAAGTCATTTTGCGGATGTCCAAAAGGTAGTCGTCGGAGTGTCTGGAAATGCGTTGGCGTCAATGGTAGTGACGACAAGCAGAGGCACAAGGGATTCCAACTCCTTGATATTGGGTGACCGCCAATCGGAATACCCCAGATACCTGTTGTCATTGCCGGACTTCACTTCCGCGAGCGCTTGGTCCCAAGCGTAGAAGCCATAGCTGTTGTGTCGCATGTGCCATTCCTGTTGCTTGCACCGAAGGCACAACGGTCCCAGAGCAGACCAGTCTCTGCATCGCTGACCGCAGCATTGGTAGCACTATGGTCCGAGGTCGTCGGGTTGACCGTAAAGCACGGCGCGGCCATACCCCATGGCGCATGCCATGTCAGTACCGTGGCCAGCAAGGCCTGAACCCAGGTTGGTTTGAAATTTGTTGTCATGTTGTTTTCCAGGAAAGCCAATCTCCCCAGTAGCCAATGGCCTTGCATGGAGCATTGCATGCTTTCAAAAACAAAAAGAAAGATTACGGTTGTTCGCTTCGCACCAAGTGAGCCTGGGGGACAACATGGTGAGCGGCCTTGGCGATGGGGATGGCCGACTTGTTCCAGCTAGTGCGACGATTTGCGCCTATCAAACCGATTGCGAGTTGGTTTGTATGTCCCTCGAATGGGCGGCATTTACGCAAAAAATCCTAGTGGTTATGCTACTGAAGCAGTCGATTCTGCCAATCACGTAAATTAGTGAGAGGGATGCCTCTCTGGATTAGCAGCGCACTATCGAAAGTACTGGTGTCAATGCCGATGCAATCTTTTCCGAGGCGTTGCTGAGCTATCGCGTTGGCCACTACGCTTTCGTCAGTGCCTGTCGTTAACATGCATGATTGCTCACACGAGGGCAGCTTCAGGCTGGTTGCAGACCGTCGACTCTGCAAGTTCAATGTCTGACGGCGCCCAGAGTAGCCATAGCTGTGAAGCGCCTTTCCAGGTCCGCTGTACAACCGGAATCGGTCATCTAATTTGGACGCTAAGCGAGGAACAGCTTTTACGCAAGTTGAAGTGGTGCTATCAATCCTTTGCTGCCGGTCACCAATCCAATAGGTCATCGTCATCATCTGTGGCGATTTGGGCATCAAGTGCCTTTGCAATTGCAGAGATTTTTTGACGTCGTAAGTCGCTTGGGTTATCAAACTCCTCGACGTAACCTGTTCTGAGTTTTCCTCTTCTGAACTGAAGAAAAGGAACCCACTCCCCATCGAAGTAAATTTCAGAGTCTGCCTCTCCTACAGACATTTCTATGGTGGCGCCAGTAGTCGGATTGATTACTTTATAAGGCGCAGTTCGCATCTGTAACTGAGTATCGGCCTTAATGACGGAAAGCCATTCATTTAGCTCAATGGCAGGTTCATTACGCGGTCTTTCGACATACAGCGTGACACTCATAACTGAACCTTCCCCTAAATTCTCGGTATGAGATGAAACTATCAGCAACACCCTCGGTTCGCTACTTGCCGAATTGAGGCATCGTGCCAGCAGCTCCAATTGTCTGCGCATGAATGTTGCTGTTCGGCCCAAAGCGGAAGTTCGCCAATTTAGTCATCCCATTCGGCGAGGTCTTCTGTGCCACTGTATCCCAGGCTTATCAATTTGATATTTTTCTCTGTTTGATCGAATTGACTAGCGAAATGAGCGCTATACAAATTCAAGCCTTGGCTTGACGCTGTACCTAATAAATTTGGAGGACAGCTAAAAATTTTCAGCAAATCCTTCAACGCTTCGATGCTAGGGGCTGAGCCGTCCTCATAAAAAGAGAGGGGCTGAACATGTACCCACGGAAGCTTGCAGGTCGTAAGGAACTTGGTAAACGAATCTAACCATTCCACATCCAGATTGGGGACCGCTGCCTGAATCCACGCTTTTCTATTTTCTAGATTAGAAAGCGCCTCATTTCTTAAGGTCGCAAAATAGGCTCGATCTCCGTCTCGGATAGAAGTGAGGTCTATACGTGCATCCTGCGGCTGAAATAAGGCTAGCCAAACAATCGGGAGATGCCATTCAGACAACAGATATGGGGATCCGTTGCCATCTAGTTCCGCCCTGGCTGGACGCGTATCGCGCTCTAGAAAATAGAGTTCGCAGTCATCTGACATATTCGGCTTTCCGGGGTGAGTCCCCTCGACGGAAGGTTAAGAGCCGCTAACACGACCCAGCAAACCGAAGGTTTGCGATTGAGACTAGGCGTCGAGCCGCAGACAGTACAGTAGTACGGCAAGGTTTGGCAACGACGTATCAAGGGTTGTGTTAGCGACTCTAAGTCGAACCCTGTGCTGGGAAGCCATAGTGCGGCGGCTCCATAACTGGCATGTAGGGCCTAGAGGACGGATTCTTGATGGCTTTCTGAGCCAGTAGGCATTGCTCGTTAGTGAGGAATAAGCCACTAAGGTCGTTCCCTCCGTAGAGGGCATAAAACTTGTGCGATGACTGGCCTAGGTTTGCGTTCACGATCTGGAAGAACGCTACAGCTGCTCTTGCCCAGTCATCGTCTGAATCGAAAGTCGGCCCCCATATTTCGTAGCGATTGCCTGCTGCGATGACCGTGTACGAGCCCGCATCTGAACTAACCTCTTCGGTCACATCAAGTGGATTTGGTGAGTAGTGCTGCAACTGTTGGAGCAGGTCGTCATAGGCAGCTTTGATGCCTTGTTCTGCCAAGTTCTCAGCATCCAGATGAACCACTTTCTCGTAGTCGAGGGGGCCTTCAGGTGGAGCCTGCTCAGGTCCACTTCCGAAGATTTTTTTAAGGAGTGCTCGGATCTGCGCCATGTGGTTGATGAGGCCTAACTAGATTTGGAAGGTATGCAACAGGCATGCATAGTTCGCACTACTTTATGAGCTTGCTGTTCGATAGGCAAATTTGTAGTAGCCACTTTGAGACAGGCCTAAAAATTCTGATTTCACTCTCGGGTGCAAAGGTTCGAGTGTCCGCATATGGCTGTGGATTCAACCGAGCAAGTTCCGTCCGCAGATCACTCCTGGCTTGGTCGGTAGGATCTTTGCAAGAGTGTGAGACTGGCTGTATCAACCGTTCTCACTGATCTTGCAAATTTTCTCACTACATGCAAATTGAGAACCGACGCTCACACTGTCTACGCGTGTGGGCTGGTCGGTCGACCTGTGCGGGCAGCTGGCCGGCTTAGTCGCGTGCGAAGCTTGAGCATTCGAGGTTAGGATGACGGTTATCGGCCAGGAACGGACACTTCAATGAATAGCATGATGCAGCTGCCTGAGGGCGACGTCGGTGAATATCGATTAAGACTGGCTAGAGGCGAGCGTGTGACAGTGCTTCTGCGTGAACTGGCAGCAAAGTACGGAGTTAACCGCTCAATTCTTGGATTTTTTATAGCCGACTTAGTGACTGAGCAGGACTTGATGGCAGTCCAGCTTGTCTGGGTGTGGGATTTAAATCAAACTGGAAAAGGTTTGACCGACGAACAGTTGGAGGATGAACTACGCAGCTCCGGCGTCCGATTCGGGCCTCCCTAAGCACTCACCAGACAGCCGCTTTGGGTCGATAGCGCCTATTCATGCACAGCGATAGCGGACATCTAGTAGTCACTTGGATGGCCCTGATGGCCAGCGTCTGCTGCTACCCAGAAAGTGGTCACAGCTTCGGCTGGAACATTAGCGCACGGATGACCGCTATGCGGTGGTGAGCGAACCCGCGCGATGAGACCATGGGAGGCAGCGATCGCTGCGAAGGAGTCTTCGCCGGTCAGAACCGATACATAACATCGCCAAGCCCTTTTGTGCAGCTCGCACTCCCATGCTCGCGCCTCACAAACTAAGAAATTCAGTGCAAAATTTCAAAACAAGAAGCTAACGTTTAGCTCTCTATAAATGGCCCCAGTGGATACACAGCATCTGAGGATCCCGCCAGGCATTGCAGCTCGCGGCTATTGGCGTTTTTCCACACTCAACGGGGACATAGCCATCAATTTAGCCTTTTGCGACGAAAGCCAATGGCAGCTAGTCCCGCCATTGCAGCGGAAAGCAGCATCAGCGCTAACTGGCTCAGCGACGGGACCGGTGTTGGCTGTGTCACAACCGCAGCGGGCGTTACCGTGATGTCGTAAGACTGAGCTTGTGCGGCTGCATAGTTGGCGTTTCCGTTTTGTGTGGCGGTAATCGTGCAGGTGCCTTCTGCACCAAAGGTCACCGTGCCTGCGTCAAGCGTGCACACGTCGCCTGCGGCCTTTTGCATCAGGCGCTGCTGCTTGGTCACACCGCTTGCCGTAACGATCACAGGATTTGCTGACGCGCCCCCCTCTACAACGGGTGTGTAGCGCGCCCCCACTTGCACAGTCGAGGGCGGAAGCGGGTTAAAGCGAAGCGTCTGCATCGCTTGCTCCACAACCAAGACATGCGTCACGTCGGGCGCTGCTTGATAAGCGGCGTTGCCTGGTTGCGTTGCACGAATCGTGCAGCTTCCAACACCAGCGAATGTGATGGGGCCTGATGGCTGCTGGGCTACACAAGGCCCGGAATCGACCACAAAGCTCACGCTCAACCCCGAAGTGGCTGTAGCTTGCGGCTGATAGGTCGTACCAAATTGATGCGGCGCTGGTGGCGCAAAGTTGATGGTTTGAGGACCAGGTGCCGCAAGGGGCGTCACAGGTGGAGAAGATGTGGACTCTGGCCCCAGGCCATTGGCGTGCTTGGCACGCACGGTGAACGTGTAGTCCGTACCAGCGGTCAACCCGCTAACGGTGCATTGTGTCGATGGCGCGACTGCGGTACAGCCTGCACTCGCTGGATTGGAAGTCACTTCATAGCCGACCGGAGGATTGCCTCGATCATCGGAAGGTGCAGTCCAGCTTACGGCGATCTGCAGTTCACCCGCAGTGCCCGTTGGCGCACCTGCTGGATCGGTGAATCGAACTAACTGGGCGACCGTAGAGGGTTCGCCAGCTACAATCAGGCGCGCCATATACAGCCCTGCAGGCAGATCGGGCAACGGCGTCGACACGAACTGTGTCGTTGAATGAGAAGTAAAACCTATCTGGTAGATGAATTCATTCTCTACACGTTGTAGCTCCAGTCTCGGTATGTCGGTACCTGCAGCGCCCTTGAACCCAGTACCTGTAAGAGTCAGTACGCCCCCTCGCCGTTGCAAAAGCGGCAGGGGATCCAGCACGGCTGGAGTACTGACCGGCACAGGAGGCTGATAGCGATCTGTGTTCGCAAAAAAAGTCAAGCTGGGATTCGAGCTGAAACCACCCGTAATCAGCACCTCGCCACTTGGCAAAAGATTCGCTGTTCCATTTTCCCGCGCTTGAGTGACTGCATCTGAGTTGGACCAAGTGCCAGTTGCAGGGTCATAAACTTCCGCCACTGCCTGGGCATTGCGTGCCCCGTCTGAGCCGCCAGCAATCAATACTTTGCGGGACGGCAGTACGGTTGCATGCGCCATTGGAGAGCCCATCGTGCCGTTGCGCGGATAAATTAAAGAACCAGTGGCTGTCCAAGTATTGGCGACCGGGTCATAGAGTTCTGCATGATTGGTCACACCAGCGGATGTGAATCCCCCCGCCAGTAGCAGGCGCCCGTCAGGCAGTAGATTCATGCTTGCATAGTGGCGCGGCACCAGGGGCGGTGCGGCCAGTGACCACGTGCCTGCAACAGGATCGTAGATTTCTGCACCCAGGACTTCTCCAGCTCCTCCGAAACCCGACGCCACCAATACACGGCCGTCAGACATCAACACGGCGGCGTGGGCGTTTCTTCCCATTGCCATACTGCCAGTCATTGTCCACGTGCGAGTTCGAGGATCATATATTTCCGCCGAAGTCTCTCTTACACCACCACTGCTCACCCCACCGGCCAAAAGAACTTTGCCATTGGCCAGCAGTGTCATGGAAGGCATGCTGCGCGTAACACTCTGAACTCCCGCATCTGACCAAGAATTGGACTCTGGGTCGTACAGACGAGCCTGCCGACTACCGTCTGCGCGCACAAGCACTTGGCCTGTACCCAGTGTCACTGCCTCCATAACGTTGCCAGTAATGCCAATCGAGCCGATTGCGCTCCACGTATTGCCTGTCAGCCGCTCTGCTGTAGTAACGAATCCGGTGCGGTTAACTCCTCCGAACACCGCAAAGGTGCCATCATCGAGCAACGCGCCTGCATGCTGCGCACGCTCGGTCAACATGGGGGCGCTTGGTACCCAGGCAGCTACAGCCGCATGACTAAACGCCATAGACACTGCGGTTAAACAAGCGCCTGTCGCGAACGTTGAAAGCTTTGTACTCAACATTGTCCCCTCAAGTAGACCGTGACACTTGGGGATACTTGTACCCCTGCTTTTAACATTTTATACACACGTAGAAACATATATATGGCGCAAAGGTGCCAGGCCAGCTGTCTGCTGCCAGCCTCATAGCTTCCGCTCGAGCCTCGCATGCGAGCGGCAGCAATCGCTGCACAGCAGACCTTAACCACCAATAGTCGTATGTGCCGCTGGTAGCCAAGAGAGGGCGGCCCCTTGCCGATCAAGACAACCAAGATGGATCCGGCAGCACTGACTCTTCATCCGGCCTAGTGGCCGGAGCCCGCTCTTTGCAACATCAATCAGCACGGAGCAAGCGAAGCATTTCTGCATCGGCCCCCTCGACTTTCAAGTACACAATATTGATGCTGAAGCGCTCTTTCAATGGCCGGAGTGCAGTCTCCAGGTCGCTAGTGTCATCGGTCACGACTTTCACGATGAAGCGATCAGCTGCCGGATCGTAATGGCCGCTGCGTATGGATACCAGCAGTTTTTCGTCCTTGCCCAGTGTCTCGCCAATGGTCTGGTTGATCTGCGCTGCCTCGGCCTTGTTGAGCTGGCTGTTGACCAGCTTTACCACTGCATATTGCGGCTGGGAGTCGATGTACTTTTGGTCTTGGGGGCGGAGGTTCTTGACATAGACCTTGAGCGTCGGGTAGCCCGCCCGGGTACTGTCCATCTCGGATTGCATATGGCGGTCTGAGAAGTAAGCCTCCAGCTCTTTGTTGAGTTGGGCGATAACGGCAGATGCCTGGATGTGTTGGTTGACAGTCCCCGGGCTCAGATCCTTGTTGCCGTTTTGGAGAAGGTTCTGCTTGACGGCTTCATAAAGAGGGCTGCCGGGCGGGAAAGTCGAGACCGCTTGCGCATAGGCCATACCGCTGAGAAATACCACCAGCGAACACCCAACCATACGGCTCTTGCGCATCGTCCACCCCTTGAAAAACATGGGCATGTTTTTGCCCGAAGCCCGAATGGGATATCAAGTGATGACTCTAGATGGCTGGTTAGGAGATATCTGGGATATGGGGGCCTATTTGTACTCAGGCCCGCAATGCGGTGCCTACCACCTGCAAATCCTGCGCGCTCTGCCGCCAATGCGCCTGCATCTTCTCGGTTTGCTGCAGCATGGGCTCCAGCGCATGGCTGCAAGCATCCACCGCAGCAGCAAACGCTGCCTCCATCTGCACGCGCACAGCATTTTGCAAAGCCGCGAATAGCGCATCAGGTCCAGCAATACCCGCTGGCAGCACCACAGCAGCGGCTTCCGTTGGCAGCGCAGACAACACATACCCAGCCAGATGCCCACGCAGCTGCTCGCTGATCTCTCCCTCCACCAGCGCAGAAACCTCCGCAGACAGCATAGGTAACCGGTCCGCATACAGCTCCAGCAACCCAGGCAAAGCTGGGATGGCCTGGCGCCACGCAGCGCGCAGCATGGCAGCCTTGCTTTGCTGCAGCCGCTCTAGCTCCTGGGCCAAGGCCCGTTGCAGGTCTTGCAGCTTGGGCAGCAACTCGGCGTCGAAGGCGCCTTGCACGTTTTCTTCCAGGTGGTGCAGCAGCACTTCTGCCGGCTTGCGCTGTTTATAGGCCTGGGCGGGGGCCAGTACCTCGGTGATGGCGGTGTAGAGGCGCAGCAGGCCGGCGTCGGCCAGCGCGTCGGGGCCTGGCTGGCTGCGTGCGGCGTGGACGGAGATGGAGACGGGGCGCTTCAGTACCGACACATCAATGCCCAGCTGGCGCAGCTTGCCCTGGGCGCGTGCCTGCACGTCGGCCTCTTGCAGCGCGCGGTTGCCTGGGGTTTTGTTGCGCAGGCATTTTTGGATCTCGCCATCGACCTCGTCTTCTTCGATCAGGTCGCTGCGGGTGATGACCGGCAGCAGCGGCTTGTTGCGGCGCAGTTCGCGGGCGAGTTCGTCCAGCTCTTGCACCTGGCCGGGCGAGGTGGAGCTGCTGAGCCAGAGCAGGCCGTCGGCGCTTTCGGTAAAGCGCTGGGTGAGGGCGGCATTCTCGGGCGTGACGGAGTGCAGGCCGGGGGTGTCCAGCAGCACCAGGCCAGTGCCCAGGCACAGGCCTTGCAGCCGGGCTGTTGTTTCGGTGGCGCCTTCGCGCAGCGGCTCGTCGCTTTCCACCACGGCCCCATTTGTCAGGTGAAAAAAGCGCAGGGGCTGGCCCTGCGCGGCAAAGCGCTCGGCCAGAAAGTTGCACAGCGAGCTTTTGCCGGCATTGAACTTGCCAAATACCAGCAGGATCACGCGCTGCTCAAAGTCCTGGGCCAGGCTGCGTGCGGGCTGCAGCGCAGACCATTGCTGCGCCCAGCGCACCTGCAGATCCTGGCATTGCTGGTGCAGGGCCTGGGCTTGCTGGGCCAGCGGGTGGCTGGGCTGCAGGCCGGGTGTTGGTGCCAGGGCGCTGCCCAGGCCTTGTTGCAGCTGGGTTTGCCAGGCTTGCAACTGTTGCAGTTGGGAATGCAGTTGCGCCAGCCCGGCCTGATGGTTGGCAGTGGTGGGCCCGGCGGCGCTGCCGCCCGCATGGGCCAGAAACTGCTGTTCGCCGGCCATGGCATTCATGCGCGGGTCTCCAGTGTTTCGAGGGCGCTAAAGGCGGCCAGGGCCTGGGCGCTGGCCTGTACCTGGGCTTCTTGGTGGCCAATGCGCTGCACCAGGGCCTGGCGGTCGGCGGACAGCTCAAAGTAGCGGGTAAAGGCCTGGGCCAGGGCGCCGCGCCCGGCGGACTCGCAAAACAGGCGGCGCAGGTCCTGGCGGTATTTCACGGAGACGCCCATGACGGCGACCATCACGCTGTCCAGACTCTTGACCTGGGTCTGCTGCTCCAGCGGCAGCTCCACCACGCCATGCTTGGTCAAGATGGCGCTGATGCTGATGCAGGCCTTGGAATAGGCGACCTGCAGGCGGTTGCGCTCCAGCTTGCCGGGCGTCATCTTGAACTGGTTGGCAAAGCTGTCGGGCGTGAGCGAATGGTCCGGCCCGGGCACATCGAGCACGGCCTGGATGTCCTGGCCGGTCTTGTCTTGCACGGCGGCCAGGTCGCTCGCAAAGTGCTGGCCTTGCTCTGCTTGCAGCTGGCGCAGCTGGGCCAGGCCTTGTTGGCGCTCGGCATGCAGGGCCTGGAGCTGGCTGCGAATCTCTTGCAGCAGCAGCGCTTTCTCATGGCTGCGCGCCTGGGGCACCTGGGCGAGGGCTTGCTTGAGGGACTGCTGCAGCGCCGGGATGCCGCTTTTTTCCAGCAGCAGTTTTTTGGCGCCATCCACGCCCTGGCGGTAGCGGGTGGACGAGACGGCCAGCCACATCTGGCCAGTGGCCTGCGCAGCGATGGCACCGTTCACCTGCTGCTGGGCGGCGTCGTCGGCCAGTTGGTCGATCTGGGTGAGCACACACAGCGTTTGGCGCCGGGTGCGCTCGGCATCGGCGTGCAGCGCCTGCAGCAGGCTGCGCTCGCGGGCATCGAGCTCGCCTTCCTTGGCGGCATGCACAAACAGGCGGATGTCGGACTCCAGCCAGGTGGCGCGGTGCGCGTGGTCGTCATCGGCCTGGTCCACATCGGCATCCAGCCCCGGCGCATCCAGCCAGCGCACCTGCGCATGCACATGGCCGGACAGGGCCACGGTCTCGCGCCGGTCGGCCACGGCAAAGGTGGGGCTGCCGATCAGCTCATTGAGCAGGCGGCTTTTGCCGTGGTTGTACTTGCCCACCACGGTGACGACGGGCTGCAGGCCGCGCTCGGCCAGCACGCGCAGGCGCGCCAGATCCTGCCGGCGCTGGGGCAGCACGGCGCCAATGGCCTGCTCGGCGTGGCTGCGGGTGTCGTTGAGGTTCATGGGGTTGGCCCTTGTTATCCGTTGCCAGGCTGCGGCATCAATCCAGGCGGATGCCGCGTTCTTTGATCAGCTTGCCCCAGCGCGCCAGCTCCTGCTGCAGGTGGGTAGCCAGCGCCTGGGGCGTGCTGCCAATGGGCTCGGCACCCACGCTTTCGAGCTTTTTGAGGGTATCGGGCTGCTGCATCGCGCCGTTGAGCACCTGGTTGAGCCGGGCCACCACGGCGGGCGGCGTGCCGGCTGGCGCAAACACCGCAAACCAGGGCGATACCTCGTAACCGGGCAGGCCGGCTTCGGCGATCGTGGGCACACCGGGCAATGCCGAGGAGCGCTTGGCAGTCGTCACGCCCAGCGCGCGCAGTTTGCCCGACTGGATATGGGGCCGCGCCGAGGTGATGCTGTCAAACATCAGATCGACCTGGCCGCCCAGCATGTCGGTAATGGCCGGGCCGCTGCCCTTGTAGGGCACATGCATCAGCTCCACGCCGGCGGTGGAGGCAAACACCTCACCGGCCAGGTGGATGGAGGTGCCGTTGCCAGCGGACGCGTAGCTGAGCTTGCCCGGGTTGCGGCGCGCATGGGCCAGCACATCCTGCACCGATTGGTCGGGGCTGCGCGCGGCATTGACCACCAGCACATTGGGCACCACCGCCAGCAGGCTGATGGGCGCAAAGTCCTTGACCGGGTCGTAGGCGAGCTTGGCGTACAGCGCCGGGTTGGTGGCCATGCCAATCGAGGTGATCATGATGGTGTAACCGTCGGCAGGCTGCTTGGCGACATAGTCGGCGCCAATATTGCCGCCGGCGCCGGGCCGGTTCTCGATCACAAAGGGCTGGCCCAGCTCGCGTGCGGCAAGGTCGCCCAAGGTGCGGGCAATCACATCCATCGCGCCGCCCGGTGGAAAGGGCACCACCCATTTGATGGGCTTGGCCGGCCAGGCGGCATCGGGTTGCGCCATGGCGGCACCTGGCAGCGCCAGGGCCGCCAGCAGCAGGGCCAGGGTTCGCCGTTGCATCGTCATCTGCATCTGCCTGTCTGCTTATCGGATGGAAGAGGGGTGCTTGGCCAGTGGCGTCACTGTGATCTGCATATAGGGGAACAGCGGCAGCTGGCTCAGCGTGTTGTGCAGCTCGTCATGGCTGGCCACATCGAAGACGCTGTAGTTGGCGTATTCGCCCACCACACGCCACAGGTGCGGCCATTGTCCCGATTCCTGCAGCTGCTGCGAATAGGCTTTTTCCGCAGCCTTGATGCGCGCGGCCTCTTCGGCAGGCAGGCTGGCGGGGATGTTGACGACCATATGGACAAGATAGAGCATGGGTTTTTCCTTGAAAGGGATCAGACGGCGGGGCGAACGGCAGCCACGGAGACGCTGGGCGCCTCTTGCTTGCCACGGTAGTAAAGGATGAAGAAGCCGATGGCGAGCGCCGCCACCAGGCCGGGCACGGCAAATACCAGGAAGTTCATCTGCAGCGGCAGCGCTGAGGCCATCAGCCAGCCGCCCAGCAGCGGGCCCACAATGGCGCCGGTGCGCCCCACGCCCGAGGCCCAGCCCAGCCCGGTGGAGCGGATGGCCTGCGGATAGTACTGCGCGGTGTTGGCATACAGCAGGATCTGCGTGCCGATGGTGGTGGCGCCGGCAATGGCGATCAGCAGGTAGAGCACCGGCATGGGGCTGTTGAAGCCCAGCAGCGCGATGGCGACGGTGCCCAGCGCAAAGAAGGCCAGCACCACCTTGGGCAGGCTGAAGCGGTCACCCAGCCAGCCGCCGGCAATGGCGCCGACGACGCCGCCAAAGTTCAGCATCAGCAGGAACGACAGGCTCGATCCCAGGCTGTAGCCGGCCGTGGCCATCAGCTTGGGCAGCCAGGAGCCCAGCGCATACACCATCAGCAGGCAGCAGAAGAAGGACAGCCAGATCATGAAGGTGCCCATGGCGCGGCCCTTCAGGAACAGATCGAGCATGGGTACGCCGGCGCCCTTGGCCTCGGTCTGCAGCAGCTGCACATCGCTGCCCATGGCCACATCGGGCGCTACCTGCGACAGCATCTGCCGCGCCTTGGCCTGCTGGCCCTGGCGCAGCAAAAAGCCCACCGACTCGGGCAGCTTCCACAAGATCAGCGGCAGCAGCACCAGTGGCAGGGCTGCGGCAAAGAACATGGACTGCCAGCCAAAGCGCGGCAGCATGTAGATGCCCAGGCCCGCGCAGAGCACGCCGCCCAGCGAGTAGCCGCTGAACATCAGCGCCACCAGGGTGCTGCGGGCGCGCTTGGGGGCGTACTCGTTGATAAGGGCCACGGCATTGGGCATCAGGCCGCCGCAGCCCAGGCCTGCGATAAAGCGGAAGATGCCAAACTCGGTCGGCGAGGTGGCAAAGCCGCTCATGAAGGTGGAGATGCTGAACAGCACAAAGCTGATGGCTACGCCCTTTTTGCGGCCGATGCGGTCGGCCAGCGGGCCAAAGATGAAGGCGCCGAACATCATGCCGAACAGGGCATAGCTGCCCAAGGCGCCGGCCTGCACGGGCGAGAGGCTCCACTCCTTCATCAGCACGGGCAGCACGGCGCCGTAGATGAACAGGTCATAGCCATCAAACACCAGCAGCAAGCCGCATAGCAGGGTGACCATCCAGTGGAAGCGCGTAAAGCGGGCGTTGTCTATGACCTGGTTGACGTCCAAGGTTTTCATCTCTGTCTCCTTTTATAGGGGCTGGGTTGTTCAGCCCGGTTTGGCTTCATGGGCCGGTATCACTGCAATGGCCTTGATCTCCACGATGTAGCCGGGCGCGCCGCCCAGCATGTGTGCGCCCACCGCCGTCCAGGCGGGAAGCGGATGGCTTTGCAAAAAGCGGTTGCGCACCTGCATGAACAAGGGCAGGTCGCGCATATCGGTGTGAAAGCTGGTCAGATCGACCACATCGGCCAGGCTGGCGCCTGCGGCCTCCAGCACCAACTGCAGGTTGGCAAAGGCCTGCGTGATCTGGGCTTCGCGGTCTTCGACCAGTTGCAGGTCGGGTGTGCGGCCGATCTGACCGGATACATAGACGGTGTTACCGACCCGGATGGCCGGGGCGTAGCCGATCTGCTCGTACACCGCCTCCATGCCGGGCGGAACAATGGCTTGGCGATCAGTCATGGTGTCTCCTGGGCCCGCGCATTGCTGCAGCTTTGCAGTGCTGCGCGGGCACGGTTTTTCTTTTTTAGAGTGGGTAGGGCGGTTGGCGGCGGGTGCGCTCAGCCGTTGTCGCCACCGGCTACGGGTAGCACCGCACCGGTGATGTAGGCCGCCTCGTCGGAGGCCAGAAACAGGATTGGGCCGACCTGGTCATCCAAGCTGCCGTAGCGCTTGAAGTAGTTCGACTCGGTCACCTGCTGCACGGCCTCGCGCATCCAGCTCTGCTCCTGCGGGCTGTCGCCCGCGGCATTGCGTGGCACACGCCTGGGCGGCGCATGGGTGCCGCCAGGGGCCGAGGCGACGACGCGGATGTTCTGCGGCGCGTATTCCATCGCCAGCGATTGCGTCAGGGCATTGACGCCACCCTTGGCGGCCGAGTACGGCACCCGGCGAATGCCGCGCGTGGCGTTGGACGACACATTGACGATGGTGCCGCCGCCGCGTGCCAGCAAATGCGGTAGCACGGCATGGCAGGCATAGAGGGTGGGCATCAGCGAGCGGCGGATTTCCGCATCGATCTGCGCGGGCTCGAACTCGGCAAAAGGGCGCATACGGATCGCGCCACCCACGCCGTTGATGAGGATGTCGATGCCGCCAAATAGCTGCGCCGCCCGGGCCATGGCGGCCTGCGCGCCTTCGTAGGTTTCCAGGTCAGCCACCAGGCCAGCTGCGTTGGCGCTGCCCGCCTCGGCTGCCACGTCGGCAATAAAGTCGGCCCGGTCGACCAACAGCACCTGGGCGCCTTCGGCCACAGCGCGCAGCGCCACGCCCCGGCCAATGCCCTGGGCCGCGCCGGTCACCACCATCACCTTGCCGGCAAAGCGCTGGGTGCTTGCGGCTTGCAGGGGCGCGTTCATGCCAGGGCCTCCGCCACGGCGGCTACCGGCTGGGTGGGCGTGAACTTTTCGTAATGGAAGTTGGCGGGCACTATGCCTTCGGCCTTGAAGTGCTTTTGCACCGCATCCACCATGGGCGGCGGGCCGCAGAGGTAGACATCGACATTGCCGCCATGCAGCGCCTGGGCGGGCAGGTGGTGGGTGACATAGCCCTGGCGCTCATGCCCGGTTTGCGGATCGGCCACGCAAGTGCTGAAGGTGAAGCCCGGGATCTGCAGCGCATAGGCCTGCAGGCGCTCGACCAGCACCAGGTCCGCGTCGCGGGTGACGCCATAGACCATATGGATGGGCTGGGTTGCGCCGTTGCGGGCCAGCACCTCCAGCATCGATAGGAAGGGCGCCAGGCCCGTGCCGCCCGCCAAGAATAGCAGCGGCCGCGTGACTGCGCGCAGGTAAAAACTGCCCAGCGGCCCGGTCATCTGCAGCGGCTCGCCCTGGCTGGCGCCCTGGAGCCAGCTGCTCATCAGGCCCCCGGGCACCTGCTTGATCAGGAAGGTCATGCGGCCATCGCCAGGCGCGGAGCTGAACGAGTAGGAGCGGTGCTGGCTGCTGCCCGGCACGCCGATATTGACGTACTGCCCGGGCAAAAATGCCGGTGCGGCCTCTGCCACATCCAGCACCAGCTCATAGGCGGCATCGCCAAAGGGCTGCACGGCGCTCACCGTGGCGCTGAACTGGCTGGTTCCGGTCTTGCAGGCGGTCGACGGCACGGGCACGGCGATCACGCAGTCGGACTGCGGCACCATCTGGCAGGTCAGCACCAGGCCCTGGCCGGCTTCGTCCTCGGTCAGCGCGTCGTCGATGTAGTCGTCGCCCAGGTCGTAGGTGCCGCTTTCGGCCTTGCACTTGCAGGTGCCGCAGACGCCGTCCGAGCAGTCCATCGGCAGGTTGATGCGGTGGCGGAAGGCGGCATCCAGCACTTTTTCGTGAGCGCCGCAGTCCACAAAGCGGGTGACGCCGTCCTCAAAGTTCAGGGCAATGCGATAGCTGTTCATGGTGGTCTCCTGGCGTGTCAGATGTGGTAGACATCGATGACCTGGCGGATGTAGTCGTTCTTGAGGACGATCTTCTTGCGGGCGATGAGGAAGCTGCCGGCCACTTTGCGCAGCGTCAGAAAGACCGTGCCAAAGAAGTGATCGGTCTGCTTGTAGCGGTGGCTCAGCGTGTGAAAGTTGTAGCGCAGCTCCACCGTATCGGCCTGCTCGGCCAGCACTTCCACATTGGTGATCATGTGGTTGGTGCGCGGCTCGGGCATGGAGGCGCTGGAGCGCTCGGTCTTGATGCGGAAGACCCGGTCTTCCAGCCCATTGCGGTTGGGGTAGTAGATCAGCGAGATCTGGCTGTGCGGGTCGTCGGTGAGCTGGTCATCGTCGTCCCAGGCAGGCATCCAGTACTCGGCATCGGGCGCGTAGAGCGCCAGCCAGGGCTCCCACTCGCGGTCGTCCAGGTAGCGCGCCTCGCGGTAGAGAAAGGCGCAGATGGCGTGGTGGTCGGCCGCGTTGCTGTGGCTGGCGGCGCTGCTCATGGCTGGGCTCCTGCGCGCTCTTGCTGCACGGCTTGGCGCATGGTCTTGGCCCAGTAATCGTGCTGGCAGACAAACAGGCCTTCGTCCTCGCTGCGCTCACCGCTGAGCAAGGGGCTCATGCCCATCTTCCTGGCGTTCTCGTCGGGGCCCTTGATCCACAGCGGCGCGCCCCGGCTCATGTCGTTCCAGCGCACGGCGCTGCCGGCGTAACCCGCCTGGCAGGCGCGGAACTCTTCCAGGTCATCGGCCGTGCCCATGCCCGAGACGTTGAAGAAATCCTCGTACTGGCGGATGCGGGTGGCGCGGTCCTGTGCGCTCTCGCCCTTGGGACCAAAGCAGAAGATGCTGATCTCGGTCTGGTTCACGTTCAAGGGGCGGGCCACGCGGATCTGGGTGCCGAACTGGTCCATCAGGAACACATTGGGGTAGAGGCAGAGGTTGCGCGTCTGGCGCACGATGAAATCGGCGCGCTCCTGGCCCACGCGCTGGGCGAGTTCCTCGCGCTGGTTCCAGATCGGGCGCACCTCGGGGTTCAAGGTGTTGGTCCACAGCAGAATGTGGCCGTTCTCAAAGCCATAGACGCCGGCGACCGACTTGCTCCAGTTGTTGGCGTCAGTCGCCTTGGTGCCTTCGGCATTGCGGCGGCTCATCGTGGCGGCATAGTTCCAGTGCACGGAGCTGACGTGGTAGCCGTCGCAGCCGTTTTCCATCTGCATCTTCCAGTTGCCGTCATAGATGTAGCTGGAGTTGCCGCGCAGCACTTCCAGGCCGTCGGGCGCCTGGTCCACGATCTGGTCGATGATGACGCGGGTCTCGCCCAGGTAGTCTTCGAGCGGCTGTACATCGGCGTTCAGGCTGCCAAACAGAAAGCCCCGGTAGTTCTGGAAGCGCGCCACCCGGGTCAGGTCGTGTGAGCCGTTCTTGTTGAAGGAGATCGGGTACTCGGTGGTCTTCTCGTCCTTGACCTTGAGCAGCTTGCCGGCGTTGCTGAAAGTCCAGCCATGGAAGGGGCAGGTGAAGCTGCCCTTGTTGCCATGCTTTTTGCGGCACAGCATCGCGCCCTTGTGCGCGCAGGCATTGATCACCGCATGCAGCTCACCCAGCTTGTCGCGGGTGATGATGATGGGCTGGCGGCCAATCGACGTGGTGTAGTAGTCGTTGTTGTCGGGGATCTGGCTCTCGTGCGCCAGGTAGACCCAGTTCGATTCGAACAGGTACTTCATCTCCAGCTCGAACAGCTCGGGGTTGGTGAAGATGTCGCGGCGGCAGCGGAAAATGCCCGCTTCCTTGTCGTCTTGCAGCGCTGTCTCCAGCAGGTGTTCGACGGCGCCGAACTGATCGGCAGAGGCAATCGTGGTCATGGTGAGGGCTCCTGGGGGTACAGCTCCGCCTCGCAACGCGGATCGCGGCGCGAATGGCTAGGGGAGGGAGGATGGGTCTGGGGCAGGGGCACTGCCTGCTAGGCAGCACCCCGGCCGCGTGGCGTCAGCCGGTCAGGCCGCCAGGCGTGGGCGGTCCACGATCTGGTTGTCGACACCGCCCACCAGCGCGCTGAGCTGGATGTCAAACACGATCTCGGCAAACGGGCCGCTCAGGCCGTGGGCGCGGATGCTGGCCTCGTCGCTGCGCTCGGTCAGCGGGGGCACCAGGCCTTCGCGGGTGGCGTAGGCAAAGTCGTCAAACACCAGCGGGTCACCGTCGATATTGATCTGCGTGGTGAGCTTGCGGTGGCCATCTGCTGTGACGAAGAAGTGGATGTGCGCGGGGCGGTTGCCGTGGCGGCCCAGCTGGTTGAGCAGGGCTTGGGTGGGGCCATCGGGCGGGCAGCCATATCCCATCGGCACAATGCTCTGGAATTTATAGCGGCCTTGGGCATCGGCCATGATGGTGCGGCGCATGTTGAACGGCTTTTGCTCGCCGGTGGGGTCAAAGTGCGAGTAAAAGCCCTTGGTGTTGGCATGCCAGACCTCGACCTGCGCGCCGGGCAGCGGTTGGCCATTGGCGCCGTAGACGGTGCCGTGCATGATGAGGGTGTGGCCGGCCGTGTCGCTGCCGTCATCGAGGCGGCCAGAGCCTTGCACCACGGGGGCGCCTGCCACGTAAAGCGGGCCTTCAATCGTGCGCGGTGTGCCGTTGGCGATGCCCAGCGCCGCGTCTTCGGCATCCATGCGCATGTCGAAGTAGCGGTCCAGCCCCAGGCCGGGCGAGAGTAGGCCGGCCTCGCCGCGCGCGCCCAGCTGGTTCAGGTAGGCAACGCCGGCCCAGTATTCGTCGGAGGTGATGTCCAGGTCTTCAATGGCCTTGAACAGGTCGGACAGGATGCGGTGGATGATCTGCTTGGTGCGCGGGTTGCCGCCGTCCTGGTTGAGGCCGCTGGCCAGACGCAGAAAATCCTGCACGTCGGGGGTGTTGAAGATTGGGGCGCTCATCGTAGTCTCCTTGTCGTAAATTCTTGGGGTCAATCTGTCTGTCTATCCGTCTGTGGTGTCAGTCTGTGGCGGACACCCCGACCGGCACGCTCACGCGGCTGCGGTCCCTGCGGAAGTGCCGCACGCGGTCTTCATCCAGCGCAATGCCCAGGCCCGGTGTGGTGGGCACCGTCAGGTGGAAATCCTTGTACTCCAGCGGCGTGGCCAGTATCTCTTCGGTCAGCAGCAGCGAGCCAAACAGCTCGGTGCCCCATTGCAGCTCGCGGAACGTGGAAAACACATGGGCCGAGGCGATGGTGCCCACGCCGCCTTCGAGCATGGTGCCGCCATACAGTTCGATCCCGGCCGCATCGGCAATGGCGGCGACCTGTTGCGCCGCCTGCAGCCCGCCCGATTGCTCGGTCTTGATCGCAAACACATCGGCGCCAGCCACGCGTGCCAGTGCCAACGCGGAGGCCGGGCCGGTCAGCGATTCATCGGCCATGATGGCAATCGGGTAGCGGCCTTTGAGCCGGGCCAGCACATCGGCGCTGGCCACCGGCTGCTCGGCCAGCTCGCAGCCGGCATCGACGAGGCCGGCCAGGCCATGGTGCGCTTCGAGCTCGCTCCAGGCCATGTTCACATCGACCCGCACCGAGGCCAGATCGCCCAGTGCCTTCTTGATGGCCGCTACATGGGCCACATCGTCGCGCACCGCCTTGCGGCCGATCTTGAGCTTGAAGATCTGGTGGCGGCGTGTCTCCAGCATGCGCTGCGCTTCTTCGATGTCGCGGCCGGTGTCGCCCGAGGCCAGCGTCCAGGCGACGGGCAGGCGGTCACGCAGGCGCCCGCCCAGCAGCTCGGACACCGGCAGGCCGGTGCGCTGGCCCAGCGCATCGAACAGCGCCGTCTCGACCGCGCACTTGGCAAAGCGGTTGTCGCGGATGGCCTGGTTCAGCCGGGCCATCAGTGCGGGCACGCGGTTGGCGTTGGCGCCCACCATCTGCGGCACAAAATAGGTATCGATGGCCAGCTTCATGCCCTCGGGCGATTCGGCGCCATAGGCCAGGCCGCCAATGGTCGTGCCCTCGCCCATGCCCACCGTGCCATCGGAGCAGCGCACGCGCACCAGCATCAGGGTCTGGCCGTTCATCGTGGCCATCGACAGCTTGTGGGGCCGAATGGTGGGTAGATCGACCAGCAAGGTCTCCACCTGTTCGACGACAACGGTGCCTGCTGCCGTATATGCCGCAGGTCGGGCGCTGTCTTGGGGTGGGTGTGTGTTTTGCATGGAGGCTATTGGACGACGCAGTGCGCCCCTTGATCCAACACCGAATTTGTCTTGTTTCATACCTTGAAGGTATGGTGTGGAGTTTGAATATTAAAAAACAATGACTTAAAATCGCTGCATTCCCATATCTATGGTTTTCCCTGATGGATCTGCGCCATATCCGGTATTTTGTGGCCGTGGCCACTACCCGCAACTTCACCCGCGCGGCTGAGCAAATGCATATTGCGCAGCCACCGTTCAGCCGCCAGATCCAGCAGCTGGAGGACGAGCTGGGCGTGCAGCTGATCCAGCGCAACAGCCGCCCGGTGCGCCTGACCGAGGCCGGGCGCCTCTTCTATGAGCAATCGCTGCAGGTGCTGCAGCGGGTGGACCAGATGAAAAGCGCGGCCCGGCAAGTGGGGCTGAACCAGCGGCAATCCATCTCGATTGCCTATGTGGCCTCCACCTTGTACGGCGGGCTGCCGATGCTGGTGCGCATGTTCCGCAAACGCTATCCGGACGTGGATGTGCACCTGGTGGACATGGGCTCGATCCAGCAGATCCAGGAGCTGCGCTCGGGCCGCATCGACCTGGGTTTTGGCCGCATCCGCACCAATGACACTTCGGTAGCCCGCACGGTGCTGCGCGAAGAAAAGCTGGTGCTGGCCATTGCCCCGGGCACCCCGCTGGCTGCCGACACCGGCCGCATCCGCCTGCCCGAGCTGGCCGGCCAGCGCCTCATCGTCTACCCCAAGGACCCACGCCCCAGCTTTGCCGACCATGTGTTGGGCCTGTTGCATGACCAGGGCATACAGCCCGCCGAGGTGCATGAGGTGCGTGAGCTGCAGGCCGGCCTGGGCCTGGTCGCCGCCGAGATGGGCGTCTGCATCGTGCCGGCAGCGGCACGCCTGCGCTCGGACCTGGTCTACCGCCTGATCGACGACGAGCGCGCCACCTCACCGATCATCCTGAGCCACCGCGTCAATGACGACTCCTGGTATATCGCTGCGATCAAGGAGCTGACGGCCGAGATGTATGCGCAGAACCCGCCGTGGTTGGATTTTGAGACGAATGCGTTTCCGGCGGGGGAGATGTATGGGGGTGCGGGGAAGAGGTGAGGGGGATTGCTGCACTTTGGAGTGTGAATTGCGGATTGAGTGCGCGCGTTGTCTGTTCTCAAGTTATTGCGATGATCGTAGAGAAGGGTCTTGATGAATTTGAGGGCGGTTAAAGACCCAAGGCGGGAGTTCATTTCACACAAAAGCTGTCGGTCAGACCCGTCCACGACTTGCACACTAAAGCACCGAGAATATGACTCCCTAGAGCTCTAAAAGTCAGTGTCTAGCAATTACCCTTAGGGTTACCCAGTCGTCGCTCAAGGAAACCTTTTCGTACTTTTGTACTGCCTGCGGCTTCATGTCTCGTCTTCAATGCAAACCTGCGGTTTGCTGGATTGTGGAAGCGGCTCTTGTTGCCGTTGTCACACTAAAAAGCTGCAAATGTCATTTGATGCACGTGGAGTTATGCCCGAACTCGCACGGGACACTTAAGATAGTTCCAGATAAATCAACGGGGCACACTTCATGTACCAAAGAACTTCACACCACATAGTCGTCTTTGCCTTGGCAACCATCCTCTCGGCTTGCGGAGGTGGTGGCGATGATGACATCGCTGAGCCTGTGGATTCGGCCGCCTGCTTCAACGCCGGTTTTTACCGCCTGGGGACCGAAATCGCTTTTATGCAATCACAAACCACACAAGCCGCTGAATCTTCCAGTGCATCGACTTATGTACACTCTCTCTTTCACCGGGTCGTAGGCGAAGAAAAACAAGACGGTGCCAACATTATTCTTGTGGACTCCAATGAAGATTCGTTTGGCCACTCTCGTTATGCCATTGAAAACGGTGTGCTGCTCTATTACGGTTTCGGCAATTTAGATAACCTAGTTTTTTCGAGCAAACAAAGCTTGGTGCCAGCACGCGCATCCGTGATGGCTATGCAGCCTGGCCAGGTCACCATGCAGAACTTTGTGCAGACGAATGAAGAATATTTAAAGGGTGTTTATACACGTGGAGTTTCCAACGTTGCCTACACAAGAACCTTTGTAGGCCTGGAAACGGTCACCACCTCGCTGGGTCAATTTTCGGCCTGCCGTTTTGATACCAAGACACAGGCCAAGGACGCAGACAGCGGCAGGCTCACCCTTGATACACAGGCCACTTCATGGGTGGCTGCTACAGGTCCTTACCGAGGACTCTCCCTCAAAGAGAACTCCATTATCACTACATACGGGTATGTCGGTACTAACGCAGCTGAAGCCACTCAATACACCAGCACTATTGCAAAAGAAACCACGCAAGTGAACCAATTCGATATCAAATAGCGGATTGGATGTTGGTGGCTTTGTTGCACTGCAGGGACTTCCCGTCAATGAAAAAAAGCACCTAAACGGGTGAATTTGAGGGAGTGGGGAGGCTGTTGTTAACTCCCGGTTTTAATGTTGAATGCCAGCTTTAGACCAGGCAGAGCCGCAAACCGAAGTGCCATTGCACCCCATCGGCAGCTACCGCCCCCATCAATGCATCGCCCGTTCAGCCAGCAGCAGCAACGCGATGCCAACCATCAGCGCCCCTGACACACGAGATACCACCAGTGCCGCGCCTGGGCGCGTGCCCAGCACGCGCTGCGCGGTCAAGCCCACGGCCAGATACACACTGCAGCAGCTCAGCGCATGCACGGCACCGAGCACCATGATCTGCAGCGCGACGGGCCATGCACTTTCGGCGTGTACAAACTGCGGCAGCAACGCCAGGAGCAAGAGAATCAACTTTGGGTTGAAGCCGCTGATACCTGCGCCCTTGCACGCCCATTTCCATCCGCCGCCCACCAGCTCGGACCTGGCACTGACGGCGGCCGCAGGGCTGCGCAACATGGCCACGCCCATCCAGAGCAGATAGGCGGAACCGGCCACCGTCAGAACCGTCAAGACCACGGGGTGGCGGGCAACCAGCGCGCCAACGCCTGCGGCTACGGCCGCAGTGGCCAACAAGGCGCCGCAGGCTAGACCGACGACCGCAGCGCAAGCCAGCCGGCGCCCCCGCAAGCCTGCAGAAATGACATAGGCCCAATCGGCCCCCGGGGTGATCACCAACGCAAACGACACTGCCCAGAAGGCGGCTACAGCGGTCAAAGGCACAGTACTTCTCTCTGCAAACAAAGGAGAGAAGGATAGGCAACATGTAGCAGAATGTGCTTCCCTTAAATTCCGATAACTGAGAGAAAACTGGAAGCTATTGAAGAATGAATGCACTGGATCGGAAAATTCTTGCAGCGCTGGAGCGTGACGGGCGCTTGAGCCTCACCGACCTGGCTGCGCAGGTGGGGCTGAGTTTGTCCTCCTGCCATCGGCGTGTGCGCACCTTGGAGGAGGCGGGTGCCATTCGTGGCTACCGTGCCGATCTGGCACCGGCAGCACTGGGTTTGGACTTTGCTGCCATCGTCTTCGTCACGCTCAACAGCAGCAAGGTCGTGCGCGACTTTGAAAAGGCGGTCGCCGAACTGGACAACGTGATCCAGGCCCAGCGGCTCTTTGGCGACCCAGACTATCTGCTGCAGATCGTCGTCAAAGACTTGCCCGCTTTTCAGAAGCTCTACGACGAGAAGCTGACCGCCTTGCCGGGGATGCAGCGCATGACCTCGACCTTGGTCATGAAGGATGTCGTGTTCAACCGCCCGCTGACCTCGGCGTTGGGCTGATCGGCGCAGACAGGAACCAACATCCCAAGCCTGGTCGCTACTTGTGTTTGGGAATTTCAAATAGAATACGAATCATTTGCAATACATGAGGGAGCACCTGCGCGGGGCTCCCCTTTTTATGTCCCAAGATGCCAGTGCGCACCCTGGCGTGCGACAGGAAGTCAGCGCGCTCTACCGCGACCACCACACGTGGCTGCGCACCTGGCTGCGCCGCAAACTCGGTGATGCGCACCATGCGGCCGACCTGGCGCATGATATTTTTCTGCGCCTGCTGTTGCGCGATGAGCCGGTGGCGGCGCAGGAGCCGCGCGCTTTTCTGACCACCGCTGCCAAGCATGCGCTGCTGAACCACTACCGCCGGCAGCGCCTGGAGCAGGCCTACCTGGAGGCATTGGCGCAGGCCCCCGCCGTGATGGCGATGTCGCCTGAGGAGCGGGCGCTCTTGCTGGAGGCGCTCGATGAGATCGACCGCATGTTGGACCAACTGCCAGCCCCCGTGCGCCAGGCGTTTTTGATGGCGCAGTTGGAGGGAATGCCCCAGCTGGAGATTGCCGCTGCGCTGGGCGTTTCGCTCTCGACCGTGAAGCGCTACATCGTGCAAGCGGGCATGCAGTGCTATTTCGCCGTCCATGGCTGAGGCGGCGATTCCCCGGGCGGTTGCCCAGCAGGCGGTGGAATGGATGGTGGAATTACAGTCGCCAGATGCCACCCCCGATCTGAAAGACCAATGGCAGCAATGGCGGGCGGCAGACCCGGTGCATGAACAGGCCTGGCAGCGCATCGAGGCCGTCAACGGCCGGCTGGGTGCGATGGCCGGGCCCGATACCCTGGACTTTGCCAAAGCCGCCTTGGCGCCGCAGGGCTCGGTACGGCGCAGGCATATGGTCAAGTCGCTGGTGGTGCTGGTTATTGCTGGTGGCGCGGCCTGGACGGGTTACCGGCAGACCAGCTGGCGCGAGGTGCTGGCGGGCCAGCGCACCGGCGTGGGCGAACGGCGCACGATCGATCTGGACGATGGCACGCGGGTGGTGATGAACGCATCCACCATGCTCGATATCCGCTTTGGCAGCAGCGAGCGCAGGCTGCGCCTGATTGCCGGCGAGATTCTGGTGCAGAGCGGCAAGGCGGGTGGTGGAAGGCCCTTGCTGGTGGAGACGCCGCACGGTCTGGCGACTGCGCTGGGCACCCGGTTTTCGGTGCGGTTGGATGCGGAGAGGCCGACCCGGGTGGGCGTTTACGACGGCGCGGTGCGTCTGGCGCCGGTGGACGGCCAGCGCAGCCTGGTGCTGCAGGCCGGCCAAAAGAGCAGCTTTGACCGCCAGCACATCGGCGAGCCCCGGCCGGCCCGCGAAGACAGCGATGCGGCTTGGGTCGATGGGGCGCTGGTCGCGCGGGATATGCGGCTGGATGATTTTGTGCAGGAGCTGGGGCGCTACAGCGTGCACCCGCTGTCCTGCGATGACGACGTGGCGGCCCTGCGCCTGTCGGGCTCCTACCCACTGGCAGATATTGCCAAGGTGCTGGACAACGTCGCCGGCCTGCTGTCCTTGCAGGTGCAGACCGTCAGCCGCCTGTGGGGCTGGCGCGCGGCATCGTACCGCTTGGTGCGGGCAGCACCCAAAAAATAATGGGGATGGGCTGAGCTGTTTGGCCGAGCAGCGTTTCAAGAAGAGGAGATCACAAGGTTGATCCGAGATTCCTCTTGACCGCCGTCGCCTTTGTGGCGAACAGAAAGTATTGCATCCATGGCCCATCACCGCACATCCGCGCGCCGCTTTGGCGGCCGCTCCACCGTTCTTGCCCCTAGGGACCCTCTGCAAAACTCCCTGCCGTGGTCTGAACGCGGACTCGGGCGATCCGCTGCGTTGTCTTCCTTGTCAATAGCTACGGCTATTGACTGCAAAAGACGCCTTGCGTCTCATCCCGATCCGCGCCCATCCCGCTTGGCGAGGGTTTTGCAGAGCATCCCTAGCGCATTGGCGCTGGCGCTGTCCGCTATCTTGCCGCCTGCCGCCCATGCCCAGGCCCAGGCCCCCGTAGCGGGGCAGAGCGCCCAGGCCTACGCCATCCCGGCCGGCCCGTTGGATATGGCTTTGACGCGCTTTGCCAAGGAAAGCGGCGTGCTGCTGTCCTTTACCCCCGATACCACCGAGGGCCTGCGCAGCCCCGGGCTGCAGGGCAGGCATACGGTGCCAGAGGGCCTGGCTGCCTTGGTCGCAGGCACGGGGCTGCAGGCGGTGCAGCAGGCCAGCGGCAGTTACCTGGTGGTCAAAAAGCCGGCCAGCACCACGCCCGCGCCGGCCGCACCGGCCGCTGCGGCTGCGGCTGCGGCGCTGGCGCCCGAGCGCTCGTTGGCCGAGATCCGCGTGACGGCGCGGCGCTCGGCCAATGGCACGACCGAAGGCACGGGCTCCTACACCAACCAGGTGACCAGCATTGCCTCCAAGACCGACCAGTCCTTCCGCGAGATTCCGCAGTCGGTGTCGGTGGTGACGCGGCAGCTGATGGATGACAAGCGGGTGGTGGATGTGGAGCAGGCCCTGACCTTGACGCCTGGCGTCATCGTGGCCGACAACTCCGGCCGCTACTTCTCGCGCGGTTTTCAGATCACCAGCATGCAGATCGATGGTGGTGCGCCGATGGCCTTGGGGGCCTACACCTACCAGCCCCAGCAGGACATGGGCTCCTACGACCGGGTCGAGGTGATGCGTGGAGCATCCGGCCTGCTGGGCGGGGTGGGCGACCCGGGCGGCATCATCAACCTGGTGCGCAAAAAGCCGTTGGCGCAGCGGCAGGTGGAGGTCTCGCAATCGCTGGGCAGCTGGGGCAACCAGCGTACCGAGGTCGATGCCACCGGCTCCCTGACGCAGGATGGCCGCATCCGGGGCCGCACGGTGCTGAGCTACCAAAAGGGCGACTCCTACTTTGACTACATCAGCCAGGAAAAGCCCTCGCTCTATGGCGTGCTGGAGGCTGATCTGACGGCCGACACCTTGCTGACCGTGGGCGGCTCCTACGGCAAGGTGCGGCAGAAGGGCGACTATGCCGGCCTGCCACGCTTTGCCGATGGCCGCAGCCTGGGCCTGCCGCGCAGCACGGCCTTCTCCAACCCCTGGGCCTACTTCCACTACCAGAACGAGGAAGTGTTTGCCCAGCTGGAGCACCGTTTTGACAACCACTGGAAGTTCAAGCTCAACGCCACCCATGCGCGCACCGAGCAGCAGCGGCGCTGGAGCACGCTGTCTGGCGCAGTCGATCCGCAAACCTTGGCCGGGCCGGTGTGGCGCGGCGGTGTGCTGGATTCCTCCAACACCCAGGACATGGTGGATCTGAACCTGAGCGGCCCCTTCTCGCTGCTGGGCCGAAGCCATGAGCTGCTGATCGGGGCCGATTGGCAGCGGGTGCGCAGCCACTGGCAGAACATGAGCTTTGCCGACAGCGGCACGGTGGGCGGCAATGTGTTCGACATGCAGCCCTGGAACCCGGCGTTTGACCAGTTCAACCTGAACCTCAGCGAGCGCTACGGCCCCTGGGGCCAGGAGCAGCTGGGCGCCTATGGCGTTGTGCGGCTGCACCCGAGCAACAAGCTGCATGTGATTGCTGGCGCCCGCCTGGCGCGTTATGAGTTCACGCAGACCATGTCCGACATCATCGACACCGCTGGCAACACCAGCCCCTGGTCCGCCAAATCGTTCAAGCAAAGCGCCAAGCTCACGCCCTATGGCGGTGTGATCTATGACCTGAACCCGCATTGGTCGGCCTATGTCAGCTACTCGTCGATCTTCAAGCCCCAGGCACTCAACCTGGCGGGCCCGCAGCCGGGCACGCCGCTGAACCCCATCAAGGGCAAGAGCTATGAGGCGGGGCTCAAAGGCGAGCTGATGGATGGGCGCATGAACGCGACCTTCAGCGTCTTCAACGTGGAGCGCACGGGCACTGCAGTGCTGGATGAGCGCTATGCGGAGAACTACAGCTTGTGGGGTGCCAGCTGCTGCTACCTGCCGCAGGGCAAGGTCACTAGCCGGGGATTTGATGTGGAAGTGGGTGGCGAGGTCTCCAGCGGCTGGCAGCTGGCGGCGGGTTACACCTTCAACCAGACGCGGGACAAGACCGAAGGCACGGTCTTCAGCAGCATCACGCCCAAGCATTTGTTCAAGCTGTCCACCGTCTATACCTTGCCGGGTGCTTTGTCGAACTGGCGCGTGGGCGGCAGTGGCCGTATCCAGAGCACGCAGTATGTGAGCGGCGCTGTCACCAACAGCAGCGGCGAGAGCCAGCCCTACAAGTTCACGCAGGGCGGCTATGCGACCTGGGACCTGATGCTGCAGTACCGCTTTGACCCGACCTGGACCTTGAGCCTGAACCTGAACAATGTCTTTGACAAGACCTACTACCAGACCGTCAGCTCGGTCTACAACGGCAATATGCAGGCGCTGCCACGCAATGCGATGCTGACCTTGAACGGCAAGTTCTAGGCCATCGGCGATGAAAAAGAGCCTGCAGCGCAGGCTCTTGGTTTATGGTCTTTTGTTGACGTTGCAGAGCTGCCGCTCGCAGGGGACGCCGTCGTTGTCGCCGTCCATCTTGGTGTCGGGGCAGTTCTTCAGAAAAAACTTGGCCTCTTTGCACGAGGTCATCTGCGAGCAGTGGGTGCGGCCATCGCATTTGAAAAGCTGGTTCGGCGCACTGGGCGTGCTTGCCTCGGGTGGCTCGGGCTCGGAGAGAACAGGCTCGGAATCCCGCAGCGATGCGGCCTGCTGCTGCTCATAGCGGCTGTACACCGTCCACGCGGCTAATGCGATCAGCAGATAGATGACAGGCCTGAACACGGTCTCCTCCATTTTTGGATGTTAATGAGTGTAACGACTCCATCCAAAGCCGAGTCAGGCCAGGGGCGGGGGAAAGCACTTAGCTGCTTGTCCCCGCAACACCATGCGGTTCCTCCCCGCTACCAGTTTGGGCTCTGAACAGGTGCCGCTCAACCATGCGGCACACAGTGCCGCGCACAGCGTCCGGATTGGACAGGTGCTGGCGAACCCGGCAGGCCGAGCCCAGCGCCAGGTCAAAGGCGCTGACTGCCAACCTATCGAACTGGCGTTAGCGGTCGAGCTTGGGGCAGGGCGTCACCAGGTTGCCCATACGCTCATGCTGCGAATGTACCGGTGGCAGCGCCGGGCGCCCCTTGCTTTCAGCTTTGGTGCGGTATGCCGCTTAGGGGCGTAGGCATTGTGGTGGCCGTCGCCGCCCATGAGCCCTTCCAAGCCGGTGGACTTGAGCGCAAAGGCTCCGCAGCCAAGTGGCTATGGCTGATGCAAGGGTTTTCCCTGGCACTGTTTTCAATCATTGACATTTAGTTACATAGTCGAGATATTAGCGGCCTCTGCCCACCATCGCAGCGCTGGCGCTCGGTCCCCAAACGGCTTCCTGGTGCGGATGGCCAGCGCGGAGGGTGGATATGGTCGCTGTCGAGCAGCCATAAGCCCTGGCGCTACGCCAAATCAGTGTCGATCAACTTATCAGCAATCTAGATGCGATCAGAGATTGTTCACAGTCTCAATGCCATCTTTGAAATAGAATAGATTTCTTTGATTAATTCATAAATTTATTAGAATTTTTCAATTGTTTGCAATTGCAAGTTGCCTGGAGATTGACTTCTTCATGGCCCTTGGCAGTGGGTAAAGGCCATGGCAGATGAAGCCGCAGAGAGCGGCTTCATTCGATTTTGTGGATGGTTTTGGGTAAACGCCATTAACTCATTTCTTGCAGTTAATGATGGGTTGACGTCGTTTGATAAATTCTTTTAAAGATTTTATATGTCATTTAATTCTATAAAGAAGAGAATATCCAATTTCTGCTTCTTGTTATTCTCTTTTATGCTTTTGCCGGCGTTTGCGCAGGCCCAAACAGCAGATCTGCAGATTACAAAGACAGGGCCGGTATCTGCCAATGGCGGCGATGGTTTTTTGTATGTGCTGACCATGGATAACAACGGCCCAGGTGCAGCGGGCGGGGCCAGTGTGGTCGATAGCTTGCCGCCCAATTTGAGCAATGTTGCCGCTGTCTGCGTGTCTGCCATCAATGGTGCGGCATGCCCAAGCTCCATGGTGATCGACGCCTCGGGTGTCACGGCCACCATTCCCAGCTTTCCGTCTTTGGGGCGGGTGATCATCAACATCACCGGGAATTTCCCCAGCAGTGGCCCTTCGAGTATCACGAACTCTGCACGCGTGGACACCCCGGCAGGGGTGACGGATCCTGATCTGGCCACCAATACCAGCGTGGTGAGTACCGCCATGTCCTATAAAACGGACCTGGCCGTGACCAAGACGCAAAGCAGCAATGTGTTTGCACCGGGTGTTCCCATCACCTACACGATGACACTGCAAAACAATGGACCGGCCAGCGCTGATGGCGCCAATATTCAAGACAGTCTGACCAATTTCGCCAATTACAACTCGGGCCCACCGTATGACTACCTGACGATTGCCAATACCTTTGTCAGCTGTACCGCCTCGGGCGGAGCGGTGTGCCCGGCCAGCTCCAATTTCAATAGCCAGTCTGCTACTGGCATTGACTACGCGTTGTTCAATACCTCCGTGCCCAGCTTGCCCTCGGGAGGCTCGATCAGCATCGTCTACACCATGACGCCGACCATTACCGGTGCGCAGCGTTGCGGCACGGGCGCGGGATTTTTGCAAAACGAGTTCCGGGCATCGGTGCCAGCAGGCATGACCGACGCTAATTACAACAACAATGCTGCGCAAGTCAGCATCTCCACACCGCAGTCGCCCAACTGCCCGCAGTCGGATCTGGCCGTGACCAAGACGCAGAGCACGGACACCTTTACCCCGGGTGCCCCCGTGACCTACACGATGACCCTGGTGAACAACGGCCCCAATGCCGCCGATAGCACCAATATCCGCGATTCCATTACCAGTTTTGCCAACTACAACGCGGGCGCTCCCTACGATTACATGAATATCGAAGCCAGCTTTGTCGACTGCTCGGCTTCGGGCGGTGCGGTTTGCCCGGATGGCCCGAATTTCAACAATATCTCGGCGACCGGTATTGATTACAACCTGTTCAACACGACGGTGCCCAGCCTGCCTGCTGGTGGTGCGCTCACCATTGTCTATACGATGACGCCCACCATTGTGGGCACGCAGCGCTGCAGCTCGGGCGCAGGATTCATCCAGAATGAATTCCGTGCCACCTTGCCCAGCGGCATGACCGATAGCAATTACGACAACAATGCTTCGCAGGTGAGCATTCAAACGCCGCGCGCCCCCGATTGCCCGCAAACCGATCTGGAAGTCACCAAGAGCCAAAGCAGCGACGTGTTTGTGGCAGGGCAGCCCATCACCTACACGATGACCTTGCTCAACCACGGCCCCAATGCGGTGGACCAGGTGCAGATCACCGATTCGATCACCAATTTCGCGAATTACACCTACGGCGCGCCTTACCAGTACATCAATACCAGCACGACCTTTGTCAGCTGTACTGCGGCGGGAGGTGCGGTGTGCCCCGATGCATCGAATTTTGGCAACCAGTCCCAAGCGGGTATTGATGTGATGCTGTTCAGCACCGCCGTTCCCAAGCTGCCGGTGGGAGGCGCGGTGACCGTGGTGTACACGATGACGCCAACGGCGCTACCGGTTCCGTCTTGTGGCAACAGCGCGTCGAGCTTTATCCAGAACACGTTTTCTGCCTCCGTTCCCGCAGGCTATATTGATCTGGGCCCGGCCAGCAACTCGGCCAGCGTATCGCTGCCTGTCAGCTGTGCGGATATTTCCGTGAACAAGAAGGTGGACCCGGTAACGACCAGCGTGAGCGGCTCCACCGTGGTGTACACCATTGATGTGGCCAATGCCACGGGCTCTGCTGCGGCGAACAATGTGGCTTTCTCGGACCCTCTGCCCAGCGGCTTTGTCTACGGCAATGCGGTCTGCGCTGCCCAGACGCCAAACGCCATTTGTGCTGCGGTGAACTACGACGCAGCGAGCCACACGGTGACCAGCACCATCCCTGCGCTTCCCGAAGGCGGCATCGTGCGCTTCGTCATCACTGGATCTGCTGGCAACACGGCTGGCACCTATGCCAATACGGCCTCTGCCGCTGTGGCGCCGGGGTGGCTGGATCCCGTGCCCTCGTCGAACAGCAGCACGGTGAACTTCCAGATCTTCAATACCAGCTCGCCCATCACCGTCACGAAGAAGGTGCAAGGCTTGCCTGCTGCAGGCATGCCCGCAGCGATGACCTTTACTGGCACCATCAGCTGCGGCGCGCAGGCACCGCAGACATGGTCCGCTACCGTTGCCGCTGGCGCCTCGAGCGCGGACAGCGCGGCACTGAGCTTCTATGACAAGGACAGCTGTACGGTGACCGAAGATACGCCGCCCGCAGCGCCCAATGGCTACACCTGGGTGGGGTCGGCGGCCATTGCCCCGAACCCGACCAATGTGCTGGGGCCGACGACGCCCCTGACGGTGGTGGTGACCAATACCCTGGCTGCACTGCCGCCTGGCAAGGTGACGATCGCCAAGCTGGCGCAAACTGCAACGGGTACCCCTGCCACGGGAGCTGCCAGCTTCAGCTTTGCCGGCACCGGCGCGGGTGTGCCCGCCACCATGGCGGTGGCGACCCAGGCTGGCTCCGGTAGCCAGACCATCGACAACCTGGCAGCCGGCCAGAGCTACACCTGGACCGAAGCTGTTCTCGCCGGTTGGAAGCTTGCCAGCATCCAATGTACCGACCAAAATGGCGCCCCGCCGAAAAGCACGATCACGACCGATGTAGCCACGCGGCAGCTGAGCGTTGCCCTGGTATCGGCCGAGGAGCTGGTTTGCACCTTTACCAACCGCCAAACAGAGACGTCCGATGGTGGCCCCACTGATCCCAATGGCCCGGGTACTCCTCAGCTCAAGAAAGTGCCGGCCCTGGATCCATCCAAGCTGGTGCTGATGATGCTGGCAGTTGCAGCCATGGGCATGGCGGGCCTGCGCCGCGCACAACGCCGCTGATCCGATTGCGCCAGGCATTGGGCCGCAACGCCGATATCGTGGAGATATCGGCGTTTTTTCTTTGCGCAAGGGTTGGCGCCAGGCATCCGCATGCACGCTGCAGCCGCTGCCCAATGCGCTAAAGGAGAAGGCCCAAAGCCGTTTTATGGTTTGCGCCGCCGCTTGCCAGTCGCCAAAAACGCCATCAGCGTGCGCTCGGCCTCGCGCAATCCCGCGCTGCCGCGCAGCTTGCCCGCATAGGCATCGCAGCGCGCGCCGCCCTCGGGGCCTTCGCAGACCTCCATCACCAGCGGGTGGATATAGTACTTGCGGCAGACCGCCACGGTATTGCCCAGGTGCTGGGCGACCTGGCGGACGATATCGGGTGCCGTCAGCGGCGCATCGCTGCTGCGCGACTGCAGCGCCAGCGACAAGGCCAGCACGCTGGCATGCCAGGTGCGAAAGTCCTTGGCGCTGAAGTCCTCTCCGGCGATCTCGTGCAGATAGGCATTCACATGCTCAGAGCGCAGTTGCTTGCGCTCGCCCGCGTCATCCACATACTGGAACAGCCGCTGGCCCGGCAGGTCCTGGCAGCGCCGCACGATGCGCGCGACGCGCGGGTCCTCCAGCTCCACCTGCTGCTCCACGCCGCTCTTGCCTTTGAACGCCAGCCGGATGCGCGATGCGCGCATCGTCACATGGCGGTTGCGCAGGGTCGTCAGCCCAAACGAGCCGTTCTCGCGCGCATAGCTGTCGTTGCCAATGCGCAGCGCCGTGGTGTCCAGGAGGCGGACCACCGCTGCCGCCACCGAGGCCTGCGTGGTATCGCCCGCTTTCAGGTCGCGCTGGATGCGCCGTCGAATCAGCCCCAGCTTCGCCGCAAAAGCCGCCATGCGCTCGAACTTGGTCTGCTTGCGCTGCTCCTGCCACAGCGGGTGGTAGCGGTACTGCTTGCGCCCCCGGGCATCGCGGCCCGTCGCCTGCAGGTGGCCCTGCGGATCGGGGCAGATCCACACATCGGTGTAAGCGGGAGGAATGACCAAGAGGCGAATACGTTCGAGCTGGCGGGGGTTGCGGATGGTCTGCCCACGCTGGTTTCGGTAGACAAACCCGTCGCCGCGCTGGATGCGCTGCCAGCCGGGCGAGGCATCGGTGACATAAGCCAAAGGCTTTTGGGGTTTGACCATGTGGTGCTGCTCTTGTGGTTTTGAGAAATGCGCTGAGCTCGTCGCAAAAGCGTAGTGGCGACCCCGGCAGCCCGCTGTCAGCGAGGGGCTTGCGCGGGCCTCCTGTTTTGGCGCATCTGCGCCTCAGACGGGGCTGCTGCGCAGATGCGGGGCAGATGCCGCACTGTGGTCTTGGCAAAGCCGGGGCAGCCGGGACCGTGCTTGGCGGAAAAGTTCAACCGGCTGGCACGGGCGCCCTGTAAGCGGAAATCGCTTCGTTATGTAGTTTTTGTAACGCCGGATAGATTTCATCAAATAAATAGGTAGAGTTAATTTTTCAAAGAAAATTGAAGAAAACCAAATGTCAGAACGTTCTAGCAACCTGCAGGATTTGGCTGAAAGATTGGCAGCCTTGAGGGAAGAAGGGGCGGAGTTGCTGGCCCGCAGGCCGGCGCCGGGCACCAGCGACCATGCGCGCTTGTCCTGGATCGATGCCCAGATAGAGGCGTTGAGCCGGCAGCTTCAGCAGGGGGCGGGTCAACCTTGAGCCTTGGACTTGCGCGCGGCATGTTGTGCAGGCTGCACCTAGGTACCGGCTCGCATGGGGCCCTCGGCAAGCGCTATCGGGCGGAGGCCAACCGCTGTTTGCCCTTGCATGCGCAGAAGCGGATGGCAGCATGCCAGGCACCTGTTCTGTATTCTTCCGCTTGGGCCAAACCACGCCATCGGTGACGCCGAGTAGGTCTGGCAAGCTTGGCGGCTGGACGCTGATAAGCAAGCGGACTGCATTGGCTTTAACCCGAGCGCTGAACCAGCGCCCCAGTGCCGGGCATGGGCCTCGAGATACCTCCACATCTCCCCTGGGCAGGCCCTGAAAGCCCGCCACCCGCAGCCGAATCACTAATTTACGGGATGGCAAAACCGGCTTGCCCCTTTAGTCTGCGCTCAAGACAAGACTGGGGGTAACTATGGTTGGATTTGGCAACGCTGGTAACACCAACCGGCGGGCGCAAGGTGGGAGAGTTGGTTTGGCAACGCAGCTGGAATGCACTGTGCAGGCAAGGGCAGCCGGGAGCCGTTTGCGGCAGCTGGTTTTGCTGGGCAGTTTGGCATTGGTCGTTGCACTGCCACTGGCGGCGCAGGCCAAAACCTATGTGGTCAATGCCGTAACCAGCGCTACCGTCAATGCGTCCGGCTGCGGTGCAGGCAATAGTGGCACTTGCACCCTCGGCAATGCGATTTTGGCGCTCAATGCCGATGCAGACAGCAGCGTTGCGGCGCGCATCGAGTTTGATGCGGGCCTGTTTTCGTCTCCGCAGACGATTGCGGTGAGCCAATTGGCCCCGCGTTACAGCGTGGACATTGCGGGCCCGGGTGCGCATCTGCTGACCTTGAGGGGCAGCACCTCGCAGACCATGTTTGTGATGAACGCGGGCCAAGGCGCGAGCGGTACCGGAAGTACCTTGGAGGTTCGTCTCGCTGGGCTGCGCATCAGTGGCGCGCGCCAAGGCATCAACAGCGCTGCCAAGCTCACGGTCGACAGCTGCTGGATCGATAGCAACACCAACACCAGCACGAGCAACGGTGGCGGTATCCTCAACCGCGGCAGCCTCAGCTTGCTCAACAGCACGGTGGCCAATAACACGGCCAGCAACGCGTCGTTTGGCTACGGCGGCGGCATCCAGAATGATCCGACTGCCACGGCGCTGCTGATCCACAACAGCACCATTGCCAACAATGTGGCCCGCCAGGGTGGCGGCATCAACAGTAGCTCAGGTGGCAGCATTGCCATCCACAACTCCACCATCAGCGCAAACCAAGCGACCAGTTGGGGTGGAGGCTTCTACAGGGAGGGCAGCAGCGCGCCGTTGGTGGTCAACTCCATCATTCGCGGCAACACGGCGCCAAGCTTTCCGAATGTGGTGGGCGGCAGCAGCTTGGTGAACCAGAACAGTGCCGTCCATACCGCCAGTGCAGCTGACACAGGCCTGCCTGCGATCGGGCTTGCCGCTTTGGGCGCCTATGGCGGCACCATGCCAACGATGCCGCCCCTGGCGGGCTCGCCGGCGCTGGGCCTGGGCCGCTATGCAGCAGGCGAGCAGGCTTTCGACCAGATCGGCGCACCGCGCCCAGCCACCGTGGGTGCGGTGATGGATGCAGGTGCTGTGCAAGGCCAGGCCTATACCCTGGCGTTTGCCAGCCCTTCGCCTTTCCCCAGCCAGGTGGCGCCGGGCGCGGCGTTGCCGGTGACGGTGGATGTGCAAAGCAGCGGACAGCCTCTGCTGGGGGTGACCCCGGCCTTGCTTGCCAGCACACATGCTGGCCTGACCTCCAGCGCCAGCTGCGCGCCGAGCAATGCCAGCGGCCAGGCTGCTTGCACGGTCAGCTTCACATTGCCCGGTGGCGTGCCGGTTGCGGGCGTCAGCCTCAATGCGCACCTGGGCGCAGCCTCGGTCAGCAGCGCGGCCTTTACCGTCGCGGCCCAGCAGCTGGGCGGATTTGGTATCAGCCTGCCAGCGCAAGTGGCTGCGGGCCAGGCGTTTAACTTCAGCGTCAACGCGCTCGATACCGATGGCCATGCGATGCCCAGCTACAGCGGCACCGTGCATTTCAGCAGCAGTGATGCCGGGGCACAGTTGCCCGCAGGTGCCGCACTCTCCGGCGGTGCGGGCAGTTTCAGCGCCACCTTGGCCGCCACGGGCAGCCAGCAGATCACGGTGGCAGATGCGCTGTCCAACCCCGTGGTACAAGGCTCGGCCAGCACGCAGGTGCTGTTGCTGCCGCCCCTCGTCACCAGTCTGGCGCCCTCCGTGGCCGATGCCGCAGGCGGCACGGTGGTGACGGTGAACGGCAGCCACTTTGATGCCACGGCCCAAGTGCAGTTTGCAGGCTATACCTATATCCAGCCTTTCAATGTGACGCCCACGTCGCTCAGCTTTGTGGCGCCGGCTGGCGCGGGCGGCAGCGATGCAGCGGTACAGGTGTTTACCCAAGGCTGCTATATGGCCGTGCCCAACGCCAATTGCATGAGCCCCATCACGCCCGCCAGCGTGTTGCGCTTCTTTGCGGCCAGCTATGTGGTCAACAACGCTGGCGACAGCGATGGCAGCAACCCACAAGCCTGCGCCCAGGGCAATGCCAACACCTGCACCTTGCGCGATGCGGTGCTGCAGGCCAATATGCTGGGCGGCGCGCCCGTCATCCAGTTTGATGCCAGCGTGTTCAACCCCGCTGCTCCGCAGACCATCAGCTTGGCCCATGGCCAGATCAGCCTGGCCAAAAGCATGGCCATCGAGGGCCCGGGCGCCGATGTGCTGACGGTCAGCGGCAATGGTGCCAGCCGTGTGCTGCAGATCGAGGCCGCCGCGCAGCCGGTGCGCCTGGCGGGCCTGCGCCTGGCGCAAGGCCGCTCCAATGGCGGCAGCGCGGTGCTCAACCATTCATCCGGCTTGGTGCAGTTGCAAAACCTGGTGCTGGCGCAGAATGTGGCCGCAGCCGGTGGCTATAGCGGTGACAATGACACGCTGGCCCAGGCGGGCTCGGGCGGCGCCGTGTACTCGCATGGAACGGGTGCGTTGGAGATTGAAGGTTCCAGCTTCGACAGCAACAGTGCTGCGCAACTGGGCGGTGGTCTGCTGGTGGCGGCGGGCAACACCGCCACCTTGCGCGGCAGCACCTGGGTGTCCAACCAAGGCGACCTGGGCGGCAGTGCGCTTGCCAACCTGGGCAGTGTGGCGCAGATCGAGAACAGCACCTTCAGCGCCAATGCCAGCCCGAACGCGGCCGGCCAAGGCGGCACCCTGTTCAGCCAGGGCCAGAGCCGTTTGGTGCTGCTGAACAGCACGCTGGCAGGCAATAGCAGCGGCATTGCCGGTGGTATCAGTGGCGCAGCCGACGGTGGCAACACCCCCAGCCTGAACCTGGTGAACAGCATCGTGGCCGGCAACAGCGGCGGCGCTGGGCCAGCGGCTGATATCCGCAGCACAGGGCTGACCCTCATTGATGGCGGTGGCAATGTCTTTACCCAGGACACGCCTACGACCATCGACCCCGGCCTGGCACCGCTGGGCCACTACGGCGGCAACACGCAAACCCTGCTGGCGCTGCCCGGTTCGCGCAGCATTTGTGCGGGCGTGGCCAGCGCGGCAGAGGTGACGGTGCCACCGCTGGACCAGCGCGGCGCCGCGCGCCCCTATGTGGCCGATGGCCTGGTGCCCGCATCCTGCGTGGATGCCGGTGCCGTGCAAAGCCATTACGCGATGCAGTTCAGCGTGCAGCCATCAGCGGTGGCGCTGAACACGCCCATGCTGCCAGCGCCGCAAGTCACACTGCAAGAAAACGGCCAGGCCTTTAGCAGTACCAGCTACCCAGCCCTTGGCGCACTCGCCTCGTTGGGCAGCGTGCAGCTGGCCCAAGGCCCGGGCATGGGCCGCCTGGCCAAGCTGGTGTTGGCCACCACGCCGGTATCGGTAGACCTGGCCACTGCCACCGGCACTGCCGTGTTTGACGACCTGGAGTTTGCCCAAGCCGGCAGCCAGAGCCTCGTCGCCAGCCTGGCGCTCAACCCCAACCTGGCCGAGCCGGCGCTGCTGCAAACCAGCAGCGCCAGCTTTGCCGTTGGCCAGGCTGCCGCGCAGGTCAGCCTGGAGGCCAGCCCGCAGCAAGTGCAGCAGGGCCAGGCAGTGACCTTGACCGCCACGGTGATCGGCAGCGCCCCTGGCGGCACCGTCACCTTCAGCGATGGCCCCAGCGTGCTCTGCGGCGGCCCTGTGGCCCTTGTCACCGTGGGCGATACCGCCACCGCCAGCTGCACCACCTCCGCGTTGGCGCAGGGCGAGCGCGCTATCACCGTGACCTACAGCGGCGATAGCAACAACGCCGCCGCTGTGACCTTGACCCCGTCGCAGGTGGTCGTCACCGCGCCTCCGGGCAACGGCGGCGCCAACCCCATTGCGGTCCCTGCGCTGTCGGGCTGGGCGCTGGCCTTGCTGGCAGCGCTGGTGGGCGGGATGGGCCTGGTCGGGCGCCGTGTGGTGGCGCGCAAGGCCGATTGAGTGGTGGGGCGCCGGGCCAGCCTGTATTGCGGGAGCTTGGTGCCGCGAATTTTGAAAAAGCTGGGTTGGAGGGGTGTAGGAGGGCAGGGTGCTCAGCCCTTGGGGCACGGCTGGCCTGGTAGTGAATGCCGGGCCAGCCGTTGTCTCTTGTGCGAACTGGCTCTATGTTCGTGGGCCATGAAATTAATTCAGCTGGTTGAGTGCTTGGTATATTTTTGGTTTGTAGATTTCCATATATGTGTTTGGATGCAGCGGTGGTTTAAATCCAAATTTCTCGTATAGACCATGGGCATCGCTGGTGGCCAATGTAAATCGCCGCAGCCCTTGCAGCTGGGGGTGGCTGAACACGGCTTCCATCAGAGCGAAGCCATAGCCTTTGCCCCGGCACTCGGGCACAACAAAGACGTCTACCAGGTTGGCAAAGGTCGCGCTGTCCGTGATCACGCGGGCAAAGGCCACTTGTTGGTGGTCGATAAACCCCCCAAAGCAAAGGGAGTGGTCGATGGCTTTTGCTAGGGTATGCAGGGGAATATTTCTTGCCCATGCGGTTTGCGTAGAGAGAAACTGGTGGATGAGCGGTATATTCAACTCGCTCTTATCGGTGCTCACGCGAAGATTGGTCATGCTTGGTATGGCTAATGCAGTGTCTGAGCGGTCGTAGATAGTCAGCTATTGCTTGCCTGGGGCTGATTCCTTGGATAGCTTCTTCTACAGCGCGCATCGGCAGCTTGGTGCGGCGGTGGTTGGATGAATTGCATTGTCGGCCAATAGATTGCATGTGCTAGACCTCAGCGTCAATGCCGCAATCGTCCTTTTGGGCAAGGGATGCGTATCAGCGGCTTTAGCTAAAGCAGGGTAGAGCACCCGCGCAAGTGCCGGCTGTGTTGTGCTGAACACCTCAATCCCCAACTCCCACAAACAAACTCCGCCCCCGCTCCCGCAGCAGATTCAGCAAGCGGCGGGCCGCAGGCGATAGGTAGCCGGATCGGCGGTAGGTCACGCCGAGCTTGCGGTGCAGCTGCAATTCCTTGAGCGGTACTTCGCGCAGCGCCTGGTGGCCACGGGCTTCTGCCAAGGTGTGGCGGGACAGAAAGCTCAGCAGCTCGTTGTGGGCAATCAGGCGGGGCAGCAGGGGAATGGAGTTGGCGTTGATCTGCACCTGCGGGGTCGAGAGGCCCCGGGCACGAAAGGCGGCATCCAGCCATTGCCGGCTGGGGATGCTCTCGAGCGGCAGCACCCATTTCCAGCGCAGCAGCGATTCGATGGTGATCTGCGGCAGCGCAAATACCGGGTGCCGGCGGCTGGTGGCGACCACGACGACGTCGTCGACGATGGCATGCGATACCAGCTCCTCATCGTCGTCCGGCATCAGGCCGATCAGCAGATCGAGCGAGCCTTCCTTCAAGCGCTCGCGCAGCATCAGGCTGGGCCCGGTGGTGATGTCGATCGTGGTCTCGGGCGCCTCGGCCAGCAGCAGGTTGCAGATTTCTGGCAAGACATAGTCGGCGGCGATGGGGCCGCTGCCAATGCGCACATGGCCGGCCTGGCCCCGCGAGAAGTCGTTGACCTCGCGCAGCACTTCCTCGGTCGTGCCCCGCAGCAGCCGGGCCCGGGCCAGCAGTACCTCACCCACGGCGGTGAGCTGGATGCCCCGGCCCTTGCGCTCAAACAGCTCGCACTCGAATGCATCTTCCAGCCGCTGGATGGCCTTGCTCAGGGCCGGCTGCGTGCGGCCCAGCTTGTCGGCTGCCAGGCCGACATGGCCGGCATCGGCCACCGCTTCGAAGTATTTGAGGTCCCGAAAATTGATGTCCATCGATAACTTTTAGGAATTGTTTTATGAAAATTATCCAATGGACGGAATGATTTGTCGACTGGAGAATGCGATCCCATAACAGGAGACAAGACATGCGCAATGTGACTAAAAAGGCTGCAGTGGCAGCGCTGGCCTTCGCTTGCTCGGCGGCCTTTGCAGGCGACTGGCCAACCCGCGCCATCACCCTGGTGGTGCCCTTTGCCCCGGGCGGCAATATCGATTTCACGGCTCGGGCCATTTCGGACCTGATTGGCAAATCACTGGGCCAGCCGGTCATCGTCGAGAACCGGCCAGGCGCCGGCGGCGTGATCGGCGCGGCCTATGTGGCCCGCGCCAAGCCCGATGGCTATACCTTGCTGCTGGGCAACTCCGGCCCCAATGCGGTGGCCAATTCGGTCAGCAAAAAGGTGCCGTACGACGGCGTCAAGAGCTTCACCGTCATCGGCGGCATCACCACCAATCCGGCGGTGCTGACGATCTCCACCCACATCCCCGCCAGCAACTTCGCGCAGTTCAATGCCTATGCCAAGGGCCGCGCGGGCGGCGCCAGCGTGGGTACCGCTGGCAATGGCTCCTTCACCCATCTGGCCATCGAGCTGGTGCGGGCCGCCACGGCCACGCCCATCACCGTCATCCCCTACAAAGGCACGGGCCCTGCAGCGGCCGACCTGATGGGCCATACCCTGGATGCGATGGTGGACCAGATCACCACGGCCGCACCGCTGATCCGGGATGGCCGCGTCAAGGCCATCGCCCAGCTGGGCCCCCTGCGCTCGCCGCTGATGCCCGATGTGCCCACCTTGGCGGAGCAGGGCTTCCCGGCGGTGGATGCCACGCTCTACACCGGCTTGTTTGCGCCGGCAGGTCTGCCTCCGGCCGTTTTGGACAAACTCTCCAGCGCGTTGACGGCCGCCCTGAAGGACCCCAAGGTGCAGCAGCGCTACCGGGAGATGGGTGCCGAGCCCACGGCGCTGGGCCGTGTCGAATTTGAAGCCTATGTGGCGGCCGAGGCCAAGCGCTGGGCCAGCGCGGCCCAGACCAGCAAGGTGTCGATCGATGACTGATGCTGTGGCCGCCACCGGCAAGCATGCGTCGCCTGCGCTGCCTTCACCGCTGCTGTCAGGCCCTGAATGGGCGGGCGCCTGCGACTGCCATATCCATATCAACGATCCCCGCTACCCCTATGCGGCGGGGGCCGACCTCCATCCGCCCGCAGCCACTGTGGCCGATTACCGGCAACTGCAGGCGCGGCTGGGCACCCGCAGGGTGGTGGTGGTGCAGCCCTCCAGCTACGGAACGGACAACCGCTGCACCTTGGATGCGGTGGCCGAGCTGGGCCTGGATGCCGCCCGCGCCGTCGTCGTGGTGGATGCCAGCACGAGCGCGGACGATATGGCCGCCATGCACCAGCGCGGCGCCCGTGGCGTGCGCTTCAACCTGCTGCGGCCATCGCCGGTGGCTGCCGCCCATATGCAAGCAATTGCGCGGTTGATTGCGCCCTGGGGCTGGCATCTGCAGCTCCACGCCAGTGCCGACCAGATTGCCGCGCTGGCGCCGGCCATACGCGATCTGCCCGTGCCGGTGGTGTTTGACCACCTCGCCCGTCTGCCGGGCCATGGCGGCAGTGCGCACCCTGCGTTCGACCTGGTGGCCGAGCTGCTGCAGCAGCAGCGCGCCTGGCTCAAGCTGTCGGGCGCAGAGCTCGATGGCGCGGCCGAGGCGCCGGGCTACGCCTCGGCCGCCGGTGTCGCCCAAAGCTTTATTGCGCTGGCTCCGGACCGCCTGGTCTGGGGCAGCAACTGGCCGCACCCTGCCATTCACAAGACCGGGTATGCGGCCCCCGATGACGCAGCGCTGCTGCGTTGGCTGTCTGCCTGTGCACCCGATAGCGCCGTGCAACGGCAGATCCTGCTGGACAACGCCTGCAACTTGTACGGCTTCAGCGTTTGATTTTTTGACCCACACCTATGACTTTCTGCATCTTTGTTACTGCACCCCGTCTGGCCCCAAGCGGGGTTGACCTGCTGGCCGAGGCCAACGCCCGTGTCATCTATCTGAAAGATGGCAACAGCGCCGAGGAGGTGGAGCACATCATGGCGACCGAACCGGTCGATGCCGTCATCTCGCGCACCGTCGCGCTGTCGGCCAAGGCCATTGTCTCCTGCCCCACGCTCAAGGTCATCTCCAAGCATGGCGTGGGCGTCAGCAATATCGATGTCGACGCGGCTACGGCGCGCAGCATTCCTGTGTATGTCACGCCTGGCGCCAATGCCCAGTCCGTGGCCGAGATGAGCTTGGGCCTGATGTTTGCCGCCGCCCGCCGTATTGCCTGGATGGACAGCGAGCTGCATGCCGGCCGCTGGTCGCGCGTGCAGGATGGCATCGAGCTGCAGGGCCGCACCTTGGCACTGGTCGGGTTTGGGCAGATCGGGCAGCGGGTGGCAGCGGCTGCGCTGGCCATCGGCATGCAGGTGGTTGGGTTTGACCCGGCTCTGGCACAGAGCCCCAACCCCGCCGTTCGTCTGCTGGGCTCTTTCGACGAACTGCTGGGCCATGCCGATGTGCTGAGCCTGCATGTGCCCCTGAACAAGCACACCCGCGGCATGCTGGGTGCCGAGCAGATCGCCAAACTGCCACGCGGCGCGATCGTGGTGAACACCGCGCGCGGCGAGGTGATTGACGAGGCAGCGCTGATCGATGCCTTGAAGACCGGGCAGCTCTATGCCGCCGGCCTGGACACCATGCACGAGGAGCCACTGCCAGCGGACCACCCGCTGACCCGCCTGCCCAATGTGGTGCTGACCCCGCATGTGGGCGGCTCCACGCCCGCCGCCTTGGCCGGCATGGCCTCGGGCGCCGCCCGCAATGTGCTGGGCTGGCTGCAAGGGCAGCCAGCCGATGCCGCGGCCTGCGTGAACGGGCAGGTACTGGCTTGATGCCCGCCCAACGACCTTCGATACCTTTTCCCTCCTTATCCGAGAAAGCGCAGCATGAGTTCTGACAACACCACCCCCACCGCCACCGCATCGCTCCAATGGCCTGCGGGCAACCGCATCAACCCCCGTGTGGACGGGCCTGCGGCCGATGTCGTGGCCGCGTTTCGCGAGATTCCGGTGGCCGCGATTGGCGATGCGATGAGCCGCAATATCGGCACCATCGGTCTGCGCCAGTACCATGCGCGGCTGGACACCGTCATGTGCGGCCCAGCGGTGACGGTGCGCGTGCGCCCGGGCGACAACCTGATGATCCACAAGGCGCTGATGATGGTGCAGCCCGGCGATGTGCTGGTGATCGATGGCGGCGGCGATGTGGCCCAAGCCCTGGTCGGTGGCCTGATCCGTACCACCTGCGTGGCCAAGAAGCTGGGCGGCCTGGTGATCGACGGCGCCGTGCGCGACCTCTGCGAATGGGCCGAAGAGGGCATGCCGCTGTTTGCCAAGGCCCACACGCACCGGGGCCCGAGCAAGGACGGCCCGGGCGAGATCAACATCCCCATCTCCTGCGCCGGCATGGCCGTGCTGCCGGGTGACCTGATCGTTGGCGATGCCGATGGCGTGATCGCGATCCCGGCCGCCGAGGCTGCCCGGGTGCTGGAGCTGGGCCGGGCGCATCTGGTCAAGGAAGCCAAGATCCGCGCCGACAATGAGGCCGGCCGCTCGGACCCCGAGCGCTTTGACGCCACCTTGCGCGCCAAGGGCCTGCCGGTCTGATCGCCAGCCCTTTCCGCATCCATACCAAGAAGGTCAGCAGGACCCCTCGCTGACCCCTTTACCAAGACACATCTCCCTTCGGGCTAGCGCCCGCAGGGGTGGAGGAACACGTCCATGCTCGTCGCATTGAGCTTTGCCATGTTTGCCTGTTTCATCTACCTGCTGATCAGCGGGCGGATGTCGGCCGTGGCCACCCTGATTCTGATCCCGACCATTTTTGCGCTGATTGGAGGCTTTGGCCCCGAGATGGGCGCCATGGTCATCAAGGGCGTTCGCACCATCGCACCGACCGGCGTTTTGCTGATCTTCGCGATGGCCTATTTCATGCTGATGACCGACACCGGTCTGTTCGATCCGATCATCCGCCGCATCGTCAGCGCGGTCGGCGGCGATCCCGTCAAGATCTTTATCGGCACCGTGGCGCTGGGCTACCTGGTCGCGCTCGATGGCGATGGCGCAACGGTCTACATGATTGTGCTGTCGGCCTTCTTGCCGATCTACAAGCGCCTGGGCCTGTCCTTGCCGCTGGTGGCGGTGTTGCTGCTGCAATGCACCGGCATTGGCAACCTGCTGCCCTGGGGCGGCCCTACGGCGCGGGCCGCTGCCTCGATGAAGGTCGAGATGTCCGAGGTGTTCACGCCGCTGATCGCGCCACTGCTGGCCTGCGTGGTCTGGGCCTTCTTTCTGGCCTGGCTGTTTGGCAAGCGTGAGCGCAGCCGCCTGGGCATCGTCCAGCTCGACACGGCGCAGATGCTCGAGCAGCACCCGCCCGCCGGCTGGAAGCTGTACTTCAACTGGGCGCTGACCATCGGTCTGATGGTGGGCCTGGTGATGGAAGTACTGCCGCTGGCCTATTTGTTCATGCTGGCGACTGCAATCGCCTTTGTGGTGAACTTCCCCAAGCACCAGGACCAGCAAAAGCGCATGGCCGAACATGCGCCCGCCATCCTGTCCGTCGCCATGATGCTGTTTGCCGCCAGCGTCTTTATCGGGATCCTGAACGAAACCGGCATGGCCTCGGCACTGGCCAAGACCATCGTCGCCATCGTTCCCGAGGCTTTGGGCCCTTATATGGCGGTAGTCACCGCCTTGGTCAGCATCCCGATGACCTGGGTCGTCTCCAACGATGTGTTCTATTTCGGCATGCTGCCCATCCTGGCAGAGGCTGCTGCCCATTACGGCGTGACGGGCGCCGAGATGGCCCGCGCTTCGCTGATCGGCCAGCCCGTACACATCCTGAGCCCGCTGGTCGCCTCCACCTATTTGCTGGTCAGCATGCTGGATCTCAACTACGGCGCCGTGCAAAAGCAGGCCATCAAGTGGGCGGTGGGCTCGAGCATGGTGATGCTGCTGGCATCGCTGGCGCTGGGTGTGGTGCCCTTGGTGAAGTAACGCCACGCACCTGGGATATGTACGGAAGGGGGCCTGCGCTCCCTTTTTTTTGCGCATGCCCTGGCAGCTATGGCGATCAGGGCTCTGGTGTATGGTCGGTCTCAGCCGGCAGCGGCACCCGCAGCACCACCGTGGTCAGCCCGCCTTGCGAGCCCACCGACAACTGCGCGCCGAGGCGCTGGGCCCGGGCCTGCATGCTGCGCAGGCCGGTGCCGTGCGTGGGGGTGTTGGCCGTTTTGGCCGCAGGCAGGCCCACCCCGTTGTCCTGCACCTGCAGCAGCAGCTGGCCGGCCTCGCGCGCCAGCACCACATCCACGCGTTGGGCGTGGCTGTGTTTGAAGGCATTGGTCAGGGCTTCTTGCAGAATGCGCAGGACATCCAGGCTGGCGCTGGTGGGCAGGTGCAGCTGGTCGATATGGCTCAGCTGCCAGTGCACCTCGATGTCATGCACTTCGAACAGCTGGCTCATGCGGTAGCGCATGGGGGCGAGCAGCTCGCCCAGCGACAGCTCGCCATAGTGCTGGGCGGAGGCCAGATCGATGATCAGCCGCAGGTCATCGCGCATGCCGCGCAACATGCCCAGCACCTGGTCGGGCGGCAGCGAGCCGCGTGTGCGCTCCAAGGTGGTGATATTGCCGATCAGCATGCCGCCCAGGCCGTCGTGCAGGTCGTGGGCGATATTGACGCGCTCGCCCAGGCGGGCCTGCAGCAGCTCCAGCTCATGGCGGCCGGCCAGCGATTCGGTCAGCTCGGCGCGGGCCTCGGCCACATGGTGCTGCATCTCGTCATTGAAGCTCTCGATGCGCCGCGTGTTCTGCACAAAGGTCCAGGCCAGGGTCAGCGCAATGCCGACGGTGGCGAGTGGCTCGGTGTAGGTGGCGAGGTAGAAGTTGTCGTCCACGATGCGGGTGAAGACCAGCAGGTCATGCGCCATCGCCAGGGCGCTGGCCAGCGCCGTGAGCGACAGCAGGCGCTGGGCCTGGTTGCCGTTGCGCCAGGCCAGGCCGACAAACACGCCAGCGGTGGTGAACAGCAGGGCCGATGAGGCCCAGGCCATCACGTTGCGCATGTCTCTGAGCTGCGCATCGGGCACCAGCAAGGTGATGGCCGCCAGCGCGGCAATGACCAGCCACATGGCGGCCTCGCGCCTGGGCCAGCGGCGGCCCATGAAGCGCAGCACAAACATGGCATTGCAGCCGTGGTAGAGCACATAGGCGATCGAGACCACAGCCGCATAGGTGTTGATGTGGTGGAACGGCCAGGGCGTAACGCTGACAAAGTTGACGGTAAAGCCCACCCAGGCGGCCTGGCGTGCGGCATACCAGCCGTAGGCGGCCTCTTGGCGGCGCATCAGCCACAGCACCAGGAAGAAGCAGCCCAGGGTTGCGCCCACGCCCAGGTGCAGCCAGTTGAGGTTGTGCCGCACCAGGTAGCTGTCCTGCTGCGCCGCGCGCAGCAACTCGGGTGCGCCGATCTCCACCGGGCCCAGCGCGGGTTGGTAGGCGTAGTAGCCGCTCACGCGGATCAGCAGCTCGTTGCTGCCGCTGTGCAGCAGCGGTGCGGGCAGTACCAGGTAGCGCGGCGTGTTCCAGGCACGTGTCATCGGCTCGGTCAAATACGGGTCGCGCTGCAGCTCCACGCCGTTGACCGAGATGACCCCGGCCTGCATCAGGTAGTGGATGTAGAGGCCCTGGGTCTGTGGTTCGCCGCTGATGTCCCAGCGCAGCCGGTACCAGACGACGCCGCTATAGCCCGGCCACTGCTGGTTCCAGTCGTTGGGCACCTTCACGGGCACCCAGCCGGTGTCGGGCGGCTGCTGGGCATCCCAATCCGAACGTACGGCCTCGGCCGTGCCCGGCCAGGGCTGGCCTTGCGCCTGCACGGGCGGCACCTGGCATAGCGCCGCCAGACAGATCAGCGCAGCAAGCCATGCTCGCGTGCACGCCGCAAGGCCTGCGTGCGCGAGCTCACGGCCAATTTGTCGTAGATATGCCGGATATGGGTGTCGATGGTCCATCGGGATAGGTGCAGGCATTCGGCGATTTCGCGGTTGCTCATGCCGGCTGCGACATGGTCGAGGATCTCGCGCTCGCGCTCGGTGAGCGCTTCGCGCAGCGCCGGGTCGGGCGGCTGCGACGGGGTGGGAGGGCGCCCGGCCGGGCGCCCCCCCAGGTCCAGAATGCGCCGGGCGATGAAGGGGTCGATGGGCGCGCCGCCCTTGAGCACATTGCGCACCGACAGCGCAATCTCCAGGTCGTCGCGCTCCTTGAGCACATAGCCATTGGCGCCAGCGCGCAGCGCGCCCAGGATCATCTCCTCGGTGCTCCAGGCCGACACCACCAGAATCGGCAGCACCGGGTTGCGCGCGCGCAGCCAGTCAATCAGGTCAATGCCATTGCCATCGGGCAGGCCCAGGTCGATCAGCGCCATCACCATGGGCTGCAGGCCGCCTTCGGGCGCGGTCACCAATTGCTGGCACTCGGCCAGCGAGCCGGCCTCGCACAGCTGCTCGGGTGTGACGCCCACCGAGCCCAGCACGGCGCCCAGCCGGGCGAGCATGTCGGGGTCGTCATCAACCAGCAGTACGGGGAGTTGCGCAATAGCCATCGCTACATTTTGACGCAAAGAGGGAGATCTGCCATCACGCATTTACGGTAAATGCGGCTGTTATTGCCCCTGGCGCGCTAATGCCCCGCCAGCGCATGGAGCGTGGCAGGCGCCTGCCTGGCGCTGAGCCGGGTGAGCAGCAGCAGCACCACTGAGGCCAGCAGCATGAAGGCCAGCCACGGAACGGTGCCCAGCACCACCACCTTGCCGGCCAGCGGCGTGGCGGCCGAGGAGATGCTGAGCTGGAAGGCGCCCAGAAGCGCGGCCGTGGAGCCCAACGCACTGTGCTGCGAGCCCATCGCCATCGACATCAAGGTGGCCTCGGCCATGCCCAGGCCCCACATCGCAAGGAACATGCCCAGCACGATGCCGGGCAGGCCCAACTGCGCGGCAGCGGCGGCCAGTGCCAGGGCGGAGCCAGCCACCATCAGCAGCGCGCCGACGACAGCCAGCCTGGCAACGCCGGCGCGCTGCACCAGCTTGCCGCTGGTGACCGCGCCCATCAGTACCGCCACACCAGTGGCGCCAAAGACCAGGCCAAAGCGGTCGGGGCTCAGGCCAAAGCGCTGCTGGTAGACCAGGGAGGCGCCTGCGATGTAGATGAACAGCACAAAGAAGGCACTGGACAGCGCGAGCGCGGGCAGCAGAAACTGCCGGTCGCTGGCAATGCGCAGGTAGGTGCTGGCGACGGAGCGCAGCCGCAGCGGCAGCCGGGCCGCGCGCGGCAGGGTTTCGGGTAGGGCCATCGCGGTGTTCAAGAGGACCAACAGGCCCATCGCGCCGAGCACCACCATGACGCCGCGCCAGCCGTAGTGCACATCGACATAGCCGCCCACGGCAGGTGCCAGCACCGGGGCCAGGCCCTCGATGGTCATCAGCAAGGCAAAGAGCTGGGCGGCACGCGCGCCCTTGGCCACATCGCGCACCGAGCTCATCACTACCACCAGGGTGAGCGCGCCGGCCAGCCCTTGCACAAAGCGGCTGGTGAGCAAGATGCCGATGGAGGACGCCTGGCTGGCCCAGAACGAGGCCAGCGCAAAGGCCAGCAGCCCTGCCAGCAACGGACGGCGGCGGCCAAGGGCATCGACGATGGGGCCAAACAGCAACTGGCCCAGGCCCATGGCCAGCAGGAACACCGTCAGGGTCAGCTGCACCTGGGCATAGGGCACGGCCAGTTCGCTGGCGATCTCGGGCATCGAGGCCAGGTACATGTCGGTGGCCGAGGGGCCGAGCACGGCAATCAGCGCGAGAGAGGCGGCAAAGCGCAGGCCGCTGGCAGGTAGGAGGGTATCGGTAGTCATGGAAGGACTTGCTGTAGCAGCATGGACATGGGGTGGGTGAGGAGGGGTGCAGCGGCCGGCATCAGGGTTCGGCACTCGCAGCGACGAGCGCGATCAGCGCCAGCGCGGCGGAGGTGAGGCCAGCGAGGCCCGCGACGGTGAGCAGCGCCCGGTAATCGCGGCGGTCGATGCGGCCGGCGCGGCCTTGCCATGCGGCAATCAGCAGCGATGCGGTCCACAGGGCAAGGGCGATGGCGGCGTGCGTCATCGCAAGGCCCTGTGCGCAGGCAAATGCGGCGCGTGCAGGCGCAGGCCGGCGCTGTCAGGCAGCAACGGCAGGGCGGTGAAAAAAGCGCAGAGAGAAGACAAGACGGGGTCCTTTCTGGGAAAAATGCCGCAGGAAGGCCCGTTGAAAAAACAAATGCCGCCCGTGCGGCGGCATCGTTTCAAATGGGAATAGGAAATCGTGCCGCGCTTAGGAAGCGAGGCGGTACAGCACAGCGAAGGCGTACGAGATGATGACCATAGGTCGCGGATTATAGCGACGAATTTTTGCGATGCAAGCGATGGGCCGCTGTGCGGCGGCGGGTGCGGGCAGTGGCGCCGTCAACGGTCTGCATGGGCCTGCCGAAGGTGTGCGGGCATCTAGGCCTGGGGCGGCGCGCATTCGGTGGTTGGCACTGAGTCACAACCCGCCCCGCATCTGGCTGACTGCCCATGGGGCTTTGAACAGGTTCTTAGATGGCGCGGCCTTTTGAGCAGGTTCTTAAAAGAACGGCCGAGAGGCAAGTTCGAGCCCCAGGGCAAGCAGCAACAGCAGAAAGCACTGCCGAAAGCGCTGGGGACTGATACGCGCCCGGACCCGAGTGCCAAGCCACATGCCCAGCAACGCAGGGATGACGCTGAGTGACGACAGGCCCAGCTGGTTCAGGCGAAATGCGTCGTTGGCCAGCAAGCCTGCGGCAAGGGCCAGGGTCGAGATGCTGAAGGACAGCCCCAGCGCCTGCACCAGCTCGTCCTTGTGCAAGCCAAGAGCGCCAAGGTAGGGAACGGCTGGCATGACAAAGACGCCGGTGGCCCCCGTGACCATGCCGGTAACCAGCCCCACCAGCGGTGAAAGCCATGCCTCCAGCGCACGCGGGATTGAGAGCGCGGGCGCCAACAAGGCATAGACCGCATAGACGATCAAGGCCGATCCCAGGGCGAAGCCGGACCAGCGGGGGTCAACGCGCACCAGGAGCGCGGACCCGCCCACCGTCCCGATCACCATGGCCGCCAGCATGGGCCACAGGCGCCGCACCAGCGCTGCCACCGCGCCGCCAGAGAACAGTTGCCAAACATTGGTGACAAAGGATGGCACCACCAACAGCGTTGCCGCCATGGCCGGCGGCATCACCATGCCCAGCAGCCCCATCGCCACCGTCGGCAGACCCATCCCTGTCACCCCCTTCACCATGCCGGCAAAAAGAAAGGTGGCTGTCAGCAAGCCATAAAAGAACATTGAATCATGCATGGGGAACCTCCAGATGGCCCCATTGAACCGGATGGGTGGCAGAAGCACAATTCGGAATTTACGGCTAATGCTTCGGCAATTCCTGAGGATGGATTCAGTGGCTATGGAAAATGAACAAACCAGTTGGAAATACCATAGCTACTTTGTGATCAAGGCTTTGGTGCAAGACCTTGGCATGAGCGCCGCAGTGCCGGGCCAGCCGCTGGCTCTGGTGCGGCGCGGGCGGCTCGGGTCCATCCCACCAGGCGAGGATTTTGCAGCGACTCTAAGCAAGAACCAAGGCGGCGCAGGCCATGGCCAGCATGGCCAGGCCCAGCCAGGCCTGGCTGGCGCGGCGGGTGCTGAACACCCAGATGGCAAGGGCGGTATAGAGCACAAAGCTCAGCAGGCTGGCGCTCAGCACCGCTTCGGCGCTGGATAGCCCGCTGAGCCTGGGCAGCATGCGCGCGAGGGCTGCTGCGGCCAGGCTGGCCAGGCCATAGCCGCCCAGGCAGGCGGCCAACACCCGGCTGCTCACTTGCAGGCGGTAGGCTGGCTGGGTGGCCTGCCACTTTGCAGGATTGGCCGGCTTGGCCGGCTTTGGCAGCGGAGCCAGCGTTGCCTGCGGGCCTGGGCTGTGCCAGCGCCGCTTTACTGCCCAGGCCATACCCATCAGCACCAGGCCAAACGCGAGGGCAACCAGCTCCACGCTGGCGCTTTGCCAGTCGCCCCTCTGGGCGTAATGCCAGGCACAAAGGCCGGTGGTGGCCAGGTTCAGCAGCGGCAGCAGCATGCACAGGGCCGCTGCCAGCACCAGCTGCTCTACCCAGGCCCGCGCCGGGGGCCGGCAGGCGGCATGCAGCCCGCTGGCGGCCCAGAGCAGCAAAAAACCGCGTATCTCCCACAGCTCGCGCCCCGGCAGGGTGGCGGGCAGCAGGCGGTTGAGCCAGAAGTAGCCCATGCAGGCCAGTGCCATACCGGCCAGGGCGGCCACGTTCAGGCACTCGACAAGCCGGTAAAAGCCAGCGGTAGCGCCACCAAACTCCTGCGCGCTTTTTTTGCGCCGCTTGACCATGAAGAGCACGGTGCCGGTGGCCATCATTGCCGTGCCCATCAGCCCGAAGACAAAGTACATCCAGCGCAGGGTCCAGCCACCAAAGCTGGCGACATGCAGCGCTTCGAGCACCGGGTGGATCTGGCCGCTTTGGGTGGGGGCCTGGGGGGCGGGGTTGCGCAGCTGCAGCACGGCGCCCGTCACGCCGTCAAAGCTGACCTGAGCGGCCTGGTGGAGGATGGTCTGCGTGTCGCTGGGCGGCTGGTGGAAGACGCGCACGGTCACCGAGGCATCGCCGGGCCGCTCGATAAACAGCATGCGCGGGCTGCGGCCGGTCAGCTGCTGCGCCTGGTCCAGCAGCTGCGCCAGGTCCTGCATCGCCGCAGGCTGGCCCTGCAGACTGCGGCGTGGCGGCGCGGCCTCGGGCGAGAGCTCGCCCTGGTAACGCGCCTGGGCCTGGGGGCTGTCGCCATACAGGGCGCGAAGTGGCCAGGGCATATAGCTGGTGTAGAAGTAGGCGAGACCCGTGTAGGCGATCATGAACAGAAAGGGCAGCGCCAGCACGCCGGTCACGTTGTGCGCATCCAGCCAGGAGCGCTGGCCCTTGCCCAGCCGCAGCGTAAAAAAGTCGGCAAAGATGCGCCGGTGCACGACGACGCCCGAGACCAGTGCAACGAGCATGCACATGGCCAAAAAGCCCACCAGCCAAAAGCCGATGGTGCCCGCATGCAGGCTGTAGTGAAAGCTCATGAAATGGCGCCCGCCCTCTGTCTTGCGGCCCCAGGGCTGGGGCAGCAGGGCGCCCGTGGCCGGGTCCATCGCCGCAGTTTGCAGGCCGCCGCGCTGGCCGCGAGCCGGTTGCCAGGCCAGCAGCAGCGCATCGCCCGCTTGCTGGGGCAGCTCAATGCGCCAAAAGCGCGCGCCAGCGGCCTCGCGGGCCAGGTGGCGCGCGGCTGCATCCAGCGCCAGTGGGGCCTGCGCTGCTGCGGCCTCCAGCGGCGGCTGGGCCTGCATCCAGCGCGTGATGGGCGCGCGGAACACGCTCAAAGTGCCGGTCAGAAAGATCGCGCACAGCAGCCAGCCGCTGACCAAGCCACACCAGGTGTGCAGCCAGGCCATGCGTTGGCGAAACTCGCCTGCCATCTGCGCAGACGCGGTTTAGAACGAGCCGCGCAAGGTCAGCATCGCGTTGCGCGGATCGCCATAGTGGCTGCTGTTGACCAGGTTGCCGATGGACGAGTAGTAGCGCTTGTTGAACATGTTGTTGAAGTTCAGGCTCAGCTGCCAATGCGGGTCGATCTGGTAGCGCACATAGCTGCTCCAGACGGCACGGCCCGGCGCATTGAGGCTGATCGCGCCGATCTTGCGGTAGGAGGCGCTTTGGGTGTTAACGCCGCCGCCAATCGTGAGCGCGTTCCAGTCGCCGGGCAGGCGGTAGGTGGTCCACAGACGCAGCAGGTGCTTGGGCGTGTAGCTGTTGAAGTCCAGCCCCTCGTTGTTGACGTCGCGCTTGTAGACGTTGCGGTTGAAGGTGTAGCCGGCAAACAGGTTCCAGCCCCGGGTCAGCTCGCCGCTGATCTCGGCGTCGAAGCCCTGGCTGCGCACCTGGCCGTCGTCGGTGTAGCAGTAGTAGCTGTCGCGGCAGTCGGGGCCGGAGGCGATGTCTTCGGTGGCGCGGTTCTTCTGGTCAACGCGGTACAGCGCAAACGAAGTGTTGGCGCGGCCGCCCAGGATTTCTCCCTTCAGACCTAGCTCATAGGTCGCGCCTTGGATGGGTTTCAGGTTCTGGCCCGCTGCATTCAGCGATGCCTGGGGGTTGAAGATATCGGCATAGCTGGCGTAGGCCGACCATTGCGGGTTGAGCGCGTAGATCAGCCCGGCAAAGGGCATGAAACGGGTGTTGGCCTGGTGCGAGTTCGAGGTGACGACATTGCCGGTGGTCGTCGTGATCAGGTCGTACTCGGACCTGTAGTTGCCCAGGCGTCCGCCCATCACCAGCTTGAGCGGATCGGTCAGCTGCAGGCGCAGCGCGCCATAGGCGCCCACCTGGCGCGTGGTACCCAAAAAGCGCTCGGTGTTGGCGTAGCGAATCGCTTCGTTGCTGGGTTCTTCCCGGAAAGGGTTGGGGTCGAACACATTGATCGGCACTGCCGGTGTGATCGAGCTGTAGTCGCTGGTGGCCTTGCCCCGACTGTAGCTGGTGCCCAGCACCAGTTGGTGCTCGCGCCCAAAGGCGCTGAAATCGCCGACCAGGCTCGCATCCAGGCCCGATGCGCTCTGGTCGGCCTGGGTCAGGTTGGTGACAGTGGCGCCGAGACCGGTGGCAGCGGCCACGGCGCGCTGGGATGAGGCGTACTTCATGTCCAGCTCTTCCTTGACATGCAGGGCCGAGACCTTGGCGCGCCATTGGCTGTTGAACTGGTGGTTCAGGTCTGCATACAGCGTTCGGGTGTTGTTGTTCTGGCGGTTCCAGATGGCGCCCAGGTAGGTGGAGCGGGGCAGCGCGATGTCGCGGCCATCGCTGTAGTGCGGCAGGCCCGAGATAAAAGGCCGGCCCTTGAAGGACTCGTAGCTCGCGCCCACGCTGACCTGGGTCTGGGGCGAGATGTCGTACTCCAGGGTGCCGTACAGGGTGCCATTGCGTTGCTTGGCATAGTCGATGAAGGAGTGCTGGTCGTCCACATCGATGACGGCGCGGCCGCGCAGGCTGCCGTCGGCGTTCAGCGCGCCGCTGCCATCGATCTGCGCGCCATAGCGGTCCCAGGATCCGGCCTTGGCGGTGACGGTGACGCCACCTTCCTTGAGCGGGCGCTTGCGCACCAGGTTGACGGCGCCGCTCGGGTCGCCGCCGCCTTGCAGCAAACCGGCCGAGCCACGCAGCACCTCGGCGCGGTCATAGATGGCCGTGCCGCCCTGGTAGTTGCTGGCGCGGCCATAGAGGCGCTGCACATTGACCCCGTCGTACTGGATGGTGGCCATGCTGAAGCCGCGCGAGTAGATGTACTTGCCGCCCTGCGGGCTTTGCAGCAGGGTGATGCCGGTAGTGCTGCCCAGCGCGTCGTAGACCGAGGTCGCGTTTTGCTCATCCATCAGCTGGCGGGTGACCACGCTGATCGACTGGGGAATGTCCTTGAGCGCCTGCTCGCCCTTGCCTATGGTGACGGCACGCGGTGTGTAGGCACCGGTCTGCTCGGTGGTGGCGCTGCGGATCGCCGGCGCGGTCACGCGGATCTCGTTGAGGGTCAGGCCAGCGGCGGCAGCATCGCTGCTGACGGTCGTGGCGCCGGCTCCGGCTCCCGTATGGGGCGCGGCGCGCAACGACCAGGTGCCGCCGTCGATCTTGACCAGCTCCAGCCCGCTGCCGGCCAGCGCAGCGCGTGCAGCGTCCTCCGGGGCATAGCTGCCGCGCAGGGCCGGCGCGGTGCGGCCTTGCACCAGGCTGGCATCCATGCTGATCTGCTGGCCGCTTTGCGAGGCGATGCGGGCCAGCGTGCTGCCCAGCGGCTGGGCGGGCAGGTCATAGCTTTGGACTGCGGCCGGGTTGCGGGTTTGGGCCTGGGCAGGCAGGGCGCAGGACATGGCGGCGGCCAGTGCGGCGGCCAGTGCGATGGCGCCCATAGGTGCAGCGGGCAGGGTGGGCGAGCGGCGGAGTGGCATAGGGTCCTTGGAAATGCAGATAGATGAATCGAGGCTTCCAAGGTATGTAGAGCGAGCGCAAAAAAGTGTTCATTTATTTTTGAGGGGCGAGGCAGATGCGCTGCAGCCCCGTCCCGCACAGACCTGTCCGGGCAGGTCTGCGCGCCTCAGGCCGCTTCGATCACGACCAGCCAGCCACGCTGGTAGACGCGCACCGTGATCGGCAAGGTTGCCGCCAGCGCATCCAAGGCGCGGTCGCTGTCGTCGAGCGCATAGTTGCCATAGACCCGCAGCGCGGCAGCCTGGGCGCTGATGCGGACAAAACCCCGGCGGTAGGCGCGCAGCGCCTGCACCACCTCGCCCAGCGGCCGGTTGTGCACCTCCAACATGCCGCGCTGCCAGGCGGCCTCGGCCTGGGGGTTGGTGTCGTCGGCGTCGATGGACAAGGTGTCAAAGCGCGCGCTATGGCCTTCGTCCAGCACCTGGCTGGCACCGGCTGCGGTCGTCAGGCGCGTGGCGTGCTCAAGCATGCCGACGCGGGTGCAGGACTCTTGCAGCCGCACGGTAAACCGGGTGCCCAGCGCCTGGATGCGGCCATGCCGGCTCAGCACTTCAAACGGCGCCAGGCCGTTGCTGGCAGGCTGCGCCTGCACCAGCAGCGCGCCCTGGCGCAGCGCGACCCGGCGGCGGCTCTCAGAAAAGTCCAGGTCCACCGCCGAGCGGGCATCCAATAGCAGCTCGCTGCCATCGGGCAGGGTGAAGGCATGGCGCTCGCCGGTGCCGGTGCGCAGGTCGGCGGTCATCTGGCGCCAGGGCATCTGGCGGTCGGCCAGCAGCAGGGCGCCTGCAGAGACACCGCCGATGGCCAGCGCACCGCTGAGCAGACGCCGCCGGCTGCTGCCACGGCGCTGGGCATGCGCGAGCGCCTGGCCCATCACATCGCCCATCGGGGCGGCAGCCTGGGGGCTGACCACGGCGCGGGCCGCGCCAAACTGCGCATGCAGGCTGCCACTCAGCCGCTGCCAGACCAGCGGGTGCTGGGGGTGGGCGGCAAGCCAGGCTCGGTGGCGGGCCTGGTCGGCCTCGGTCATCTCGCCCGAGTGGAACTGCACGAGCCAGTCCACGGCAGCTTCGCTGACCGGGTCCAACGTGGATTCGGGGCTTGCCGTCATCCGGCGCTCAGGCGGCCCGCCATCGCAGGTGCTGCGTTGCGCACTGGCGCGGTAATACCGGCATCCTGCCTGGCCAGGGCCAGCGCAATGCGGCGAAAGCCCTCTGCCATATGGCGGCGCACGGTGCTGTGCGAGATGCCCAGGCGCTGTGCAATCGCCTCGTAACCCAGGCCATCGAGCTGGCTGAGCAAAAAGGCCTGCTGGGCCGGGAGCGGCAGGCCGTCGAGCGCATGGGCCACATGGGCCAGCGTTTCCTGCAGCACCGCCAGCTCTTCGGGCGAGGGCATCAGCGGCTCGGGCTGGGCGCCCAGCGCTTCGAGGTAGCTGCGCTCCAGATCACGGCGGCGCCAGTGGTTGATCAAAAGCCGCTTGGCAATGGTCGTCAAGAACGCCCGGGGCTCACGGATGGCCTCGGGCGGCGTGGCACTGGTGAGCACGCAGACAAAGGTGTCGGCCGCCATGTCCTGCGCATCGGCGGCATTGCCGAGCCGGTGCTGCAAGCGCTGCTGCAGCCATTGGTGGTGGCCGGTGTAGAGAAGCTGGACGTCGGGAATGGCAGACATGGGAGGCGGTACAGAGCAGGCAGCAATCCGATGCATTTGAGAATTATTCGCATTTTATGACTGTTTCTAGATGTGCCTAGATTTGGCCGGGGAACTGTGGCGTGATTGCCATGGCCCGCTGCTGCCCATCACGGCGGTGGTGGGGGTCTGCTGCTTGGGCCGCGCGGCAAATGCGGCCAGAATAGAGCGTCTGTTTATTTCGCGGTACCCACCGCTCCCAAAGGAATCCCCATGAAAATCAGCGCACGCAATGTCTTGAGCGGCACCGTTATCTCCATCACCCGCGGCCCCGTCTCTACCGAAGTCGTTCTGGAAATCGCACCGGGCGTGCAGATTGCCTCCAGCATCACCACCAACTCGGCCGATGCGCTGAAGCTGAAAGAGGGCGCCAAGGCCTACGGCGTGATCAAGGCCTCGTCGGTGATGATCGGGGTGGACGACTGACGTAGGCCGGGCCTTGGCCAGCGTTGCGTCCCAGGCCCGTGATCGGCGGCCCCCGCCCTGGCCTCGCAGCCATAGGCATTCGCTGCTTCGCTGATAACGGGCCGCCTGTGCCCTCTCTCCCTCTTGCAAAGCGCCTCGTGGCCTGGCCAGGCGCTGGCGGTTGAAGCGCCGTCGTTGCGAACATGCCAAATACAGGCCGCCATTTTTTGCGGCTTGGCCGCTTATTGGGTAAACGCGGGAAGCGCCTACTTGAAGGACATCTTCTTGCTCTCGCTCCCTGCCCCTTGCGATGCGGTAGCCTGACAAACAGCGTCGATTAAAGGAACGAGATGGGCTATGGACAAATACTGTTGTTTTTCTTCCTGTGCTGGCTGTCCTATTTTGCGTACTGGCTGCTGTCCAGAGGGCCGCCGCGAACACCTGGGTTTCTTCGTGGCCCCTTGAAGGCGACGATCGCATTGAAAGACCTGAGCTCAAAAAAGCATTGGGCGCGCGGAGAGACGGTCAAGGTGGCTGACGACGGCACCTATACGGCGAACATTTTCCGCGTCGCAGGAAACAGCTTTGGTGAAAACGCCAACCGGGACTGCATCGCGTTCCTCGTTCCGGAAGAAGGCAAGGAGAATACGGACAAGCCCGTGTCGGTGGTGGTGGATGGATTGCGCATAGGTCAGCTGTCTGTCAGAGACCTGATGCCTTTCAAAGTCATGCTGCAGGACGCCGGCCTGCATGCCCAGGTCACGTCATGCGATGCCTATATTGGCGGTGGTGGCACAGGCGTGGACGGTAAGAAGCGGAGCTATGCCATTTCGCTCGATGTCGATTGGTTTGAAGCCTAACGTGAATCCGCAGCATCTCTCTGGCTCGCATCTGAGCCCGGTCAGCCCAGTTTTTGTTGGTTTGCAGCCAGCCGTGGCGCTGGCTGCTCGGTTGGCGCAAGCATTGGGCAGAAGCCGCTGCAAATGCGAGCTGTGCGGCGGCTGATAACCCATGGTGCGGCAAGCGCTGCCTGGAGCGGCCCATAAAAAAACCGCCCATGGGCGGTTATGGATCGGCACAGCCATGTGCCGTTATGAACGCTGGAATGTCTAGCGCTTGCGGAACTGCTTGGCGCCGGTGGCGGCTCCCGAGCGAGGCGCAAGATGCCGGAACGTAATGCGACCCTTCGACAGATCGTAGGGGGACATTTCGATCGTCACGTTGTCCCCGGCAATGATCTTGATACGGTGCTTTCTCATCTTGCCACCGGTATATGCAATCAGCGAGTGGCCATTGTCCAGGTTCACGCGATATCTCGCATCTGGGAGAATTTCTTCGATCTTCCCCTGCATTTCGATAAGGTCTTCTTTGCTCAACGGATGTCCTTGGTGATGGCCTGTGGCCTTATTTCATGAGGGCAAGCTGCATGCCCTCATGCTTGGCGTGATCGACCGCCTCCTGCGCTGTCTCGAACAGCTTGGAGAAGGTGTACACGGTGTCTTGCGCAACCGAGCCCTGGCCGGACTTCAATGAGACTGCTGCTTGGAATTTCCCGTCTGCTTGCTCGCACACGCCTGGCGAGATGAAATAACGGGAAATCTTGTGGGTATCTTTAAAAAATTGAAACATGGGTGCGCGCTCCACGCGCTGAAACGGTGGAGCATGAAGCGCCAGAAATAAATGCGAAAGAGGGAAAAGCCGACCCTAGGAATTTATTGTGGCTTGGAGGGCTTGCCTAGGATGTGTGCATAAAGCCTTGCGCGCCTTGCACTTTGACGGATCAAGGGGCAAGCATGCCCTGATCGGATATTTCAGGATAGCACAAAGCGGACTTCTGTGTGCAAAGTGCTCCATGGCAGCAAGCATCCGCTGCAACGACCAGCATGGCTAGCTGCGAGCGCAAGGCCGCACGCCGGGAAGGCCGTGAAGTCCCTCAAGGGCAGAGGAGGCAGCAACGGCGCGCTGAAAAAACCCTTGGAACAGAAGTTCTCAAGGCACCGCAATCGGCGCCGGTGCGGGGACCTCGGGATGGTCATACAGCCGTTGGCAGGCCCGTTTGATCTGGTAGGCCGCCATGGAGCTGCGCGTGTCTTCTGCCTTTCTTGCCGAGCACTGGGCGCCAGAGCTGAAGTCATCGCTCGCGATGCTGGCGCCTTGCCGAACGGCCTCTATCCCACCGGGATAGCTGGCCAAGCAGCCTTGCGACACGGCCTTGGCCGCCGCGTCGCTGCGCACCCGTGCTGCATGGTCGAGGATACAGGTGGCGTAGTTGCCAGCCCTTGCCGGCAGTGGCCACAACAGCGCCAGTGCTGCCAAAGCTGGCGCAAGCGCACACCAGGTAGAAAAAAACCGCACAACGGCGGTCAGTTCTGGGGACGGCAGCTTCCCACGTTTATACAAATTTGAAACCATGGCCAGCCACGATCTGTTGATCCTGGCCTGGGCGCTCTGGGTCAGCAGGCGGCTTCTTGTCTTGCTCCTGCGGCGCTGGCACACCTGCGCTCTGGAGCATCAGTTTGGACTTATCCCAAAACGAAGCAGGGGGATAGGCTGAGAATTTGAACATGTAGACCTCCGGTCTATGGCGATTGCGGCACACCAAGATGGATGGCCTCGGCCCACGGTACTCCTTTTAATGGCCTTAAACCGGGCCGCACAATGTCTTACGTCCGGCCGCTGGGCAGCGCCAATGGCGTGGGCCGAGGGGCTGAGCAGCTGCCCAATGCCCCACCGCTTGCGGTGCGCATCCATGAAACGGCCTGCCGTTGCTGCGCTGAGAATCCCGGGCTCAGCTGTCGCACCAGTCGTTGTTCCACCCAAGCGCTATTCAAAAATATAATAGCGCTTTATATGAAGAACGAGGACAAGCCCATGCCATGGATCAGCCCCTTTTTGCGCCGCCCTTTTGTGGATGCAGGCATACGCCGCATGCTGCTGGTGGGCCTGACTGGCGCGGCAGTCGCCTTGTCGGCCTGCGGCGGGGGCGGGAGTGATGCGGACCGGGGGCCGACCACCTTGTCGGTATCTGCGGATTTGAATGGCCTGTATTGGGACAAGAACGAAAGCCGACTGTTTGTGAGCGATGAGAAGGCCAACACCATCCGGGTATGGGAGGGCGGCAGCCAGTTTGCACAGTACGCGGCCTTGCCCGCTGCGCCCGCCAGCGGCTCGACCTTGGGCCAGGTCACGCGTGGCAGCGATGGCACCGTCTATGTGACGCGCTTTGGCTTTGGCACGGATGGCGCCGTGGCTGCGGTGCCCAAGAGCGGCACGGCCTACAACCTGCGCGGCACCGACAGCCTGCGCCGCCGCATCGGCATCACCTCGACGCCTGATGGATCGCTGCTGGATGGCTGGTTCATCAAGGGCGGCACAGGTGCCGTGAGCGAGCTCAAGATCAGTGGCAGCGCTGCCACCGAGACCGAGCTGATCACCGGCTTTGGCAAGCCCGTGGGCCTGGCCGTGGTGGGCGATGCGGTGTATGTGAGCGACCAGACGAGCGGCCAGGTGCTGTCCTTCTCGCTGGCCAAGCTGCGTGCGGCGCCGGCTACCGTGGCCGACGGCAAGCTGATCGCCACGTTCAGCAGCTCGGATGGCATTGACCTGATGACCGCTGCCACGGACGGCAGCCTGTTCTTTGGTGGCTCGGGCGGCAAGCTGTTCCGCGTCAGCCCCAAGGGCGAGACCAGCGTGCTGGCCAGCGGCTGGCCCAAGATCCGGGGCGTGGCCTATGACGAGCAGAACCGCCGCCTGTTTGTGGGCGTGGTGGCTGCCGATGCAGCGAGCCAGTCGAGTGTGCGCATCGTGCCCATTGACTAAGAATGCAGGAGGAGAAGGGAAGGCCAGGCTGGGGAAGCCTGGCCTTTTTTTATGCACAGCAGGATGCGGCAGGCTGCGCTGTGATGGCCTTTCAGCTTATTCCTGCAGCAGCCCGCACTGCGCAAAAAACCAGCTTCTGAAGCGGGCGAGCGCGCTGTCACTGGCCTTGTCTTCGCGGTAGGCAAAGTAGTGGCGTGATTCTTCGAGCACCAGCTCCTCGGGCACAGGCCGCACCAGCAGGTTCTGCGCGATCAGGTGCGAGACCAGCTGGTTGAAACCCAGCGCAACCCCCTGGCCGTTCAGCACCATCTGAATGAGCAGGTTGTAGTCATTGGCGTTGAAGAAATGCGCGCCATTTTTCTGGCGCTCGTCCAGGTCCAGGCGGTGGATGGCCAGCCACACGCTCCAGTCCACATGCTCGGCCACCTGGGAGCGCCCATAGGGGCTCAGGTTCAGCAGCACGCTGTGGCGCAGGCCGTCGAGAGTCTGGATCTCCGGGTGCGCCTGCAAGTAGGCGGGGGTGCAGACGGGGTAGATGCGGTCATGGAACAGCGGCACGCTGGCATAGCCATCGCGCAGCCGCGACATCTTGGTGATGAAGATATCGGGGTGGATGCCCGGCTCCAGGGACAGAAAGTTCTGGCTGGTCACCAGGTCCAGGTCGATATCGGGGTTGTCGCTGAAAAAACTCGGCAAGCGCTGCGCCATCCACAAGGCCGAGAAGGCCGGCGAGCAGCACACGGTCAAGCTGCGCCGGGCATTGTTGCCATAGTCCTTGCGGATGCGCGATGCCGCCTGTGCGATGTTGATGAAGGACAGCTGCGCCGCATCAAAAAAGATGGCGCCGGCCGTCGTCAGCCGGACCGAGCGCCCGACCCGCTCGAACAGCGGCGTGCCCAGGTGCTCTTCGAGTTCGCGGATCTGGCGGCTGATGGCGGCCTGGGTCACGCACAGGGTCTCGGCCGCGCGGGTGAAGCTCTCATAGCGGGCGGCGGCCACAAAGCACTTCACCGCCCGCAGCGAAGGCATCTTGAGCAGGGTCTGGTCGGTGCTGGGGTGCTGATTCATAACGCCATGTTATCAATTGCCCGGACGAAATGTCGATTGTGCCCGGGGTGGCCAATGCCTAAACTTCAATCGCTCGGTAACGCATTATCTCGTTAAACAAGCCCGTCTGTGTTTTTACCCTTATCCACCTTTTAAAGGCGGGGTATTGGTAAAGCGACGTGTTTTTTTGTGGGTGGTGTGCCGGCCTAAAAATAATCGCTTCCTTTGATAAAAAGGCTTTGATTTATTGCAGTGCTTGAATATCTGCAGTAGTTTGAGGCCGGAAGCCGGAGACAACATGCAAAAGATAAGCGTTACGCCCCAGGACGATGCCGCCTGCGGCTGGTACCACACGGCGCCTGCACGCCAGGCCCGGCCCGCCCACCGCGGCGATCGCCACGTCCGCTGGGCGGTGATCGGCGCAGGCTTTACCGGCCTAGCCGCTGCGCGGCAGCTGGCACTGCATTTTCCGCAGGACGAGGTGGTGCTGATCGATGCGCAGGAAGTGGGCTTTGGCACCTCGGGCCGCAATGCCGGCTTTGCGATCGACCTGCCCCATGACATTGGCGCTGACGACTATATCGGCGACATTACCATCGCCAGGAACACGCTCAAGCTCAACCGCATGGGCCAGGGCCTGCTCCATGCGCTGGTGCAGCAGCACCAGATCGACTGCCATATGCGTGCGAGTGGCAAGTACCAGGCGGCGGTGGAGGACCGGGGCATTGCGGTGCTGGAGGCTTACCGGCGTGGCCTGGACAAGCTGGGCGAGCCCTATGAGGTGATTGCCGGCAAGGACCTGCCCGCACGCATTGGCACCCATTTTTATCGCCAGGCGCTGTTCACCCCCGGCACCATGCTGCTGCAGCCCTCGGCCCTGGTCAAAGGCCTGGCCGATAGCCTGCCGCCCAATGTGACCCTGTACGAAAACACCGCCATCACCGAAGTGGACTACGGCAGCCAGGTGCGGCTGCGCCATGCCCAGGGCTGCATCCGGGCCGACAAGCTGGTGCTGGCCAACAATGCCTTTGGCGCGCGTTTTGGCTTTTTGCAGCGCACCGTGCTGCCGATGTACCTGTATGCCAGCCTCAGCCGCCCCCTGACCGAGGCCGAGCAGCAGCTGCTGGGGGGCGAGGCCTTCTGGGGCGTGATCCCGGCCGACCCCTATGGCAGCACGGTGCGCCGCACGCATGACAACCGCATTCTCATGCGCAACAGCTTCAGCTTCAACCCCTGCCAGCGCTCCAAGCCGGCCTGCCTGGCGCGCTTTGCCCGCCAGCACCAGCAGTCTTTTGCGCGGCGCTTTCCGATGCTGCCAGACGTCAGCTTTGACTACACCTGGAGCGGATCGCTGGCGCTGACCCGCAACCACAACGGCTTTTTTGGGCAGCTGGCGCCCAACGTCTACGGCGCGCTGTTCTGCAACGGCCTGGGCATCACGCGCGGCACCGTCACCGGCAGCCTGCTGGCCGACATGATCGCCGGCAAACGCCATGAATTGATGGAGTTTTTGCTGGCTACTTCCGGCCCCAGCCGCTTGCCGCCCGAGCCGTTTTTGTCGCTCGGCGTCAACGCCACCCTGTGGTGGGGCCAGCGCAAGGCAGGGCTGGAGAGCTGAGGCCGCCGCGCCTCTCGCGGTGAAAGCGTGGCGCCAATGATTTTTTAAACCGGATTCAAAAAATATCCGGCATGGATAACGCTATCCATGGATTGATGTATTACTAAAAAAGGAGACGATATATCATGCAAAAGGAGAATATGTCCATCGAGGACGTGCCCTTGAATGGATTTCACCAGTTAATGACCTTGCGTTGTGGCGGTGGCTGGATTTTGGATGGCTATATTCTGAGTATTATCGGCGTGGCCATTGTGCAGTTTTCTGATTATCTGCACCTCGATTCCTTCTGGCAGGGCATGGTGGCGGCATCGGCGATGCTGGGCACCTTCTTCAGCGGCTTTCTGGGCGGCTGGTTGACCGACAAAATCGGCCGCCAGCGCCTGTTTTTTGTCGGGCCGCTGCTCTTCATCATCGGCTCGCTGGGCTCGTTCTGGGTCGAGTCGGGCACGGCGCTGTTCATCCTGCGCTTTTTGGTGGGCATGGGCGTGGGGCTGGAATACCCGGTAGCCGGCTCGCTCTTGGCCGAATTTCTGCCACAAAAGAACCGGGGCCCGCGCCTGGCGGGCCTGACCATCCTCTGGTTTGTCGGCGCTGCGCTGTCCTATATCGTGGGCAACTTCATCCTGGCGCACAGCGGGCCTGACGGCTGGCGCTGGGTGCTGGCCAGTTCGGCCGTGCTGGGTGCTTTGCTGATGCTGGTGCGCCTGGGCACGCCCGAATCGCCCCGTTGGCTGATGAACAAGGGCCGCTTTGACGAGGCCGACCAGGTCATCAAAAAGGTCTACGGCCCCAGCTTCTCGCTGGCCAATATGCCGGCCCAGGCCTCGGCGCAAAAGGTGTCGCTGGGCAGCTTGCTGCACTCGGGCTATGGCAAGCGCATGCTGTTTGTCATCGTGTTCTGGACCGCAGCCGTGGTGCCGATGTTTGCGGTCTACTCTTTTGCGCCGGTGGTGCTGCAGGCGCTCAACCTCAAGGGCGACTGGGCCTCGTATGGCTCGGTGCTGATCACCTTGCTGTTTGTCGTGGGCTGCGTGATTGCCACGCGCCTCATCGACAGCATGGGCCGCCGCCCGCTGATCATCCACAGCTTTCTCTGGTCCAGCCTGGCGCTGCTGGGGCTGGGCGCGTTCTCGAGCGGCTCCGAGGTGGTGGTGCTGCTGCTGTTTGGCGCCTATGCCCTGTTTATCGGCGGCGCCCAGGTGCTCGAGCTGGTCTACCCCAATGAGCTGTTCCCCACCGAGATCCGCGCCTTTGCCGTTGGTGTCGGCTCGTCGATGACACGCGTGGGCTCTGCGATTGGCACCTGGCTGGTGCCCGCCTCGCTGGCCAGCTTTGGCATCGGCCACACCATGTATGCGGCCGCCGCCGTGTCCGTGGTCGGCCTGGTGGCATCGGTGCTGCTGGCGCCCGAGACCCGTGCGATGAGCCTTGAAGAGGCGGCATCGCTCCAACGCTGATCCTTCGCGCTGCGGTTGGCACTGCGGCGCTTATTCCCTCCACCCATTCTTTACCCAACAGAGACGACCATGAACTTTGAAGGCATCTACACCCCCGCGATCACGCCCCTGCGCGCCGATGGCGCCATCGACAACGCTGCATTCAGCCAGGTGCTGGAGCACCTGATCGACGCCGGCGTGCACGGCATCATCATTGCCGGCTCCACCGGCGAGTACTACGCCCACAGCACGCAGGAACGCCTGGACCTGGCCCGCTATGCCAAAGAGGTGATCGGCAGCCGTACCCAGCTCATCATCGGCACCGGCGCGGTGCGCACCGAGGAATCGGTCGAATACGCCAAGCTGGCCAAGGCGATCAAGGCCGATGCCATCCTGGTGGGCACGCCCCCGTATGCGCTGCCCACCGAGGCCGAGAACGCCGCCCATGCGCTGGCCATCGATGCCGCCGCTGGCCTGCCGGTCATGCTCTACAACTACCCCGGCCGCATGGGCATGTCGATGGGCCGTGAGTTTTTCCGGATCGTGACGCAGGCCTCGAAGAACTTTGTCGCGATCAAGGAAAGCTCGGGCCAGACCGGCCAGCTGCACATGCTGGCCTGCGAATTTCCGCAGATCGGCCTGTCCTGCGGCTGGGACGACCAGGCGCTGGAGTTCTTTGCCTGGGGCGCGCGCAGCTGGGTCTGCGCGGGCTCCAACTTCATCCCGCGCGAGCACATTGCGCTGTACCAGGCCTGCGTGGTCGAGAAGGATTTTGACAAGGGCCGCCGCATCATGGCCGCGCTGATGCCGTTGATGGATTTCCTCGAAGGCGGCAAGTTTGTGCAGGCCATCAAGCATGGCTGCGAGCTGATCGGCCTGCAGGCCGGTGGCGTGCGCGCACCGCTCCAAGGCTTGAACGACGAAGAAAAGCAGGGCCTGCAAGCCGTGCTCAACCAGCTCCAGCGCGATGTCGCGGCCATCACCGGAGGCCAGCAATAATGGCCGCCCCTTTGCTGACCGCCGCCCAGTACGCCGAACTGGCCCACCGCATCACGCTGCCCACCCAGGCCTTTGTGGATGGCGCGTTTCGCCCCGCCTTGTCGGGCCAGACCTTTGAGACCACCAACCCGGCCACCGGCCAGCTGCTGGCCCAGATTGCGGCCTGCAATGCCGACGATGTGGACCTGGCGGTGGCTGCGGCCAAGGCGGCGTACGAGGATGGCCGATGGAGCCGCCTGTCGCCCAATGCGCGCAAGCACATCCTGCTGCGCTTTGCCGGACTGCTGGAGCAGCATGCCCATGAGTTGGCGGTGATGGAAACGCTGGACAGCGGCAAGCCCATCCGCGAATGCCAGAACACCGATGTGCCCGAGGCCATCCACACCATCCGCTGGCATGCCGAGCTGATCGACAAGATCTACGACCACACGGCGCCGGTGGGTGGCAATGCGCTGGCCTTGGTGGTGCGTGAGCCGATTGGCGTGGTCGGCCTGGTGCTGCCCTGGAACTTTCCGCTGCTGATGCTGGCCTGGAAGATCGGCCCCTCGCTGGCAGCGGGCTGCTCCATCGTCGTCAAGCCTGCCAAGGAAACCACCTTGACGGCCCTGCGCGTGGCTGAGCTGGCCCACCAGGCAGGGGTGCCAGCGGGCGTGTTCAATGTGCTGCCCGGGGGCGGGCGCGATGTGGGCGCGCCGCTGGGCCGCCACCGCGATGTGACCATGGTGAGCTTTACCGGATCGACCGACACCGGCCGCTTGTTCCTGCAGTACGCGGCCGAGTCCAACCTCAAGCGCGTGGTGCTGGAGTGCGGCGGCAAGAACCCGGCCGTGGTGCTGCGCGATGTGCAGGACCTGGCCGCTGCCGCCCAGCACATTGTGGCCGGTGCTTTCTGGAACATGGGCGAGAACTGCTCGGCCTCGTCGCGCCTGATCGTGCACGAAGACATCAAGGCCGACCTGCTGGCCCACATCGGCGAGCAGATGCGCGCCTGGAAGATGGGCGACCCGCTGGACCCGGACAACCGCCTGGGCGCGATGGTGAGCAAGGCGCATTTCGACAAGGTGAGTTCCTACTTTGCGCAGGCCCAGGCGGAAAAGCTGGCCGTGGCCTATGGCGGCCAGACGGAGCAGGGCGTCTATGTGCAGCCCACCGTGGTCGATGGCGTGGGCCCGGACAGCAGGTTGTTCCAGGAGGAGATCTTTGGCCCCATCCTGGCGGTGACGAGCTTTCGCACCGTGGACGAGGCGATTGCGCTGGCCAATGATTCGGTCTATGGCTTGGCTGCCTCGGTCTACACCGATGACCTGCGCCAGGCCATCAAAGTCTCGCGTGCTATCCATGCCGGTGTGGTCACCGTCAACTGCTTTGGCGAGGGCGATGTCACCACGCCGTTTGGCGGCTACAAGGAATCGGGCTTTGGCGGCCGCGACAAATCCCAGTGGGCGCATGACCAGTACACCGAGATGAAAACCATCTGGATCGACACGCAGGACTGATGCGGCAGCGACAATAGGCGCAGCGCCCGGCCAAGCATGGCTGGGCGCTGTGCCTGCAACCTTTGAACAACCATGCAAAACAAGAACAAGGCCACCTTGATCGGCCTCGTGGCCGTGCTTTTATGGAGCGCCATCGTCGGCCTGATCCGCAGCGTGAGTACGCATTTTGGTGCCACCGGCGGCGCGGCGCTGATGTACAGCCTGGCGTCGGTCTTTTTGCTGCTAACGGTGGGCGGTGCGCGCCCCCGCCAGCTGCGCAGTTTTCCCCGCCAGTACCTGGTCTGGGGCAGCCTGCTGTTTGTGGTCTATGAGCTGTGCCTGTCGCTGTCCATTGGCTACGCCAACACGGCGCAGCAGGCCATTGAGGTGGGCATGGTCAACTACCTCTGGCCCACCTTCACCATCGTCGCGGCCATTTTGTTCAACCGCCAGCACAGCAATTTTCTGATCGTGCCGGGTTTTGTGCTGTCCATCGTTGGCATCTGTTGGGTGCTGGGCGGCGAGCAGGGCTTTGACATGGCAGGCATGCTGCACAACGTGCGCGACAACCCGCTGAGCTACGGCCTGGCCTTTGCCGGCGCGCTGATCTGGGCGGCCTATTGCACGGTCACGGCGCGTATCGCCCATGGCAAGAATGGCGTGACCCTGTTCTTTATCCTGGTGTCGATCACCCTCTGGGCCAAGTACCTGCTGGGTGGCGGTGGCGCGATGCATTTCAGCGGCGAGGCGATCGTCTACCTGGTGCTGGCCGCTGCCGCGATGGGCTTTGGCTACGGCGCCTGGAACTTCGGCATCCTGCACGGCCACGTGACCGTGCTGGCCGGCGCATCCTACTTTATCCCCGTGCTGTCGGCCGCGCTGTCCACTGTGCTGCTGCGCGCGCCACTGTCGTTGGCGTTTTGGCAAGGGGCTGCGATGGTCTGCGGTGGCGCCATTTTGTGCTGGCTCGCGACCCGGGCAGGGGGCCCTGCCAAGACTGCGGCGGGCTGAGTTGGAAGGCTCCCATCTGCCCACAGCCCGCCCTTTGGCGGGCTGTTGCGTTGGTGGCCATGCCCAAGGGGCGGCATAGGCCGGTAGAAGAAGGCCGATGCTCAATGTGAGCCGTTCATGCAAGTTTGAACCGGATGGAGGGGAAAGCATGAACTCGGCAAGAAAAACGGCTAAGTCGCCAACTGCTTGGCGTTTTGAAGCGCGGCCAGGCGGCGGTACTTCTCGAAGGTCTTGCTGATATCTGTGGACACCGCTGGAACATAGCGGTTTTGCTTTTCACCACGCTGCGCGACTAAGGGTCGGGTTGGCATGGTCAGCATCGGAAAAGATGGCTGGTGTTGCATGACGAACTCCTTTCTTCGATGCCTCCATGATCGCGGCGAAGGGCTGGTGCGCGGTGTAGGCGTTGTCCGAGGAATGTCAACAGGTTTCAGCTGACTGGCTGTAGTGCTTTTGCCCGTGGCTTGCTGCCACAGGCATCGAGCCGGGCGGCGGGCGGGCTTACCCCGGCTGGGTTGCTAACCGAATGGCGCCAGCAAAGCCATGCTCCACGCGGGAAAAAGGGCGGCCACTGGTGAGCACCCGTGGCAGGGCGCTCCAGGCGATCTGCGCGCCCAGCGCGGCCAGGCGGTCCACCAGCGCCTGGTCTTCGCCGCACTCCATCGCATCAAAGCCGCCCGCCTGCTGGTAGCAATGGGCCGACAGGCCCAGGTTGGCACCATGCACATGGCGGTGGCCGTCGCGGTCCTGGTAGCCCGATTCAAAGCGCAGGCGCGCAGCTTGCGCATCGGCGCCATGGGCCGCCCAGCTGTCCACCCCGACGGTGCCGCAGACCACATCGGCCCCCAGCGACAGCTGCACTGCCAGCCAATCGGGGGCCACACGGGTATCTGCATCGGTAAAGGCCAGCCAGCGCGCCTGGTGCTGCAGCAGATGGCGGACCCCGGCAGCCCGCGCCCGGCCGACATTGCGGGCATGGACCTGCAGGGTGACAAAGGGCCATTGCCGGGCGATGGCGGCGCTGCCATCGCTGCAGCTGTCGAGCACGACAACCACCTTGACTTCTTCGGCGCCCAGGTCGGGATGCAGGCTGGCCGTGGCGACGCTTTCCAGGCAGGCGCCCATCAAGTCTTCTTCGTTGTGGGCGGGGATGCAGATGCCGATCATGGGTTCAGAGCCTTTCCCAGACTTCCAGCAGGAAATCGGTCTCTCGGTGCTCGACCACGGTCTTGAGTGCGGCGCTGGCCCCGATTTGCGCATGGATGGTGTCGGCGTTTTGCAGCAGGTCGGGCGCCTGGTGGCGCCAGTGGCACATCAGCCAGTGCCCGCCCGCTGCCAGCGAGGTCAGGCAGCGCTCGCTGAACAGCGCCAGATCGGCATCATCCAGGTAGTAGGCGAGCTCGGAGACCACCAGCAGATCAAAGCCGCCGGGCGGCACCTGCGGCCACTCCTGCGGCAGCTGCAGCTTTTGCAGGTGCAGCTGGCGCCGGTCTTCCCGCTGGATGCGGGCATTGCACAGCAGCACGGCTGATTCGGCAAAGTCCGCGGCCACAAGCTGGTCGCAGCGCTCCAGCAGCGCCATCGTGGTTTCGCCATTGCCGCAGCCGGGTTCAAAGCCGTGGCGGTAGTGCTCGCGCGGCAGCGATGCCAGCAGCAGCTCTCGCTTGCGCCGCTCGTACCAGGCGGTTTTGACGGCCCAGGGGTCGGAGGAGCTTTGGTAGAGCTGTTCAAAGTGTTGGCGTTGGTTCATCGCAGTATCACCTCGAAGTTACGCAAGAGGCGCGCCGTGGCCCAGCGCGGCAGGATGGCGGGCCTGCCGGTGGACGGGTCGGGCAGCAACTGGCTGCGAAAGCAGGACAGCGCCAGGCATTTGCGGTCCAGCTGTTCGGCGCTCAGCGGCATGCGCACGGCCTGCTGCCAAGGCACGCGCTGGTCGCCGGGGCTCGCCCAATGCCAGGTCCAGATCGGCACCTCAAACAAGCGGCTGCCGACATCGGCGGTGGCGGCGGCGCAGGCCTCGCCGGTGGCCTCGTGGTCGGGGTGGCCGTCGTAGCGCCAGGGGCAGAAGACCGCATCGGTCGGGCGCAGCAATTGCTGCAGGCGTGATTCGAGCTGGGGCTGGTGGTCCTGCACCTGCCCGTCGGGGATGCGCAGGTGGATGATCTGGCTGCCCGGGCAGAGCAGGGCCAGCGCCTGGGCGCTTTCACGCTCGCGGGCCTGGGCCAGTTGGTCCGGCGTCCACAGGCGCGAGCCCGGGTGGCTGGCCTCGCCCGAGGTGACCGCGATCACCGTGCAGGGCAGCGCGTTGGCCTCGCAGTGCTGCATGATGGCGGCCGTGGCCAGGATTTCGTCATCAGGATGGGGCGAGACAATCACCACCCGCGCGCAGCCTTGCAGCAGCTCCTCGAGCGGCGTGGTGCCCAATGCTGCCTGGGCCAGCCAGGGCTGCCATTGCAGTTCGGGCGTGCCTTCTCCTTCGATGTGGCGGGGCATCAGAGCTTCCATGGTGCGTTGTTCTCCTGTTGTGCGATCGCTTGGCCGAGCGCGGCGAGATCACGCTCGGCATGGCTTTGGCGGATAAAAATCGGCAGGTCGGCCAGCAGCAAGGCGAGCGACCGGTCTTTGCAAAAAGGGCCCGGGCCCAGCGCGCGCGGCACATGCTGCAGCACTTGCTGGGCAGCAGCCTCGGCGGCCAGGCGGGTGCGGTTCACCTCCCGGGTCCAGGGCTGCTCGGGCTGGGCATCGATATGGGCTGCGGTGGCGCGCAGCAGCGCAGCGGTGGCCGAGAGCGCCACATCCACCGCGCCCAGGTGGGCCAAGGCATGGGGCTCGGCATGGTTGCGGCAGGCGCGCAGCAGCTGGCCTGCAATGCGGGCGCTGGCGCCATACCAGCAGGCGGCAATGCCGGCGCCCCCATGCTGAAAGCCCGGGCGGCTCAGATAGGCGCCCGGGCTGCCCACCAAGCTGGCGCGGGCGCCGGTCAGCTGTACATCGACGCTGCCGCTGTCGGCCATGCCCACGGCCTGCCAGCCCTCGCTGCTGACCTGCACCGCAGGCTGCAGCAGGTTGACGGTGACCAGGCAGCGCTCGGTATCGGACAGCCAGGCGGTTACCAGCGCATGGTCCACACTGTGCGCGCCCGAGCACCATGCCTTGGTGCCGTTCAGCAGCACCTCGCTGCCGGGGGCCAGGTGAGCGCTGGCGCTGATGGGCGTGGCCTGCACCCGGTTGCCCGGCGGCTCTGCACCCCAGACGGCCCAGGTCCGCGCCGCTGCGGGCGCCTGGGCTCCCAGTTCGGCCAGAATGGCCAGGGCGTCGGTGTGGCCCTCAAACAGCTTGACCAGACTCAGGTTGCTGGCGGCCACCGCGGCCAGTGCCCGCCAGCGCGCCAGGGTCTGGCCCTGGCCGGGCAGGGGCAACTGGTCCAGGCCCTGTGCGACCAGGTCGCGCAGCGTCTGTCCGGGCTCCTGCGTCTCGGAGCCGGTCAGAAAGTCTTCAAGTGCGGTAGAGGCATGCATCCTTCAACCGCCCCTGCGCAGTGCGGCCGTGGTGCTGGGCTGCGCAGGGCCTCCGCCTGGCACTACCCGCAGATAGGGAAAGCTGCCATCCCGCGTGGGGCGGGTCATCGGCAGGTCGGGTTCTGCATCGAGCACAGCGCTCCTGGCTGCAACGGCAATGCGCGGCTTGCGCGCAAGCGCAGGCTGGCACTGGTGGAGCGCATGCAAAAAGCGCTGGCACCACCAGTGCACATCTTCGGCCTCGATACGGGCCAGCAGCTGCTGGTGCCGCTCGATGCGCTCGGCCAGCGGCATCTGCAGCGCCTGGTCGATGCTGTTGGCGGTGCTGTGCGCGTCATAGGGGTTGACCAGCAGGGCTTCTTGCAGCTGCTCGGCCGCGCCGGCAAAGCGCGACAGCACCAGCACCCCGGGGTCGGCCGGGTCCTGGGCGGCGATAAATTCCTTGGCAACCAGGTTCATGCCATCGCGCAAGGGCGTGACCAGGCCCACGGCGGCCGAGCGGCACAGGCCCGCCAGCTGGGCACGCGTGAGCACCTGGTGCATATAGCGCACGGGCATCCAGTCGAGCTCGCCAAAATCACCATTGATGGCGCCGCAGAGCGACTCAAACTCACTGCGGATATCGGCATAGGCCTGCAGGTGCTCGCGGGTGGGCGAACCAATCTGCACCAGGCTGGCGCTGCGCCGGTGGGCCGGGTGGCGCTCGAGCAGATCGCGGAAGGCGTGGATGCGCTCGGGCAGGCCCTTGGAGTAGTCGAGCCGGTCAATGCCCACCACCAAGCGGCGCTGGCGGTATTCCTGCGCCAGTGTGGCTTGCACCTGCTGCGCCGGGGGTGTGGTGGTCAGCGCTGCAAAGGCGCGCGCATCGATGCCCACCGGAAACACCTCGCAGCGCGTTTGCTGGCCATGGGCACGGTAGTGGTGGCGGTGGCTGATGCGGCCATCGCTTTGGGCCAGCACATAGCTCTCAAAATGCTGCAGATCCTGCCGGCTTTGCAGGCCCACCAGGTCAAAGTCCATCAAGGCCTGCATCAAGGCCTTGTGCTGGGGCACGGCCCCGAGGGCCACCAGCGGCGGAAAGGGGATATGCAGAAAAAACCCGATGCGCTGCTGGCAGCCCAGCGCGCGCAATTCAGACGCCAGCGCCATCAGGTGGTAGTCATGCACCCAGATCACGTCATCGGGCTGCAGCAGCGGCATCAGCTGCTGCGCAAACTGGCGGTTGACGCGCCGGTAGCCTTCGTAGAAGCGCGGGTCGAATGCGGCCAGATCCAGGCGGTTGTGGAACACGGGCCAGAGCGTGCTGTTGCAAAAGCCGCTGTAGTAGCTGTCATGGTCGCAGCGCTCCAGCGCGGTCGTCGCGACGGTCACGGCCTTCCATGGACGGATGCAGAGTGGGGGCGGGGATTGCTCGCTGACCGTGCCGCCCCAGCCAAACCACAGGCCGCCTTGGCGCTGCAACGCCTCCTCCAGCGCAATGGCCAGGCCACCGGGCGCGGCATCCTGCGGGTCGGCGACGCGGTTGGAGACAACGACCAGGCGGCTCATGGCTGCACCTCCGCCGGCCGGCCCAGCGCGCTCAGCATGCGGTGCTGCGTGCAGGCGGCTTGAAGCCAGTGGTAGACGGCCTCCACGTCATCGAGGCGGTGGCTGGCGCAGCTCACACCCGCGCCCACCTTGATGGCGACGCCGCGCTCGGCCAGCACTGCGGCAAAGCCGCTTTCATCGCTGATGTCGTCTCCGACGAAAAACGGCGTGCGGCCGGCAAAAGGCGGCTCCTGCATAAAGGCATCTATGGCGCGGCCCTTGCTTGCGCCCACCGGCAGCATCTCCAGCACCTGCTTGCCGCGCAGCAGCGTCCACTGAGGCCTGTGGGCCAGCATTGCTTGCAGGCTGCGCAGGCACAGGTCCTCCAGCGATGGATCGCGGCGGTAGTGCAGGGCGACACCACTTTGTTTGGGCTCGACATACAGGGCAGGGTGCGCCTTAGCCAATTGCTCGCAGGCGTCGATCACGGCCGAGATATCACCGGGCGCATCGTTGCACTGCTGGCCGCTGGCATTGCGGCGCTGCGCGCCATGGGCCCCGGCGCAGGCCAGCTGCAAGGGCTGCAGGTAGGCGTCAAGGACCGCAATCTCCCGTCCGGAGATGATGGCCACCGCGCCACCCAGCCGCCCCTGCAGATCGCGCAGCAAGGGCACCAGCCCGGTAGGCACGGCGATGCTGTCGGGCGTTGGCGCAATGGGCACCAGGCTGCCATCAAAGTCGAGGAAAAGTGCCGCATCGCTAGGCAGCGGCAGCGGCAGCGGCAGCGGCGAGAGGCTGGCCATCAGGGATCCAGCGGCTCGGGGCTGATGACGCGCTCGGATTCGGGATCCTGTGGAATATCGGGCTCCGTGCTGGGCGAGAACGGCGGGTGGGGAGGGTCCTCGCCGGGCTCGGGTGCCAGCGGCTCCTGCTCGGGATAGGGCTCGCCCACCGGGTCCATGCTTTCGTCTTCAGGATAGTTAGGTTGGGTTGCGGGCCGGGTGTCGGTAGGGGTGTCTGGCTTGGTGCTGCTCATGTCGTGCTCCTCGGTCGTATGCCTACTAGGTTCGCTGCTGCTGCGCCCCAGGTCTGTAGGATTTGTGCGCCCGCGCATGGAGTCATCCAAGCGAGTTGGCAGCTAAGGCTGGTGCAGGATTGGAGTGATGGGTCTTTTTGTCAGACCGCGCTGGCATGCAGATGGTCGGAAGTTCCCTGCGCGCGTTGCCATTTGCTCTCAGCGGTGCGGCCGTGACGCGTGCACACTGGCCGCATACCTAGGAGGCCGGCATGAAAGAGCAGCAAGGCAATGCCCCGACATCGACACGCACCATCTGGAAAGGTGCGATCAGCTTTGGGCTGGTGCATGTCCCCATTGGGCTGTACACGGCCACGCGCGATTCGGGCATTGACTTTGATTGGCTGGACAAACGCTCGATGGAGCCGGTCGGCTACAAGCGCATCAACAAGCGCACCGGCAAGGAGATTGCCAGCAGCGATATCGTCAAAGGCGTGGAGTACGAAGACGGCCGCTACGTCATCCTGAGCCAGGAGGAGATCAGCGCGGCCTTTCCCAAAACCACGCAGACCATCGAGATCGAGGCCTTTGTCGATGCCGATGACATTCCGCTGATCTACCTGGAGCGGCCTTACTACACGGCGCCCCTCAAGCGCGGCGAAAAAGTCTATGCGCTGTTGCGTGAGGCGCTGCGCAAGACCAACAAGGTGGGCGTGGCCAAGGTCGTCATCCAGACCAAGCAGCACCTGGCCGTGCTGGTGCCCTGCGGCCGGGCCCTGGTGCTGAATCTGCTGCGCTGGGGCGGCGATATCCGTTCGTTCGAGCAGCTCAACCTGCCTCCCCAATCGGCCAAGGCCGCCGGCATCAGCAGCGCCGAGATGGACATGGCAGTCGCCTTGATCGAGGACAAGGCCCAGGCCTGGAATGCCGACGACTTCAGAAACTCCTTCTCCGAAGAGATCCACAAGCTGATCGATGCCAAGGTTAAATCGGGCGAGGTCGAAGAGGTGGTGCAGGCGCCCAAGGAATCGCCGGTATCGGGCAGCGGCGAGATCCTGGATTTGACTGCCTTGCTCAGACGCAGCCTGGCCGGTGGTGCCAAGGCGGCCGATAGCAAGCCCGCTGCGCGAAAGCCCAAGGCCGCGCCGGCCAAGACCAAGGCCAGTGCCCCAGCCAAAGCGGCAGCCGCAGCGGCTAAACCCCAGGCCAAGCCCAAGCCAGCCACCAAATCCGCCAGCGCCCGCAAGGCCGCGCCTGCCCGGCGCCGTGCGGCTTAGTGGCCTGGCGCCCGGAGGCTCTGCATGCCCAGCTCCTTGGACAAATACCAAGCCAAGCGCAACTTTGCCAAGACCCCTGAGCCGGCCGACGGCGGGGAATCGGTCGCGGGCCAGCTGCAGTTTGTCATTCAGAAGCACTGGGCCAGCCACTTGCACTACGACCTACGGCTTGAGCTCGATGGCGTGATGAAAAGCTGGGCAGTACCCAAAGGGCCGAGCCTGGACCCCAGCCACAAGCGCATGGCCGTGCAGGTGGAAGACCACCCGATCTCGTACAACCGCTTTGAGGGCCAGATACCCGCTGGCCACTATGGCGCGGGCAAGGTGATCGTCTGGGACAAGGGCCTGTGGCTGCCTCTCGCCGACCCGCACGAGGGCTACCGCAAGGGCAAGCTCCATTTTGAGCTGCGGGGCCAGAAGCTGGGCGGGCGCTGGACCCTGGTGCGCATGAAGGGCAAGGAGGGTGAGCGCCAACCGCCCTGGCTGCTGATCAAGGAAGCCGATGACTTTGCGCGCAAGGAAGAAGAGCTGGACATTGTGACCGCCAGGCCTGACAGCGTGGCCAGTGAGCAGCGTGCGGTGGCCACCGAGACCCGCGCCAAGCCGGCTGCCAAGCGCAGTAAATCCAGCAAGGCCATAGCAAAAAATGCTGCTTTGCCCGCCACAATGGCGCCCCAGCTGGCCGTGCTTGCGGACGCGCCACCGCAAAACGCCGAGGACTGGGCCTGGGAGCTGAAGTTGGACGGTTACCGCATGGCAGCCCGCAAAAAAGGCCTCAAGCTGCAGTTGTGGACGCGCAATGGCAAGGACTGGACGGCCAGGATGCCGGCGCTGGCAGCGGCCCTGCAGCATCTGCAGCTCAACGACGCCTGGCTGGATGGCGAGGTGGTAGCGCTCAATGACCAAGGGCTCCCCGATTTTCAGCGGTTGCAAAACGCGTTTGATGGGGAGGGCACGACCGACCTCGTCTACTACCTTTTTGATCTGACGTTTGCCAATGGCCAGGATCTGCGTGCCCAGCCTTGGCAGGCACGGCACGATGCGCTGCAGGCGGCGCTGGATGCCAGCCCGGGCTTGGGCAATAGCGTGCGGATCAGCGAGGCTTTTGCCGGCGATCCGGCGCAGTTGCTGGCCTCGGCCTGCGCACTGGGCATGGAGGGCATGGTCGGCAAGCGCAAGGATGCTGCCTACCATGCGGGCCGCTCGGCAGACTGGATCAAGCTCAAATGCGGCCAGCGCCAGGAGTTTGTCATTGGCGGCTACACGCGTCCCAAAGGCACGCGCACCGGTCTGGGCTCCTTGCTGCTGGGGGTACATGGCAGCGATGGCCAGTTGGTCTATGCCGGCAATGTCGGCACCGGCTTTAACGAGGCCAGCCTGCGCGCGCTGACGGCGCAGTTGCAAAAGATCCAGGCCAAGACATGCCCCTTTGTCGACCCCGAGCGCATTGACTATGCGGCCATCTGGGTTCGTCCCGAGCTGGTCGCAGAAATCGCCTTTGCCGGTTGGACCGGCCAGGGCCGGGTGCGCCATGCGGTCTTCCATGGCTTGCGCGAGGACAAGCCCGCCAACCAGATCACCCGGGAGAGAACAGCCACCATGCCTACCCGCAAGAAAACCCCCTGCGCTACCGGCGGCATTGAAGTCAGCCATGGTGATCGCATCATCGATGCCAGCACGGGCGTGACCAAGCTGGACGTGGTGCGCTACTACGAGCAGGTGGCGCCGCTGATGATGGAGCACTTGCAGGACCGGCCCACGTCGCTGCTGCGTGCGCCGGATGGTGTGGACGGCGAGCATTTCTTTCAAAAGCATTTGCAGTCTCGCGCGAAGGCCGGCATCGTGCAACTGCCCCCGTCGCTGGACCCGGAGCACCCGCCGCTGCTGGCCATTGCCGCAGCAGAGGGCCTGGCCCAGGCGGCGCAGTTCAATGTGGTCGAGCTCCACACCTGGAACGCCAGGCGCGACAAGATTCTGCGGCCCGACCGCATGACCTTTGACCTGGACCCGGGCGAAGGCCTGGCCTGGCCGGCGGTGCAGGAAGCGGCCGAGCTGGTGCGGGTGCTGCTGCAGGAGCTTGGCTTGGAGCCCTTTCTCAAAACCAGCGGCGGCAAGGGCCTGCATCTGGTGGTACCGATCCAGCGCCGCCACCACTGGGACACCGTCAAGGGCTTTTCCAAGGCCATCGTGCAGCACCTCGCTGCCACCGTGCCCCAGCGCTTTGTGGCCAAGAGCGGCCCGCAGAACCGCAAGGGCAAGATCTTTGTCGACTACCTGCGCAATGGATGGGGCGCCACCACCGTCAGTGCCTGGTCGCTGCGGGCGCGGCCGGGTATGGGGGTGTCGGTGCCCATCAGCTGGGCAGAGCTGGACCAGGTCAGCAGCGGCGCGCACTGGGGCCTCCGTTCTATCGAAGCGCGCTTTCGCCAAGGCAATGCGCCCTGGGATGGCTATGCCAAGGCGGCTGTGTCGATCACGGCGGCGATGAAGCTGCTGGGCGGTTCGGGCAATGCATCCGCCGACTGACGGGTGTCGGGCGAAATGCCTCTATATAAACCCAGTGCATATAAGCTAGGTTAGTCTTACGCAAAGCAAATAACAGACCTCAGCTCCACCTCGGTGTGGCTGTAGGACGTTTTCTGCTTATTTCGTAATTTTGAGATCGCTGGCTGGCGTTTTGGAGTAGTTTTGTTACAGTTTAACCACCAAAGCATTGGAGGCTAGGAATGTCTACGCAGACCGGAAATGACAAGGAGAAAGACGCCTATTTGGATGCCTTGAAAGCCCAGGGCGCTGAGTTGCTGGCCGACCACCCGGCAGAAGGCACCATTGAGCACGCGCGCCTGTCGCTGATCGATGCCAAGATCGAGCAGCTGACGCGGCCCATCACCGCAGACAGCTGGAAAACGCCCGAATACTGAATACGCCCGGGTGTGTACCAGACGTTGGTTCTTGTAAAAGAACTTTGCAAAATGCCTGGATGGCGCTATCGTGGTGGAACCTGGATCGTCAGCCAAACTTACGGATTTGGGTACCAGGTGGAAAGGAGGTCTTATGCGAGAAGCGGAAGACCTGCTTGTGGTGACGCAAGCGCAATACGAGCGTCTGGAACTGGAAGTGATTGGTTTACGGGATCTGGAGCCCTTTATGGGCTCCCCGCAATATGATCGCCTGCAGGATGTGGAATTGGCACTGAAACATTACCAAACGCAATTTCGCCCCTAAGCGATACGACACAAAACCCGCAATGGCGGGTTTTTTCTTGGGCGGCCTTTAGGCGGGAACCGGGCGCGTGCCGGGCGGGCCAGACGCCCTGCCGCCATTGCGTTTACTGCTGCTGGGACTGCGCTTGCTGCTGCTGGTTCTGGTCCCGGCCTTGCTGCTGCTGCTGGGCAGGGCGCTGCTGGTTTTGTTGGTCCTGCTGCTTTTGGGCAGGTTGTTGGCCATTGGGACTTTGGTTGGGTTGCTGCTGGTTGCTCATCTCTGTCTCCGGTTGAAGGGGGGATGCAGCGCGGTATTGGCTGCCCTTTCAGGTTAAGGGCATGGCATTGCGGAATCTGTAGTCGCTGTGCTTGCCTAGGCGTAGTAAGCCGGGGAGGCATGTCGTCACCATCAACCTCACACAGCCGCCAGAGCTAGCCACGCTGCGGCTGCACCAGCAGGCCACGCAGCAGCAAATCCAGACCTGCGGCGGATTGCTCCAGGCGCGCAGCGCCATCGACCCCTTCCGCACCGTCGGCCCCATCGGCAATCCAGAACGCCGCCTCGGCCAGGCTGCCATAGATCAGCGCTGCGAGCGCCCGTGCATCGGCTGGGAGCCTGGGCAGGGGAGGGATGCATGGGACTTGCCGGCGATGCTCTGGCCCGCGGCCGGTGTGGCGGCTGCCGCCTTGCTGGTGGTGGGTAGCGCGCGGGAGGATGGGTCCGCGCGCTGCTGAGGCTGGGGCTTTGCTGCCTGCGGCTAGCCGGCCGCACCTGGGTGGTCGCACCTGTTCGGCCACACCTCGCCGGCCGCACCTCGCCGGCCGCACCATACTCGCTCAGCAAATATGCTAAGTAGATTTAATTCGTTTTCGCCGAGTGGGCCCTTGCGCACAATCGCAGCTCTCCCCCATGCCCCTTTGTGTCTGGGGCTGTGTCCGAGAGATGATGGTTTTTATGCAAGCACTGAGTCCCCTGTCCGTCAAAGCCCTGTTGGGGGATGGCCAAGAGTTCGCGTTTTTGGATGTGCGCGAAGCCGGCGAGTTTGGGGAGGGTCATCCATTTTTGGCCATCCCGCTGGCCTACAGTCGCCTGGAGGCCGATATCGCCCGCCTGGTGCCCAGGCTGTCCACGCGCATTGTTTTGATCGATGGCGGCAACGGTGTTGCCAGCCGGGCCGCTCGGGCGCTGGCAGCGCTGGGCTACAGCGATCTGTCCATCAGCGAGGGCGGGGTGGCCGCCTGGGAGGCGGCGGGCCTGGTGCTGTTCAAGGGTGTGAACCTGCCATCCAAAACCTTTGGCGAGCTGGCCGAGGCCGCGCTGGGCACTCCCCATATCAGCGCGCAGCAATTGCAGCAGCTGCAAGCGTCTGGCGGCAAGCTGGTGGTGCTCGATGGCCGGCCGCTGGCCGAGTTCAACAAGATGAGCATTCCCGGCGCGATCAGCTGCCCCAATGGCGAGCTGGCGCTGCGCCATGCCGATCTGATCCCGGATGCGCAGACGACGGTGGTCGTCAACTGCGCCGGCCGCACCCGCTCCATTGTGGGCGCGCAGACCCTGCGCGACCTGGGCCTGCCCAACCCCATCTATGCGCTGGAGAACGGCACCCAGGGCTGGTATTTGAACGACCTGCCGCTCGAGCATGGCCAAAGCCGCAGCTACCCCGAACACCGCCGTGCACCGGCGCCCGAGGTGGCCACCCGGCTGGCCCAGCTGAGCGAGCAGCAGGGCGCGGCACACCTGGATGCCGCCACCTTGGCCGCCTGGCTGGCCGACCCCGAGCGCACCACCTACCTGCTGGATGTGCGCTCGCCCGAAGAAGTTGCCGCCAGCCCGATTGCGGGTGCCGCCCATGCGCCCGGCGGCCAGCTGGTGCAGGCCACCGACCAGTACCTGGGCACGCGCCATGCGCGCATTGTGCTGGTGGATACCGATGGCCTGCGCGCGCCGATGACGGCGGTCTGGCTGCGGCGCCTGGGGCATAAGGCCTATCTGGCCAGGCCCGATGCCTTGCCGGCGATCCCCACGGCGCCCTTGCCTGAAGCGGCGTTGCCGCGTATCAGCAGTGCGGCGCTGGCTGCGGACCCCACTGTCTATGATCTGGTCGATCTGCGCGACAGCGCCAGCTACCGCGCTGGCCATATCGCCGGTGCGCGCTGGTCCATCCGGCCGTTACTGCAGCGCGGCGATGGGACCCGGGCAACCGTGTTCATCACGCCCGAGCCTGCGCTGGCCGCAGCCGCTGCGCGCGATGTGGGCGGCGTCTGGCATCTGCTGAGCGACGGGCCCGAGCAGTGGCAGCGCGCGGGCTTGCCAGTGCTGGCCAGCCCCGATGTGCCAAGCGACGCCGAGCGCATCGACTACCTGTTTTTTGTGCATGACCGCCACAGCGGCAACAAGGCGGCAGCGCGTGCCTACCTGGCATGGGAAACCGGCCTGCTCGCCCAGATCGATGCGCAAGAGCGGGCGCTGTTCTGTTTGGGCTGATCCGCCCCTGCGCCTGAGGCTGCGGCAAGCGTGGCCCGCACTGCGCCCCCTGCTTGTCTCTTCTCCCCCTTTTTCTTTTTGATTCGAATACCCCCATGTCTACCAGCCGCCGTATCTTTCTGAGAAACGCCGCCGCCACGGCCAGCCTGGCCGCGCTGCCTCTTGCGCTGCCGCGGGCCGCCTTTGCGGCCGGATCCACCACGCTGACGATTGCGCAGAGCAACGACATCTTGTCCCTGGACCCGGCCAACCACGAGAACAACAGCACCCAGTCGGCGCTGGTCAATCTCTATGAGTACCTGGTCAACAAGGAATTCCCGAACGGCAAGATGGCCTTCACGCCGGGCCTGGCCCAGTCCTGGAAGCAGGAAGACCCGCGCACCTGGGTGTTTGAGCTGCGCCCTGATGTGCAGTGGCACGACGGCAAGCCCTTTACTGCCGAAGACGTGAAATTCACCGTCGAGCGCATGAAAGGCAACCCCAAGCTGCTGAGCGCGGTGGAGAAGTTCCGCTCGGTGGAAAAGGTCGAGGTGCTGGGCCCGCACCGGGTGCGCCTGGTCACCAGCAAGCCCGATCCGCTGTTTCTGCACAACTTTGTCGGCAACGGCGGCTCGATCCTGCCCCAGCACGCGTTCAAGGCGGCGGGCAGCGAAGAGGCCTTCTTTGCCAAGCCCATCGGCACGGGTCCCTACAAGTTTGTCGAGTGGAAAAAGGCCGACCGCCTGGTGCTCGCGCGCAACCCCCAGTGGTGGGGTGGGGCGCCGCACTGGGAGCGGGTGGTGATCCGCGCGATTCCTGAAACCGCCACGCGCGTGGCCGAGGCCTTGTCCGGCGGCGTGGACCTGGCGGTGAACATTCCGCCCGAGGACATCGGCCGCCTCAAGTCCAATGCGGATACCGGCATCGTCGCCTTCAATATTGCGCGCAACTTCGGCCTGCATCTGCGCACCGAGCCGGGCGTGGTCACCCACGATGCACGGGTGCGCGAAGCGATTGACCTGGCCATCAACCGCCAGGAGCTGGCCGAGGTGGTGGCCGATGGCTATGCCACCGCCACGCGCGGCCTGTTCCCGCCCGAGATCCCGAACGCCAATACGCGCCTGACGGCAGCCAACTCCTTCAACCCCGACAAGGCCCGCCAGCTGATCCAGGCGGCAGGCGCCAAGGGGGCCAAGATCCGTTTTGGCTCGCCCAGCGGCCGCTATATCAAGGACCGCGAGGTCTCCGAGGCCATCGTCGGCTACCTGCAGGATGTCGGCCTCAATGCCCAGCTTGAAGTGCAGGAGTGGAGCATCTACAACGCCCGCGTGGGCAGTGATTCGCACGGCGAGATCTATTTCTGGGGCATGGGCTCCTACACCGATGCCTCCTTCATCCTGAACATGGGCTCGCTCAAGCGCTTCAACCCGCACTGGAAGAACGCCGAGTTCGAGCGCCTGGCAACCGAGCTGCCCGCGACCACCGGCGAGAAGGAGCGCCAGGCCATCATCTGGCGCGCGCAGGAGATCATCACCCAGGACCGCGCCCGCATCGGTGTGCTCTACCCCAAGGCGATCTACAGCGTCAACAAGCGAGTGCAGTTTGCCGGCCGCTTTGACGAGATGATCCCGGCTGAACAAGTGCGGCGCGCATGATGCTCTCGGCCTTGTGGCGGCTGCTGCTCCAGGCGGTGCCGGTGCTGTTCACGGTCACCCTGATCGTGTTTGCACTGGTGTTTCTGGCCGGCGACCCGACGGTGATGATGATCCCGGACCAGGCCTCGGAGGCCGACCGCCTGGCCATGGTGGCCGCCTGGGGGCTGGACCAGCCGGTGCACCTGCAGTACCTCAACTACATGCGCAACCTGCTGCACGGCGATTTTGGCACCTCGTACCGCTATGGCAGCTCGGCGCTGCCCATTGTGCTCGAGCGCCTGCCCGCCACCTTGCTGCTGGCTGCCGCATCGATGCTGGTAGCCGTGCTGATCGCGGTGCCCGCTGGCGTGGCGGCAGCCTTGCGGCGCGGCAGCTGGGTGGACCATGCGGTCTCCGGCGTAGCCGTGCTGGGCAAGGCCATGCCCAATTTCTGGGTCGCCATCATGCTGATCCTGGTGTTTGGCGTCAGCCTGCGCTGGCTGCCGGTATCGGGCAGCGGTACCTGGGCGCACCTGGTGATGCCCGCGCTGACCCTGGGCACGGCCTTTGCCGGTGATCTGGCCAAGCTGGTGCGCGCCAGCATGCTCGAAACCTTGAGCCAGGACTATATGCGCACCGCCTATGCCAAGGGCATCCCCGACTGGTTGGTGATTGGCAAGCATGCGCTGCGCAATGCCGCGATCCCGACGGTGACGATGACCTCGCTGCACGTGGTGGCGCTGCTGGGCGGGGCGCTGGTGACCGAGACCATTTTTGCCTGGCCGGGCCTGGGCCAGCTGATCGTGCAGGCGATCAACACCAAGGACATGGCGGTGATCCAGATCAGTGTGCTGGTGATCACCGCGATGACCTTGCTGGTGAACTTCGCCACCGATGTGGTCTACCGCCTGATTGACCCAAGGATGAAGCTATGAGCGGCGTGGTGGTGAATACCGGCGCGGCCCTGCAGGCCGATGCGCCTGTGGTGGCGGCCCAGCCTTCGGGCCTGCAGCGCTTTTTGCGCGCGCTGTGGCGCAGCCGCAGTGGCCGCTTGGGCGCCATCTTGCTGCTGCTGATCTTGCTGACCACCCTGGGCGCCGATCTGCTGCCGCTGGCCGACCCGGTCAAACGCAATCTGTCGCTGCGCTACCTGCCCCCCGTCTGGCTGGACAAGGGCCAGTGGGCCTACCCGCTGGGCACCGATGGCCAGGGCCGCGACATGCTGGCGCGCATCATCTATGGCGCGCGCAGCTCGGTCATGGTGGGCCTGGCGGCCGTGGCGCTCTCGGGGGCCATTGGTGTGGCGATCGGCGTGCTGGCCGGGCTGCGCGGCGGCTGGCTGGACCAGGTGCTGATGCGCGTGGTCGATGCCATCCTGGCGATTCCAGCCATGCTGTTCATGCTGGTAGTCGCGCTGGTGGCCGGCGCCGGCCTGGCGCCGCTGATTGTGGTGATAGCGCTCACCAACTGGGTGATCTATACCCGCATTGCGCGCGCCGAGGTGCTGCGCGTCAAGGAGCTGGAGTTTGTGGCTGCCGCGCGCGTGAGCCGCGTGCGCACCTCGCGCCTGCTGCTGCGCCACATCCTGCCCAATATCTTGCCGGCCCTCGTCGTGGTGGCCACCTTGAACATTGGCACCGTCATCCTGACGGAGTCGTCCTTGAGCTTTCTGGGCTTTGGCATCCAGCCACCCGATATCTCCTGGGGCCAGATGCTGGCCGACGGACGCCAGCAGCTGGCCACCAGCTGGTGGATCAGCACCTTCCCCGGCGTGGCGCTGACGGCCACGGTTTTTAGCATCATCTTGCTGGGCGATTGGCTCAGAGACTACCTGGACCCACGCCTGCCATGACTGCTGCCCCAACGCTTGCCCACGCCGCCAACCAGGCTGGCGCCATTCTTCGCCCTGCCGCGCTGCATACAGGCCTGACAGACACCGTGCTGCGCTACCGCAATGCCGGCGTCACACTGCAGCCCCATGGTGGCGGCGAGCCGCTGCGCCTGGTGCGCGGAGTGGATATAGAGGTCAAACGCCGGCAGGTGGTGGCCTTGGTGGGCGAGAGCGGATCGGGTAAGACCTTGACGGCCTTGAGCGTGCTGGGCCTGCTGCCCAGCAATGCCCGCTTCAGCGCGGATGAGGCCATGCTCAATGGCCGCGATCTGCGCCAGCTGGACAAGGCCGCATGGCGCAGCCTGCGCGGGGGTGACGTGGGGATGGTGTTCCAGGAGCCGCTGTCGTCGCTGAACCCGGTGCTGACCATTGGCGACCAGATCGAAGAGGTGCTGTACTACAAGCGCCAGCTGACGCGCCGCCAGCGCCGGGCCGAGGCCATTGACCTGCTGGCCCGCATGGGCCTGCCCCGGCCGGCGCAGCTGCTGCAGGACTACCCTTTCCAGCTCTCGGGCGGCATGCGCCAGCGCGTGATGCTGGCCATTGCGATGGCCGGCGAGCCGGCCTTGCTGATTGCCGACGAGCCGACCACGGCGCTGGACAACACGGTGCAGGCCCAGGTGCTGGAGCTGATGGTGCGCACGGCCGAGCAATCGAATGTCGGCGTGCTGCTGATCACCCATGACCTGTCGGTCGTCGCCCAGGTGGCCGACCATGTGCATGTGATGCGCCACGGCGAGATCGTCGAATCCGCCCCGGTGCAGCAGCTGTTTGCCAGGCCGCAGGCCGCTTACACCCAGCAGTTGCTGGCGCTGGCGCCGCGCATTCCGGCCGTGGTGCGCCAGCCCTTGGCAGAGGCCGCCTTGCAGCAGCCGCAAGAAGCGCAAGATGCGCCGCCGATTCTGCAGCTGGATGCCGTGAGCAAGTACTACCAGCAGCCCCGTGCCTGGCATTTCAAACCCTTCAAGCACCTCGCCTTAGATGGCGTGTCTTTCTCGCTGCAACGGGGCCGCACCCTGGGCCTGGTGGGTGAGTCGGGCAGTGGCAAATCATCTTTGGCGCGCATCATCGTCGGCCTGGCGCAGGCCGATGGCGGCAGCCTGCGCTTTGAGGGCGCCGATCTGGGCGACCCGGCGGTGCGCGCCGCTGCCAGCATCCAGATGGTGTTCCAGGACCCCTATGCATCGCTGAACCCACGCATGCGCATTGGCCAGCTGATCACCGAGCCGCTGGCCGAACAACCGGGCTGGACGGCAGCGCAGCTGCGGGCGCAAGCGGCGCAGTTGCTGGCCATGGTGGGCCTGCCGGCCTCGGCCCTGGACCGTTTTGCGCATGAGCTCTCGGGCGGCCAGCGCCAGCGCGTCTGCATTGCGCGGGCGCTGAGCGTGCAGCCCCAGCTGCTGATCTGCGACGAGCCCGTCTCTGCGCTCGATGTCTCGGTGCAGGCCGAAATCCTGGCGCTGCTGCAGCGCCTCAAAAAGGACTTGCAGCTGAGCATGGTGTTCATCGCCCATGGGCTGGAGAGCGTCTATGCGATTTCGGACGACATCGTCGTGCTGGAAAAGGGCCGGGTGGTGGAAGCCGGCCCGCGTGACCAGATCTTTGGCGCGCCGCGCCATGCCTATACCCGCAGCCTGCTCGGCGCAATGCTCGACATCGACCCGGCGCGCAGCCGCTTCAAGACCCGGCCGGCCGAGGTTGAGCCAGACAGCCCCGCGCTGGCCCGCGTGGCCTGATGCCTCGCCTGCGCTGAACCTATTTTTGATATCCCCAGTGTGCCCCACACGATGAGCCAGCCTACCCAACTCCACCTCAACCTCAATATCTATGGCGCAGGCGCCCATGCCGCTGCCTGGCTGTGGCCGCAGAACGACCCGCTGTGGCCGGTAACACCCGACTATTTTGTCCGCCTGGCCCAGACCGCAGAGCGGGGAGGCTTTGATGCGGTGTTCTTCTCGGACCGCGCGGCCTTTCCCGGCAACAGCCTGCACCGGCCGTTTCCGGCGATCGAGCCCAGCATTTTGCTGGCCCTGATTGCGGCCAAGACCCAGCACATCGGCCTGTTGGCAACCGTGTCTTCCTCGTACAACGAGCCCTTCAATATTGCGCGGCGCTTTGCGTCGCTCGACCTGGTCAGTGGCGGGCGCTCGGGGGTAAACATCGTCACCTCGGCCGATGTCGAGGCCGCGCGCAACTTTGGCCGCAGCGCGCCGCTGGCGCATGCCGACCGCTACCGGCGCGCGGCAGAGTTCAGCCAGGTGCTCAAGGACCTGTGGGCCAGCTGGGGGCCGGGCGGCATTGTGGCCGACCGCGCCACGGGCCAGTACTTTGACCCGGCGCAGATCCGCCCGATTGCGCACCAGGGCGAGTTCTTTGCGGTCGAGGGCCCCATCAATGTGCCGCCCAGCCCGCAAGGCCGGCCACTGGTGGTGCAGGCCGGTGGCTCGGATGCGGGCCTGGACCTGGCCGCCCTGCATGCCGATGCGGTGTTCACCCTGGCGCCGTCGCTGGCGCAGGCGCAAAGCTACCGCCAGGCGCTCGATGCCCGGCTGCATGCGCTGGGGCGTGCCAGCAGCACCGTCAAGGTCTTCCCCGGCCTGGTCACCGTGCTGGGTGCCACCGAGCAGGCCGCGCAGCAGCGCGCCCAGGCGCTGGCCGATCTGGTGCCGATCGAGCAGGGGCTGAACTACCTGTCGGACCTGCTGCAAACCCGCTTTGGCCATGCCGACCTGGACCGGCCCTTGCGCGCAGACCTGCGACTGCCGGACAACGGCATGACCACCTTTGCCAAGAACGTGGTGGACAAGGCGCGCAGCCATGGCTGGACGGTGCGCGAGCTCATTCGCGCGCAAAACGGCGGCGGCAGCAACCACAACACCATCGTCGGCACGCCCGAGCAGGTGGCCGACTACATGCTGAGCTGGTTCCGCAGCGGCGCCATCGATGGCTTCAACCTGATGCACGACGTGCTGCCTTCGGGCCTGGAAGACTTTGTCGACCAGGTGGTGCCGCTGCTGCGCAAAGCCGGCGTCTACCGCGAAACCTATAACGCCAGCACCTTGCGCGGCAACCTGGGCCTGGCTGCGGCCTGAGCCCCTCTCCATATACACCCGCCGGGCCCGGCCCGCGCTTTTTGCAGAACCGTTTATGAAAATCGACCATCCCCAGACCCTGACCCCTGCTGCGCAGACCGCCACCAGCGGAACCGCCAGCAGCGACTGGCAAGCGCTGTTTGACGAGATCGCCGCTGGCTCGGCCGAGCGCGAGGAAAAGCGCATTTTGCCGTTTGCGCAGATCCAGGCCTTGAAGGAGCAGCGCTTTGGTGCCTACCGCCTGCCGGTGGCCGAGGGCGGCACGGGGGCCAGCATTGCGGGGCTGATGGAGCAGGTGATTGCGCTGGGCGCTGCCGACTCCAACGTCGCGCATATCCTGCGCAACCACTTTGTCTTTGTGGAGCGCTTTGCGCGCAACCCAGTCAGCGCGCAGGCGCATTTCTGGCGCGATCAGGTGGCCCAGGGGGCCATCTTTGGCCTGGCCAATACCGAGCTGGCGCAGGCCAGAAGCGGCGAGAAGACCTTCACGCGCCTGGTGCCCGACGGCGCGCATTTCCGCATGACGGGCGCCAAGTTCTACAGCACCGGCAGCCTGTATGCGGATTTTGTCATCGTGCGGGCGCGCGATTCGCAAGAGCGCGATGTCACCGCCATCATCCCCACCCGGCGCGAAGGCGTGAACCTGGTCGATGACTGGGATGCCATGGGCCAGCGCATGACCGGCAGCGGCACCACCTTGTTCGAGAACGTGCGGGTCGAGCCCGAAGAGATCATTGTGGACAGCGCCGGCACCGGCTACAGCCGGCCCTACAAGAGCACCTTGCCGCAGCTCTTTCTGACGGCGGTGAACACCGGCATCCTGCGCGCCATTGTGCGTGATGCGTCGGCGATGCTGCACAAGCGCTCGCGCAAGGGCTTTTTCTTTGCCGCTGCCGATACCCCGGCGCAAGATCCGCTGTTGCTGAAGATCGTCGGCGACCTGTCAGCCCAGCTGTTTGCCGCTGAAGCAGTGGTGGCAGCAGCCAGCCATGCGCAGGATGCGTCGCTCGCCACCGCCGAAGGCGACCCCGCCTTGAAGGACACGGCCCACCATGCGGCGGTGCTGGCCGCCAAGGCCAAGCTGATCGTCGACGGCCTGGTGCTGCAGGCTGGCACGGCAGTGTTTGACCTGGGTGGTGCCTCGTCGACCTTGCGCACGCAGAACCTGGACCGCCATTGGCGCAATGCCCGCACCGTGGCATCGCACAACCCGGCGCTGTACAAGGCGCTGGCGCTGGGCAAGCTGGCGGTGCATGGCGAGCCGCTGCCCGACAAGGACTTTTTCTAACGCGCCTTTTGGGGGTCAGCGCCCGTCACCCGTGACACCCGGCACCGCGTTGGCCGCTGGTTTTGCAGATGGGCTGCGCCGCTTGGGGCTCCCGCTGCGCAGCAGGGCGACGGCCAGTGCGGCGGCCAGCACCAGCACCACGGCAGTGGCCATCACGGCGATAAAGCCCTGGTCAAACGCGGCATGGGCCAGGCCCAGCAGCTGCGTGGCAGCCTGCGGCGGCAGCTTTTCTGCAGCCAACAAAGCCGCATCGATGCCGTCACTAGCGCCACTGGCCCCGCCAGCGGCGCCTTGCAGGCTGTCTGGCAGCACCAGGCTGCTGGTGTAGCGCCAGGACAGCACGCTGCCCAGCAAGGCCACGCCCAGCACGCCACCAAACTCGTAGGACACCTCTTCGACCGAGGCGGCCATGCCGGCATGCTCGGGCGGCGCGCTGTTCATCACCGCGTTCGATGCGGCGGTGATGGTGGCACCCACGCCCAGGCCCAGGACGGTTAGCACCGCGATTTTCTGCAGGCCATGGGCATCGCTGTTGAGGCTCATGGCCAGCGCGCACAGCGCCACGGCGGTGACGAGGAGGCCGCCCACAATCAGCTGGTGGGTGCCCAGGCGCGACAGTGCCCAGCCGGCAATGGGGCCGGCGACAAAGGCGGCCACGGGGATTGGCAAAATGGCCAGTCCCGCTTGCAGGGGGCTGAGGCCCAGCACCAGCTGCAGGCGCTGGCTGAACACCAGCTCCACCCCGACCAGGGCCACAGCAGCCACCACGGCAGCCACCACACCGCCCGAGAACGTCGGAATGCGGAACAGACGCAGCTCGATCAGCGGCTGGGGCCGGCTGAGCTGGCGGCGGATAAAGACCCACAGCACGGCGGCACTGAGCAGCCCCATCAGCACGGCAAACACCAGCGATGGCGCGGGCTTGGCCAGCTCCTTGATGCCCAGCACCAGGCTCACCATGGCGACCATGGCCTGCAGCGAGCTGCTGTAGTCCCAGCCGGCCAGGCTGGCCTGGTGCTTGAGGCGGTCTGCGGGAATCAGCCACACGGTCAACACCAAGGCCAGCGCCACGATGGGCACATTGACCAGGAACACCGAGCCCCACCAGAAGTACTCCAGCAGCACGCCGCCGACGACGGGGCCCAGCGCCGCGCCGCCCGAGGCGACCGAGGCCCAGATACCAATGGCCACCGAGCGCTCGCGCTGGTCGGGAAAGCTCATGCGGATGATGGCCAGCGTGGCAGGCATCATGATGGCCGCACCCAGGCCCAGCACGGCGCGCGCGGCAATCAGCAGCCCGGCATTGGGCGCATAGGCGGCTGCCAGCGAGGCGGAGCCAAAGATCACCAGGCCGAGCATGAACATGCGGCGGTAGCCCAGGCGGTCGCCTAAAGCGCCAGTGCTCAGCAGCAGGCCCGCGACCACCAGCGCATAGGCGTTGACGATCCACAGCTTCATCGAGGTGGAGGCGGCCAGGTCATGGGTGAGGGTGGGCAGGGCGGTGTAGAGCACCGTCATGTCAACGACGATCAGCAGCAGCGCCATCGACACAATGGCCAGCACCAGCCATCTTTTGGAATGCAATGCCATGGTCAAACTCCCAACTCTTTCATCATCGTGACGGACACGGGCTGGCAGCCCAGGCGCTCGAACAGCCGGTGCGCGCCCTGGTTGCCGATACCGCTTTCCAGAAACAGGCGCTGCACGCCTTCTGCCTGAAGCTGGGCGCAGACCCAGCCAAACAAGGCCTCGCCCAGGCCCTGGCCGCGCATAGCAGGGCTGACCACCAGATCGTCCAGGGTGGCAAAGGGGGTGGGCGCAAGCTGGGCCTCGTCGAGCGAGACAAAGGCGACGCCGACCAGCGTATCGCCCTGGTGGGCGGTGGCGATGCGCTGCATCGCGTTGGCTTCGGGCGCGGCCAGGGTGGCCTCAATCTGCAGCGCCATGTTGTCGGCCAGCTGGGGGCTCCATTGGCCCGGTGCGATGGCGCGCGGGGACTGCAGCTCGCCATGGGAGATGTAATGGGGACTGAGCTGGCCCATGAACAGCGCCAGGATCGCTGGCGACTGTGCGGGGTCATGGCACCAGGCCATCGTCAGAGCTGGTGCTTGGGTATTGATCGATTGCATGGTTCGATATTGCGCCATAAAAATCGATTGATAAAGTTGGAATCCATCAATAATGCAGATGGATGAGCTACAGTACCGGGCTATGGAATGGACCGTTGAACAACTGCGGCAGTTTGTCGCCACCGCCGACAGTGGCTCTTTCTCTGCCGCTGCACGTAGCCTGGGCAAGGCGCAGTCGGCCGTCAGCACCGCCGTGGGCATGCTGGAGGTGGACCTGGGCGTGGTGCTGTTTGACCGCTCGCACCGCAATGCCCAGCTCACCGATGCGGGCCGGGTGCTGCTGCTCGAAGCGCGCGAGCTGCTGCGCCAGGCCGAGCAGCTGGACCAGCGCGCGCAGGCGCTGAGTGGCGGGGCCGATGCCGAGCTGTCGCTGGCGATTGACGAGGCGCTGCCCTATACGGCGGTGGCCAGCCTGCTGCGCGAGATGGCGCAGCAGTACCCGGGTCTGGAGCTGCTGCTGCTCAATGGCACCGCCAGCGAGGTGGCCGACTATGTGGGCGAGGGCAGGGCGGGCATGGCCCTGCATATCGACCGGGGCCCGGTGCTGCAGCATTTTGAGCAGCGCCACCTGGGCACCGTGCCCCAGGGGGTGTTTGTGGCGACCGACCACCCGCTCGCCGATGGCCGGGTGGTGGGCCTGCAGCAACTGGCCCAGCACCGCCAGCTGCTGATGCATACCGAGGATGTGCACGAGCGCGCCTACAGCCCGCGCGTGTGGCGCTCGGACAGCTTCTACAACATCGCTGACATGGTGGCCGACAAGCTGGGCTGGGCGGTGCTGCCCGTCAATATCGCGCACTACGAAGGCAACCGCCAGGCGCTGCGCGAGGTGCCTTGCCCGGCGCTGGCGCTGCCCCCGCTGTCGGTGCGCATGCTCTGGCGCCAGGGTGCACAGCGCAGCCCGACGGCGCAGTATGTCGAGCGGCGTTTTGGCCAGCTGCTGGCGGAGATTCAGACACCCGAGCCGTAGGGGGTGAGGCGGCTGGCGTTCTCATCGACGGCCAGGCTTTTGCCCAGGTAGGGAAAGGCGCGCTGCGGGCAGTGGTCGCGCTCGCAGACCTTGCAACCCATGCCGATCGGCGTGGCCAGCTCCGGGTCCTGCAGGTCGATGCCCTTGGCATAGACGAGGCGCGCTGCATGGCGCAGGTCACAGCCCAGGCCGATCGAAAATGTCTTGCGCGGCGCGCCATAGCCGCGTTGCCCGCCCGAGACCGAGCGCGCAATCCACAGGTAGCGCCGGCCATCGGGCATGGCGGCCACTTGGGCCAGCACCTGGCCGGGTTGGCCAAAGGCCTCGTAGACATTCCACAGCGGGCAGGTGCCGCCGGTGCGGCTGAAATGGAAATGCGTGGCCGACTGGCGCTTGGAGATATTGCCGGCCCGGTCCACCCGTACAAAGAAAAACGGCACGCCCGGGCTGCCTGGCCGCTGCAGGGTGCTCAGGCGGTGGCAGACGGTCTCAAAGCCCACGGCAAAGCGCTGGCCGAGCAGGTCAATGTCATAGCCCAGCGCCTCGGCGGCTTGTAGAAAGGGCCCATAGGGCAGCAGCAGGGCGCCGGCAAAATAGTTGGCCAGGCCCAGCCGCGCCAGCCTGCGGGCAGCGGGGTCGCTGATGAGCGTTGGCACCTGGCTGAGGCTGTCGAGCGTGTCGCCGATCTCGAGCAGCGCCAGCTGGGTGGCAAGCTGGAACGCCTGCTGCGCAGTGCCCAGCGCAGAGGACAGCTGCAGCAGGCGCGAGGCGGGGACGAACTGGCGTTTGCTCGCGCCTGCGCTGTCCACCAACTCCACCCGCACCTGGTGCGCCAGCGCCAGGCGCTCACGCAGCCAGTCGGCCAGCGGCCTGCCCGGGCGCTCTGCCTGGGCCTGAGCGGCCAGGCTTTCGGCGGCGCGGTCCACCGCATCAAAGTAGTTCTGGTGCGAGAAGAAGAAATCGCGCACCACCTCAAACGGCATGGCGGCGGTCTGGCTGCTGCCGGCGCGGTCATCGCCCAGCTGTAGGGACAGCGCTTCGAGCCGCTCCTTGGTCTCCAGATGGCTTCGGTACAGCGCCACCACCGCTGCGCCCAGCGCCGGCATTTGCGTGGCCACCTCTTGCAGCTCTGGCAGCGCAATGGCCTCGGGCGCATCGGCGAGCGCTTCGCGCAGACCCGCCACCAAGCGCGCCTCTTCGTCTTCGGAGAACTGCTGGATATCCACGCCCAGGCTGCGGTGCAGTTTGAGCAGCACCGACACCGTCAGCGGCCGCTGGTTTTGTTCGATCTGGTTGAGGTAGCTGGGCGAGAGCCCCAGCGCATGGGCCAGCGCAATCTGGGACAGATTGCGTTCGGCGCGCAGCTTGCGCAGCTTGACGCCCATAAAGGTCTTTTTCATTGCAGAGTCTTTCGCGTCAACAGGGGCGCTCGCATCGAAGGGGCGGTGGAATACCCAGATTCTACATTTCGCAAAATTCGCAAAATGCCGATTTTCATTCGCAGAAATTCGCCATTTCAGTGCTGTTCACTCCTTTGTATTTTGCGTAAATTGCGAAACATGACAACACCTACCGGATTCGCCGAGTTGCAAGAGCTGGTACTGCCGGCGCTGGCCAACCACCACGGCACGCTGTTTGCGGGCCAGGGTTTGCAGCTGATGGCCAAGGCAGCGTTTTTGGCGGCACGGAGCCTGGCGCAACGCGAAGTCGTGATGGCCGCCGTCAGCCGGGTGGACTTTGTGGCACCGGCACCGGTGGGCCATGCGCTGACCTTGCGCGCCTGGGTCAGCCGTGTAGGCCGCAGCTCGATGACGGTGTGCGTCACCGGCTCGGCTGCGCTGCCGGGAACGCCGCCCGAGGTGGTGCTCCAAGGTTTGTTTGACATGGTGGCCGTCGATGCCAAAGGCCGGCCCATTCCCCTCGATTGCGCATATTTGAACCAGGAACCCTTGCTATGACCCCCACGACCGCCGAGGCCACCGCGCCCACCACGCCTTCGACCTTCAAGCCCAAGAAATCGGTTGCGCTCTCGGGCGTGACGGCGGGCAACACCGCCTTGTGTACCGTAGGGCGCAGCGGCAATGACCTGCACTACCGGGGCTACGACATTTTGGACATGGCCCAGGTCTGCGAGTTTGAAGAGATCGCCCACCTGCTGGTGCATGGCAAGCTGCCCAACCGGGCGGAGCTGCGCGCCTACAAGGACAAGCTCAAGGCGCTGCGCGGCCTGCCCGCGAGCGTCAAGCAGGCGCTGGAGCAGCTGCCCGCCGCCAGCCACCCGATGGATGTGATGCGCACGGGCGTATCGGTGCTGGGCTGCACCCTGCCGGAGAAGGACGACCACAACCTGCCCGGCGCGCGCGACATTGCCGACCGCCTGATGGCGTCGCTCGGCTCCATGCTGCTGTACTGGTACCACTTCAGCACCTCGGGCAAGTGCATCGATGTGGAGACCGATGACGACTCCATCGGCGCGCATTTTCTGCACCTGCTGCATGGCAAAAAGCCCAGTGCGCTGTGGGAGCGGGCCATGCATACCTCGCTGAATCTGTATGCCGAGCATGAGTTCAATGCCTCGACCTTTACCGCCCGCGTCGTTGCCGGTACCGGCAGCGATATGTATTCGTCAATCACCGGCGCGATTGGCGCGCTGCGCGGCCCCAAGCATGGCGGCGCCAACGAGGTGGCCTTCGAGATCCAGAAGCGCTACGACAGCGCCGATGCCGCCGAGGCCGATATCCGCCGCCGGGTGGAGAACAAGGAGGTGGTGATTGGCTTTGGCCACCCGGTCTACACGGTCAGCGACCCGCGCAATGTCGTCATCAAGGGCGTTGCCAGGGAGCTGTCGCAGGAGGCGGGTTCGACCAAGATGTATGACATTGCCGAGCGCCTGGAGGCCGTGATGTGGGAGGCCAAGAAGATGTTCCCCAACCTCGACTGGTTCAGCGCCGTGAGCTACCACATGATGGGCGTGCCCACTGCCATGTTCACGCCGCTCTTTGTGATTGCGCGCACCAGCGGCTGGGCCGCGCATGTGATCGAGCAGCGGGTGGACAACAAGATCATCCGCCCCAGCGCGCATTACACGGGGCCGGAAGACCAGGTGTTCCAGCCCATCGACCAGCGCAGCTGAGCTGCCGGCCGGCCCGACCTTCTACAGATCTATATAGAAAAGCGACACCCTGCGGGCCGCCCAGCCCGCCGGCCTGCACTGCCCCATGAACAGCAATTACCGACAAGCACTGGCCGGCACCGGCCTCGATTATTTTGATGCACAGGCGGCAGTCGATGCGCTGGCACCCGGCGCCTGGGCGCAGCTGCCGTATACCGCGCGCGTCCATGCCGAAAACCTGGTGCGCCGCGCCGACCCGGCCTACTTGCCGGACTACCTGCGCCAGCTGATCGAGCGCAGGCGCGATATCGACTTTCCCTGGTTCCCTGTGCGCGTGGTCTGCCATGACATCCTGGGCCAGACGGCCTTGGTGGACCTGGCCGGCCTGCGCGATGCGATTGCCCAGGCGGGCGGCGATCCGGCCGCTGTCAATCCGGTGGTACCGGTGCAACTGATCGTGGACCATTCGCTGGCTGTGGAATGCGGCGGGTTTGACCCGCAGGCCTTTGAGAAAAACCGGGCGATTGAGGACCGCCGCAATGAGGACCGCTTCCATTTCATCGAATGGAGCAAGCGGGCCTTTGCGAACGTGGATGTGATCCCCGCGGGCAACGGCATCATGCACCAGATCAACCTGGAGAAGATGTCGCCGGTGGTCTATGTGCAGGACGGGGTCGCCTTTCCCGATACCTGCGTGGGCACCGACAGCCACACGCCGCATGTCGATGCGCTGGGTGTGATTGCGGTGGGGGTGGGCGGGCTGGAGGCCGAGAACGTGATGCTGGGCCGGGCCTCGTGGATGCGCCTGCCCGATATTGTCGGCGTGGCCTTGAGCGGCCAGCCCCAGCCGGGCATTACCGCGACCGATATCGTGCTGGCGCTCACCGAGTTCCTGCGCCAGCAAAAAGTGGTGGGCGCCTATCTGGAGTTCTATGGCGAGGGCGCGCGCAGCCTCTCGGTGGGTGACCGGGCCACCATTGCCAATATGTGCCCGGAGTATGGCGCGACTGCCGCGCTGTTTGCGGTGGACGCGCAGACCTTGGGCTACCTGCGGCTGACGGGCCGGGATGAAAAGCAGGTGCAGCTGGTCGAGACCTATGCCAGGACCGCCGGCTTTTGGGCGGACAGCCTGCAGGAGGTGCAGTACGAGCGGGTGCTGCAGTTTGACCTGTCGACGGTGGTGCGCAATATGGCGGGTCCGTCCAACCCGCACCGGCGCCTGCCGACCTCGCAGCTGGCCGTGCGCGGCATTGCCGGCGCCGAGCCCCTGGCGCTGGCGCGCGCCCAGGAAGCCCAGGGCCTGTTGCCCGATGGTGCAGTGATCATTGCGGCGATCACTAGCTGCACCAACACCAGCAACCCGCGCAATGTGATCGCTGCGGCGCTGCTGGCGCGCAATGCGCGGCGCCTGGGCCTCACGCGCAAGCCCTGGGTCAAGACCTCGCTCGCGCCCGGATCGAAGGCGGTGCAGCTGTACCTGCAAGAGGCAGGTCTGCTGGAGGACCTGGAGGCGCTGGGCTTTGGCATCGTCGCCTTTGCCTGCACCACCTGCAATGGCATGAGCGGCGCGCTCGATGCGCAGATCCAGCAGCAGATCATTGAGCGCGACCTCTACACCACCGCGGTGCTCTCGGGCAACCGCAATTTCGACGGCCGCATCCACCCCTATGCCAAGCAGGCGTTTCTGGCCTCGCCCCCGCTGGTGGTGGCCTATGCGATGGCGGGCACCATCCGCTTTGACATCGAAAAGGATGTGCTCGCCGTCGTGAACGGGCAGGAGATCCGGCTGCAGGACCTGTGGCCGAGTGACGCGGAGATCGATGCCGTGGTGGCTAAGGCGGTCAAGCCTGCGCAGTACCGCGCGGTGTACGAGCCCATGTTTGCGATCCAGGCAGACAACGGTGAGCGCGCTGCGCCACAGTATGCCTGGCGCCCCCAGTCCACCTATATCCGCCGCCCGCCGTACTGGGACACCGAGGGCGTGGGCGCGCTGGCCGCGCATCCGCGCACGCTCAAGGGGCTGCGGCCGCTGGCACTGCTGCCCGACAACATCACCACCGACCACCTCTCGCCATCCAACGCCATTCTGCCCAGCTCGGCCGCTGGCGAGTACCTGGCCAAGATGGGCCTGCCCGAGGAGGACTTCAACTCCTTCGCCACGCACCGGGGCGACCACCTGACGGCCATGCGCGCCACCTTTGCCAACCCCCAGCTGGTCAACGAGATGGCTGTGGTCGGTGGCCAGGTGCAAAAAGGCTCGCTGGCCCGTATCGAGCCCGAGGGGCAGGTGGTGCGCATGTGGGAGGCGATGGAGACCTATCTGCAGCGCCGCCAGCCGCTGATCATCATTGCCGGTGCCGACTACGGTCAGGGATCCAGCCGCGACTGGGCGGCCAAGGGCGTGCGCCTGGCGGGGGTGGAGGCGGTGGTGGCCGAGGGTTTTGAGCGCATCCACCGCACCAACCTGATCGGCATGGGCGTGCTGCCTTTGGAGTTCCAGCCGGGCACGACACGCAAGACGCTGCAATTGGACGGTACGGAGACCTATGATGTGGAAGGTGAACGCACAGCGCGCGCTACGCTGAGCCTGGTGATCTGGCGCCGCAGCGGCCTGGTGGACCGCGTGCCGCTGATCTGCCGCCTCGATACCGGCGAGGAGCTGTCTGTCTACGAGGCGGGCGGCGTGCTGCAGCGCTTTGCGCAGGATTTTCTGGCATCGCGCGCGGCGCAACCGGCCCCGGTGTGAATGCCTAGCTTTTTTCTGAATGACCATGACGAACCTGACCGCCCATCCTCCCCAGATCAAGATCCCCGCCATTTATATGCGGGGCGGCACCAGCAAGGGCGTGTTCTTCCATGTCCCGGATTTGCCGCTGCCCGCGCAGCAGCCTGGGCCGGCGCGCGATGCGATCTTGCTGCGCACCCTGGGCAGCCCCGACCCCTATGGCAAGCAGATCGATGGCCTGGGCAATGCGTCGTCGAGCACCAGCAAGGCGGTGCTGCTGGCCAGGAGCACACGCGCTGACCATGATGTGGACTATCTGTTTGGCCAGGTCGCTATCGACAAGCCCTTGGTGGACTGGAGTGGCAACTGCGGCAACCTCTCTGCCGCCGTCGGCCCTTGCGCGATCGCAATGGGCCTGATCGACCCGGCCCGCATCCCGTACAACGGGCTGTGCACGGTGCGCATCTGGCAGGCCAATATCGGCAAGACCATCATGGCCCAGGTGCCCATCTGCAACGGACAGGTGCAGGAGACCGGCGACTTTGAACTGGACGGTGTGAGCTTTCCTGCCGCCGAGGTGCAGCTGGCCTTTATGGACCCGGCCGACGAGGGCGAGGATGGTGGTGCGATGTTCCCCACCGGCCAGTTGGTGGACCAGCTCGATGTGCCAGGGGTAGGCCGCTTTGCCGCAACCTTGATCAATGCCGGTATCCCGACGATCTTTCTCAATGCGCAAGACCTGGGCTACAGCGGCTGCGAGCTGCAGGGCGATATCAATGGCGATGCGCAGGCCTTGGCGCGCCTGGAAGCGATTCGTGCCCATGGCGCCCTCAAGATGGGCCTGATCCAGGACCTGGCCGAGGCAGCCAGCTGCCAGCACACACCCAAGTTGGCCTTTGTGGCGCCGCCAGCCAGCTACACGGCATCGAGCGGCAAGGCGGTGGAGGCGCAGGACGTGGACTTGCTGGTGCGGGCGCTGTCGATGGGCCAGTTGCACCACGCGATGATGGGCACGGCAGCGGTGGCCATTGGCACGGCAGCGGCGGTGCCGGGCACCCTGGTCAACCTGGCTGCCGGTGGCGGCGAGCGCAGCGCGGTGCGCTTTGGCCACCCCTCGGGAACCCTGCGGGTGGGAGCGGAGGCACGCCTGCAGGATGGCCAGTGGGTGGTGACCAAGGCGCTGATGAGCCGCAGCGCACGCATTCTGATGGAAGGCACCGTGCGGGTGCCGGGCGATTGTTTTTGAACGGGGGACGGTGGAATGGATACCAAGCAACTGCTGAAAGACATGGTGGCGGCACGCCGGGGCGTGCTGGTGCCGGGGGCCTTCAATGCGCTGTCGGCCAAGGTGATCGAGGACCTGGGCTTTGAGGCGATTTACGTGACCGGCGCGGGTGTGACCAATATGTGGCTGGGCCTGCCGGACCAGGGCTTTATGGGCCTCGCTGAGATCGCCGACCACACGGCGCGCATCCGCGATACGGTCAGTGTGCCCTTGCTGGTCGATGCCGATACCGGTTTTGGCAATGCGCTCAATGTCTACCACACGGTACGCACCCTGGAGCGTGCCGGTGCCGACTGCATCCAGCTCGAAGACCAGGTGGCGCCCAAGCGCTGCGGGCATTTCAACGGCAAGGAGGTGGTCTCCACCGAAGAGGCAGTGAGCAAGATCAAGGCCGCCGTCGATGCCCGGCGCGACCCGAACCTGCTGATCATGGCACGCACCGATGCGGCGGCCACCCATGGTTTTGAGGCGGCGGTGGAGCGGGCCCAGCGCTTTGCCGAAGCCGGGGCCGATATTTTGTTTGTCGAGGCCGTCACCAGCGCCGAAGAGATTCGCGCGCTGCCCAAGCGGCTCGCCACCCCGCAGCTGATGAACATGGTGATTGGCGGCAAGACCCCCATTTTTGATGCCGAGCAGCTGGGCGCGCTGGGTTATGGCATCGTGCTCTATGCCAATGCGGCGCTGCAGGGCGCGGTGGCCGGCATGCAAAAGACCTTGACCGTGCTGCGCGATGAGAAGTCGGTGCAGGAGGCGAGTGGCTTGGTGGCCAGCTTTGCCGAGCGCCAGCGCCTGGTGGGCAAGCCCGCCTGGGATGCGCTGGAGAAGCGCTTTACTTGAGGGCGATCTTCGGCCGCTGCCACGCGGCTGTCAGCAAATCGTCATGGCGCTGAAATTCACCAGTTTCAGTGAGGGGCAAGGGCCTGGGCTTGCGGAATAATTGCAGCACTTGGAATATGAACGGATCCCATGCCCACCCAGATGCTCACCGCCGATCTCGCACTGCCCGCACCCGTATTGGTGGTGGAGGACAACCCGCTGGTGCGCAACCGGCTGCAGGGCCTGCTGCAGCAGCTGGGCTACAGCAGCGATGCGCTGGTGATGGCCGGCTCGCTCGCCGAGGCACGCGCTTACCTGGCGGGCGAGGCACACACGGTATCGCTGGTGCTGGTGGACCTGGGCCTGCCCGATGGCAGTGGTATCGAGCTGATTGAGGAGCTCCATGCCCAGGCCCCCAACCTGCCGATGCTGGTGGTGTCGGCCTGGAGCACGCAGGAGATGATCTGGGCGGCCTTGCGCGCAGGCGCCGTGGGCTATGTGCTTAAGGAGCGCGACGACATGGAAATGGCCATGGCTTTGCGCAGCGTGCTGCGCGGCGGCGCGCCCATCGACCCCTTTATTGCGCGGCGCATCATTGAGGAGCTGCCGCTGCAAGCCCCGCCGGCCGTGCAGGCTGCCGACGACCCGGGCTTGAGTGCGCGCGAACACACCATCTTGCACCTCGTGGTCGAGGGCCTGAGCAACCGCGAGATTGCCGAGCGCCTGTTTTTGTCGCGCTACACGGTCGAGTCGCACATCAAGAATGTCTACCGCAAGCTGTCGGTGTCCTCGCGCACCCAGGCCGCGCAGGAAGCGCGCCGGCGCCGTCTGGTGGATTGAGCCGCCCAGCGCTCAGCCCTTTCTCGCTTCCCCGTAACCGCCCGCCCATCCGATCTGGAGTGATTGACCGTGCCCCACACTTTTTTTGATGCGCCTTTGCTGATTCGAGAGAGCCTTGGTACCAAGGTCGATACGCAGACGAAGCCCTATGTCTGCAATTTCGATGGCATGCCCACATTCAAGGACAAGCTTCCTGCCGGGGTGAAGGAGCTGCAGCCTGTGGCCGGCACTCCGGTGGCCGGCAGCCCGGTGGCCGGCAATCCGGTGGCGGGCAGTCCGGTGGCCGGTTCCCCCGAGCCTTCTTGGGGCCGCGGCTACCAGGTCAGTGGCACGCATCGCCTGCCGCCGACAAAGTTTGGTGAGGAGACCAAGATGGAGTTCGTCGCCACCGAGGTGGTGTACGAGCCGCTGTGGGCCACGCGCGAGGCCGCTGCTGCCTTTGGCATCACCCTGATCGAGCCGGGCCAGGGGCTGCGCATGCAAAGCCCGATCCGCCATCTGGAGAACACGCCGTTCGAGTACGGCATGTTTGCCGGCCAGCAGTGTCCGTATCTGGACGAGGAGCACCGCAACCAGCTGCAGCCCACGGTCTGTACCGACTTGGAGCACCATGATTTCCCGCATGTGTTCTCCTCGGTAGATCCCCAGCTGCCGCTGGTGATTTCGGTAGGGCGTTATTGGCCGCAGCGGGATAGAATCTTTCTCGCCGATCTTTGGGTGCCCCGGGGCATGGCCTTGTACATGCCGCCCAGGCCCAAAATCCCGAATGCGGCCTATATCGATCTGCACGGCAACCGCAATTCAGCCCTGGCCTGTTGGCGGGGTGGCACACAAAGAAGTGTGCAGACCCTGACCTTGCTGCCCAAAGACAGCGGGTACTTCTACTGGTTCTGGAATGCGTTGCCGACGGTTCATCCCTTGTTGACGCAACCCTGACACCCCTATGCTCGATACGCAGCCTCGTCTACGCACCCTGGAGCCCGACACCGACAACGGCCTCTACCAAACGCTGCTGGAGTCCACGTTGGCGATTCCGTTCCGCATCGATTGGGCGAGCAAAAAGTACACCTATGTGGGGCCACAGATCGAGGCGCTGCTGGGCTGGAGCCAGGACAGCTGGCAGACGGTGAACGACTGGGCCGAGCGTATCCACCCGGACGAGCGCGACACAACGGTCAACCGCTGCGTGGGGCTGTGCCTGGCGGGCGTGGACCACGAGGCCGAGTACCGCGCGTTGACCAGCGAAGGCAGCTTTGTCTGGGTGCGCGAGGTGGTGCATGTGCTGTGCGATGCGCAGGGCGAGACCACGGGCCTGATCGGTTTTACCTTCGACATCACCGAGCAGAAGAAGGCCGAGCAACTCAAGGCGGAGCTCGATGCACAAAAGCTGTCGAATGCGCGCCTGCAAGAGCGCCTGGCCCTGACCCATGACCTGCACGATGGGCTCGGTGGTTCGCTGGTGCACATGATTGCTGCCGTGGAGCAGGGCGGCGGTGGCAGCCTGACGCGGCCCCAGGTGCTGTCCATGCTAAAGCACATTCGCGATGACCTGCGCCAGACGATCGACAGCAACTCTTCGGCCCAGGTGCGCGTGCCCGCGTCGCCGCAGGAGTGGCTGGCCCCGCTGCGCCACCGCTTTGCCAACCTGTTCGATGCGCTCGACATCCGCTGTGACTGGCAGTTTGCGCCCGCCTGGCGCACGCCGCCCGACGCGCTGCAGTACCTGGCGATGACGCGCCTCGTCGAGGAGGGCCTCACCAATGTCATCAAGCACAGCCAGGCGCGCCAGGTGCGCCTGTCCTTTCTGCAGCCCGAGGCCGACGCGCTGGTGCTGGAGATCGAAGACGATGGCGTGGGCTTTGATGCCGCTGCCGTGGAGGCCTCGGGCCTGGGCATCGGCATGCGCTCGATGGCCGTGCGTATCGGCCGCGTGGGCGGCGTGCTCGAGATCGATTCCGAGCCGGGGCGCACCTTGCTGACGGCGCGGCTGGCCTTGCGCCAGTCCTGACCACCAGGCGCGCAGCACCGCAGGGCCGACCACCACGGCCCTTTTTCTTTTCAAGCGAGCGTTACTTCTAATAACTAGGGTCAACCCGAATTCGTTTATATTGTTCAGCGGTGACTGAACAATACGAATGAAGGACGGTGGCTGTGACCCAGCAGGACAAGGCGAAGGCGGCCTCGGCGGCCAAGAAGGCGCATGAGGCGCTTGCGGCGCGCGAGCTGTTTATCGAGCGCAATGCGATCCAGGCGGAGACCAGTGGCCTGCCCCGGATTGCCGGGCGCCTGATCGGCATCTTTTTGCTCGATGGCGGGCCCATCAGCTTTGCCGAGCTGGCCGAGCGCATGCAGGCCAGCCGCGCCAGCGTGAGCACCAATACCCGCTTGCTCGAACGCCTGGGCATCATCGAGCGGGTGGCGATGCGCGGCGAGCGCCAGGACTTTTTCAGCCTGCGCGCCAACCCCTTCTTGATCGTGCTGGAGCAGAGCATTGCCGATTGCCAGCGCTTTACGGCCTATGTGGATGAGCTGCTGACGGCCAGCCCGCTGCCCGCTGACGCCACTGCGCGCCTCAAGCAGGCGCAAGATTTCCATGCGGTAACGGCCCAGACCTTGCAGGAGCTGCTGGCCAAGTTGGCCGAGCGGCAAAAGCAGGCGGCGGCGCAACCGGTGCCGGTCCGGCGATCGGCACGTGCCGAGCGGACAGCAGCCGCTGCTACAACCACGCCCCAAGCGGCTAAGGCAGCTAAAGTGCGCCAAGCTCGCGTGCCGTCATCCAGCCGCCAAGCACCAGACTGAGTACCCGAGCCATGAAATACGTTCTATGGGCGGCCGCGCCGCTGTGCCTGGCGGCTTTGTCGGGTTGCTCGTCGGTGCCGGATGCGCGTGCGCCGGCGCCGGTGGTGGCGTCGCAGTTTTCGGTGGTGCCTGCGTCTACAGACTCCCAGCCAGCGCAGGCGGCGCCCCAGCTCGATACCTGGTGGACCCTGTTCGAGCAGCCCCAGCTCAACCGCCTGGTGGACCAGGCCTTGGCGGCCAGCACCGAGGCGCGGATGGCGCTGGCGCGGGTGCGCGAGGCCAGGGCGCTGCGCGAGGCCGCGCTGACCCAGTACCAGCCCCAAGGGGGACTTCGCGCCAGCGGCGACCGCAGAAGCGTGCAGCGGCTGGGCGGCGCATCGGCGGGCGGCGTGGGCCTGGGCCGGCAAAGCAGCGGGCTGGACCTGCAAGTGTCCTGGGAGCTCGATGTGCTGGGCCGGGGTGATGCGCTGGCGCGCCAGGCCGATGGCGACTTTGGCGCGGCGCTCTATGGCGCCTATGGCGAGCGCGCGGCCTTGGTGGCCGAAGTGGCGCGCAGCCTGTTTGAGGCCCAGCGCCTGACCGCCGCGCTGGCCGATGCCCAGGCGACGATCACCATCCAGACCCGCCTGCAGCAGGTGCTGGCGCGCAAGCTCGAGCGCGGCCTGGTGGCGCTGGCCGATGTGGCGCGGGTCGATGCCAGCTTGCTGGCAGCCCAGGCCAATGCGCTGGTGCTGCAGTCGCAGCTGGATGCCGCGCGCCGCGCCTTGCTGGTGCTGGTGGGCAGGGGGGACCAGCCCCTGTCGGCCTTGGTGCTCGATGAGAACCAGACCCAGGCTCCGGCGCTGCCGCAAGCCTTGCCGGCGGATTTGCTGGCGCGGCGCCCCGATGTGCTGCAGGCCCAGGCCCAGATGGATGCGGCCGCGGGCGGGCTGGAGCTGTCGCGCCTGGCGCTGCTGCCCAGCATCACCTTGACCCCCGGGCTGGGCCTGAACTGGCAACAGCAGGGCGCGTCGCTCAGCACCGGGCTGTGGTCGCTGGCAGGCAATGTGGCCATGCCAGTGCTGGACCGCCCGCGCTTGTTGGCCAACGCCCGCGCTCAGGGCGCTCGCGCCGAGCAGGCGGTGATCGCCTATGAGCAGGTGGTGCAGCGCGCGTTTTCCGAGACAGACCAGGCGCTGCTCCGCATGGCGCCCGATACACAGCGGCTGAAAGTGCTGGCGCAGGCCGAGGCGCGGGCGCAGACCGCCTATGAGGCGGCACGCAAGGGCTATGAGGCGGGCTTTTTTGACCTGGTGGTGGTGCTCGATGCCGAGCAGGTCTACCGCGACTCGCGCGGTGGCCTGACCCAGGCGCGCGCTGAAGCCTTGGCGCATGCGGTGCAGGTGTTCCAGGCGCTGGGCGGCGGTTGGCCCCGGGATGCGCTGGGCACCGACACACAGAAGACAAATTGAGAGGGATGCAATGCTGCAATCAAAGAAAAGCGGATGGCGCGTGGGCTTGGGGCTAGGCCTGGGGTCGGTCGCGCTGCTGGGGCTGGTGGCCTGCTCCGAAGGCAGTGCGGACAAGACTCCGAAGCCGGTGGCCGAGGTGGTGCGCACGGTCAGCGTGGCGCAGGTGGAGCTGCGCCCCATGGGCGGGGTGCAGCAGGCATCGGGCCTCTTGGTGGCGCGCGAAGAAATTGCGATTGGCCCGGAGCTGAGCGGCTACCGGGTGGCCGCGCTGCTGGCCGATGAGGGCGACCAGGTGCGTGCCGGCCAGCCGCTGGCGCGGCTCGATGACGGCTTGCTGCAGGCCAAGATCGCCCAGGCGCAAGCCAGCCTGGTGCAGGCCAAGGCGCAGGCGAGGCAGGCCCAGGCCGAATCGGCGCGGGTCGAAGGCCTGGACGGCCAGGGCGTGCTGTCGGACGAGCAGATCCAGCAGCGCCGCACGGCAGCGGCCAGCGCCCAGGCCAATGCCGATGTGGCAGCGGCCAACCTGGCGGGGCTGCGCGTAGAGGCCGAACGCATGGTGCTGCGTGCGCCGGTGGCCGGCGTGGTGCTGCAGCGCAATGTGCGCCGGGGCGATGTGGCCAGTCCCGGCGGCGAGGCGATGTTCCGCCTGGCGCGGGACGGCATGGTGGAGCTGGCTGCCGAGGTGCCTGAGGACCAGGTGGACCGTATCCAGCCGGGCAACCAGGTGGCGGTGACCCTGGCATCGGGCGTTGAGCTGGAGGGCCGGGTGCGGCTTTTGTCGCGCCGGGTGGACGACAAGACCAAGCTGGCCCAGGTGCGTGTGGCGCTGCCGGTGCGGGCAGATCTGCGCCCGGGCGGCTTTGCGCAGGCGCGTTTTGCGCAGGCGGCCGCGCCGGTGGCGGCGGTGCCAGAAAAAGCCATCCACTTTGAAGCCGGTGGCCCGCAGCTGGCCACGATCGATGCCGACAGCCGCATCCGCAAGCTGCCGGTGAGCCTGGGCGCCCGCGCCCAGGGCTGGGTGGCCTTGCGCGACGGCCCGCCGCTGGGCACCCGCCTGGCCTTGGGCGGCGGCGCCTTTGTGCTGGAGGGGGACCGGGTGCAGATCAATGGCGCAGCCCAGTCGGCAGCCGTGCCTGCCACGCCGGAAGCGGCACCTGCGCCTGCACCTGCGCCTGCTGCTGCGGCTGGAGGCCAGCGATGAAGCTGCGTATCTCCGCCTGGTCCATCCAGAACCCCATCCCCGTGTTGGTGCTGTTCATCGCCATCCTGGTGGCCGGGCTGATGGCCTACCGGGTCATGCCGATCAAGCTCTACCCGGATGTGTCCTTTCCCATCGTGCAGGTGGCAGTCGCCTTGCCCAGCGCGGCGGCCACCGAGGTGGAAACCCAGGTCACCCGCGTGGTGGAAGACGGGGTGGCCAATGTGGCCCGGGTCAAACATGTGATCTCGACGGTGACCCAGGGCATGTCGCTGACCTTGGTGGAGTTCGAGATCGGGCTGGAGCCCCAGCGGGCTGTCGACGAGGTGCGGGCGGCCATTGACCGCGTGCGCGCCAACCTGCCGGCCAGCATCGAGCCGCCGATTGTCGAGCGCCTCGATTTTGATGCCATGCCCTTGCTGACCTATGCGGTCTCCGCCCCGGGCATGGACGATGTGGAGCTGAACTGGTTCATTGAGGATGTGGTGGCGCGCAAGCTGGTGGCGTTGCCAGGCGTGGGGCAGGTGACCCAGGTCGGCGGTGTGGCGCGCGACATCACCGTGACCCTGGACCCCGCCAAGCTGCAGGCGCTGGGCCTGACGGCCGTGGCCGTGAACGATGCGCTGCGCGCGCACAACCTGGATGCATCGGGCGGCCGCACGCAGATTGGTGCGCAGGAGCAGCAGGTGCGTATCCTCGCTGCCGCCCCATCGGTGCAGGAGCTCGAGCAGCTGGTGGTGGCCACGCGCGACGGCCGCCATCTGCGCCTGGGTGATGTGGCCACCGTAGCCAGTGGGGCCAGCGACCGGCGCGGCTTTGCGGCCTTGAATGGCGATGCGGTGGTCGGTTTTCAGGTGATGAAGACCAAGGCCGCGTCCGACGTGGATGTGGAGACGGCGGTGGCCAAGGCGGTGGCGGCGCTGGCCAAGGAGCAGCCCGGGGTGTCGTACCAGCTGGTGTCATCGGGCGCCAAGAACACGCGCGAGAGCTTTGATGCCACGGTGGCGACCTTGCTCGAAGGCATGCTGCTGGCAGCAGTCGTCGTGTTCATGTTCCTGCGCGACTGGCGCGCGACGCTCATTGCGGCGGTGGCCATGCCGATCTCGCTGGTCCCCACGTTTGCGGTGATCCATTGGCTCGGCTATTCGCTCAATATGCTGTCCCTGCTGGCCTTGACCTTGGTGATCGGCGTGCTGGTCGATGACGCCATTGTCGAGGTGGAGAACATCCAAAAGCGGGTGCAGGCCGGCGCCTCGCCCTGGCGCGCCTCGATGGAAGGGGCCGACGCGATTGGCCTGGCGGTGGTGGCCACCACCTTGGCCATTGCCGTGGTGTTTTTGCCGGTCGCCTTTATGGGTGGCTATGCCGGGCCGTACTTCCGCGAGTTCGGGGTGACGGTGGCCGTGTCGGTGATGTTCTCGCTCTTGGTGGCGCGCCTCTTGTCGCCGCTGATGTGCGCCTATTTGCTCAAGCCCTCGGCGCAGCCCCATCCGCACAAGCCTTTTGTGGGCCGCTACCGCCGCCTGCTGGAATGGGCGCTGGCGCACCGCTGGTGGTCGCTGGCAGCCGGGGTGCTGATTTTTGTCGGCTCGCTGATGCTGGCCTCGCTGCTGCCCACCGGCTTTGCGCCCAAAGGCGATGGCGGCACGGTGCAGATCAACCTGCAAGGCGCGCCGGGCGCGACCACCGAAGACATGCGCGCATCGGCCGCCAGCCTGACCCGTTTGCTGCGCCAGCAAGGCGATGTGCAGGATGTGTTTGTCAGCGTGGGCAGCAGCCAGCGTGATGGCGACCCGCGCAAGGGCAGCGTGATCGTGCAGCTCAAATCACCGCGCTCGATGACGACCAAGGCCTTCCAAGACCATCTGCGCCCCCTGCTGCTGCAGGTGCCCGATGTGCGGCTGAGCTACAGCGAAAGCGAGGGCGGCGGCACGCAGAACCTGCAGGTGATCCTGGGTGGCCATGATGGCGAGCTGCTGCGGCGCACGGCCGCAGACGCCGAGCGTGAGCTGCGCGGCCTGCCGATGCTGGCCAATGTGCACCAGGTGGCGCCCAACCCGGGCCCCGAGCTGGTGATACGGCTCAAGCCCGATGCGGCCGCGCGCCTGGGTGTGACCCCCGATGTGGTCGCCGAGGTGGCGCGTATGGCCAGCCTGGGGGACCTGGATGCGACCGCCTCCAAGTTCAACACCGGGCGCCAGCGGCTGGCCGTGCGCGTGCGGCTGCCCCAGGGTGCCTTGCGTGATCTGGACAGTATTGGCGCGCTGCGCGTGCCCACGGGGCAGGGTGGCACGGTGCCGTTGTCGGCGGTGGCGGACATGCATTTCCAGGTCGGCGAATCCCACATCGACCGCTTTGACCGCGAGCGCCGCATCACCTTGGAGGCGGAGGTCCATGGCGTGTCGCTGGGCCAGGCCAATGCGGCCGTGGATGCGCTGCCCTTCCTGAAGAACCTGCCCGAGGGGGTATCGCGGCCGCTCTATGGCGATGCCGAAGGCATGCAGGAGCTGTTTGCCAGCTTTGGCCTGGCCATCATGGCGGGGGTGGGGCTGATCTTTGGCGTGCTGATCCTGCTGTTCCGCAGCTTTGTCAAGCCGGTGGTCATTCTGGCTGCGCTGCCGCTGTCGCTGGCCGGCGCCTTTTTGGCCTTGCTGGCAACAGGCGGGGAGCTGAACCTGCCGGTGCTGATTGGCCTGCTGATGCTGATGGGCCTGGCGGCGAAGAACTCGATCTTGCTGGTCGAGCATGCGGTGGAGGCCGAGCGCATGGGCAAGAGCCAGACCGAGGCCCTGCTGGAGGCCGCCCATGAACGGACCCGGCCGATCATCATGACAACGATTGCGATGGCCATGGGCATGCTGCCTACCGCGCTGGGCGTGAGCAGCGGCTCGGAGTTCCGCCAGCCGCTGGCCGTCGCCGTCATCGGCGGGCTGGTGTCATCCACCGCCTTGTCGCTGGTGCTGGTGCCGGTGGTCTATGCGGTGATGGACGATCTGGAAAACTGGCTGCGACCCAAGCTGGCCCGCTGGGTAACCTTGCCCAGTGCCCAGGATCAGCGGGAGACGCTACAGGGCCATCAATAAGTGTCGCTACCGTGCGGCCCCCGGCGCCGCGGTTGCGCCGGGCAACAAAAAGCCCGCTGGGTTCAGTTCAGGTCCAGCGGGCTGCGTTTCACAAGCCGGTTTCCTTCCAATTCGGAACGGTGATGGGGCTGGTGAGTTGGTCAATTTTGGCGTCGATCAGCATCATCTTGGCGTGCTCGGGCGTACCTTCCTGTGGGTTCTGCATCAAAAGACTGGCACCTTCGGCTTTGAGCTGTTCCAGGTAATCGTCTTTGACAGCATCCTCCTGCTTTCGTTGCGACACGGCATACCTTCCTGTCAGGGCCACATGGACGGGCTCCAACGCGGATAGCTTAGTACGAAAGCAAGATTTGTTCTATAGATGCATTGCTGTATTCGATGATGTTACAAGTTGAATCATTTGACACGGCCATAGGTGTTGGCGCGCTGCCGTAGCAGGCCAGTGCAGTGCTGAAACGGCTTAACCGGCCGGGTGTTTGCTGCCCTTGGGGCGGCCATCGGGGGCCCGCGCATCGGTGTCGACCAGGCCGCGCTTCAAATCCGCATGGGCTTGTTCCATCTCCGGCGAGGGCTCCTGGCTGGTCTCGCCGACGGACTGGTCCTTTTCATGGGGCATCTTGGCCTGCGAGCCGGGGTCATGGGGCTGCTGCTTGCGGGTGGTGTCCACATTTGTCTTGTCGCTGGCAGGCGGGTTGTTGGTGGGTGGGGTTTGGTCTGGCATAGGTCCTCCAGGGTTCATCGGGCTCAGTGGCCATCGTGACCTGGGCGGCCAGCATTGCGTGTAGGAAAAGCGGGAGCAGCGCTTGTGCGCCAAAGCAGGGTTTTGCACTGCTGCTGCCGCTACCAAGACCTTTGCACGCCGACGCGGGCGGCTTTCCTACATGGCGCTGCTGGGTCTTTCTATAAGGTATGAGGCAGAGCACATTTTGGGCTTGGGTACAAGAAAGGAAAGAACATGTTTTTCAAGAAGCGACAAGTCAGCCTCTCCGATGTGAAGGGGGATGTGGACCAGCTGGTGGGCGATGTGCGCGCACTACTGTCGGTCAAGGAGCTCGATGCGATCCCCGAGATCAAGCGCATCCGTGAGCGCATGGACGAAGGCATGGGCTTGGCCCGCGATTCCGCAGCCCGCGCCATTGCACAAACCAAGCACACCGCCGCCTGCACCGACAAATATGCGCATGACGAGCCCTGGCACATTGCCGGTGCCGCGCTGGCCATTGGTGTGGTGCTGGGCTACGCCGCCTGCCGCCGCTGATGGCAGCCTGAAGGGGCAGGCGGTGCCGGCCCCTGGTGAACGCTGAAAAACTGCGCTGACCGATTCTGGTCAGCGCAGTTTTTTTTGCGATCTGCCCACCGGCAGCGCGCCTTGCGGCTTCAACGCCCCGGGTTGGCGAGGGGCATTGCACTGCCTGCGGGCGCCAGCGGGGTCAAGGGCTGGTCGGTGGAAGTGGCCGGGGGCGCTTCCACACGTTTGACCTGGGCATCCTGCAGGGCCTTGCGGTAGGCGGCCTCGGCATCCTTTTTGCAGACGCCGACGGCATCACCGCGCATCTCATTGCAGCGCTCCTTGGCAACGCGGTAGTCCGCCTCGGCTCTGGCCACGCGCACCTGGTAGCTGTGACCGGCATCGCCCAGCAGCTTGGCATCGCGCTCGGCCTGGGCCACGCGTTGGCTGCCTTTGGCATCCTCTATGCAGATATCTCTGTCGTGGCCCTGCAGCGTCTGGCAATGGGCCATGGCCGTGCTGTACTGGGCCGCAATGCGCTCTGTTTCTGCGCGGATTTCCTCATCGCTCATCGCATAGACAGTGGCGGCGATGCACAGGCCTGCCAGCGCGACGGCTGCTGCCGATAAAACGGGGGTGGTTGCTCTCTTGCTCAACATGCCCCCATGCTAGGACAGGGGCAGGCAAAGGCCTGACAGCAGCCGATGCCATCTGCCGTAGGACGAGGCGCGCCTGTCCGGCTACCCAGGCGGCAGAAGATATGCCAGCCGGTTATAGCTGCTAGCTGGCTGTGCCCGTGGCTCATTGCCGTGTCTGTCCGCAGAATGGATGGCAACAGAACACGGGGAGCACTCCATGCCCACAGCGATTCCTTGCCTGCTGATGCGGGGCGGCACCTCCAAGGGGCCGTTCTTCAACGCAGCCCATTTGCCCCAGGATGTGGCCACACGCGACCGGGTGCTGCTCGCGGCGATGGGTTCGCCCGACCGCCGCCAGATCGACGGCATCGGCGGCGGGCATCCGCTGACCAGCAAGATCGGCATTGTCAGCCCCTCGGCGCAAGCGGGGGTGGACCTGGAGTTTCTGTTTGCCCAGGTGCAGCCTGAGATGGATACGGTCGATACCCGGCCCAACTGCGGCAATATGCTGGCTGCGGCGGTCCCCTTTGCGCTGGCCACCGGCATGCTCCAGGCCCAAGGTGGGCGTGCCAGCTTTCGCGTATGGGCCCGCAACACCGGCATGCTGGCCGATATCACGCTGCCGCTGTCCGCCGGCCAGCTGGCCGATGGCGGAGACGCCCACATCGATGGCGTGCCAGGCCGTGCTGCGCCGATCGAGATCTGTTTTCGGGAAACGGCGGGATCGGTCTGCAAGAGCCTGCTGCCCACCGGCAAGGCGCGCGATCGCATGACGGTGGCCGCAGAGGGTTTTGCGCCTTTCAGCGTGGAGGTGACCTGCATCGACAACGGCATGCCGCTGGTCCTGGTCCAAGCCGCAGATATGGGTGCAAGCGGCTATGAGACGGCCGCCGAGATCGATGCCAACCAGAATCTTCGGCGCCGGATGGAGGCGCTGCGCCTGCAGGCTGCGCAGGCCATGGGCCTGGGCGATGTCTCTGCCAAAAACTACCCCAAGATGACCCTGATCGCGCCGCCCCGGCATGGCGGCGCGATCAGCACGCGCTGCCTGATCCCCCATGTCTGTCACGAAAGCATTGGCGTGCTGGCCGCCGTCACGGTCGGCACAGCGGTGCAGCTGCCTGGCACCGTCTGCGAGGGATTGGCCCGGCGGGCCAGCGGCGTTGATGCCGACACGCTCGCGATCGAGCACCCTTCGGGCGTGCTGAGCGTCAAGCTCAAGCCGGGCGCAGGGCAGGCCGATGCGCCGCCCCAGGTCGCCTTGTTGCGCACAGCAAGGGTGCTGATGCGCGGTGAGGTGCTGGTGCCCCGCGCCATCTGGGCAGGGCCCGCGTGATGCTGCGCGGCACCCAGCCAGGCTGCGTGGCGAGCGCTGGCCACGAGGAAAAACAGGGAGGAGCACGGCATGATTATTGATGTGCATGGACATTACACAACGGCACCTGCGGCCTTGGGCCAGTGGCGTGACCTGCAGATGGCCGGCCTCAAGGACCCGCGCCGGACGCCTCGGGCCGCCGATTTGCGTATCAGCGATGACGAGATCCGCGAAACCATTGAGAGCAACCAGCTCAAGCTGATGCGCCAGCGGGGGCTGGACATGACGATTTTCAGCCCGCGCGCCAGCTTCATGGCCCACCATGTCGGCGATTTCGAGACATCGAGCGCCTGGGCCGAGGTCTGCAACGAACTGTGCTTTCGCGTCAGCGAGCTGTTCCCCGACCACTTTGTGCCAGCTGCGATGCTGCCGCAGTCCCCGGGTGTCGATCCGCGCAGCTGCATCACCGAGCTGGTCCGTTGCGTGGAGCAATACGGCAATGTGGCGATCAACCTCAACCCCGATCCCTCTGGTGGGCACTGGACGGCACCGCCGCTGTCCGACCGCTTCTGGTACCCCATCTACGAAAAGATGGTCGAGTACGACATCCCCGCGATGGTGCATGTCTCCACCAGCTGCAATGCCTGCTTTCACACCACCGGCGCGCACTACCTCAATGCCGATACCACGGCCTTCATGCAGTGCCTCGACAGCGCGCTGTTCACGGACTTTCCCACGCTGCGCCTGCTCATCCCCCATGGGGGCGGTGCCGTGCCTTACCACTGGGGGCGATTCCGGGGCCTGGCGCAGGCGCTGGGCAAGCCCTTGCTCGAGGAGCACCTGCTCCACAACCTGTTTTTTGACACCTGTGTCTACCACCAGGCCGGCATCGACTTGCTGACCCGGGTGCTGCCGGCCAAAAACATTCTGTTTGCCAGCGAGATGGTCGGGGCGGTGCGCGGCATCGATCCGCAAACCGGCCACCACTATGACGACACCCGGCGCTATATCGAGGCCACACCGCATCTCGATGACGAAGGCCGGCGCCAGGTCTACGAAGGCAATGCGCGGCGCGTGTTTCCACGCCTCGATGCCGTGCTTCGCAGCAGGGGGCTGTGAAGCGCCCGCCCCCCACCATCCATCACCCATCCACAAGGAACCTGCAATGTATGAACTCGGGGTTGTTTACCGCCATATCCAGCGCGCCGACCGTGCCGCTGCCGATGGCCTGGCCCCTCTGGGCTCGGCCACGGTGCACGAGGCCATGGGCCGTGTCGGCCTGCTGCAGCCAGCGCTGCGCCCGATTGCTGCGGGCCAGTGTGTCTCTGGCACGGCAGTGACGGTGCTGCTCCAGCCTGGCGACAACTGGATGCTGCATGTGGCGGCAGAACAGATCCAGCCCGGAGACATCGTCGTCGCGGCCGTGACCTCGCCATGCAGCGATGGCTATTTTGGCGACCTGTTGGCCACCAGCTTCCAGGCCCGTGGTGCTCGGGCGCTGGTCATCGATGCGGGCGTGCGCGATACGAAGGCCTTGCAGGAGATGGGGTTCCCGGTCTGGAGCCGGGCCGTCTCGTCCAGGGGCACGATCAAGGCGACGCTGGGCTCGGTCAACATCCCGGTCGTCTGCGCCGGTATGTGGGTCACCCCGGGCGATGTGATCGTGGCCGATGACGATGGGGTGGTCTGTGTGCCTGCGGCCATCGCGCCTGCCACCTGGGAGACCGCGCTGGACCGCGAGCGTTTTGAGACGGCCAAACGTGCCCAGCTGGCCGCTGGCGTGCTGGGGCTGGACCTCTACCAGATGCGTGCGCCGCTGGCCAAATCCGGCCTGCGCTATATCGACTAAAGGGGTTGCATCATGTCCTTGTCTGTCAAAACCCCCGGCTGGCTGGATTGGCATCCCTGGCCCGCAAAGCCTGTGCTGCAGTTGCCCGATGGTGCCGTGGATGCGCACTGCCATGTGTTTGGGCCGGCCGCGGAGTTCCCCTTTGCCGCTGAGCGCAAATACACCCCCTGTGATGCGAGCAAGCAGCAGCTGTTTGCATTGCGTGACCACCTGGGCTTTTCGCGCAATGTGATTGTGCAAGCCACCTGCCACGGTGCGGACAACCGGGCCATGGTCGATGCCTGCAAGGCATCCGGCGGCAAGGCGCGGGGGGTGGCCACCGTGCGGCGCAGCATCACCGACCAGGAGCTGCAGGAGCTGCACCTGGCCGGCGTGCGCGGCGTGCGCTTTAACTTTGTCAAGCGCCTGGTGGATGTGACCCCGCAGGATGAACTCCAGGAGATCGCCGAGCGCATCGCCGCTTGGGGCTGGCATGTGGTGGTCTATTTTGAAGCGCAGGACCTGCCTGAGCTGTGGCCATTCCTGCGCCGCCTGCCCACCCCCGTCGTGGTGGACCACATGGGGCGCCCCGATGTCGGCCAGCCCGCCGATGGGCCCGAGTTCAGCATGTTTTTGCAGCGGATGCAGGAGAGCGACAAGCTCTGGTGCAAGGTCAGCTGCCCCGAGCGCCTGTCGCTGACGGGGCCGCAGGCGCTGCGTGGCGAGCGCCGCGCCTACCAGGATGTGGTGCCATTTGCGCGCCGGGTGGTCGAGGCCTTTCCCAGCCGTGTGCTTTGGGGCACCGATTGGCCCCATCCCAATCTGAAGGGCCATATGCCCGATGACGGCTTGCTGGTGGATTTCATCGCCCAGATCGCCCCCACGCCAGAGCTGCGCCACCAATTGCTGGTGGACAACCCGATGCGTCTGTATTGGCCCGAGGAGGCATGAGCCCACGGGAGGTTTCCACGCGGATCCGCCCAGCGGGCCGCAGGCCAGGACCCTATAACAAACTTGGAAAGAAAAAATATGGCTTTAGAAAAACCCTATCTTGATGTGCCTGGCACCGTGGTGTTTGACGCCGACCAGTCACGCAAGGGCTATTGGCTCAACCAGTTTTGCATGTCCTTGATGCAAGCGGACAACCGCAGGCGCTTCAAAGCCGATGAGCGGGCCTACCTGGACGGCTGGGATATGACCGAGGAGCAAAAGCAGGCCGTGCTGGCCCGTGACCTGAACTGGTGCATACGCACCGGCGGCAATATCTATTTTCTCGCCAAGATCGGGGCCACCGATGGCAAGAGCTTTCAGCAGATGGCCGGCTCAATGACGGGCATGAGCGAGGAGGCTTACCGCGCGATGATGATCGCCGGTGGTCGCTCGGTGGACGGCTGCCGCTTTGTCAACGAGGCGGCAGCGGCGCCGGCGCAGCCCACCGGCGGCATCACCGGCAAGGGAGGGATCTGATATGGCCCGCATCAGCGCAGCGGTCTTCACCTCGCATGTGCCCGCCATTGGCGTGGCGATGGACCAGGGCCTGACCCAGCAGGCCTACTGGCAGCCGCTTTTCCAAGGCTATGAATATTCGCGCCGGTGGATGCGCGAGAACCCGCCCGATGTCATATTTCTGGTCTACAACGACCATGCAACGGCCTTCAGTCTGGACCTGATCCCCACCTTTGCCATCGGCACGGGCGCAGCCTACTCGCCAGCCGATGAAGGCTGGGGACCGCGGCCGGTGCCCCAGGTGGTCGGCCATCCTGAGCTGGCCTCGCATATCGCGCAGTCGGTGATCCAGCAGGACTTTGACCTGACCATCGTCAACAAGATGGAGGTGGACCATGGGCTCACCGTGCCCTTGTCCCTGATGTGCGGGGAGCAGCCCGCCGATGGCGGTGCCTGGCCTTGCCCGGTGATTCCGTTTGCCGTCAATGTGGTGCAGTACCCCGTCCCTTCAGGCCAGCGCTGCTTCAGCCTGGGCAATGCGATCCGCAAAGCGGTGGAGAGCTTTGACGCCGACCTCAATGTGCAGATCTGGGGCACCGGTGGCATGAGCCACCAGCTGCAAGGCGCGCGCGCGGGTTTGATCAACCAGGAATGGGACAACTGCTTCCTGGACCAGCTGATCCACAACCCCGCCAGTTTGGCCAAGGTGCCCCATATCGACTATGTGCGGGAGGCGGGCTCCGAGGGCATTGAGCTGGTCATGTGGCTGATTGCCCGTGGCGCGATGGCCGATGTGGCCGATCCCGCAAGGCGGCCCAGCGTCAAGCACCGCTTCTACCACGTGCCGGCCTCCAACACCGCCGTGGGTCACCTGATTTTGGAGAACGGTTGAGAGGCCGCCATGTTTCTGACTTTCGCTATCCATCGCCCGGCTGCCAGCCCGGGCACTCCCACACCCTGGAGGACACCATGACACTTCGCCCCCTCAACGTGGCGCTTGCAGGCGCAGGCGCCTTTGGTCTCAAACACCTGGAAGGTATTGCGCTGATCCCCGGTGTGCAGGTCGTCTCGCTGGTCGACCCCGATCTGTCCAAAGCCCGCCAGGTGGCCGAGCACCATGCCATTGGGCATGTGGCCACCAACTTGCAAGACAGCCTGGCGCGGCCGGACGTGGACGCGGTGATTCTGTGCACGCCCACGCAGCTGCATGCCAGCCAGGCGCGCCAGTGCTTGCTGGCAGGCAAGCACGTGCAGGTCGAGATTCCGCTGGCCGACCGGCTGGAGGACGCGCTGGCGCTGGCCGAGCTGCAAAAATCCAGTGGGCTGGTGGCGATGTGTGGCCATACCCGCCGCTTCAACCCCAGCCACCAATGGATCCAGCAAAAGGTGCAGGCGGGCAGCTTCCGGCTGCAGCAAATGGATGTGCAGACCCACTTTTTCCGCCGCAGCAATATGAACGCCTTGGGCCAGCCGCGCAGCTGGACCGACCATCTGCTCTGGCACCATGCGGCGCACACGGTCGATTTGTTCGCCCACCAGGCGGGCAGTCCCATCGTGCAATCCCATGCCGTGCAAGGGCCTGTGCACCCCGAGCTGGGTATTGCCATGGACATGGGCATCGTGCTCAAGGCGGCCAATGGCGCCCTGTGCACGCTGAGCCTGTCTTTCAACAACGATGGCCCATTGGGCACCTTCTTTCGCTATATCGGCGACACGGGCACCTATGTGGCCCGCTACGACGAGCTGCTCGATGGCCGGGGTGAGGCCATCGACGTCTCGCGGGTGGACGTGTCGATGAATGGTATCGAGCTGCAGGACCGCGAGTTTTTCGCCGCGATCCGCGAGGGCCGCCAGCCCCGCTCCAGCATCGCCCAGGTGTTGCCCTGCTACCAGGTTTTGCATGCTTTGGAGCAGCAGCTGCAGTAATATCGGCCCGACCAGTCGTGAACCGCCTGCACACGTTATCGCAGGCGGTTTTGGTTTTTCAGGAGAGATGATGAGCGAACGCCTTATTGGCCCCTTCCAGGTCGGCCCTGTCGCCCTGGGTTGCATGAACCTGAGCCATGCCTATGGCCACCCGGCCACGCAGGCGCAGGCCCAAGCGCTGCTGCATGCAGCGCTGGATGCAGGCGTCACCTTGTTTGATACTGCAGCACTCTATGGCTTTGGCGCCAATGAAGCGCTGGTCGGGCCGGTGCTCAAGCCGCACCGCCACCGCATCACCTTGGCGAGCAAGTGCGGTATGGCGGGTGTGCGCGGCGACGATGGCGTGATGCGCCGTGTGATTGATGGCCATCCCAAGACCTTGCGTCGCCATTGCGAAGACAGCCTGCAGCGGCTGGGCACCGATGTCATTGACCTGTACTACCTGCACCGCTGGGACCGGCGGGTGCCGATCGAAGAATCGGTGGGCGCGATGTCGCGTCTGGTGGAAGAGGGCAAGGTGCGGGCGCTGGGGCTGTCCGAGGTCGGGGCAGAGACGCTGCGGCGCGCCCATGCCACCCACCCGATTGCGGCCTTGCAAAGCGAGTATTCGCTGTGGTCACGCAATGCCGAGTTGGGAAGCTTGCAGGCCTGCCGCGAGCTGGGCATTGCCTATGTGGCCTTCAGCCCGATGGGCCGGGCTTTCCTGTCGGGCAAATTGCCTGCTGGCACCCAATGGGTGCCGGGCGATATCCGTGCGGGCATGCCCCGTTTTCAGCCCGAGGCCTATGCCAAGAACCTGCGGCTGCTGGCACCCATGCAGGCGATTGCCGAGCGCGCGGACTGCAGCCTGGCTGAGCTCGCCATTGCCTGGGTGCTGCACCAGGGCGAGCATGTGGTTGCGCTGCCCGGCACCACCGACATCGCCCATTTGCATGAAAATCTGCGCGGTGGCAGCGTGCGGCTGGATGCCGGTTTGCTGGCCGAGCTCGATGCCTTGTTTGCACCGCAGGCCATCGAGGGCGAGCGCTATGCACCAGCTTCGCAGCGCGAAGTGGATACCGAAAAGTTTGCCTTCGAGCAGGGCTGATGCCAGGCTGACAGGGCGCTTGGGGCGCTGTGCAGAACGGGGAGCGGATCTCGCTAACTCCCCGTTCTGCTGTCCTGGGCGGCCTGCCCAGCCCGCGCGGCGGCGCTAGACCGTCAGGTAGCCGCCATCGACGGGAATCACGGCGCCGTTGACAAACGATGCCGCTGGGGAGCACAGAAACCCGATCACCGCGGCCACCTCGGACGCATGGCCCCAGCGCTGCATGGGGGTGCGAGCAAGGATGCCTGCCGAGGCCTTGGGGTCGGCCATCAGGCCTTCGCTCAAGGGGGTGGCAATCCAGCCGGGAGCGACCGCATTGACACGCACGCCCTCATGCGCCCAGGTTTGGGCCAGCGAGCGCGTCAGCTGCACAATGCCGCCCTTGCTGGCGCTGTAGGCGGGGCGGTCCTTGCTGCCAAAGTAGCTGTACATCGAGGCCACATTGACGATGCAACCCTGGCGCTGCAGCAGATGCGGCGCAGCGGCCATCGAGGCCTGCATCACGGCGGTCAAATTGGTGTGCATCACCTGCAGGAAGGCCTCTGGCTGGTATTCCTGCGCATGGCGGCTGATGCCCGCTGCGTTGACCAGCGCATCAAGCCGGGGCAGTTCGGCGATCGTCTGGCTCAGCTTGGCGCTGTCACAGACATCGAGCTCCAGGCACTGGATGCGGGGATGGCGCGGCGCATGCAGGCCCTGCGCGTCCAGCCCCAGCGCCAGCACGGAGGCGCCGGCATGGGCAAAGTGCAGCGCGGCGCTCGCGCCAATGCCGGAGGTGCCTCCGGTGATGAGAATGACATTTTCTTCGATGGTGGACATTTTTGGTGGTTCCTATGGCCGGTGGTTGCAGCCCGCGCTCGGGCGTGTGCCTGGGCCCGGGCTGATGAGAATCTTGATCTGGGACCGGTCCTGCACCAGCGCTGCAAAGCCGTCGCGCACCGCCAGCTCCAGCGGCACGGTTTGGGTGATGATGCTGCTGGGGTCAAAGGCTCCGGCCGCGATGAGCCCGATCAATTCGGGGTACACATCGCGGTAACCGACGCTGGCCACCAGGCTCAGCTCGCGATTGACAGCGTCAAAGGCGTCCAGCCGCGCCTCGGACATCAGCCCCACCATCACCATGTTTCCGCCTTTGCGCAGCGCGCGCAATGCGCCTTCGAACGTGGCTTGCAGGCCGGCGGCTTCAAAGCTGGTGTCTACGCCCAGGCCCGCAGTGGCCGAGGCAATGGTGTGCCGCAACTCGCGCGGCGTGAGGCCCTTGGCATCGATGGCGTGGCTGGCGCCTGCCTGCGTGGCCATGTGCAGGCGCTCGGGTGATACATCCACCGCAATGATGGTGTGCGCTCCTTGCAGTTTGGCGAGCGTGACCAGCAGCAACCCGATGGGGCCCAGCCCGAAGATGGCGCAACTGGCGCCTGCAGCCAACTGGCTGCGGCGCAGCGCATGCAGCGCGACGGCGGCGGGCTCCAGCACAGCAGCCTGCTCCAGGGTCACCGCATCGGGCAGGCGATGGAGCATATAGCTGGGCACCACGGCAAACTCGGCCATGCCGCCGTCGCCCATCAGCCCGGCAAAACCCATATCGGCGCAGAGGTTGTAGGCGCCGCTGCGGCAGTAGGCGCAGTGGCTGCAGCGGTACTCGGGCTCCACCGCCACCCGGTTACCCACCTGTAGGCCGGTCACCTCGCTGCCCAGCTCGACCACCGTGCCACAGAACTCGTGGCCCAGCGTCAACGGCGCGCTGCGCCCCGACACGGCATGGGCGGTGCCGACCGGGATGGCATGGGGGCCTGATTCGTATTCGTGCAAGTCGCTGCCGCAGATGCCGCAGTACTGCACCGCAATCCGTACTTGCCGGGGGCCGGGGCGTGGGATGGGGATCTGCTCCAGGCGCAGATCCTGGGCGCCATGCCAGCGCAGCGCGCGCATCATGGCGCAGCTCCTGCAGCGGCACGGCGCTGCAGCACCAGCGGCGCCGTTTCCTTCAGGCCCAGCGCGAGCAGCCCGGCCACCAGTGCCCCGGCAGCCGCTATCCACATGGCAACGGGCAGGCCGAAGCGGTCGGCCGCCAGGCCCGCGGCGGTGGGGGCCACAAAGCCGCCCACCAGTTCGCCCGCGCCCATGATGAGGCCCAGCGCCCCCGTCAACACCCGGGGCGGCACGGTTTCAGCCGGGACCGTGGCCATGAAGAGGGTGAAACACCCCAGGCCGGTATAGGTGAAGAACACCACCGCCCCCAGGGCGATGGCCGAATCCCCATAGATCAGCGCGATGGGGCACAGCGCAGCAATCGGTGCAAAGATGGCCAGCGCTGGTTTGCGTCCGATCCGGTCGGAGATGGCAGGTACCGCAAAGCCCCAGAACACCCAGGCCGCTCCCAGGCAGCTCATCACCAAGCCCATGTCGCCCGGCGAAAACGCACGGTACTTGACGAGAAAGGTGGGCGCAAACGAGATGATGATGATGAACCAGGTGAGGAAAAAGCAGCTGATGAGCATGCACAGCAGCACATTGCGCTCGCGCAGCAGGGCCCAGCGGTTGATTGGCGCGGGCTTGGCGTCTGCGGCAGGGACTCCGCCCGGGTGTTCATGCACCCAGCGCCAGATGCACAGCGCGATCAGCATGCCGGGGATGACGGTGACATAAAAGGCCACGCGCCAGCCAAAATGCGTGGCCAGGCCAATGACCACCGGCGGCCCGATCATTGCGCCAATCAGGCCGGCCGACGAGCCCTGCAGCAAGCCCATGTTGAGGCCGCGCCGCGAGGGCGTGGAGCTCTGGATCATCAGGGACTGCGCAATGGGCAGCACCGGCCCTTCGGCCAGGCCCATCAGGGCGCGGAACACCAGCAGGCTGATGAAGCCCGCTACGAGCCCGGACAGGGCCGAGCAGATGGAAAAGCCCAGCACGGACACCACCAGCAAGGCCTTGCGCTTTGCGCGCGAATCGGACCAGGCGCCTGCGATCGCCCCGGAGACGGCCCAGGTCAGTGCCAGGGCCGAGGAGATCATGCCCAGCTGGGTCTGGCTTAGATCGAGCTCGTCTTGCATGAAGGGGAACAGGAAGGACAGCGCCAGGCGGTCAAAGAAGACAAAGCCGAATGTCAGAAAGAGGATCAGCAGCAGCCGGTTCTCATAGGTCCACAGCGCGCGGATGGAGGATGGTTTCATGGCGTTCTCCAGGCTCTGCATCCGTTAGCGGAAGAGCTTTTCGACGGCCTCGGCGCCCAGGCCCACCTTTTCGTAGTGGGCCTTGCACATGGCGATGTAGGAGTGCACATCAAAGTAGCCATCGGGCTTGCCTTGTTCATCCAGCCAGATCAGCGGCCCTTTGACGATGAAGAAGGCCCGCATCGGCTCGGGATGGTCGAAGGCCACCAGCGTGTGGCCTTCGCCGGGGGTCTCGTAGACAAAGTCACCCTTGGTCGCCGTCCAGTCGTGCTCCAGGTAGCCCCATTTGCCCGAGATGGTGTAGGCAAAGACTTCATGGGGGTGGTAGTGGCGATTGACCAGGCCCGCTTTCTTGGCCATCAGGATGTCGCACCACTTGTTTTGTGACGGCGAAATCCACAAGGGGCGGGAGAACACGGTGTCGGTGAACGGCACATACAGGCGCTCGTCTTCCGGCACCGCGTTGGGGGTGTAGACCTCGGGGAGCGCATCGGGCATGAAGGGGTTGGCAATGGGGCTGAGGTGTTGCCAGAACTCGGTGTTGGCTTTGTCGACCATGGTGAATCTCCTTGGGATTGAGGGAAGGGTTGGGGGCGCTGCCATGCAAGGCCTGAGGCGGCATGGAGCGGGAAGGAAGGGGATGCAGCCGATCGCCGCAGTGACGCTGCTGCTTGAGGGGCCCGATGCCCGGAAAGCGGGTGCAACCCTGGGTTACAAGGACCGCATACAGGCTGGCCTGAGTGACCGATGCGCGTCAGTTCGTGGGCGGCGTGGGGCTGGGCTCGCTTGCGACGCGCCTCGTGAACGCACGGTCTGCGCTGGCATCGATCCGCTTGGGCTTCATCCTTGGGTCTCCTGGCCTTCTGTGTTGTATGAAGAGTCCCATTCTGTGGAAGATGCCCCCAGAGTCCTAGGTGGCAGCGCAGCTAGCAGCTATAGCAAAATGGCATAATAATAGTTAAAAATTATTAATATTTCATAAATAAAATGGAATTCCTATGAATTTGCAGCAAATCGAAACCTTTGTCGCGGTGGCAGAAACCGGCAGCTTCAGCAAGGCGGCCCTGTTGTCGGACGCGGCGCAGCCGGCGCTGAGCCGGCAGGTGCGGGCACTGGAGGTGGAGCTGCGTGAGACCTTGCTGATCCGCACCGGGCGCGGTGTGACCTTGACGGAGGCCGGAAGGCGTTTGCTGGAGCACAGCCACACCATCTTGCAGCACGTGGCCCAGGCCAAGGAGGACCTGGGCTGTGAGCGCGATGAACCGGTGGGCCGCATCGTGGTGGGGCTGCCGCCCAGTCTGGCCAGGCGGCTGACGCTGCCGCTGATCCAAGCGTTCGGCAGCAAAATGCCCAAGGCCCGCGTGGCGATCGTCGAGGGCTTCTCCGTTCAGATGGCCGAATGGCTGGCCTCGGGGCGCATGGACCTGGGCCTGGTCTATTCGCCCGAACCCCATCCGCATATCGAGATCAGCCCGGTCCTGCAGGAGGGCCTGTGTCTGGTGGGGCCCGCCAGTACGCTGGGCGCCCGCCCCAGCATCGCATTCAAGGATCTGTCGGAGTTTCCGCTGATCATGCCGCAGTACGGCCAGATCTTTCGCAAGCTGATGGAGGCCCAGGCCAGGCTGTCGCAGGTCAAGCTCAATGTGGTCTGGGAGGTGTCGAGCGTGCCGGCCATCTTGGATTTGGTGCGCGGCGGTTACGGCTATGCGGCCTTGACACGCAGTGCGCTCGACGGGCATGCAGTGGGTGAGCGGCTGGTGGTCGCGCCCATCGAGTCGCCAGCGGTGATGATCAACCTGTGCCTGGCGCAGTCGGCCAAGCGAAAAGCCACGCCCTTGGTGCGTTGCACCGCGGCCGTGTTGCAGGCCCTGACCACCGAGGTCTGTGCGCAGGCCCGGCCCAGCGCGCCCGGCGAGGGCCCCGGCAGCGACAGCGGCATGTCATCGTAATTTTGTGTAGCAATGGGCCAGGTGCCTGGGGGCAGGGCGGCAGCGCTCCTTACAATGCCTGAGCCCTGTGCATAGGCCGCATTTCAGCGGGGTGGGGCGGCCTTGCCGGTCGCTTTGCTGCCACACTCCGCTCGGGTTCTGTGTTGGCACCTCTACAATGCAGTGCAACTGATTCAATGACATGAAGATACTGCTTTGTAACGATGATGGTTATCAGGCGCCCGGCATCGTGGCGTTGCATGATGCATTGCAGGCGGTCGCTGATGTCGAGGTGGTGGCACCAGAACACAACAACAGTGCCAAATCGAATGCGCTGACCTTGCATTCGCCGCTGTATGTGCAGCGCGCAGCCAATGGCTTTCGCTATGTCAATGGCACACCGGCCGACTGCGTACACATTGCGCTGACGGGGCTATTGGGTTATCGGCCCGATTTGGTCATCTCCGGCATCAATAACGGCGCCAATATGGGCGATGACACCATCTACTCCGGCACCGTGGGCGCGGCGATGGAGGGCTATCTGTTCGGTATCCCGGCGATGGCCTTCTCGCAGATCGACAAGGGCTGGGGCGAGCTGGAGTCGGCCGCCAAAAAGGCCTGCGAGCTGGTGCAGCAGTTTGAGGCGGCCAAGCTCGTGACCCTCAAGCCCTGGCTGCTCAATATCAATATTCCCAACCTGCCGTTTGACGAGATCAAGCCGCTCAAGCTCTGCCGTCTGGGGCGCCGGCATTCGGCCGAGAAGGTGATCACCCAGACCAGCCCCCGGGGCGAGACCATGTACTGGATCGGCAATGCCGGCCTCGCGCTCGATGATGCCGAAGGCACCGACTTCCATGCGGCGGCGTCCGGCCATATGGCGATCACGCCGCTCAAGGTCGATTTGACCGACCATGACAGCCTCGCTTACTGGGCGCAGACGGCGACCAGCCTGCGCAGCAAGGACCTGGAGGTGCCAGGGTGACCTTGCGCAAGCCAGGCTTTCCTGCCCGCGGGGCCATGCCTGTGAGCACCAAGCCACAGGCCAGCAGCGTGCATCGGCAATGGGCCCGGCTGCCTGCGGAGTTGTCGCCCGTACCGATGGCGGTGCGCGAGTCGCTGGGTCCGGAGAGCGTGGATTTCACCTCGGCGCGCTGGCGCATGGTGCAGCGCCTGGCCGCATCTGGCGTGGAGCACACGCGGGTGCTCAAAGTGATGAATTCCGTGCTGCGCCACCAGTTTGTTGACAGTGCACTGGCGGTTCAAGCCTATGAGGACACCAGTTTGCCTATAGGATTGGGGCAAACCATCTCCAAACCCAGTGTGGTGGCGCGGATGTGCGAGCTACTGCTGCAATCGCCTGCGGGGAAAATGGGCCTGGGCCGCATTTTGGAGATTGGCACGGGCTGCGGCTACCAGGCGGCGGTTCTGAGCCTGATGGCCAAGGAGGTGTATACCATTGAGCGGCTGCGTGCGTTGCATGAAAAGGCGCGGGTCAACCTGCGGCCTTTGCGGCTGGCCAATGTGCACCTGATCCTCGGTGATGGCATGCTGGGTTTTGAAAAGGGCGCGCCTTATGCCGGGATCATCGCCGCGGCCGGCGGGGATTCGGTCCCCCAGGCCTGGTGTGACCAACTGGCTGAAGGCGGCCGGCTCGTGGCCCCGGTGATGGGGCCGGGCCAACAACAGGTTTTGCTCGTCGTGGACCGCAGTGCTGGTGGATTTCAGCGCACGGTTCTGGAGCATGTTCATTTCGTACCCCTAAAATCGGGGCTTGGTTAAGAAGGATAGGTATGTTGGATTCACGTGGTGTTTTGACGTGGGGTGCCAGTGTGGTGGCAGCCATGGTGCTGGCAGGGTGCGGTAGTACATCGCTGAACCAGGCGCCCGTGGAAGATCGGGGCTCTTCGGCAGGCCGCACGCCGACGTCGACCACGGCCACGCCGCCGCGCATCGATCCGGCCACCCTGCCTGGCGCAGAAAACGCCGGCAAGCCCGGTTACTACACCGTCAAGCCCGGCGAGACCCTGATGCGCATTGCCGCAGACAATGGCCAGAACTGGCGCGACATTGCCCGCTGGAGCAATCTGGACAATCCCAATGTGATCGAAGTGGGCCAGGTGCTGCGCGTGGTGCCGCCGGTGACGACCACGGCCAGTGCGGCCCCGGCCGCCACGGCGCCTGCTGTGACCGGCGCCAACACGCCAGCGGCCACGCCAGCACCGGCCCCAGCGCCTGCTGCTGCGGCGTCTGCGCCGGCCGCAGCCGATGGCAACCTGGGCTTTATCTGGCCGTCGTCGGGCACGGTGATTGCGGGCTTTGACGATGCGCGCAACAAGGGCCTGGACATTGGTGGCAAGGCCGGTGACCCGGTCGTGGCAGCCGCTGACGGCCGTGTGATCTATTCGGGTGCCGGCCTGCGCGGCTACGGCAACCTGATCTTGATCAAGCACAACAACACCTACCTGACCGCCTACGCCCACAACCAGACCTTGCTGGTCAAGGACGACCAGGTGGTCAAGAAGGGCCAGAAGATTGCCGAGATGGGTAGCTCCGACGCCGACCGCGTGAAGCTGCACTTTGAGGTGCGCCGCCAGGGCAAGCCGGTCGATCCATCGCGCTACCTGCCTTCCCGCTGATGCCGGGCACTTCTTCGAAGCCGACATCGCCGCCCGCCGACGATGTCGGCTTTTCCCATTTGGACGATGCCCCATTGTCCTCGGCGGAAGGCGATGAAGAGTCGGCGGAGGTCGAGGCCCAGGCCTGGGAGAGCCGCACGGTCGTAGCTGGGGTGGACGAACACGGCATGCGCCTGGACAAGGCACTGGCGCAGTGGGTGCCCGAGTTCTCGCGCAGCTACCTGCAGGCCTTGCTGCTGCAAGGCGCGGTGCTGGTCAATGGCAAGTCGGGCCTCAAGCCCAGTGCCAAGGTCAAGGCCGGTGACCAGGCGGTGGTGGAGCTGCGTCCCACGCAGCAAAGCCAGGCCTTTTTGCCGCAGGACATTGCGCTCGATGTGGTCTACCAGGACGAGCACCTGCTCATCATCAACAAGCCCGCCGGCATGGTGGTGCACCCGGCACCGGGCAATTGGAGCGGCACCTTGCTCAATGCCTTGCTGGCCTACGACGCCAAGGCGGCCCAGCTGCCGCGCGCGGGCATCGTGCACCGGCTCGACAAGGACACCAGTGGCCTGATGGTGGTGGCGCGCGAGCGCCAGACCATGGATGCGCTGGTCAAGCTGATTGCCGCACGCGATGTGCGCCGCAACTACCTGGCGCTGGGCCACAAGCCCTGGCAGGGCGCGGCGCAGACCTCGGTCAGTCTGCCCATTGGCCGCGACCCGCGCAACCGCCTGCGCATGGCGGCGGTCGATCTGGCCCAGCACCCGGGCAAGCCGGCGCGTACCGATATCCGCCTGCTCGTCAATGGCGAGCAGGGCTGCGCGGTGTTTTGCAGCCTGCACACCGGGCGCACCCACCAGATCCGCGTGCACATGGCCTCGCTCCAGCACCCGCTGCTGGCCGATACGCTCTACGGCGGCACGCCAGCGGCCGGTATGGAGCGCCAGGCGCTGCATGCGCTGCGGCTGGCCTTCGTGCATCCGGTCACCGGGCAGAGCATGTCCTGGTTCGCGCTGCCGCCTGCCGATATCACCTCGGCGATGGAAAATTGGGATCTTCGGTATAATTTGGCCCAATTGGCCTAAGCGCTGCCCCTGCAGGTCTGGTTTTTGACCAGCGCAAACGTCTGGTTTGCGCACTGCAGCGGTTGCGCCCAGTGCCGGCGGCTATGGGCGCTTATGCCTGCGCCGTGATCTTGGCCATGCAAACGCGGCCCTCTTGATACGCATTCCTTTGTCTCAACACGCAGCCCGCGCGCTGGCGTGCCAACAGGGATTTATCGCATGCATACTTTGGAAGCAAAACGGGTGCTGGAGACTGCGCTGATCTGCGCGCCCCAGCCCATCACCGTGCGTGAGCTGCGGGGATTGTTTGCCGATGATTTGGGAACGGACACGCTCAAGGTGCTGCTGCAGGAGCTGCAGCTCGACTGGTCACACCGTGGTGTGGAGCTGGTGCAGGTGGCCTCGGGCTGGCGCTTTCAGAGCCGGCCGGAGATGCGCGAGTACCTCGATCGCCTGCACCCGGAAAAGCCCCCCAAGTACTCGCGTGCGACCTTGGAGACCCTGGCCATCATTGCCTACCGGCAGCCGGTGACCCGTGGCGATATCGAAGATATCCGGGGCGTCACCGTCAACAGCTTGATCATCAAGCAGTTGGAGGACCGGGGCTGGGTGGAGGTGATTGGCTACCGGGAGACCATCGGGCGGCCTGCGCTGCTGGCGACCACCCGGCAGTTTCTGGATGACCTGGGTCTGCAGTCGCTGGACCAGCTGCCCGAGTTGGATGGCAGCAACCAGCCGCAGACCATGTTTGACAGCCTGCCGCTGGAAGCTGCGCCGGACGAGGCAGCGCCGCAGGATGCCGGGCCGCCGGATGCCGAGGCTTTTGAGTTGGTGGGCGAGTCGATGCCGATGGCAGCGCCCGCTGGCGATGTGGATGTGTTGGAGAGTTTGCAAGATTTGCAGGACGCGCAGGATTTACAAGACGCGCAGGATGTGCAGACCTCACCGCTAGGTGAGGCTGCTGACGATGAAGATGCTGCCGCCAATCTGGCGGCTGAGGCCCAGGCGGCCAGTGGCGAGGCAGATGCCCCCGCCGCAGCGGCCACACCAAGAGATACGGATCCTCTGGACCGTGTTGACGATGCACATAATTCCGCACCAGGCGGGGTAGAAAAGCAAAAAGATGATGAGTGATACCAGCGATATGAATGCGCCCCAGGACGGAGATAAGGCCTTGCAAGAAGGTGCTGCCCCGTCAGAAAAGCGCCGTGCGCCGCGCAAGCGTGCCGTGCCCGCGCAAGCGGCAGCGGCCGACGAATCCCAGGCGGCGGGCGCCGACGCCGGCGAGGCTGATGGCGATGCTGCTGCCCAGTCTGCCGCCGAGCCGCGTGCGCGCCGTGATGGCGAGCCGCGCGTGAGCCGTTACCCAGCCCGTGCCCGCCGTTTCCGCGAGCGTGATGGACAGCCGCGTGATGCACAGGGCGCAGAAGGCGATGCGCCACCGGCCCGTGGCCGTGGTCCTGCGGGCCGCCCGCAGCGCGATGCCGAATCGGAAGGCTATGCCTTTGAAGATGTGGTGGCCGGCGCGCTGGAAGCGGCGGAAGACTCGGACACCCCCGCGCCGGTCAAGCGCGTGCTGCAGCCCCATGTGGAAGCGCCCAAGCTGCACAAGCTGCTGGCCCAGGCCGGCATGGGTTCGCGCCTGGAGATGGAGCGCCTGATTCTGGAAGGCCGCATCTCGGTCAACAACGAGCCGGCACACGTCGGTCAGCGCATTTTGCACAGCGACAAGATCCGTGTGAATGGCAAGCTGATCACCTTCCGCATCGAGCAGCCGCCAGCGCGGGTGCTCGCCTACCACAAGCCGGTGGGCGAGGTGGTGACGCATGACGATCCGCAAAACCGCCCCACGGTGTTCCGCAAGCTGCCGCGCGTCTCGCACGGCAAGTGGCAGTCCATTGGCCGTCTCGATCTGAACACCGAAGGTCTGCTGCTGTTCACCAACTCGGGTGAATTGGCCAACAACCTGATGCACCCGCGCTTTGGCCTCGAGCGCGAGTACGCGGTGCGCGTGCTGGGCGCATTGACTAATGAAGAAAAGGCCTTGTTGCTTGCGGGCGTGAACCTGGAAGACGGCGTGGCGAGCTTTGGCTCCATCGACGACGGCGGTGGCGAAGGCGCCAACTGCTGGTACCGGGTCACCATCTCCGAAGGCCGCAACCGCGAAGTGCGCCGCATGTTCGAGTCGGTGGGTCACGCGGTCAGCCGCCTGATCCGTATCCGCTACGGCGCGATGGTGCTGCCGCGCGGCCTGCGCCGGGGCTCCTGGGTCGAGCTCGACCAGCGTGACATCCAGGCGCTGACCGTGGCTGCCGGTGGCGTGGCTGAGCGCAAACCCCGTGAGCAGAATTCGGCTGGCCGGGGCGGCCGCAGTGACAACCGTCCCCAGCACAATGGCCCGCGCCCATCGGTGGGCCCGGCCAAGAACACCCGGGGTGGCGGCTTGCGCAAGGCGCCCGAGAAGCGCAGTACCCAACCCGATCCGATGAAGACCTCGCTGGGCTACATCGGTCACGACAGCCTGACGCGTCAGCGCCAGGGCCAACGCAAGAGCGGTGGCGGATTCAAGCGCGGTGGAAGGTCGTAGTCACGCCGCTGACTTCCAGGACACCGTACAATCAAAGGTTTGCTTTTAGAGCAAAAAATCCATCAACAGGAAATTTATTATGGCAATCGAACGTACCCTCTCGATCATCAAGCCCGATGCAGTGGCTAAGAATGTTATCGGTCAAATCTACGCCCGCTTTGAAGCTGCTGGCCTGAAGATCGTGGCCGCCAAGCTGGTGCAACTGTCGCGTCAAGACGCTGAGCAGTTCTACGCTGTGCACGCTGCCCGTCCTTTCTTCAAGGATCTGGTGGACTTCATGATCTCCGGTCCTGTGATGATCCAGGCTCTGGAAGGCGAAAACGCCATCCTGAAGAACCGTGAGCTGATGGGCGCTACCGACCCTAAGAAGGCTGACAAGGGCACGATCCGCGCTGACTTCGCTGACAGCATCGACGCCAACGCCGTGCACGGCTCTGACGCCGCTGAGACCGCCGCTGTGGAAGTGGCGTTCTTCTTCCCCGGCATGAACGTCTATTCCCGTTAATTGACATGTGCGCGGCCGCAAGGCCGCGTGGCATAGGTAAGTGGCCCGAGCGTATATCCATGACCACCAATTTGCTTGATTTTGATTTGGCTGGTTTGACCGCCTTTTGCGAAGGGCTGGGAGAGAAGCGCTTCCGGGCCACGCAGCTTTTTCGCTGGATCCACCAGCGCGGTGCAGCCGATTTCGACCAGATGACCGATCTGGCCAAGTCCCTGCGCGAAAAACTCAAGGGCACGGCCCATGTCACGGCGCTGCCCGTGATCACCGAGCATGTGTCTGCCGACGGAACGGTCAAGTGGCTGTTCGACGTGGGTGATGGCAATGCCGTCGAATCCGTATTCATTCCCGAAGATGACCGTGGCACCTTGTGCGTCTCTTCGCAGGCCGGTTGCGCGGTGGGATGCCGCTTTTGCTCGACAGGGCACCAGGGCTTCAGCCGCAACCTGACCACCGGCGAAATCATGGCGCAGCTGTGGTTTGCCGAACACGCGCTGCGCAAGCGCCTGGGGCGCGATGAGCGCATCATCTCCAACGTGGTGATGATGGGCATGGGCGAGCCTCTGCAAAATTACACGGCCCTGGTGCCTGCGCTGCGCACCATGCTCGATGACCATGGCTATGGTCTGTCGCGCCGCCGCGTCACCGTCTCCACCTCGGGCGTCGTGCCGATGATGGACCGCCTGGCGCAGGATTGCGCGGTGGCGCTGGCCGTGTCGCTGCACGCCCCCAACGATCCGCTGCGCAATGGCCTGGTGCCGCTGAACAAGAAATACCCGCTTGACGAGCTGATGCAGTCCTGCCGCCGCTACCTGGAGTTTGCGCCGCGTGACTTCATCACCTTTGAGTACTGCATGCTCGACGGCGTCAACGACCAACCCGAGCATGCCCAGCAATTGATAGCACTGGTGCGAGAGTATGCGGGCAACGGCGGGGCATGGTGCAAATTCAATTTGATTCCATTCAACCCTTTTCCAGCCTCGGGTCTGTTACGATCACCTGCCAGTCGGGTGACGGAATTTGCCAAGATGCTCTCGGACGCGGGCGTTGTGACCACCGTGCGCAAGACCCGGGGTGACGACATCGATGCGGCCTGCGGCCAGCTCGCTGGCGATGTGAAAGACCGTACCAAAGCGGCAGAACGCATGGCCAAGAACCGGGTCATACCGCTGGCGCAAGTCTAGAAATAGTCCAAACAGTTTGAGGAGGGTGTGCATGCAAGAGGCTGTGACAATAGGGCAACCGAGGGTACATCGCCTCATGGCTGCCGCCTTGCTGGGTTTGGCCCTGGTAGGCGGTTTGTCGGGCTGTGGTACCAGCAGCAGTACGGCCCGTGAGGATGCCGCCTATGTCACCCAATCCGATGAGACCGAAATCCATCGGCGCGCGCGCATCCGCCTTGAGCTGGCTGCCAACTATTTCCAGTCCGGCAAGACCACGATTGCGCTCGACGAGATCAAGCAGGTGCTGGCGCTCGATCCCAACAGCGGCGATGCCTACAACATGCGTGGCCTCATCTATATGCAGCTGGGCGAGCCCGATATTGCCGCTGAGAGCTTCAGCAAGGCCCAGTCGCTCAAGCCCACCGATGGCGACATCATGCACAACCACGGCTGGCTGCTCTGCCAGGAGAAAAAATACGAGGCCGCGGACCGCTATTTCAACCAGGCCCTGGTGCAGCGCCAGTATTTTCAGCAAGCCAAGACCTTGATGGCCCAGGGTCTGTGCCACGAAGCGGCGGGCAAGCCTGCCGAGGCCGAGGCCAGCTTGCTCAAGGCCTATGAATACGACGCGGGCAACCCCATCGTCAGCTTCAACCTCGCCAAGCTGCTGAACCAGCGCGGCGACGCGCGCCGTGCGCAGTTCTATATCCGGCGGCTGAACAACGGTGAGCTGGCCAATGCCGGGTCGTTGTTCCTTGGTATCCAAATTGAAAAAGCCCTGGGCGACGGAGCGAGCGCACGTGCGCTTGCTGCCCAATTGCAAAAGCGTTTCCCCGACTCCAAAGAGGCGGCACGTATCGCTGGTGGAGGCGTGCTGTGATTGAGTCTGATATCCAAGAAGCAACGAACGCCAACAACGCAGCCTCGGGTGCCCCCCTGAGCGCTGGCGAGATGCTGCGCCAGGCGCGCGAGGAGCTGGGCTACCACCTGCCGGCCGTAGCCGCGCACCTGAAGGTGTCGGTGCACAAGCTCGAAGCGCTGGAAGCGGGCAACTGGAGTGCGTTCCCGGATGTGGTCTTTGTGCGTGCGCTGGCCTCGGCCGTGTGCCGTGTGCTCAAGATCGACCCGGCGCCGGTGCTTGCCCAACTGCCCAAGCCGCCAGGCAAGGACCTGAGCCCGGGCGTGGAGAGCGTCAAGACCCGCGTGGCCGTGGGCCCGGCGCAGAGCAAGAAAAACGATTTCCCCAGCAGCAAGCCCTTTCCCTGGATGGGCGTGGTCGTGCTCCTGATCGTGGCGACCGTCGGCGTGCTGTTTTATCCGCAGCTGGCGGACTACTGGAAGAGCCAGACCGCCGCGTCTGCGCCGGCGCCGGCGCGCTCGAACAATGTCGCCGGTGTGGCTGACCAGTCCGAGCCGGTAGCGCTGGGCGGCAGCTCGACCGATCCGGTGCCCGAGGCGCCGGCCAATGGCGCGGCTGACGCCGGTGGCAGCGCTGCGCTGGCTGGTCAGTCCAGCCCCGCCGCTGCTGCTCCGGTGGTGGCTGCCCCTGCTGAAGGCGCGCCGTTGCTGCATTTCAAGGCCAGCCAGGACAGCTGGGTGCAGGTCAAGGAAGCCAGTGGCAAGGTGGTGTTTGAGAAGACCATCCGCGCTGGCACCAGTGAAGATATCGCGGCCACGCCGCCGCTCAAGCTCATCGTGGGCAATGCTGTGGGCGTGGAGATGCAGCTGCGCGGGTCGGCTTTTGATCTGAAAAAAGTGACCAAGGGCAGCACCGCCCGTTTTGAGGTGAATTAAGTGCAAGAAGAGAACATCCTGTTGCCCGTGCCCATGGTGGTGCCGGCCGCCCGCAAAAGTCGCCAGGCCCGTGTGGTCTGGGGTGACCGGGTGGTGACGGTCGGGGGCGATGCGCCGGTGCGCATACAGTCGATGACGAATACCGATACCGTGGATGTGATCGAGACGGCCATCCAGGTCAAGGAGCTGGCGCAGGCGGGCTCGGAGATGGTGCGTATCACCGTCAACACGCCCGAGGCCGCAGCAGCGGTGCCCTATGTGCGCGAGCAGCTCGACCGCATGGGCGAGAACGTGCCGCTGGTGGGCGATTTCCACTACAACGGCCACCGCCTGCTGACCGAGTTCCCCGACTGCGCCAAGGCGCTGTCCAAGTACCGCATCAACCCGGGCAACGTGGGCAAGGGCGACAAGAAGGACAAGCAGTTCGGCCAGATGATTGAGGCGGCCATGCAGTACGACAAGGCCGTGCGCATTGGCGTGAACTGGGGCAGCCTGGACCAGGAGTTGCTCGCCGAGCTGATGGACGAGAACAACCGCCGCGCGGTGCCCTGGGATGGGCGCCAGGTGATGTACGAGGCGCTGATCACCTCGGCCATTTCCTCTGCGCAGCGTGCCCAGGAGATGGGCCTGAACGGCGACCAGATCATCCTGTCCTGCAAGGTCAGTGGGGTGCAGGATCTGGTGGCGGTCTACCGCGGCCTGTCTGCGCGCTGCGACTATGCCTTGCACCTGGGGCTGACCGAGGCGGGCATGGGCACCAAGGGCACGGTGGCCTCGGCCGCTGCGCTCTCCATCCTGCTGCAAGACGGCATTGGCGACACCATCCGCGTGTCGCTGACCCCGCAGCCGGGCGAAGCGCGCACGCAAGAGGTGGTGGTGGCCAGCGAGATTCTGCAGGCCATGGGCATGCGCAGCTTTGTGCCCAGCGTCACCGCCTGCCCGGGCTGCGGCCGTACCACCAGCACCACCTTCCAGGAGTTGGCGCGCGACATCGACCAGCACCTGCGCTCGCAAATGCCGGTCTGGCGTGTGAAGTACCCCGGCGTCGAGAAGATGAAGGTGGCCGTGATGGGCTGCATCGTCAATGGCCCCGGCGAGAGCAAGCATGCCGATATCGGCATCAGCCTGCCGGGCAATGGCGAGTCGCCCGCCGCTCCCGTCTTTATCGACGGCGAAAAGGCGCTGACCTTGCGCGGTGACCGCATTGCGCAGGAGTTCCACGAGATCGTGCAGGCCTATGTGGAGCGCCGCTACGGTGCTGCCAAGGTAGATAATTGAGAGCTGCACTTGCTGGCCTCGCAAGTGTTTGCAAGCATACTGAACAGAGAGATTGAAGCCCATGGGCATGAATGAAAAGCTGGCCGCCATCAAAGGCATGAACGATATCCTGCCGCCCGATTCGGCCATGTGGGAATGGTTTGAAGGCAAGGTGCGCGATGTGATGGGGCGCTTTGCCTACCGCAATATCCGCACGCCGCTGGCCGAGCACACGGCGCTGTTTGTGCGCGGCCTGGGCGAGGTGACCGATATCGTCGAGAAGGAAATGTATTCCTTCGAAGACCGGGCCGACAAGCATGGCCAGGCCGAGCACCTGACCTTGCGTCCCGAAGGCACGGCCGGCGTGGTGCGTGCCGTGGTCGAGAACAACCTGCTCTATGACGGCGGCAAGCGCCTGTTCTACATCGGCGCGATGTTCCGCCGCGAAAAGCCCCAGCGCGGCCGCTACCGCCAGTTCCACCAGGTGGGTGTTGAAGCCATGGGTTTTGGCGGCGCCGAGCTCGATGCCGAGGTGATCCTGCTGGCCGCGCAGCTGTGGAAGGACCTGGGCATTGAAGGCGTGCGCCTGGAGCTCAACAGCCTTGGCCAGCCCGAGGAGCGCCGCGCGCACCGTGAGGCACTGGTGGCCTATTTCGAGCAGCACACCGAGGTGATGGACGACGAGGGCAAGCGCCGCATGTACAGCAACCCGCTGCGCGTGCTCGACACCAAGAACCCGGCCATGCAGGCGATGGTCAATGCTGCGCCCCAGCTGCTTGATTTTCTGGGTGAGGACTCCAAGGCCCACCTCAAGGCCGTGCAGGACATCCTGGACGCCAATGGCGTGGCCTGGTCGGTCAACCCGCGCCTGGTGCGCGGCATGGACTACTACAACCTGACGGTGTTCGAGTTCATCACCGACAAGCTCGGCTCGCAAGGCACGATCTGCGGCGGCGGCCGCTATGACTACCTGATCGAGCAGATTGGCGGCAAGCCCGCGCCGGCCGTGGGCTGGGGCATGGGCATCGAGCGCGTGCTCGAGCTGATCAAGGAGCTGAATATCCAGTGGGATCGCCCGTCTATTGACGCCTACGCTATCCTGCCGGACGCAGCCCTGCTGCCGCAGGCCATGCGCGTGATCCAGACCCTGCGACAAGCCGGTGTGCGGGTGCAGATGCATGGCTCGGCCGTGGCAGGGAGCCTGGGCAGCATGAAGTCGCAGTTCAAGAAGGCCGATGCCAGCGGCGCCGCTTGCGCGCTGATCTTTGGCAGCGACGAGATGCAGCGCGGCATGGTGACCGTCAAGCAACTGCGTGATGGCGAGGGCGCCCAGGCAGAACGCGCTATTGATGCCGTGGCCGATTGGGCAGCGCAATTGCGCGCATAAGCGCAATCGCAGCGGCAAGCTTTTTTTTGATTCAACTCCATTAGAACAATATGGCAACGCATTTAGATCTGGAAGAACAGGAACAGATAGACCAGCTCAAGCACTTCTGGAACAAGTGGGGCACCTTGATCACCACGGTACTGGTGATTGTGCTGGGTGGCTTTGCCGCCTGGAATGGCTACCAGTACTGGCAAAACCGCCAGGCATCGCAAGCGAGCGCACTGTCGTCGGCGGTCGAATCGGCCGTCAACTCGGGTGACAAGACCCGTATCGACCAGGCCTTTGGCGACCTGCGCAGCAACTACGGCGGCACCGTGCAGGCGGCGCATGCCGGTCTGCTGGTGGCCAAGGCCGCGGGTGACAAGGGCCAGATGGACGATGCCAAGGCAGCGCTCACCTGGGTGGCCGACAATGCATCGGACGAAGGCCTCAAGGCCACCGCCCGCGTGCGTTTGGCAGCGGTGCTGCTCAACAGCCAGGCCTATGATGAGGCGCTCAAGGTGCTGGGCACCAAGATGCCGACCGAGTTCGATGCCGTGGTGGCAGACCACAAGGGCGATGTCTACCTGGCCAAGGGCGACAAGACGCAAGCCATCGAGTCGTACAAGGCGGCCTTGCAAAAGACCGAACCGGGCGTGGAATACCGCAACGTGATCTCCGTCAAGCTCAATGCGCTGGGCGAAGATCTGAAGTGATGGATGGCAGAAGGCAGTGCGCATGAAACAACAACAGGCATATGCTGCAGCAGCTGCTGCAGCCAAGGTTTTGACGGTATCGGCAGTGGCGCTGGCCATTGCGGGCTGCTCTTTGTTCTCGTCGGACAAGCGCAAGCCCACTGAGCTGGAGCCCAATGTCGCACTGCTGTCTGTGCAGCAGGTCTGGACGCAGCGCATTGGCAAGAGCAATCCCACCTTGGTGATGAATGTCAGCGGCAAGGTGGTGACCCTGGCTTCGGCCGACGGCCAGGTGGCTGCGATCAATGCCGACACCGGTGCCGATCTGTGGCGCGTCAACGTGGGCCAGAAGCTCTCGGCGGGCGTGGGCAGTGATGGCAAATGGGCCGCCGTGGTGACCGAAGACGGCAACCTGGTGGCGCTGACCCAGGGCAAGGAAATGTGGCGCAAGCGCCTGCCAGCGCGTGTCTATACCGCGCCGCTGGTGGCGGGCGAGCGCATCTTTGTGCAAAGCGCGGACCGTTCGGTGCAGGCCTTTGATGCGGCCTCGGGCCAGGCTCTGTGGAGCCAGGCCAAGACCAGCGAAGCGCTGGTGCTGCGCCAAAGCGGTGTGCTCACCGCCTACCAGGACACCCTGGTCGCCGGCGTGTCGGGCCGCTTTGTTGGCATCGACCCCAACACCGGCGCCCTGCGCTGGGAAGTGCCGATTGCCAGCCCCCGTGGCACCAATGACGTCGAGCGTCTGGTGGAACTGGTGGGTGGCGTCTCACGCCAAGGCTCGGTGCTGTGCACGCGTGCCTACCAGATGGCCGTGGGCTGTATCGATGCCGCTACCGCGCAGCTGAGCTGGACGGTGCGTGCCGACGGTATCAATGGCATCTCGGGTGATGCCGATGTGGTGGCCGGTGCCGATGGCAATGGCGTGATCACGGCCTGGGCGCATGAGGGCGGCAGCGTGGTGTGGACGAGCAATCGCCTGCGCTACCGCAAGCTGAGCCAGCCGCTGGTGCTGGGCCGCTCTGTGATTTTTGGTGATAGTTCGGGCACGGTGCATATGCTGTCCAAGAAAGACGGCTCGCCGCTCAACCGCTTCTCTACCAACAGCTCCGGTATCTCCGTGGCGCCGGTAGTGGCGGGCAACACCATGGTGGTGCAGACGAATGACGGCGCGGTGTATGGCTTTCGGCCCGAGTAAGAAAAGAAAAAGTAGTCAGGAATGAAGCCAGTTATTGCTTTGGTGGGGCGCCCCAATGTGGGCAAATCCACCTTGTTCAACCGCATGACAAAGTCGCGCGACGCCATCGTTGCCGACTTTGCCGGGTTGACGCGTGATCGCCATTACGGCCAAGGCCGTCAGGGCAAGCACGAATACATCGTGATCGATACCGGTGGTTTCGAGCCCGATGCGACCAGTGGCATTTTCAAGGAAATGGCCAAGCAGACCCGCCAGGCCGTGGCCGAGGCGGATGTGGTGCTGTTCGTGGTTGATGTACGCCTGGGCCTGTCGGCCCAGGACCATGAGATTGCCGGCTACCTGCGCCGCCTGGGCAAGCCCGCCATGCTGGTGGGCAACAAGGCCGAGGGCATGAAGGACGGCGGCCAGTTGGCCGAGTTCTATGAGCTCGGTCTGGGCGAGGTGTTCCCGGTCTCGGCCGCGCACGGCCAGGGCATCCGCACCATGATCGACATGGCGCTGGAGAAATTGCCTTGGCTCAACCAGGACGAGGACGCAGAGCCCGAAGAAGATGAGAGCGTCATCAAGCTGGCCGTGGCAGGGCGCCCGAACGTGGGCAAGTCCACCTTGATCAATACCTGGCTGGGTGAAGAACGCCTGGTGGCCTTTGACATGGCCGGTACCACGCGCGATGCGATTGCGGTGCCGTTCGAGAAGAATGGCCAGAAGTTCCAGCTGATTGACACCGCCGGTTTGCGCCGCAAGGGCCGCGTGTTCGAGGCGATCGAGAAGTTCTCGGTGGTCAAGACCTTGCAGGCCATTGAAGGGGCCAACGTGGTGCTGCTGCTGCTCGATGCCACGCAAGGCGTGACCGACCAGGACGCCCACATCGCCGGCTACATTCTGGAGAGCGGCCGCGCCGTGGTGCTGGCTGTCAACAAGTGGGATGCGCTCGACGACTATGGCCGTCAGATGCTGGAGCGCTCGATCGAGCTGCGCCTGTCCTTCCTGAAGTTTGCACCGCTGCACTTCATCTCGGCCAAGAAGCGCCAGGGCCTGGGCCCGCTGTGGACCTCGATGACCCAGGCGCACAAGTCGGCCCTGTGCAAGATGCCGACGCCCGTGCTCACGCGCGTGCTGCTGGAGTCGGTGCAGTACCAGACGCCCAAGAAGATCGGGCCATACCGCCCCAAGCTGCGCTATGCGCACCAGGGTGGCATGAACCCGCCGGTGATCGTGATCCACGGCAATTCGCTCGAACACATCACCGATGCGTACAAGCGATTCCTGGAAGGGCGTTTCCGCAAGGAATTTAATTTGATCGGCACCCCCTTGCGGATTGAATTCAAGACCTCACATAACCCTTACGCTGACAAAGATTGATAGCGTACAAGTGAGATGAGGTCTGATCCACAGACCCATCACATGGAAAAAACCATTTATCGTTCAGTTAGGATGCCACTGTGGTAAGGTGGCGTTTTACAACAACACTGTCCGAACACGGAGAATATCGTGAGCAACAAAGGCCAACTTCTGCAAGATCCCTTCCTCAACGCTCTGCGCCGCGAGCATGTGCCAGTGTCCATCTATTTGGTCAACGGCATCAAGCTCCAAGGCCAGATCGAATCTTTTGACCAGTACGTTGTGCTGTTGCGCAACACCGTCACCCAGATGGTGTACAAGCATGCGATCTCGACCATCGTCCCCGGTCGTGCCGTGAACTTCTCGGCACCTGACTCGCAAGACAACGAAGCCGCAGCCTAACGCTTTTGATAGCACAACACTCGCGCAATCCGCGGGTGAGCAGCTCTACATCATTGAGTAATCAACAAAATTCCAACGACAAAAAATCCACCCCGGTCATGCTGGTCGGGGTGGATTTTGGTTTTCCGCACTTCGATTCCGAGCTCGAAGAGCTGGGACTGCTGGCCCAAACGGCTGGCCTGAACCCGGTCGCGCGCCTGGTGTGCAAGCGCAAGGTGCCCGACGCGGCGCTGTTTGTGGGCAGCGGCAAGGCCGATGAGATCCGCCTGGTGGCGCAGACCCATGGTGCCACCGAGATCCTGTTTGACCAGGCGCTCAGCCCGGCCCAGCAACGCAATCTGGAGCGCCATTTGCAGATGCCGGTCAACGACCGGACCTTGCTGATCCTCGAGATCTTTGCGCAGCGCGCACGCAGCCACGAGGGCAAGCTCCAGGTGGAACTGGCCAAGCTGCAGTACCTCAGCACGCGCCTGGTGCGCCGCTGGTCGCACTTGGAGCGCCAGCGCGGCGGTATCGGCACGCGTGGCGGCCCGGGTGAGACGCAGATCGAGCTGGACAAGCGCATGATCAACGATGCGATCAAGCGCACCAAGGACCGGCTGCTCAAGGTCAAGAAGCAGCGCGCCACGCAGCGCCGCCAGCGCCAGCGCAACGACACTTTCAACGTGTCCTTGGTGGGTTACACCAATGCCGGCAAATCGACCTTCTTCAACGCCGTGGTCAAGGCCCGCGCCTATGCAGCTGACCAGCTGTTTGCGACCTTGGACACGACGACGCGGCAGATGTACCTGGAGTCGGCACAGCGCTCCATCTCCATCTCCGACACGGTCGGTTTTATTCGTGACCTGCCCCACGGGCTGGTCAATGCTTTCGAGGCAACCCTACAAGAAGCGGTCGATGCAGATCTGCTGCTGCATGTGGTCGATGCCTCCAACCCTGCCCACCCGGAACAAATACAACAAGTCCAAAAGGTTCTTCGGGAAATTGGGGCAGAAAACGTGCCGCAGGTTCTGGTATTCAATAAACTGGATGCCATTGAGCCAGACCGGCGGCCACCAGCGCTTGCAGACAGCTATGAGCTCGATGGGGTGCAGGTTCCACGATTCTTTGTCAGCGCAGCCAAGGGGCAGGGGCTGGAGGCCGTGCGCGAGCACCTGGCCCAGGCCCTGGTCGCTCGCCAGGCAGCGCTCGATGCGGGTGATGCCTGGGAGATAGCCCCAGACGCTGATGACGAATTGCTGGGAAATGCCTCCTAGGGCTGCCACAATGGCTGCTTGCATGCGCTTGTAACGCTGATTCATAGAGACATCGCTAATGAAACTTCATTCACGTTTTCCGCGCCTGGCCTTGCTGCCGCAGGGCCTGCGCGGAATGTTTAACCTGAACGATCCTCGCTGGGGGCGGGGTGACGATGGCAAGGACGACAGCAGCAATGCAGGTCAAGAGCCATCTCGCCCGCCCTACAACCCGCCCGAGCAGAACAACCGGCCCAACGCGCAGCGCCCCGGCACCAGCGGTGCCCCGGATCTGGACGAGCTGTGGCAGGACCTGAACAAAAAGCTCGGTGGTTTGTTCGGTGGCGGTAAAGGCGGCGGCACGGGCCGCGGCAGTGCAGGGCAGCCGCCCGAGTTCAAGGGCGCAGGCGTTGGCCTGGGCCTGATCGTCGGCGTTGCCGCACTGATCTGGATGGGCACCGGCTTTTTCATCGTGCAAGAAGGCCAGCAAGCGGTCATCACGCAGTTCGGCAAGTACCACAAGACCGTCAATGCCGGTATCAACTGGCGCCTGCCATACCCAATCCAGCGCCATGAGCTGGTCTATGTTTCGCAGATCCGCTCTGCCGATGTGGGCCGCGACAGCATCATCAAGACCACTGGTCTGCGCGAATCGGCGATGCTGACCGAAGACGAGAACATCGTCGAGATCAAGTTCGCCGTGCAGTACCGCCTGAGCGATGCCCGTGCCTGGCTGTTCGAGAGCAAGGCGCCGGCAGACACCGTGATCCAGGTGGCTGAAACCGCCGTGCGTGAGGTGGTGGGCAAGATGAAGATGGATGCGGCGCTGGCCGAAGAGCGTGACCAGATTGCGCCCCGCGTGCGCGAGCTGATGCAGGTCATCCTGGACCGCTACAAGATCGGTGTCGAGGTTGTTGGCGTCAATCTGCAGCAAGGCGGCGTGCGTCCGCCCGAGCAGGTGCAGGCGGCATTTGACGACGTGCTCAAGGCCGGACAAGAGCGTGAGCGCACCAAGAACCAGGCTGAGGCCTATGCCAACGATGTGGTGCCACGCGCCACCGGTACTGCATCGCGCCTGATGGAAGAGGCTGCCGCTTACAAGGCCCGGATCGTGGCGCAGGCCCAGGGTGATGCCCAGCGCTTCTCGTCGATCTATACCGAGTACCAAAAGGCGCCGGTGGTCACGCGTGACCGCCTGTACCTGGAAACCATGCAACAGGTCTACAGCAATGTGACCAAGGTGGTGGTCGACTCCAAGCAAGGCTCCAACCTGCTGTACCTGCCGCTGGACAAGATCATGCAGCAGACCCAGGGCGGCGCTGCTGCAGGCGATGCTGCTGCCAGCTCGAACGCGTCCACGACCAGCGCACCGGCGCCCGCACCTTCGGTGCCCGATGCCCGTGCCCGTGATACCAGCCGTACCCGTGACCGCGAGTCGCGCTAGGAGTGATTTGTGAATCGAATGGGATTTTTAGCTTCAACCGTCCTGGTGGTGCTGGCCTTGCTCAGCTCCACCGTGTTTGTCGTCGATCAGCGGCAGTTCGGCATCAAGTATGCGCTCGGCCAGATCAAGGAAGTCATCACGGAGCCGGGCTTGAACTTCAAGCTGCCGCCTCCACTGCAGAACGTGACCTACCTGGACAAGCGCCTGCTGACCTTGGACAGCACCGACACCGAATCCATGCTGACTGCCGAGAAGCAGCGCGTGGTGATTGACTGGTATGTGCGCTGGCGCATCACCGATCCTTCGGCCTATATCCGCAATGTGGGTACGACTGAAGGCCAGGGCGCGATCCAGCTCAACCGCGTGGTGCGCAATGCCTTCCAGGAGGAAGTCAACCGCCGTACCGTGCAGGACATGATCTCTGGCAAGCGCGAGCAGACCATGGCCGACGTCAAGCGCGAAGTGCTCGAAGCGGTCAAAGGCAGCAAGCCCTGGGGTATCGACATTGTGGATGTGCGCATCACACGCGTTGACTATGTGGAAGCCATTACCGAATCGGTCTACAGCCGTATGGAAGCCGAGCGCAAGCGCGTGGCCAATGAGCTGCGCTCGACCGGCGGTGCCGTGGGTGAAAAGATCCGCGCCGATGCCGATCGCCAGCGTGAAGTGACGGTGGCCAATGCCTACCGTGACGCCCAGGCGCTCAAGGGTGAGGGTGACGCTGAAGCGGCCAAGGTCTATGCCGATGCCTTTGGCAAAGACCCGCAGTTCGCGCAGTTCTACCGCAGCCTGGAGGCCTACAAGTCCAGCTTCAACAAGAAGTCGGACGTGATCGTGGTCGATCCATCGTCCTCGGATTTCTTCAAGGGCTACCGCTCGTCCGGCACCAAGTAAGCCCGGCCCAGCGCTCCCTGCCAGCCACTTTGCATACGCAAAGTGGCTTTTTTCATTGGGGTTTCTTATAGCATCGCTAGGCGCTGGGCTCTGTAATGGCCGCAAAGGCGCAGTGCCGAGAGCAGGAAATGCGGATCGCCCGCTGTCATCCCTGTAGAATCACGTTTTTAACAGCCCTCCCAATTCCCCATGTCTGCTTGGATCCTTCCGGATCACATTGCCGATGTGCTGCCTTCTGAAGCGCGACACATCGAAGAGCTTCGGCGTGGCCTGCTCGATACGGCTTGTGCTTACGGCTACGAACTGGTGATGCCCCCGCTGCTGGAGCATCTGGACTCGCTGCTCTCCGGCTCCGGTGAAGCGCTGGACCTGCTGACCTTCAAGCTGGTGGACCAGCTCTCCGGTCGCACCCTGGGCATCCGCCCTGACACCACCCAACAAGTTGCTCGCATCGATGCCCATTTGCTCAACCGCAAGGGTGTGACGCGTCTGTGCTACTGCGGGCCGGTGCTGCATGCCAAGCCCGATCGCCCCCATGCGACCCGCGAGCCCTTGCAGTTTGGCGCTGAAATCTACGGCCATGCCGGGGTGGAGGCTGATGTGGAGGTGATCGCGCTGGCGACCGCGTCGCTGCGCGTGGCCCAGCTGCATGATTTCTCGGTGGACCTGGCCGATGTGCGCATCGTTCAGCGCCTGCTGGCGGGATTGTTGGTGGATCTGCCGACCCTGCGCCGCGTGCATGCGGCGCTGGCGGTCAAGGATGCCTCTGAGCTCGCCGCGCTGACCCGCGATTTCCCGCAGGCCCAGCGGGATGGACTGCGTGCCTTGCTCAACCTGTATGGCGATGTGGAGGTGCTGGCCGAGGCTGAAAAGGCCCTGGCAGCCATCCCGGGTGTGGCGCCGATTCTGGCGGACCTGCGCCAACTGGCCAGCCGCATCGACAGCCCGGCTGTGACGTTTGACCTGGCCGATCTTCGCGGTTACTCCTACTACAGTGGCATGCGCTTTGCCATCTATGCGCAAGGCGTGACCGATGCGCTGGTGCGTGGCGGCCGCTATGACGAGGTGGGTGCCGCCTTTGGCCGCAGCCGTCCTGCCGTTGGTTTCAGTCTGGATATCAAGCAGCTGGTGCCGGTGGTCGAGCCGCGGCCCCTCAAGGCTGCCATTCGCGCGCCCTGGGTGGACCGCCATGATATGCGCGAGGTTATCGCCCGCCTGCGCCAGACCGGAGAAACCGTGGTCTGCGCCTTGCCTGGGCATGACGATGAAGTCGACGAATTCAATTGTGACCGCGAACTGGCCGAAGTCGATGGCCAGTGGATCGTGCGCAGCATTTAACCGTATTTTGTTCTTGGATGGGAAAAGACATGGCTATCTCCAAAGGTCGCAACGTTGTTGTGGTTGGCACTCAATGGGGTGACGAAGGCAAGGGTAAGTTGGTCGATTGGCTGACGGAGAGCGCACAAGGTGTGGTGCGCTTCCAGGGTGGCCACAATGCCGGCCACACCTTGGTCATCAATGGCGTGAAGACGGCACTGCATCTGATCCCCAGCGGCATCATGCGCCCCGGCGTCAAGTGCTACATCGGCAATGGTGTGGTGCTGTCCGTGGGTAAGCTGTTTGAAGAAATCGAAGGCCTGGAGAAGGCCGGCGTTCAGGTGCGTGATCGCCTGCGCGTGTCTGAAGCCTGCCCGCTGATCCTGCCTTTCCACCAGGCATTGGATCTGGCCCGTGAAGCGGCTCGTGAGCAGGGTGGTGTGCAAAAGATCGGCACCACCGGCAAGGGCATCGGCCCGGCCTATGAAGACAAGATTGCCCGCCGTGCACTGCGCGTGCAAGACCTCAAGCACCCCGAGCGTTTTGCCACCAAGCTGCGCGAGCTGCTGAGCCTGCATAACCACATTCTGGTGAGCGTGCTGGGTTCGCAGAAGTTCGACTTCGGCCCGCAACTCGCTCCCTACATGAAGAATGGCGAGATCCAGTTCGACGCCGTCTACAACGAAGCCATGCAACACGCCGAGCTGATCAAGCCGATGATTGCCGATGTCTCGTCCGAGCTGAACCAGGTGCATGCCGAAGGCGGCAACCTGCTGTTTGAAGGCGCGCAAGGCTCGCTGCTGGATGTGGACCACGGCACCTACCCCTATGTGACCTCGTCCAACTGCGTGGCTGGCAATGCGGCTGCCGGTGCGGGCGTGGGCCCGGGCCTGCTGCACTATGTGCTGGGCATCACCAAGGCGTACTGCACCCGTGTAGGTGGTGGTCCCTTCCCGACCGAGCTGGAATGGCAAAAGGAAGGCACGCCAGGCTGGGTGATGAGCACCGTGGGCGCAGAAAAGGGTGTGACCACCGGCCGCTATCGCCGCTGCGGCTGGTTTGATGCGGCCTTGCTCAAGCGCTCGGCCCAGATCAACGGCCTGTCCGGTCTGTGCATCACCAAGCTGGATGTGCTCGACGGCATTGAAGAGCTGCAGCTGTGCGTGGGCTATGAGCTCGATGGCGAGCGCATCGACCTGCTGCCACTGGGCGCAGACGACATCGAGCGCTGCAAGCCTATCTACGAAGCAATCCCCGGTTGGACCGACACCACCGTGGGCGTGACCGAATACGACAAGCTGCCCGTCAATGCGCGCCGTTACCTGGACCGTATTGCCGAAGTCACCGGTGTGCCCATCGCCGTTGTCTCGACCAGCCCGGATCGCGACCATACGATCCTGATGCACAACCCCTACCAGGCCTAAGCCCTGGTTGCTACTTTTGATTGAGGAAACCCATGCTTACTGAAGACGGCAAGCACTTGTATGTCAGCTACGACGAGTACCATGGCCTGATTGAAAAACTGGCCATCAAGATTCACCAATCGGGCTGGGAGTTCGACACCATCTTGTGTCTGGCTCGCGGCGGTATGCGTCCTGGCGACATCCTGAGCCGTATTTTTGACAAGCCCCTGGCCATCATGTCGACCAGCTCCTACCGCGCCGAGGCCGGTACGCAGCAGGGTCACCTGGATATCGCGCGCTTCATCACAACCCCCAAGGGTGAGATCGCTGGCCGCGTGCTGTTGGTCGATGACCTGGCGGACTCGGGTCACACGCTCAATGCCGTGATCAACATGCTCAAGAACAACTACGCGCCCATCACGGAGCTGCGCAGTGCGGTGATCTGGACCAAGGGTGTTTCCACCTTCACGCCCGATTACTCGGTGGAGTTCCTGGCGACCAACCCCTGGATCCACCAGCCGTTCGAAGGCTACGACAGCCTGCGTCCAGAGAAGCTGCTGGAGAAGTGGAAGGTCTGATCGGCCGCTGCAGTTGAAAAAAATTGCAATTTCATGAAAAGCTGTCGGTAAACGCCTATACAATAGCGCCTATCGACAGCACGATGCCTTGCAAAGCTGCCAGACTCGAAAGAGGGCGGTTCGCAAGGTTTGTTTTTTTGAGGTGC
>NZ_JBBGYU010000007.1:143362-299370 GCF_037479555.1 Comamonas sp. MYb396 | reverse complement strand
GCGCTTGGCTCTTTAAGCATTCCCCCATTATGAAGAAAACCCGCCGTTTTTATGGGCGGGTTTGTCAGCAGTCTGAGCGGTGCCTGGGCACCGCTTTGTCATTCAAGCCCTGCAGGCTGTCAGCGCACGCTGGGCAGCAGCGACATCGAGCGCAGGGTGCCGACCGCGCCCGCGCCGACCGAGGCACCAAAACGCTTGGCAAAGCGCTCGGCCACGTTGTCGCGGCGGGTGTAATCCACCACCTCTTCGGCACCCACGACATCGCGGGCCACCTGGTCGAGGCTGCCCAGGCCATCGGCCAGGCCCAGCTTTACGGCTTCCTGGCCCGTCCAGAACAAGCCGCTGAACGTGTCCTCGGTTTCCTTCAAGCGGTCACCCCGGCCCTGGCGCACCACCTGGATGAACTGCTGGTGGATCTGGCTCAGCATCTGCTGCGCATAGGCCTTTTGCTTGTCGTTCATGGGGCTGAATGGATCGAGCATGCCCTTGTTGGCGCCAGCGGTGAGCAAGCGGCGCTCCACACCCAGCTTATCCATCGTACCGGTAAAACCAAAGCCATCCATCAGCACGCCAATGCTGCCCACGATGCTGGCCTTGTCGACATAGATGCTGTCAGCCGCAGAGGCAATGTAATACGCGGCAGAGGCGCAGGACTCCTCGACCACCGCATACATCGGCTTCTTGTACTGGGCCTTGAGGCGCACGATCTCGTCATTGATCATGCCCGCCTGCACGGGGCTGCCGCCGGGCGAGTTGATCAGCAGCACCACGGCCTTGGCGCCGTCATCTTCAAAAGCGGTGCGCAGGGCTGCAATCACAAATTCGGCACTGGCGTCCGCGCCGGAGGCGATCTCCCCCTTGAGCTCGACAACAGCCGTGTGCTCGGTCGAGGTCTTGGCGGCCGATCCGTCCGAACCAAACAGGTAGCTAACAAACGCAACCACCAGACCCAGCCAGACCAGGCGAAAGAAAATCTTCCAGCGGCGCGCTGCGCGCTGCTCCTTGAGCGTGTCAAAGGCCAGGCGCTCCAGCACCGAGCGCTCCCAGCCCGGGCTGGGTGCTGCGGCAGCGGCAGGCGCCGCAGCGGCCGTCTGCCCCCACAGGTCGGGCGCCGGCGGCGGATTGTGCTGAGGGTTGTTGTCCATGGGGTTCATCTTAAAAATCAAGAGGTTGGAGACGGTTATCCGTGTGCCAATAGACCACGCCATCACTCTCACTCAGCGCAACCTTGACCAAACCGCCACGACAGGGACCGCCGGCACAGGCTCCAGTATCGGGCACATAGGCGGCGCCGTGGGTGGCGCAGAGCAACCAATTACCTGTGTCGTCGAAAAAACGCCCCGGCTGGTAGTCCATCTCCATCGCCACATGGGTGCAGCGGTTCAGATAGGCGTGGACTCCCGCGTGGTAGCGGATGGCAAAGGCCTGGCAGGTCTGCCCGGCATAGACCACATCAAAGGCCACAGCGCGCCCACCGTGCAGCAGCGCATCGCTCTGGCACAAGGCAATCATCTGCGCCGGTACTTCCGCCATCACCGCACCTGTTCACCGAGGTTCATCTGACTGTACATACAGACAGTAATTGCACCATAGCTAGGCATGATCCGCCATCCACTGTTGCAGTTCAGCAACGGTATGGGCCACATACAAGGGCTTGAAGGCCTCAAAACCCGCATGGTGGTGGGCGCCATAGCTCACCCCCACGCTGGCGCAGCCGGCATTGACGGCCATTTGCAGGTCATGCGTGGTGTCACCCACCATCAATACGCGTTCGGGGGCCACATCCAGCTCGGCCATCAGCTCCTGCAGCATCAGCGGATGGGGCTTGCCAGCCGTCTCGTCGGAGGTGCGCGTCGCATGGAAGCGCCCCTTGAGCAAGGTCGTATCCAGCACCCGGTCCAGTCCCCGGCGGTTCTTGCCGGTGGCAATGGCCAGCAGGTGGCCGCTGGCGGTCAGCTGGTCCAGCAGCTCCAGCACGCCGTCAAACAAGGTCACCTGCTCCTGGCGCTTGAGGAAGTGCAGGCGGTAGCGGTTGGTCAGCGCCACCATCTGGTCTTCCGGCACATCGGGCGCGGCATGGCGCAGCGCGCTTTGCAGACTCATGCCGATCACATACTTGGCATCCGCCAGGCTGGGCACCGTGCCACCCACATCCCGCACCGCATCCTGGATCGACAGCGCAATGGCCGCGGTCGAGTCAAACAAGGTGCCATCCCAGTCAAAGGCAATCAGGTCAAATTGGCGGGCCATCGGGTGCTCTTTCTCTAGCTGTCACAAAATTCATCAATCGGCCGCCGAGGCCGCCGCCACAAAGTCCGCCAGCTCCGGCGGCAGCTCGGCGCCCAGTTGCACGCGCTCTGCCGTCTGCGGGTGGTTGAACTGCAGGCGCCAGGCGTGCAGGAACATGCGCTTGAGGCCGTGCTTGGCCAGGCGCTTGTTCAGATCGAAGTCGCCATATTTCTCATCGCCGGCAATCGCATGGCCGCTGCTGGCCAGGTGCACGCGGATCTGGTGGGTGCGGCCGGTCTTGATCGTCACCTCCAGCAGGCTCATCGCTGGCACGCCCAGCAGGTGCCGGGCCGCAAACACCTGTTGCACCTTGACCAGCGAGACCGAGCGCATGCCCTCGGGGTCGTCGGCCGTCGTGGCGCGCACGCGGCGCTCGCCATCGGGCAGCAGGTATTTGCGCAGGGGGGTGTCGATCACCTTCTTGTTGGCCGGCCATTCGCCGATGACCAGCGCCAGATAGGTCTTGCCCGTCTCCCGCTCGCGGAACTGGTCCTGCAGATGGGTCAGCGCCGAGCGCTTCTTGGCCACCAGCAAGATGCCCGAGGTTTCGCGGTCGAGCCGGTGCACCAGCTCCAGAAAGCGGGCATCGGGGTGGGCGCGGCGCAGCTGCTCGATCACGCCAAAGCTGACGCCCGAGCCGCCATGCACGGCCACGCCAGCGGGTTTGTTGATCGCCAACATGACATCGTCATCGAGCAACAAGGGAAACTCCCTAGCTGGCACCGCGCGCTCGGCTTCTTCAGGTTTTGCTGCGACGCGCACCGGCGGAATCCGCACCACATCGCCGGGCTGGACGCGAGTGTCCGCTGTCGCGCGGCCCTTGTTGATACGGACTTCACCCTGGCGGATGATGCGGTAGACATGGGTCTTGGGTACGCCCTTGAGATGGCGCATCAGAAAATTGTCCAGGCGCTGGCCTGCGTCGTCGGGATGGACCTCGACCAGCCTTACAGCCACTGGGGGTGCTTGTGGACTACGGGGCTCGCCCGGTTTGCCCCCTATAATATGTTTCACCTGCGCGATAGAGTTATTGGTTTACCGGTGAGCAGTTTAATTCACCCACCAGTACCCGCACAGGCCGGTCGATGTCTGGCTGATCGCCTTGCCGCCCCACCTGCATACCAAAAGATTGCGCAGGGGACGCCAAGTGAATCAGGCGGACAGACACATTGAAACAACGAAAAACAGATTTTTGGCGACAGCTGTCGCAAAGGCCTGCAACCAGGCCCCGCCCAGCTGATCGTCTTCACACCAAACATGTTGATTTTGTGGGCTTGGATGGCAACTCTCTGGCACAGCAGCAGCTGTGCGCCAGTGCGTCTTGCTGTGCCCGCTGTGCGCATGTTCTCAGGGCAAATATCCCAGCCGGAGGCAGCCCAGCGCTGGCTGGCTGCTTATTTACATGCCCTCTCCCGCGTGCCTAGATCCCCTGTGCTGACATAAGTATTACCAGCAAACATGACACGCTCTGTGAATTCTTTCGTTTCTCTGCGTCTGTCCCGGCATCTGTGGCTCCAGTAAGAGCCTGTTTATTGTTGGGATTGGAGACAGGTGCCTGACTGACAAAGGCAGCCTGTCCCGCATTACGAAGGACGCGCATCATGAAACGGATGCTGATCAACGCCACGCAAGCTGAAGAGCGCCGCCTCGCCATTGTTGATGGCCAAAAGCTGCTGGACTACGAAATTGAAATCGAAGGCCGCGAACAACGCAAAGGCAATATCTACAAAGCCGTTGTTACCCGGGTCGAGCCCTCGCTGGAAGCCTGTTTTGTCGACTACGGCGAAGACCGCCACGGCTTTCTGCCCTTCAAGGAAATCTCCAAACAGTATTTCGCCGAAGGCGTCTCCCCCAGCCAGGCCCGCATCAATGATGTGATCAAGGAAGGCCAGGAGCTGATCGTCCAGGTCGAGAAGGAAGAGCGTGGCAACAAGGGCGCGGCCCTGACCACCTTCATCTCGCTGGCAGGCCGCTATGTGGTGCTGATGCCCAACAACCCCCGGGGTGGTGGTGTCTCGCGCCGCATCGAAGGCGACGAGCGCGCCGAGCTCAAGGAGGCCATGGACCAGCTCGAGTACCCCAAGGGCATGTCCATCATCGCGCGCACGGCCGGCATTGGCCGCAGCGCGCCTGAGCTGCAATGGGACCTGAACTACCTGCTCAAGCTCTGGGGCGCCATCGACGGCGCTGCCAAGTCGGGCAAGGGCGCCTTCCTGATCTACCAGGAATCGAGCCTGGTGATCCGCGCGATCCGCGACTATTTCCACAATGACATCGGCGACATCCTGATCGACACCGATGACATTTATGAACAAGCCCAGCAGTTCATGGCCCATGTGATGCCTGAGCATGCTGCCCGCGTCAAGCGCTACCGCGATGATGCGCCGCTGTTCAGCCGCTTCCAGATCGAGCACCAGATCGAGTCGGCCTACTCGCGCACCGTGACGCTGCCATCGGGCGGCGCCATCGTGATCGACCACACCGAAGCGCTGGTCTCCATCGACGTGAACTCGGCCCGTGCCATCAAGGGCGGCGACATCGAGGAAACCGCCACCCGCACCAACCTGGAAGCCGCTGACGAAGTGGCCCGCCAGATGCGCCTGCGCGACCTGGGCGGCCTGATCGTGATCGACTTCATCGACATGGAAGAGTCGAAGAACCGCCGCGATGTGGAAAGCCGCCTGCGTGACGCGCTGCGCCAGGACCGCGCCCGCGTGCAGTTCGGCACCATCAGCAAGTTCGGCCTGATGGAGATGAGCCGCCAGCGCCTCAAGCCGGCGCTGAGCGAGGGCGCCCACATCAACTGCCCACGCTGCGGCGGCTCCGGCCACATCCGCGATGCGGAAAGCTCGGCGCTGCAGATCCTGCGCATCATCCAGGAAGAGTCGATGAAGGACAACACGGCAGCGGTGAACTGCCAGGTGCCTGTCGAAGTTGCCTCCTTCCTGCTCAACGAAAAGCGCACCGAAATCCAGAAGATCGAGCTCAAGCAGCGCGTGTCTGTCACCATGGTGCCCAACAAGGCGCTGGAGACCCCGCACTACAAGCTCGAGCGCATGAAGCACGACGACCCGCGTCTGGACTCGATGGAGGCGAGCTACAAGCTGGCCGACCCCGAAGAGGAAAGCCTGGGCTTTACCCGCCGCTCGCAAGAGCCGACCAACAAGCAGACCCCCGTCATCAAGGGCGTGCTGCCCGATGCACCGGCACCGATTGCCGAGCCACGCCCAGCGCCCGCTGCCCGTACGGCCAGCCCGCACAACGGCAAGCCCGCTGGCACCCCCGCCGCAGCGCCTGCTGCCGCACCGGTGGCTGCCCCGCAAAAGGGCTTCTTCGCCTGGCTCAAGCGCTTCTTCGGCATGGCCCCTGAACCCGCACCAGCGCCCGTGCCTGCACCTGCAGCAGCACCTGCTGGCGAGGCCCGCCGTGAAAACCGCGATGGCCGCAACGCCAACAACCGTGGCGGCCGAGGTGACCGTGCAGAGCGCGGCGACCGGGGTGAGCGCAAGGATGGCAACCGCCCAGCCCGTGGCGAGCGCGCCGAAGGCGAACGCGCTGAGCGCAATGGCCGTGGCAACAACGGCGCAGCCGACGGCAGCCGCAGCCCCCGTGGTGGCGACCAGGAAGGCCGCAACCGCCGTGGTGAGCGCGGTGACCGCCAGGAGCGCAACCGCCGTGACGACGCCCCGCTGAACCCGCAAGCCGGCGACAACGCCGCCGCCAATGGCGAGCGCCAGGAACGCGCCCCCCGCCCCGAGCGCGCCCCCCGCGAGCCGCGTGAAGGCCGCCGTGACCGTGGTGCTGAACGTGGTGAGCGCCAGGACCGCCGCAACATCGGTGACGAGGCGGCCCAGCCCCTCAACGCCGTGGCACCGGCACCGATCAACGCCGATGCGGTGATCGCCTCCCTGCCATCGCTGGACCTGGAGACCGGCAACCAGCCTGCCCCAGCCGCTGATGCAGACGGTGCAACGCCTGAGCGCCGTGAGCGCCGCTCGCGTGACCGCTATGGCCGTGACCGCCGCAACCGTGGTGAGCGCGAGCGCAATGGCCGTGACGAGCAAGCCGAAGGCGACAACGCCGCCGCTGACTCGGGCTTTGGCGCCGATGCCGCCCCTGCCGCCTCCACCGTGCCGCAAGATGGCGACGAGGCACCCCGCCGCAGCTACTTCAACGCAGCGCCTGCTGCCGCACCCGTAGAAGCCGCAGCGCCCGCCGTGGCTGATGTGGCCGATGCTGCAGCAGCTCCCGCCCCAGTGGCGCAAGCCGAGGCAGCGTTTGCCGCGCCGGAAGCAGCACCCGTGGCCGTTGTCGCCGCTGTGGCCCCTGTCGTGCCTGCAGCGCCTGTCGCAGCAGCACCGGTGGTTGCCGCCCCTGCGCCTGTCGCTGCCGAGCCTGCCAAGGCCGGCCTGCCAGCGATCGCCAGCTACGCGCTGCCACTGGATGCCCTGCACCAGATCGCCAGTACCGCAGGTCTGCAATGGATCAACTCCGATGCCGACAAGATCGCAGCAGTGCAAGCGGCCATTGCCGCCGAGCCCAAGCCCGTGCATGTGCCGCGTGAGCGCCAGCCCGTGGTGCAGATCGACCAGGGCCCGCTGATCCTTGTCGAAACGCGCAAGGATCTGACCGACCTGGTGCTGCCTTTTGAGCGCGAATCCGCTTAAAAACTGCTGACCCCGCAACCCTCAGGCCGGAGCGATCCGGCCTGTTTCATTGATGGAGCCCCTGATGCTGTTTCTGCTCTCGCCTGCCAAGTCCCTGGACTATGAAACCCCGCTGCCCGCCGGCCTGGCCAGCACACAGCCCCAGTTCATTCCCCAGTCCAAGGCCTTGATTGCAGTGCTGCGCACGCAGTCGCCCCAGCAGATCGCCAGCCTGATGGACATCAGCGACAAGCTCGCTGCGCTGAATGTGGCCCGCTATGAGGCCTGGTCGCCCAAATTCAGCAGCAAGAACGCGCGCCAGGCCATCATGGCCTTCAACGGCGATGTCTACGACGGCCTGCAGGCCCCCACCTTGAACCCCAAGCAGTTGGACTGGGCGCAGTCCCACCTGTGCATGCTCAGCGGCCTCTACGGCGTGCTGCGCCCGCTCGATCTGATGCAGCCCTACCGGCTGGAGATGGGCACGCGCCTGGCAACCGACCAGGGCAGCAACCTCTACCACTTCTGGGGCACGCAGATCGCCGACTACCTCAATGCGCAGCAGGCGAGCGAAGACAAGCCCGTCGTCGTCAACCTGGCCTCGCAGGAGTACTTCAAATCGGTCGACCGCAAGGTGCTGCGCGCCCGCGTCATCGACTGCAGCTTTGAAGACTACAAGAACGGCCAGTACAAGATCATCAGCTTCTTTGCCAAGAAGGCACGCGGCCTGATGGCGCGCTACGCGATTGAGCACCAGACCAAGACGCCGGCGGCCTTGAAGAAGTTCAGCACCGCGGGCTACGCCTTCACGCCCGAGGCATCGAGCGAAGACCATTTCGTTTTCAGGCGCAAAGTCGATTGATGCGACTTTGATGCACAATGGGCCGCGAAAGGAATCTGATGACAGCCTCGCAACCCCTCACCCCGGAACTGCGCGCCTGGATCATTGATCAGGCCAGCGCCGGCGTCAGCGCCGACCGCGTCTTCAAAGCGATGTGCGATGCCGGCTGGAACGCCGATGTCGCCGAGTCCGCGATGGAGTCGGTGCTGACCGAGCACCTCGCGCAGTTGCAGGCGAGCCAGGGGACCGCTGCTGCGGCCTCCCAGCCAGCTGCCCTATCCCGTCCCCTGCCCGAGCCCAGCCTGGGCCAATCGCCCTCCAGCATCGATGTCGGTGACCGCGAGGTCAGCGTGCTGCTGGCCCTGCAGCACCCGCGCGTCGTCGTGTTCGGCAATCTGCTGTCCGACGAGGAGTGCGACGCCATCATCGCTGCGGCCGAGCCGCGCATGCAGCGCTCGCTGACCGTCGAGACCAAGACTGGCGGCGAAGAAGTCAATGCCGACCGCACCAGCGACGGCATGTTCTTCCAGCGCGAGGAAACGCCCGCCGTCGCCGCGCTGGAGCGCCGCATCGCCAAGCTGGTCAACTGGCCGGAAAACCATGGCGAAGGCCTGCAGGTGCTGCACTACCGGCCTGGCGCCGAGTACAAGCCGCACTACGACTATTTCGACCCGACCCAGCCGGGCACACCGACGATTTTGAAGCGTGGCGGCCAGCGCCTGGCCACCTTGGTGATCTACCTGAACAACCCGCAAGCTGGCGGCGGCACCAGCTTCCCCGATGTGGGGCTGGAAGTCGCGCCACGCCGTGGCAATGCGGTGTTCTTCAGCTACCCCGCGCCCGACCCCGCAACCAAAAGCCTGCATGGCGGCTCACCGGTGATTGCCGGCGAGAAATGGATCGCCACCAAGTGGTTGCGCGAGGGCGAATTCAAGTAAACCGCAGCCGCCGCCGGGCCCCCGCGCCGGCAGCGGCCGCTTTTTGTTCCACAGCATGACCGTCTCCCCTTCGCCCGAGCAATCGCCCCTGGGCCAGCGCTCCGCGTACATCGACCAGTACGACCCCACCCTGCTCTTTCCACTGCCGCGCCAGGCCAAGCGCGACGAGATTGGCCTGCAGCCCGACAAGCTGCCCTTTTTTGGCGCCGACCTGTGGACGGCCTATGAGGTCTCCTGGCTCAACCTGCGCGGCAAGCCCCAGGTGGCGCTGGTGAGCTTCACCATCCCTTGCGAGACGCCCAACATCGTCGAGAGCAAGTCCTTCAAGCTCTACCTCAACAGCTTCAACAACAGCCGCTTTGGCTCGGTCGATGAGGTACGCGCCAAGCTGCTCGCCGATATCAGCGAAGCCGTATGGCGCGGCGCGCCCTACCAGGCCTCGGTGGGCGTGCAGATGATCGACCCCGAGGTATTCGACACCCTGCCACTGCAAGAGCTCGACGGCCTGAACCTGGACCGGCTGGACATCGACTGCGAGCACTACCAGCCCCAACCCCAGCTGCTGCGCGCCGCTTTTGACGAGGCGCCCGTCACCGAGACGCTCAGCAGCCGCCTGCTCAAGAGCAACTGCCTGGTCACCGGCCAGCCCGACTGGGGCAGCGTGCGCATCAGCTACACCGGCCCGGCGATCGACCAGGAGCGCCTGCTGCAGTACATCGTGAGCTTTCGCAACCACAACGAATTCCATGAGCAGTGTGTCGAGCGCATGTTTGTCGATATCTGGCAGCACTGCAAGCCGATCCGCCTGACGGTCTATGCCCGCTACACGCGCCGGGGGGGCCTGGACATCAACCCGCTGCGCACCAGCCAGCCGATGGCCCTGCCGGCCAATATCCGCACCGCACGCCAGTAATCAGTCCAGATCGCCGAACAGCGGCAAGGTGTAGGGGTTGGCCTTGTGCTCGGCAATGGCCGGGCGGCTTTGCGCCTGGCGCAGTGCCTGGCGCATGGCCTGCCAGTCGCCCACCAGGCCTTGCGCCAAGGCCTGCTCCAAAGGCAGCAGCCCACCCACCCGCACCCCCAAAAGCCGCAGGCGCTGGTCCAAAGGCGCGCGCTTCAAGCACTGGCCGGCCGCATGCCGGATGGCGGCGGCATCCTGGGTGTAGAGCGGCAGGCTGTGGTCGCGCGTGGCGATGCGAAAGTCCGGGTAGCGCAGCTTGATGCCAATCGTGCGTCCCACATAGCCCTTGCGCTGCAAATCGGCCGCCACCATCTGGCACAGCTCGGTAAAGATCGCGCCCAGCTCGGCCTTGTCGCGCACCGCATGCAGGTCGCGGTCAAACGTGGTCTCGCGGCTCATCGATACCGGCTCGCTCTCGGTCACCACGGGCCGGTTGTCCCGCCCCCAGCTCGATGCATGCAGCCAGGCGCCGTAGCTGCGGCCAAAGTGTTCCACCAACCAGGGCAGGTCCTTGGCGGCCAGATCGCCCAAGGTGCTGATTCCCAGCGCCTGCAGCTTGGCATCGGCCTTGGGGCCCACGCCATTGATCTTGCGGCAGGCCAGCGGCCAGATCATCGTTTGCAGATCGCTCTCGAGCACGATGGACACGCCATTGGGCTTGTTGAACTCGCTGGCCATCTTGGCCAGCTGCTTGTTGGGAGCCACCCCGACCGAGCAGGTCAGCCCCGTCGCCGCATGGATGGCCTGCTGCATCCGCAGCGCCAGGCTGCGGCCATGGTCTTCCTGGCCGCCTTCGACATGGGTAAAATCGATATAGACCTCGTCCACACCCCGGTCCTCCATCTGCGGCGCCATCGCGGTGATGATGGCCTTGAACTGGCGCGAGAAATGCCGGTAGCGTGCAAAGTCCACCGGCAGCAGAATGGCCTGCGGGCAGAGCTTGGCCGCCTTCATCATGCCCATGGCCGAGCCCACGCCAAAGGCGCGCGCCGGGTAGGTGGCCGTCGTGATCACGCCCCGGCCCACATAGTCCTTGAGCTGAGGAAAGGCCTCGGGCGGGATCTCGTCCAGGCGATCGCCATAACGGGCTTTGAGCGCCTCATCTTCTGCCCGGCGGCCCCCGCCAATGATGACGGGCAGCCCCTTGAGCTGCGGGTAGCGCAGCAGCTCGGCCGAGGCATAGAAGGCATCCATGTCCAGATGCGCAATGCGGCGGCGCGGAGGCAGAACAACAGGCGATGGCGAGGGGGCGGAGCACACCCGGCTATTGTCCCCCAGCGCGGCGCGGTTTGCAGCCGCCAGCCGCGCAAAACCGGCGGCGGAGGCTGCCGAGCCGGCTGCTGCGGGCGGTCAGTGGTCGTGGTGCAGATAGGCGGCCTGCTTGGGCAGGCGCAGGCTGAACAAAAAGGCAATCACCATCATCACCGACACATACCAGAAGAAGGCGTTTTCATGGCCGGCATTCTTCAGCGCCAGCGCCACAAACTCTGCCGAGCCGCCAAAAATCGCATTGGCCACCGCATAGGCCAGGCCCACGCCCAAGGCACGCACTTCGGGCGGGAACATCTCCGCTTTGACGATGCCCGAGATCGAGGTGTAGAAGCTCACAATCGCCAGTGCGACCAGGATCAGCAGGCCGGCCGTGACCGGCGACGAGGCCTGGTGCATGGTCGTCAGAATCGGCACCGTGCCCAGCGCGCCCAGCGCACCAAACAGCATCATGCTGGTGCGCCGGCCAATGCGGTCGGACAGCGCGCCAAACAGCGGCTGCATGCACATGTACACAAAGAGGCACACGGTCATCACGTAACTGGCCGTCTTGATCGGCAAGCCCACGCTGTTGACCAGGTACTTCTGCATATAGGTGGTGAAGGTGTAGAAGATCAGCGAGCCGCCGGCCGTATAGCCCAGCACGGTGACAAAGGCGCGCCAGTGGTGCTTGAACAGGTTGGCCAGGGTGCCGGTGTCCTTGTTCTGCATCGCCTCGGTGGACTGGGTCTCATGCAGGGTGCGGCGCAGCAGCATGGCCACAACAGCGGCCGCAGCGCCCACGACAAACGGAATGCGCCAGCCCCAGGCACGCAGCTCGGCGTCCGTCAGCACCGCTTCCAGAATCACAATCAGCAGCACGGCCAGCAGCTGGCCGCCGATCAGGGTCACATACTGGAACGAAGAGAAAAAGCCGCGCTGGCCCTTGAGGGCCACTTCGCTCATATAGGTGGCCGTGGTGCCATATTCACCGCCCACCGACAGGCCCTGGAACAAGCGGCACATCAGCAGCAAAAACGGCGCCCAGGCCCCAATCTGCGCATAGGTGGGCAGGCAGGCAATCACCAAGGAGCCAGCGCACATCATCGTCACCGAGATCAGCATCGACTTCTTGCGGCCGTACTTGTCGGCAATGCGGCCAAACAGCCAGCCGCCGATGGGACGCATCAAAAAGCCGGCGGCAAACACCCCGGCGGTGTTGAGCAGCTGTACGGTGGGATCACCCTTGGGGAAAAAGGCGGCGGCAAAGTAGATGGCCGAGAAGGCATAGACATAGAAGTCAAACCATTCGACCAGGTTGCCCGACGAGGCCGCCATGATGGAGAAGATGCGGTGGCGCTTTTCTTCAGGGCTGTAATGGGGAGGGGTGTTGGCCGAAGTCTGGGCGGCCGATGGCCCAGATCCTGGCACGGAGGGTGTTGTCATTGGAGTGGTCCCGTGTAGCAATGCAGACCATGATGCGCCGCCTGCGAGACCCTCTGATGTCAGACGGGCGCTGAATTTCCACCGCCCGCGCCCACCCCATGGGCTAGAGCTGGGTGCAGATCACCACAATGCCGACCAGCATCAGCGCAATGCCCCATTTCTCGTTGCGGCGCAACTGCTCCTTGAGCAGCCGGCGCGAGACCAGGTAGCTGAACACCACCTCGACCATGCCCAGGGTACGCACCGATGCGGCGCTTTGCAACGCATAGGCGCTGAACCAGGCGAGCGATGCTGCACTGCCCATGCAGCCCGCCAGCAGCGACACGCGCCAGGCCTTGGCAATGCGCAGCAGCACGCTGCGGTCACGCCAGAGGAACCAGGCCCCCATCGCCAAGGTCTGCATGCACTGCGCAATGAACACGCCCCAGGCGCCCGACAGCAGCGCGCTCGGCGCATTGAGCGCCAGCGCCGCACCGCGAAAGCCCACCGTCGCAATCGCAAAGCAGGCGCCGCAAATGAGGCCATACATCGCAGCCTTGCTGCGCCAGTCGAGCTTGGCGCCGATCTGGCGTGGTGGCAAGGACAGCAGCGCCACGCCAATGGTGGCAATGGCCATCGCCGCCAGCGCCCAGTAGGTGGGCAGCTCGCCCAAGAAGACCGCACCAAACAGCGCCACCTGCAGCACCTCGGTTTTGGACAGGGTCACCGCCACGGCAAAATTGCGCTGCTGCATGGCCAGCAGCAAGGCGCCAGTCGCTGCGATCTGGAAGAACGCGCCCAGCGCCAGCCAGCCAAAATAGGCGCCCGTCCAATGCGCTATCTCAGGCGCCTTGGCGGGCAAGGTGTAGAGCAGCACCAGCGCCAGCCCAGCCAGCGGCAGGCCATAGAGAAAGCGCACCAAGGTGGCGGGCCAGGTGCCCAGGTCGCGGGTCAGCGAGCGCTGCGCCGCATTGCGCGCCGTCTGCGCGATGGCGGCAAACACCACCAGCCCCATCCACCAACCACCCCATTGCATTCCCGCTCCATCAGCCATTAGCGCATCCACTTCATCACCAGGGCCCCGATGGTAGGCGATCACGGCCCCTTGTGTGCCTGCATTTGGCGATGCGAGCCTGCGGCATCAAGAGGGGCCAGCACGCGGCCTGCCCCCTTGCTCCGCTCAATAAGGCTGGGGATAGGTGCCGGGCACCAGAATGCGCTGGTCCACGTTGTTGATGTTGGTGTGGCCGCAGAAGGCCATCGACACATCCAGCTCCTTGTGGATGATCTGCAGCGCGCGCGTCACGCCCTCCTGGCCATAGGCACCCAGGCCGTACAGAAAGCTGCGGCCGATCAAGGTGCCCTGGGCGCCCAGTGCGCGGGCCTTGAGGACATCCTGGCCACTGCGGATGCCACTGTCCAGCCAGACCTCGATGTCCTTGCCAGCAGCCTGCACGATGGACGGCAGCGCATCGATGGTCGCCGGTGCGCCATCGAGCTGGCGGCCGCCGTGGTTGCTGACGATCAGCGCGTCCGCACCCGTCTCCGCCGCCAGCCGCGCATCCTCGGCCTCCATGATGCCCTTGAGGATCAGCTTGCCACCCCAGCGCTTCTTGATCCATTCCACATCACCCCAGTTCAGGCAGGGGTCGAACTGGTCGGCCGTCCACGACGACAGCGAGCTCACATCGGCGACGCCATCGACATGGCCGACGATATTGCCAAAGGTGCGGCGCTTGGTACCCAGCATGCCCATGCACCAGCGCGGCTTGGTCGCCAGGTTGATGAGGTTCTTGATCGTCGGCTTGGGCGGTGTGGACAGGCCGTTCTTGATGTCCTTGTGGCGCTGGCCCAGGATCTGCAGATCCAGCGTGAGCTGCAGCGCCGAGCAGTTGGCCGCCTTGGCCCGGTCGATCAGTCGCTCCATAAAGCCCCGGTCACGCATCACATAGAGCTGGAACCAGAAGGGGTGGCGGTCCGTGTGCTCGGCCACATCCTCGAGCGAGCAGATGCTCATCGTCGAGAGTGTGAACGGGATGCCAAAGGCCTTGGCCGCGCGGGCCGCCAGGATTTCGCCATCGGCATGCTGCATGCCCGTGAGGCCCGTGGGCGCAATGGCGACGGGCATGCTGACCTCTTGCCCCACCATCGTGCTGCGCGTGCTGCGCCCTTCCATATTGACCGCCACACGCTGGCGCAACTTGATCTTGTGGAAGGCCGCTTCGTTGTCGCGGTAGGTGCCCTGGGTGTAGGAGCCCGAGTCCGCATAGTCGTAAAACATCCGAGGCACGCGCTTTTCGGCCAGGACGCGCAAATCTTCAATACATGTGATCTTGGATAAATCAGCCACAAATCTTCCTTGTTATCAAGCCACTGCAGCGGCGCTGGTGGCCAGGCCCTCTGTGTAACCCGCTGTGCTCAGCGTCCTTGTCACGCAGGCGGCAAACCCCACAGCTTCGTTACAAGAGCTAGGGGTTTTACAGGACTGCAGGCAGCCAGTTAGGCCGACATTATGTCGATGTTCTATCCATCCAGGTGTTTTTGGCATAACAGCAGTGCATAGCCATCCTGGTGGTGCATGGCCTCCGGCCGCGCGCTTGCGCTGCGCTACAACGAGGAGTCAGGCATGGTTTGGCAACAGATCTACAACCCAGTGGGCAATATGGTGCTCTCCACCCTGCTGGCGGCGCTGCCGGTGGTCGTCATGCTCGTCGGGCTGGGTTTTCTCCACCTCAAGGCCCATATTGCGGCCGGCGCCGGCCTGGTCTGCGCCCTGCTCATCGCGATCGTGGTCTATGGCATGCCGGCCGATATGGCGGGCCGCGCAGCGGTCTTCGGGGGGCTCACGGGCCTGCTGCCCATTGGCTGGATCGTGCTGAACATCATCTTTTTGCACCAGCTCACAGAGCACAACGGCAGCTTCAAGATCCTGCAGGACTCGATTGCCGGCATCACCGAGGACCGGCGCATCCAGCTGCTGCTGATCGCCTTTGCCTTTGGCGCCTTTTTTGAAGGGGCGGCGGGCTTTGGCACGCCGGTGGCGGTCACGGCGGCGATCCTGATCGGCCTGGGATTCTCACCTTTGGCTGCCTCGGGCCTGTCGCTGATTGCCAATACCGCGCCCGTCGCCTTTGGCGCGCTGGGCACGCCGGTGATCACCCTGGCCAAGGTCCATGGCTATGACGTGATGGAGGTCACCGCAATGGTGGGCCGCCAGCTGCCCTTCTTCTCGGTACTGGTTCCGTTCTGGCTGATCTGGGCCTTTGCCGGCCGCAAGGCGATGGTGGAGATCTGGCCGGCCATCCTGGTCACCGGCCTGTCTTTTGCGATCCCACAGTACCTGGTGTCCAACTTCATCGGCCCGGAGCTGGTCGACATCATTGCCGCCATCGTCTCCATGGGCTGCCTGATCGGCTTTCTGCGCGTGTGGCAGCCCAAGACCATCTGGCGCAGCACCTCGCTCAAGGGCCGCGACACCAGCGAAGACACCACGGCCAAGCCCCGCGCCGTGGTGGCCCATGCCCGCGCTGATGTGATCCGCGCCTGGACGCCTTGGGCCATCCTGACCGTGTTTGTGTTCATCTGGGGCCTGCCTTCGGTCAAGGCCGCGCTCAACGGCCTGTTTGCGCCGTCCTTCCCGATGACGGGGCTGCACAACATGATCGAGAAGGTGCCGCCCGTGGTGCCCCAGCCCACCAAGGAGGGTGCGGTCTATGTGCTCAACCTGCTGTCGGCCACCGGCACCGGCATTCTGCTGTCGGCCATCGTCGGCGGCCTGGTGATGAAGTACAGCCCACTGGCCCTCATCAAGCAGTTCTTCAAGACGATCTGGCTGGTGCGTTTTTCACTGCTGACCATTGTGCTGATGCTGGCGCTGGGCACCCTCACCCGCTACTCTGGCACCGACACTACCTTGGGCCTGGCCTTCGCCAACACCGGCGTGTTCTACCCCTTCTTTGGCACGATGATGGGCTGGCTGGGCGTGGCCTTGACGGGCTCGGACACGGCATCCAACGTGCTGTTTGGCGGCATGCAAAAGGTCGCTGCCGAGCAGCTGGGCCTGTCACCCAACCTGATGGGCGCGGCCAACAGCTCGGGCGGCGTGATGGGCAAGATGATCGATGCCCAGTCCATCGTCGTGGCCTCTACCGCCACGCGCTGGTTCAACCATGAGGGCGACATCCTGCGCTATGTGTTCTTCCACTCGGTGGCGCTCGCCACCTTGGTGGGTATCTTTGTCACCTTGCAGGCCTATGTCTACCCCTTCACCTTGATGGTGGTGAAGTAAGCACCACGGGGCTCCCTGAGGAGCCCCGTTCATCGCATCCCTGTTGTTAAACAGCAGGGACCGCAGGGTTCAGGCTGTACAAGCCGGTGATACTGGCCTGGCCCAGCACCGGGGCCTGGGCCAGCGCGGCGCGCACATTGGCACCCGTCAGTGCACCGTCGACTGACAAGCCGGGCGTGGCCAGTGCATAGACCGTGAACACATAGTGGTGCACCAGGCTGTCGTTCCAGGGTGGGCAGGGGCCGTCGTAGCCGTAGTACTCGCCTTGCATCTGCGCATCGGCGGCAAACCAGCCGGTGTAGTCGTTGATGCCATGGCGCAGGCCCTGGGGCGCAGCCGGGCCGGGCTTGCCATGGGCGGTGATGCCATCGCACTGTGCACCGGCGGCGATCTCGGTGGTGCCCACTGGAATGTCCAGCAGCAGCCAGTGGTAGAAATCGACCCGGGGCAGATCAGCTGGCACCGTGCGGCCTTCCTGGTTCACATCATCGCCCCGGCTGGGCACATCCGGGTCATGGCAGACGATGACAAAGGACTGGGTGCCCGCGGGCACATCGCGCCAGGCCAGGTGCGGATTGCGGTTGGACGACAGCAAGACATGGGCTGCCGCATCGGGCACGGCAAAAGCGAACTCGCCAGGAATGGCCTGGCCGTCTTGAAAGCTGTGGCTGCTGAGCTGCATCTGATAAATCCTTTGCGGGTATGAAAAAAGCCAAAGGGCCTCGACCGGGGTCAGGGCACTTTGGCAAATTCTAGGGGTCTGCTGCGCAGCTGTCAGTCAGGTAGCATCCGACAGGCGAGGTTCAATGCCCGCCGATATAGGCGAACTTGAACAGGAACAGCGCCGCAATGATCCAGACCATCCAATGCACATCGCGGGCGCGGCCGGTGAACAGCTTGATGGCCGCGTAGGAGATAAAGCCAAAGGCCAGGCCGTTGGCGATCGAGTAGGTAAAGGGCATCATCACGGCAGTGATGGCGGCGGGAATGGCCTCGGTGGTATCGGCCCAGTCCACCTCAGTCAGCTCCTTGAGCATCAGGCAGGCGACAAACAGCAGCGCGGGTGCAGTGGCATAAGCGGGCACCGAGCCAGCCAAAGGCGCAATGAACAAGCAGGCCAGGAACAGCACCGCCACCGTGACAGCCGTCAGGCCCGTGCGGCCACCGGCCTGCACGCCCGAGGCGCTCTCGACATAGGCCGTCGCGCTGGAGGTACCCAGCAGCGAGCCGGCAAAGATCGCGCCGCTGTCGGCCAGCAGCGAGCGGTGAAAGCGCTCCATCTTGCCGGGCACCAGAAGGCCGGCACGCTTGGCCACGCCCATCAGAGTACCGGTGGCATCAAACAGCTCGACCAGAAAGAACACCAGCACCACATTCAGAAAACCACTGGACAGCGCGGTCTTGATATCGAGCTGCAGGAAGGTCGGCGCAATCGACGGCGGCGCCGAGAACACACCCTGGAATTGGTTGCCGCCAAAGATGAAGGAGGCCACGGTGACGGCCAGAATGCCGATCAGGATGGCGCCGGGCACCCGCAGGCGGTCGAGCACCACGATCAGGAAAAAGCCCAGCGTGAACAGGATCACCGATGGCGAATGCAGATCACCCAAGGTTACCAAGGTGGCCTTGGATTCGACCACCACGCCGGCACTCTTGAGCGCAATCAGCGCCAGAAAGAGCCCGATACCGACGGTGATGGCCACGCGGATCGAAGCCGGTATGCCATTGATGATCTGGTCGCGTATGCGGAAGATGGTCACCAGCAAGAACAGGCACCCCGAGACAAAGACCGCCCCCAGCGCCGCCTGCCAGGTGTAGCCCATGCCCAGCACCACCACATAGGCAAAGTAGGCGTTCAGCCCCATGCCCGGCGCAATCGCAATCGGGTAGTTCGCATACAGGCCCATCAGCACCGAGCCCAGCGCCGCAATCAGGCAGGTGGCGACAAACACCGAGCCCTTGGGCATGCCCGCATCCCCCAGGATGGAGGGGTTGACGAACATGATGTAGGCCATCGTCAAAAAGGTGGTGATCCCCGCCAGCACCTCGGTCCGCACCGTTGTGCCGTGCTCTCCCAGCTTGAAATATTTGTCCAGCGCGCTCATGGCTGCTCCTCGTGGTTATGCATCGTTAATGGGAAGCTGATTTCTATCGAAGGCGGCGAGTATCGCAGCTGCCCGCGCAGGCTGCCGGCTCGCAGCGTCAAAGCCCTGTCTGCACGGCCGCGATGGCGTCGAGCACCGCCTCGGCCGTGGCCGGTGCCCGCAGCGGCGGGCAGCAACCGGGCTCGCCGGTGGCGGCCACCGCATCGCGTATCGCAAACAGCACCGAGAACGGCAGCAGCAGCGGCGGCTCGCCCACCGCCTTGCTGCGGTGGATGGTCTCGTGCGGGTTGGCGCCGTCAAACAGCTGCACATTCAGCACGGGCGGGCAGTCGTTGGCGGTCGGGATCTTGTAGGTGCTGGGGGCATGGGTCATCAAGGCGCCGGTCTTGGGGTGCCAGACCAGCTGCTCCATCGTGAGCCAGCCCATGCCCTGGATGAACGCGCCCTCGACCTGGCCAATGTCCACGGCCGGGTTCAGCGACTGGCCCACATCATGGATCACATCGGCGCGCAGCAGCTTGCTCTCGCCGGTCAAGGTGTCCACCACCACCTCGCTGACGGCCGCGCCGTAGGCAAAGTAGAAGAAGGGCCGGCCGCGCATCGCTGCCGCATCCCAGGACAGGCCAGGCGTCGCATAAAAGCCATCGGACCACAGCTGCACCCGCTCCAGATAGGCCTGTTTGACCAGGGCCTCAAAACGCAGGCTCTGGCCCGCGCAGTGCACCTCGTCATTGACAAAGCGCACCGATGCCGGATCGGCCCCATGCTGGGCTGCCAGGCAGGCGGCCAGGCGCTCGCGGATCTGGCGCGCCGCATCCTGCGCGGCCTTGCCGTTCAGGTCGGTGCCGGTCGATGCCGCTGTCGCCGAGGTGTTGGCCACCTTGGTCGTGTCAGTGGCCGTCACCCGCACGCGCTCAAAGGCCACGCCCAGCTCATGCGCCACCACCTGGGCCACCTTGGTGTTCAGACCCTGGCCCATCTCGGTGCCACCGTGGTTGACGAGGATCGAGCCATCGTTGTAGACATGGACCAGTGCACCCGCCTGGTTGAAGTGCTTGACGTTGAAGGAGATGCCGAACTTGACCGGGGTCAGCGCCAGGCCGCGTTTGAGCACGGGGCTCGTGGCATTGAAGGCATCGACCTGCGCGCGCCGCGCCCGGTAGTCGCTGCGCGCCTCCAGCTGCGCCACCAGTTCGTCGATGATGTTATCGTCCACCTCCTGGCCATAGGGCGTGCACTGCCCACTGTCCTTGGCATAGAAGTTGGCGCGGCGCACATCGAGCGCATCCTTGCCCAGCTGCCGCGCGATCGAGTCCATGATGTTCTCCATCACGATCGCGCCCTGCGGCCCGCCAAAGCCGCGAAACGCGGTATTGCTCTGCGTGTTGGTCTTGCCCATGAAGCCGCGCATGCGCACATTGGGCAGCCAGTAGGCATTGTCGAAATGGCAGAGCGCACGGGTCATCACCGGCGCCGACAGATCGGCCGAATGCCCGGCGCGCGAGACCATGGTCACCTCGGCGCCCAGAATGCGGCCGGCATCGTCATAGCCAATGTCGTACTCGTACCAGAAGCAATGGCGCCGGCCGGTGATCATGAAGTCATCGTCGCGGTCCAGCCGCAGCTTGACGGGCCGGCCCAGCTTGCGCGCCGCCACCGCTGCCACGCAGGCAAACAGCGCCGATTGCGATTCCTTGCCACCAAAGCCGCCACCCATGCGCCGGCATTCCACATGCACCGCATGCGACTGCACGCCCAGCGCATGCGCGACCAGGTGCTGCATCTCGCTGGGGTGCTGGGTCGAGCAGAACACATGCATCGCGCCACCCTCCTTGGGGATGGCGTAGCTGATCTGGCCTTCGAGGTAGAACTGCTCCTGGCCGCCCACTTCCCAGCTGCCCTGCAGGCGGTGCGGGGCCTGGGCAATGGCCTGGGGGGCGCCGCCGGCATCGGTCTCGCGCACCAGTTGCATCGGCGGCATCACATACTGGCCCAGCGCATGGGCCTGCTGCGGCGTCAGCACTGGCTCGGCCTCCTCCACCGTGACCAGCTTGCGCGCCATGGCCGCCACGCGCCGCGCGGTTTGCCGGTCGCGGGCCAGCACCGCAAACATCGGCTGGCCCAGGTAGCGGATCTCGCCATCACAGAGGATGGGGTCGTCATGGATGATGGAGCCGCAGTCATTGACACCGGGAATATCGGCCGCCGTCAGCACCGCCACCACACCGGGCTGGGCGCGCAGCGCGTCCACATCCATGGACAGCAGGCGACCATGGGCCACCGGCGACAGGCCCAGCGCGCAATGCAGGCTTCCGGCCAGCTCGGGCATATCGTCGATATAGGCGGCCTCACCGGCCACATGCCAGGCGGCAGACTCGTGGCTGCGGCTGATGCCAACCTGGTGGCCCTGCTGGCGAGCCCGCGCTTCCTGCGCCACATCGATGCGCGCCTTCTGGTTGTCACGGTAATCGGCAAAGGCTTCGGCGCCTGCCAACACATGCTTGGGGATCGAGGTGTTCATATCAGGCTCCGGTGGCTGCGGCCTGCGGGGCCTGGGCGCTGCTGATTAAATGCGGCATCGCGGCCCAGACGGTGGTGGCATCGGCTGGCAAGGGGGCATCGGCCCGGGTCTCCAGCCACAGGCGCTGCAGCAGGTTCTGCGCCACCTTGAGGCGGTAGGCGGCGCTCGCCCGCATATCGGTCATTGGTTGAAAATCCTCGGCCAGCGCGGCCTGGGCGCGCTGCACGGCCTGGGCCGTCCAGGCCTGGCCCAGCAGCGCAGCTTCTGCCTTGGCGGCGCGCCGCACCGTGGCCGCCATGCCGCCAAAGGCCAGGCGCACGGTCTCCACCTGGCCCTGGGCATCCAGCTGCAGCGAAAAGCCCGCGCACAGCGCCGAGATGTCGCAGTCAAAGCGCTTGCTGATCTTGTAGGCCCGCACCTGGCGCGCCTGCACCGCCAGCGGCAGGCGCAGGCCCTGCACCCACTCGCCGGGCTCCAGCTGGTTCTTCATGTAGTCCACATAAAAATCGGTCAGCGGCATGCGGCGCAGGCGCTCGCCCAGGCGCAGCTCGATCTCGGCATCCAGTGCCATCAGCACCGGCGGGGCATCGCCAATCGGCGAGCCATTGGCCACATTGCCGCCCATGGTGCCGGCATGGCGCACGGGCGGCGATGCAAAGCGCAGCCAGACCTCGGTGAGCGTCGGAAAGCGCTGGGCCAGCGCGGCCCAGGCAGATTCGAGCGAAGCACCTGCACCAATGCAAAGCATGCCATCGCACTCTTCGATGCGGCGCAGCTCCGCCACGCGCCCCACGGCAATCAAATCGCCCAGCGGCCGGAACTGCTTGTTGATCCACAAGGCCACATCGGTGGTGCCGCCGATCAGGCGGGCATCGGGCAGCGCGGCGCGCAGCTGGGCCAGGCTCTCAACGCTGGCCGGCGCGTGGAAATGCTGGGGCTGGCCGCCACTGGGGCGGTAGGCATAGCTCCAGTCGGCATCGCTGCGCAGCGCCTGCAGGGCCGTCACCACGGGCGCCGCATCCAGCTGGCGGGCGGGCAGGTCCAGCATCTGCTGGCCGGCATCCAGAATCGGCCGGTAGCCGGTGCAGCGGCAGAGGTTGCCAGAGAGCGCATCGGCCAGCTGCTGGCGCGTGGGCGCCGCGCCTTGCTGCGCCTGCTGCCGCTCATACACGGACCACAGCGACATGACAAAACCGGGCGTGCAAAAGCCGCATTGCGAGCCATGGCAGTCCACCATGGCCTGCTGCACCGGGTGCAGTCCGCTGCAAGCCTCGCCAGCCTCCTTGGGGCGGCAGCTGGTCTTCATGTCTTCCACCGTAAAGAGCGCCTTGCCATGCAGGCTGGGCAGCAGCTGGATGCAGGCATTGACGGTCTGCAGCTTGAGGCCTTGCACGGCCTGCGGATCACCCGGCTCGGCCAGCTCAGCGAGCATCACCGTGCAGGCGCCGCAATCGCCTTCGTTGCAGCCCTCCTTGGTGCCGGTGCAGCGCGCGTCCTCGCGCAGCCAGTCCAGCACACTGCGCGTGGGGGCCAGGCCTTCAACTTCGGTGATACGGCCTTGGTGGTAGAAACGGATGGCTTGTGGGGCGGTCATGGGGCTCATGGTGGGGCTCGGTCGCGCATTGCCGCGCCGGTCTGCAAAACTGTGTACAAGCGTAGTGTGCCGCGCGGCGCCAGCCATAACAAGCCAGCGATAGGCGCTATGGTGCAGCGCATATATTTTTGGGTTAACCCGCATCTTTCTGGCCCGCAAAAACGTAAGCAATGGTCGCGCCTTGCGGGTTTACCAGGGCTGCGGCCATGGCAAGCAGGTATATTGCCTGGATGATGTTCCGCCGCCCCCACCCTGCGATGCACCAGCTCGCCACCGCCGTCAGCCTGGGCCTTGCCGCCTGCGCCGTATTTGCCCAGACCAGCGCACCGCAAGAGCCGCCGAATCTGAGCCAGGCCGAGTTCCAGTCCTGTTTGAGCGAGCTGCGCAGCAGCAAGGCCTTTGCCGCGATCACGCCGGCCACCTTCAGCCAGTACACCGCCCAGCTCCAGCCCGATGCCACGGTGCTGCCGCTCCTCAACCGCCAGCCCGAGTTCACGATGCCCGTCTGGGACTACATCGCCGTGCTGGTCGACGAGCAGCGCGTGGCCGAGGGCCGCGCCGCCTATGCCAAGTGGAAGGACACCCTGGACAAGATCGAACAGAGCACGGGCGTTGCCCCGCAGATCGTCATCGGCGTCTGGGGCGTGGAGAGCAACTTCGGCCAGAACCTGGGCGGGCGCTCGCTGGTGCAGTCGCTGGGCACCCTGTCCTGCTTTGGCCGCCGCCAGGCCTATTTCCGGGGCGAGTTCGCCAGCGCGCTGCGCATTCTGCAAGAAGGCCATATTGCCGAGTCCAAGCTGGTAGGCTCCTGGGCGGGCGCCTTTGGCCAGACCCAGTTCATGCCCTCGACCTTTTTCCGCAGCGCCGTGGACTTTGACGGCGATGGCCGCCGCGACATCGTCGACAGCGTGCCCGATGCGCTGGCCTCCACCGCCATGTTCCTGAAGAACGCCGGCTACCGCCCGGGCCAACCCTGGGGCTTTGAGGTCAAGCTGCCCAGCGGTTTCAGCACCGCCGATGCCGGCCGCAAGAACAAGAAGCCGCTGGATTTCTGGCGTTCGGCCGGCGTCACCCTGGCCAATGGCGATCCGCTGCCCGATTCGCTGCCATCGGCCGGCCTGATGATTCCCGCCGCCGGCGGCCCCGCCTTTCTGGTAGGACGCAATTTTGATGCGCTCTACAGCTACAACGCCTCGGAAAACTATGGCCTGGCCATTGCGCAGCTGTCCAACTTGGTGGCCGACAGCCAGCAGAGCCAGATCAGCTTTGTCACCCCCTGGCCCACCGACGACCTGGGCCTGTCGCGCGCGCAGAACAAGGAGCTGCAGCAGGCGCTGCTGACCCGGGGCTATGCGATTGGCGAGCCCGATGGAATGATTGGCGCCAAGACGCGCGAAGCCATCAAGGCCGAGCAAAACCGCCTGGGCATGAAGGCCGATGGCCGCGCCGGCCAAAAGCTGCTGCGTGCGCTCGCCAACTGATACCGCTGGAGCCACACCATGATTGTCACCACCACCCCCAGCATTGAAGGCAAGCGCATCAGCCGCTACTGCGGCATCGTCAACGGCGAGGCCATTTTGGGCGCCAACTTTTTCAAGGACTGGTTTGCCGGCATACGCGACATTGTTGGCGGCCGCTCGGGCACCTACGAGAAAGAGCTGCAAAAGGCCAGAGACATTGCACTCAATGAGCTGCAGGAGCGCGCCAAGGCGCTGGGCGCCAATGCCGTCGTCGGCATCGATCTGGACTATGAAGTGCTGGGCAAGGACAACGGCATGCTGATGGTGTCGGCCAGCGGCACGGCCGTCGTCGTCGACTAAGCACCTCAGTCCGTGTTGCGGCAGTCCGCTTGCGCGGGCTGCCGCATCTTTTAGCGCTTGGCCTGTTTGACGCCTGCGCCGCGCACTTCCAGGCGGATGCTGTCCAGCACTTTGCCCTGCGCATTGACCAGCTCCACCTGGTGGCGGCCCGGCCAGGGCAGCCAGGCCCAGCGCGCGCCGCGCGCAACATCCTTGCCATCGATGCGCCAGCGCGCAGCGGCCGAATCGGCGACAAACTGCAGGCGCTGTCGCTCGGGTGGAATGTCCGGGTCCACCGCGACAATCGTGCCGTTGGCCGGGGCCAGAATGCGCACCGCAGGCGGTGCTGCCGAGCCAGTGCCGTCGGCCGATCGCCCGGCAAAGCTGCGGCCGCCCACCATCTCATCGACCCCGGTCGCCTGGCCATCGAGCGCAAAGCGCGGCTGCGCGGTGCCGGCCAGGAACCACTCCTCACGCCGCGCCTCCAGCGCAAAGCCGGCACCCGATTGCCCAGCAGGCGCCGGGCCAAAATCCACCCATTGCGCCTGCAAACCGGCCGGCGGCTTGGGCGCACGGCTGGGCTGGCCCTGGTGCAAAAAGCCCATGATGCTGGCCCAGACGGGTGCCGCGCCGCTGGTGCCGCTGACCGAATGCATGGCCTCGCCGCTGGCATTGCCGACCCAGACGCCCACCGTGTAGCGGTCTGACCAGCCGACGGCCCAGTTGTCGCGCATGTCCTTGCTGGTGCCGGTTTTCACCGCCGCCCAGCTGCGCGTGCCCAGCACGCTATCGAGGCCAAAGGTGCGCACGCGGGCATTGCCATCGGCCAGCATATCGCCCACCACATAGGCGGCACCCGCATCCATGGCCTGGCGGAACTGCGGCTTGCCGCCGCGCGCATAGGCCACCGGGCTGTAGCGCCCGCCATTGGCCAGTGCGCGGTAGGCATTGGTCAGCTGCACCAGCGGAATATCAGGGCTGCCCAGCGCCAGGCTGTAGCCAAAATAGCTGCCGCTCTCGCGCATCGGCATGCCTAGGCGCACCAGCTGGTCAAAGAAATCGTCCACGCCCACCATCACCAGGGTGCGCACCGCTGGCACATTGAGCGAGGCGCCCAGCGCCGTGCGCACCGACACCCAGCCTTTGAAGCTGCGGTCGTAGTTCTGCGGAATATAGAGGCCGCTGGCCGTCGGAATGCGCGCGGGCGAATCCTCGATCAAGGACGCAGCCGTCAGCTTGTGCTCGGCAATTGCCTGGCCATAGAGAAAGGGCTTCAAGGTCGAGCCCGGCTGGCGCGGCGCCAGCACCGCATCGACCGCATGTGCCTGGCTCAGTGCGCCGGAGGACCCCACCCAGGCCAGCACCTCGCCGCTGGCGTTGTCCAGCACCAGCACCGCGCCGTCCTGCACATTGCTGCCCTGCAAGGCCTGCAGGTGCTGGCCCAGCATATCGACCGCATAGCGCTGCAGCGGCGCGCTCAAGGTGGTGCGCAGGCTGGCCATGGCCGCCTGCTGGGTTTTGCCATCCGCGCCTTGCCGTGCCTCGCGCAGCGCAATGCGGCTGAAGTGCGGCGCAATGCCTTCGCTGGCATCAAAGGCGCGCTTTTTCAGCGCGATCTCGGTGAAGAACACAATCGCTTCGCAGTCCAGCTTGGGATCGCGCCGCATCTCCTTGAGCACACCGCAGGCGCGCTGGCCCACCTGGCCGGGCCGCGCATTGGGCGCGCGCACCAGCGCAGCGGCTACGGCGGCCTCGCGGTCGTCAAGGCCATGGGGGGCCTTGTCAAACAGGGTGCGCGACAGCGCATCAATGCCCACCAGCTCGCCCCGGAATGGCACCAGGTTCAGGTAGGCCTCCAGGATCTGGGTCTTCTGCCAGCGCCTATCCAGCACCTGGGCGGCCACCGTCTGGCCCACCTTTTGCACCACCGAGCGGCCACCATTGCTGCGCCGCCAGTCGCCGTCAAGCAGGCCGGCCAGCTGCATGCTGATGGTGCTGGCCCCGCGTGTGCGCTGGTTCCAGAGGTTGCCCCAGGCAGCCGATGTGACGGCCGCCCAGTCCACGCCACTGTGCTCGTAAAAGCGCTTGTCCTCGCTCAGCAGCATGGCGGTGCGCAGCGCGGCCGATACATCGCCCAGCGCCACCCAGTCACCCCGGCGCACCGTGCTGTCGGTGCGCACCCGCTGCAGCAGCTCGCCTTCGCGCGACAGCACCCGCGTCTCCGACGAGCTGAAGTCCTGCCGCACCTCGCCAAAGCTGGGCACGGCCTGGGCCAGCGGCGCCTGCAGCAGGCAGGCCAGGGCCAGCAGCCGCCAGCAGGTTATAGCGCGCAGCCTCATGGCGCCACGGGCACAACCGTCACCTTGGGGTTGGGTGCCATGCCGAACATCTCGGGCGCATACAGCGCTTCGACGCGGGTCGATGGCAGCGCAAACTCACCGGTGTTGTTGACGCGGTAGCTGTACTGCAGGCTGAGCTTGCCCTGTGGCAGGTAGCCGTAGTAGGCGCGGTAGCTTTCGAAGGAGCGCTCCTCGAACGCCTTCCAGCCCCAGCCGGTCGATTTCTCGCCGGCGGTGGACAGCGCCGAGTCCCGGCCCAGGCCGCTGCCCAGGATGGTGGCGCCGCCCGGGATCGGATCGGTGATCGCCACCCAGGTCATGTTGGCGCTGGCATTCACCTCCAGGGTCACGCGCAGCACATCGCCCCGGGTGTACTGGCCGGCGGGCAGGTTCTTGTTGGCCTGCTCCACCGCCACCACGGTCTTGCTGATGGTGTAGCCGGCCGACAGCGGCTGCTTGAGCGGCACGGCCGCCTGCGACTGCACCGTCAGCCAGGGCTTGCCGCTGCCCTTTTGCTGCACCTTGAGGCTCTGGTTGCCAGCGGCCCAAGGCAGGTCAATGGTGTTGTTCAGCCACTGCGCGACCTGCTCGGTCGGGCCAGGCGTGCGCTTGCCGCCTTGCGCCAGCAGCTCGATCGCATCCTGCGCCTTGGTCACGCGGCTCCAGTCCACGGTGCCGGACTTGCCGGCCATGCTGGCCTCGGTGGTGCCGGTCACCGGGGTCGACTCATAGGTGCGCGAGAAGCGCTCCAGCGCCAGCGCGCCCCAGAGGTTGGCCGTGGTCGTCGTCCAGGCACCGCTCTTCTGGCGGCTGATGAAGCTACTGGCCAGGCGCGGCATGTCGTCCTTCCAGGCCGGGTCGTCCATCACCACCAGCAGGAAACGCGCCAAGGTGGTGTCGCCGTTTTGCATCAGCCACCACCAGTAGTCGTTGTTCTCGTTGGCGAACAGCACCTTGGTGCCCTGGTAACTCAGGCGTGCGCGCAGGATCTGGTTGGCCTCTTCGAGCAGCTTGCTGCGGTTGGGCACATCCTTCATGTGGCCCAGGATGGACAGCCAGTCCACCACGGTCTGGGTGGGCCAGTCATTGGGCGCAATCTGGATGCTGGTCAGCATGCGCGGCTGCGCCTTGCCATACAGCGCCAAGGCGTTGATAGCGGCGAGCTTGCGCACTTCCAGGTCGGAGCGTGGGCTCCAGAACTTGCGCTCGATGCGGCCATCGATGAAGCGCGCCAGCGCGTCCTGCATGCGGCCCAGCGGCGCAGGGGGAATAGCAAAGGCCGGGTCGATGCGCTTCATCTCGAAAGCGGCCTGCAGCAGGTGGGCGGTCAGCGCATCGCTGCCGGTGTTGCTGCTTCCCGCTTGCGGCGGGAAGTAGTTGGCCAGGCCATCGCCATCCAGGTAGGTGGGCAGGCGCTCCATCGTGCTCTTCCACAGCGCTGCATCCTGCATGCCGATGGATTTGCTCGTGGTCTGCTCCAGGCAGGCGTAAGGGTAGGCACGCCACCAGTCACGCACACCGGGCAGGCCTTCTGCCAGGCGCGGCACCAGCGACAGCTTCAGGCCACCACGGCCGGGCAAGGCATCGGCCGGTGCGCTCACCGGCATATCCAGGCTGCCATCGAGCTGCACCAGGGTGGCCTGCAGGGTCTCCACCGCAACAGCAGGCACCACACGCTGGCTGACCTTGAGCGCATCGGCGGCATCGCCCTGCTTGTCTTTGGCGCTGATCTCCCAGAGCAGCTCGCCCTGGCGGCTTTGCGACATGTCGGCAGGCGCCGTCACGCTCCAGCTCACAGTGCGGGCCTCGTTCGCGGCCACTTCCACCGTCTGCGGCTCGAGCTGCAGCAAGGTCGCCTTGGGGGTCACCAGCACCTGCATGGGCTTGCTGGTGGTGTTGCGCAGGGTGACCTGGGCGTCATAGCGGTCGCCATCGCGCACCAGCGGCGGCAGGCCGCTGATGATCTGCAGCTCCTGCGTGGTGCGGATCTGCGTCGTGCCGGTGCCAAACAGCTCCAGCCCGCTCTCGGCCACGGCCACGATCTTGAAGCTGGTCAGCGCATCGTTGAGCGGCACATCGACCTCGGCGCGGCCGTTCGCATCCAGCACCACATTGGGCTGCCATAGCAGCAGGGTGTCGAGCAGCTCGCGGGTCTGGCCATTGCCACCACCACCGCCTGCCGCCACGGCCTTGCGGCCGTAGTGGCGCCGGCCAATGATTTCCATCTGGGCGGTGGAGGTCTCCACGCCCCAGGAACGCTTTTGGTACATGGCTTCGAGCAGTGCCCAGGTGTCATTGCTCTTGAGCTCCAGCAAGGCCTGGTCCACGGCCGCCACCGACACGGCCGCGCCCGCAGCCGGCTTGCCATTGGGCAGCTTGGCTTCGATGGTCACCTTGGCGGTATTGCGAATGCGGTAGCTTTCCTTGTCACTCTTGACGGTCACGGCCAGCTGGCGGTCGGCAATGCCGACGCGTATCTCGGCCGCGCCCAGGCGGTAGGCGGGCTTGGACAGGTCCACCAGCGCGGTGGGCGCCACATACTCTTTGCCCTCGTACCAGAACGAGGTCCACCACTCACGCGGCGACTTGAAGCCCCAGGTGAAGAAGCTGTACCAGGGCACTTCGCGCAGGCGACCGCGCAGCGCCATCACGCTGACATAGACATTCGGGCCCCAGCCCTCTTGCACCTTCAGGTGGACCGTGGGGTCATCGCCGCGCAGGGTGATCACCTGGCTGGAGAGCACGCCTTCGCGCTCCACCGTCACCAGCGCCGTCGCCTCGCGGAACGGCATGCGCACCTGGAAGCGCGCGGTGTCGCCCACCTTGTAGGATTTCTTCTCCGGCAGCAGGTCCATGCGGTCGGTGTCTTCACCGCCAAACCAGAGCTCGCCCTGCTTGGTCACCCAGACCGAGGTCGCAGCCTTGGAGCTGCGGCTCTTGTCATCCGTCGCCTCGGCGATCAGCTCGGTCTCGCCGCCTTCGCTCAGCTGGGTGCTGCAATCGAGCAGGCCCTTGGCATCGCTCTTGCCGCTGCAGACCACGCCCAGGTCCTTGTAGCTCTCATGGTTCTCGTAGCTGTAGAAGCCGCCCACCATGCGCTTGCGCGTGGAGGTGACCACACGCGCCACCGCGCGCACCTGCAGCTTGACGCCGGAGACGGGCTTGCCCGACGGCGTCAGCGACAGCGCCTGGAAGCTCAGCTTCTTGTCGGTGGAGGCCCAGTTCTCGGCCTTGATGCCGGCGACCACCGAGGCGGGCCAGATCACGCTGTGGTGGCTGATGGTCTGCACCTCACCATTCGGATCGGAAAAACTCGCCTCCAGCAGCAGATCCTGCGGCGCCACGGAGCTGGGCACCTGCTCGATCTCGGCCTTGCCCACGCCATTGGCATCCAGGGTCAGCGCCAGCTTGTCGGCAATCACGCGGCGGTCGTTGCTGTAGTCCTCGCCATCGTTGCCCGCGCCGGGCAGCTTGCGGCTCAGATAGGGCCGGCCAAACGAGAAGCTGTCGTAGTCCTCAAAGCTCACCGCATGCGACTGGATCGCGGCTGAGACCTTGACGGCCTCCTTGGCCGCTGCGCCGCCCGAGAGGTAGGACAACTGCACCTGGGCGCCCAGCTTGCCCGGCTGCACGATGGGCGCAGGCTGGTCCGGCGTCACGCTGCCCTTGAACACCGGCAGGCGGTACTCTTCCACCCGGAACGAGCCGGTCTGCATCTCCATCGAGCCCCATTTGCCCTTGCCGCCCTTGAGCGTGATGCGGTAGGTGCCCAGCTTGGCGGCTTTGGGAATCTTGAACTCGGACACGGCCGACAGGCCCTGGCCCGGGCGCTCCCAGCTGATGGGCAGCTCAAACTCGTCATTGCTGCCCACATGGGTGATGACCACCTGGTTGGGCAACTGCTCCTTGCCGGGCAGGCCCAGGCCGCCCATGGTCTGGCTGCGGATCAGGTGCTTCATCGACACCGTCTCGCCAGCGCGCAGCAGGCTGCGGTCCAGCACCGTGTGGGCGACCACATCCTGCACGGGGCTGCTGTCGGTCTCGAGGTTGAAGCGCCAGCTCTCGATGCCGCGCTGCCAGTCGCTCCAGACAAAGGCCATGTCCTGCTTGCCGTCCACCGTGGCGCGCGCGCTCACAAAGTAGGCAGCGCTGGTGTCGCTGTTGGCGCCCGCCTCGCAGCGCACCTGCGCCTGGGTGTCGAGCTTGTCAAAACGGGCCACGCCGTCCTTGTCGGTCGTGCCCTGCACCAGCGTCTTGCCGTCGCAGGTAGAGATGCGTACCTGGGCATTGGCCACCGGCTTACCCTTGTCCAGGCTGGTCACCCAGGCCATCGCGTTTTCACGCCCCAGCTTGAAGTGCACGCCCAGGTTGGTCACCAGCGCCGAGCTGCGCACAAACATCACGCGGCGGGCGCTGTCGTAGTCGGTGTTGAGCAGTGCGTCGCCCAGCATCGGCGAGGCGATTTCGACCACATGGAAACCGGTCTCCAGCGGAATGCCCACCACCTCGAAGGGGCGCGGGTCCTTGCTGTCGGTCTTGGGCAGCGCCAGCTTCTTGCTGGTCGCCTGGCCTTCGAGCAGCGAGAGCATGCGGGTCTCGACATAGTTCTTGTCGCCATCGGGCAGCACATTGGGCAGCGGGATCTTGCTGTCCTGCGCCGCCTGCTTGCGGCTGACCTGCCAGTTGTCATAGCGCTGGAGCTTGCGGTACCAGCGGATGATGTCGGCATCGCTTTGCAGCTGCAGGGTCGAGACAGTGCCCTTGTCCTCGATCGACAAGCCCTGGATCTGCAGGTCCTGCTCGACATTGCGCAGGGTCACCGGGAACATCGCCGGGCCCTTGTCGCCTTCGGCAAAGCGCTCGACCACGCCAAACGGCGAGGCGGCAAACTTGGCCAGCGGCGGCATCAGGCCGCTTTGTACCTGCAGCGGGAACAGATTGGCATTGGCCAGCGGCCGGTCCGATTCGTCCTTGAAGCCCTGGGGCAGCACGATGCGCATCGTCTCCTTCTCACCAAAAGGCGGCGCAAACTGCAGGCGGTTGACCTCGCCCTCTTCGCCGTCATCGGGGAAGCTGGCCTTGACCTTACCCTTGGAGGTCTCCAGGAAGATGCCTTCTGCGAGCTTGCGGTCCACCGAAGCGCTAAAGAGCAGGTTGAGCGGGCGGATCGGCAGGCAGCCGGCCTGCGCATTGGCGCGCTCGCAGCTGAACTCGGCCGTGAACGGCGGGCGTACCTGGTAGTCAAAGCGGCGTTCGCGGCTCTGCTTGACGCCGTTGTCGGTGCTCACCCCCGCGCCCACCACCAGGCTCATCTGCGCACCCTCGGGCAAGGCGCGCTGGCATTGCAAGGCCACATGGCGGCGCGGCCGCTGCTGCAAGCTATCGCGGCCAAACTGGCTTTGCATGAAGTCATCGGACTCCGAGGCGGAGAGGATGCGCACTGGAATGCGCTCCCCAATGCCCTTGACCGTGCACCAGGTGCTGTCCTGCACCGAGCTGGTCACGACATCGGCATTGAACTGCAGGCCAAAGAACTGGCGGCTGTCGAGCGGCTGGTAGCTGCTGGGCACCACGCGCGTCACCGACGGCCCTCCGGTGGCAAAGCGGTACTGGGCCGCGCCCTTGACCGGCTCGCCAGCGGCATCCTTGAGGTTGGCGACCTTTTCGACCGTGCAGCGCACACCGGGCGGCAGGTCATCGGCCAGGTCAAACACCCATTCCCGGGGGCCCGTCCAGCGTCCCGTCCCCTGGCTCTGGGCCTGTTTGTTGTCGCAGTCCAGCTTGACGGGCGCTGTTGCACGCAGATCGCCCATCGGCACCACGGCCGCATCGAACTTGACGACTATTTGCCGGACCCGGGCCACCTCGCCCTGCGGTGACACCGATGTGATGCTTGTGGCATGGGCCGACAGGCCCAGCGCGGCCCAGCCGGCGCCCGCCAGCCAGCGTTGTAATGTTGTATTCACGGAGCTCTCCCCTAGGATGGTGAGAGCGTACCAAAATTAGCCTGCGCCAGTGTTGGCTGGCCGCCCAGGGCAGCCAGGTGTTTCATTTGGCAACAAGATGAGCCTATTTATTGGGCTTGTGGCTTGCCAGGGCTCTGCCGATGCATGCCCTGCTGCCCAACAGCGCCAGTCCAGCTCACTGGGGCTGGAAGCCGCTGTCGCGGATGATGCGGGTCCAGACGGCCGAATAGGCGCGCTCGCGGGCCAGTAGCTGCTCGGGCGTCATATAGCCCACGCTCAGCCCCATGCCCACCAGCTGCTCATGCACATCGGGGGCGGCCACGGCCTTGGCAACCGCCTGCGATACGGCCTGCACCATCTCGGGGGGCGTGCCAGCGGCGGCATAGATGCCGTAGTAGGGCATGTCTTCCAGGCCCGACAGACCCAGTTCGCTCAAGGTGGGCACATCGGGCAAGGCCTGCTGGCGCTTGCCGCCCAGTACGGCCAGCACGCGGATCTTGCCGGCCTTGTGGCTTTCAATGAAATCCTGCACCGAGCCAATGCCGGCTGGGATCTGGTTGCCCATCATGTCGGCCAGCATGGGCGCGCTGCCCCGGTACGGCACGGACACCAGGTCGGTCTTGAAGCGCTGGTTCAGCACCCGCACCAAAAATTCCGGCGTTGATGCCGGCGCCGGAATGCCCACCGCACTCTTGCCGCCCTGCTTTTTGAGCCACTGCAAATAGGCATCGAACGTGCGCAGGCCCAGGCCGTCGGAGACCGCAATCGCATTGACAAAGCTGGCAAAACCGGCCACCGGCACAAAGTCCGCATGCGGGTCAAACCCTGGGTTCTTGACGACCTGGGGCAGGATGGAGATCGTGTGGTCGTGGGTGACGAAGAAGGTCGCGCCATCGGCTGGCGAGGCCTTGAGGATCTGGGCCGCAATCTGGCCGCCCGCGCCGGGCTTGTTCTCGACCACGACCGAGGTGCCCAGGCTGTCCTTCATCTTCTCGGCCAGCAGGCGCGCGATCACATCGGTGCCGCCGCCCGGTGGAAAGCCCACCAGCAGGCGCACCGGCTTGCCCTTGTTGTAGCCCGCCGCCCAGCTGGGAGCAGCCAGCCACCCGGCCGCAGCAGCGGCCAGCAGTTGTTGGGAGAAATGGCGGCGGCGCAAGGACATGCTGAGCTTTCAGGAAAAAGGACAGGCTATACAAGCACGACTTATGCCAGGCGCGTGCGGTGCTTGGCCAGCTGGGCACGCACCTGCACGGGCGCCGTGCCACCCAAGGTGTTGCGCGCATTCAGCGAGCCTTTGAGGCTCAGCGCTTCGAACACGTCGGCTTCGATGTTGGGGTTGAAGGCCTGCAGCTCGGCCAGCGGCAGCTCAGTCAGGTCCACACCCTTTTGCGAGGCCAGCTTGACGGCATGGGCCACGGTCTCGTGGGCATCGCGGAAAGGCAGGCCCTTCTTGACCAGGTAGTCGGCCAGGTCGGTGGCGGTGGCATAGCCCTTGAGCGCTGCGGCACGCATGTTGTCGGCGTTGACGGTGATGCCGCCTTCCTTGGCGCCGGTCGCAGGGTTGACCTGGCCGCCGATCATCTCGGCGAAGATGCGCAAGGTGTCCTTCAAGGTGTCGACGGTGTCGAACAGCGGCTCCTTGTCTTCCTGGTTGTCCTTGTTGTAGGCCAGGGGCTGGCCCTTCATCAAGGTGATCAGGCCCATCAGGTGGCCGACCACGCGGCCGGTCTTGCCGCGCGCCAGCTCGGGCACATCGGGGTTCTTCTTTTGCGGCATGATCGACGAGCCGGTGGTGAAGCGGTCGGCAATGCGCACAAAGCCAAAGTTCTGGCTCATCCAGATGATCAGCTCTTCCGACAGGCGGCTGATGTGCACCATGCACAGCGAGGCCGCTGCGCTGAACTCAATCGCGAAATCGCGGTCGCTGACGCCGTCCAGCGAGTTCTGGGACACGCCTTCCATGCCCAGGGTCTGGGCCACACGCTCGCGGTCCAGCGGGTAGGTGGTGCCGGCCAGTGCGGCGCTGCCCAGCGGCAGCACATTGACGCGCTTGCGCACATCCAGCATGCGCTCGGCATCACGCTTGAACATTTCCACATAGGCCAGCAGGTGGTGCGCAAAGCTCACCGGCTGGGCCACCTGCAGGTGGGTAAAGCCCGGCAGGATCACGTCGACATTCTTCTCGGCCACTTCCACCAGCGACAGCTGCAGCTCACCCAGCAGGCCTTCGATCAGGTCGATCTCACCGCGCAGCCACAGGCGCACATCGGTGGCGACCTGGTCATTGCGGCTGCGGCCGGTGTGCAGGCGCTTGCCGGCATCGCCCACCAGCTGGGTCAGGCGCGCTTCGATGTTCAGGTGCACGTCTTCCAGGTCCAGCTTCCACTCAAAGCTGCCCGCTTCGATCTCCGAGGTGATCTGCGCCATGCCTTGCTCGATGGAGGCCAGGTCCTGCTCGCCGATGATCTTCTGTGCGCAGAGCATCTGCGCGTGGGCCAGGCTGCCCTGGATGTCTGCCTGCCACAGGCGCTTGTCGAAAAACACACTGGAGGTGTAGCGCTTGACCAGATCGCTCATGGGTTCGGAGAACAGCGCCGACCAGGCTTCGGACTTGGAATCGAGCTGGTTGTGCGAAGGAGACGAAGCTTGTGGTGTAGACATGAAGGTCGCAATATTCGGGTTAAGCTGCCAGTTGCGCTGCGGAAACACAGCCTCCGGTGCTGTGCCTGAGGCCCGCCAAAGCCCTGGGCGAAAAACCAGGATTTTATCGACCCTGCACGACCATGCCAGCAACATCAACTAATCCAGCACCACGCGAAGCCATCGTCGGCACCGCCTATGTGTTTGATGCCTGCACCGCCAGCGTGATCGGCCGCACCGTGGCCCTGGTCGAGACTGTGGTGGCCATTGCCGCCGCCTTTGGTGCCAGCGGCCTGGCCGACTGGTTCTTTCAGCTGGCGCTGCTCACCGCCGTGGTGCTGCCCGCCAGCCTGCTGTGGCTGGTGCTGGCCTGCCAGCAAAAAAAGCTGCTGCAGCGCTGCAGCACGCAGCGGCAGTACCTGGCCGGGGCCGCGCTGGGCGTGGTCTGCGGGCTCTTGGCAGCCATGCTCTACCAGTGGGCCACCCTGTCGGCGCAAACGGCCTGGCTGGCCAGCGCAGCGGCCGGGGGCTTTTTGGCGGCGATGGTGGTGGTGGGCCTGCAGTGGCGCGCCCAGGCCCGCACGCCGGCGGCCACCACCGCGCGCCTGGCCGAGCTGCAGGCGCGCATCCGGCCGCACTTCCTCTTCAATGCGCTCAACAGCGCCATTGCGCTGGTGCAGGACCACCCGCAAAAAGCCGAGGCCATGCTCGAAGACCTGAGCGACCTGTTCCGCCATGCGCTGACCGAAAAGCGCGAGGCCTCGACCCTGGCCGAGGAGGTGATGCTGGCGCGCCGCTACCTGTCGATCGAGCAGATCCGCTTTGACGACCGCATGGCCGTGCGCTGGAACCTGGACTCGCGCGCCGATGCCGCCACCGTGCCGCCGCTGTTTTTGCAGCCGCTGGTGGAGAACGCCGTCAAGCACGGCATCGAGCCCAGCCATGGCCATGGACGCATCAGCATTGCCACGCGCCGGCGGGGCAATATGGTGCAGATCCAGATCATCAACACCACGCCGCGCCCCTTTAGCGCCCCCCAGCCCGAGCGGCGTGCCGGCACCGGCACAGCCATCCTGAATGTGAAAAAACGCCTGCGCCTGCTCTACGACCTCGAATACGACTTCAAGGCCACCAGCAAGGATGGCATCTACATGGTGCGCATCAGCATCCCTGCTTGAGCGGGTGCAACGACACGACGGCCGGTGTTGGCAGGCGGCACCGGGCTCCGCTAGCATAGCGGCCATGCGAGTATTGATTGTGGATGATGAAGCGCTGGCCCGAAGCCGGCTGCGGCGCCTGCTGGTCGAGATAACACCAGCGCCCAGCGCCGTGCACGAGGCCGCCAATGCCCCCGAGGCACTGCAGGCGCTGGCCAGCGCCGCAGCGCGGAGCGAGCCCTTTGATGTGCTGCTGCTGGACATCCATATGCCGGGGCACAGCGGCATGGAGCTGGCGCGCCAGCTGCAGCAGCAGCCCGCAGCCCCCGCCGTGGTCTTTGTCACCGCCCACCCCGAGCATGCGCTGAGCGCCTTCGAAGTCAATGCCGCCGACTACCTGACCAAGCCGGTGCGGCGCGAGCGCCTGGCCGCTGCGCTGCACAAGGTGGCCCTGGTCGCCCAGGCCCATGCGCTGCGCCAGGCGCCAGTCCAGACCGAGCCGGATGCCGAGACCGACAGCTTGCTGATCACCGACCGGGGCCGCACCGAGCGCGTGCGCCTGGCCGATGTGCTGTATTTCAAATCCGAGCTGAAGTATGTGACCGTGCGCACCGCCACCCATGCCTACCTGTGGTCGGGCAGCCTCAACGATCTGGAGACGCGCTTTGCCAAGCGCTATTTGCGCGTGCACCGCAATGCGCTGGTGGCGCCGTCTGCGATACGCTGCCTGGAAAAGGCCTGGGGCGGGGACGACAGCGACGGCTGGCAGCTGCGCCTGTTTGGCATCGAGGATGTGCTGCTGGTCTCGCGGCGCCAGCTGCCGGTGGTGCGGGCCTTGCTGGCCAACAAGGGCAGTGGCCTGCGCGCAGGCTGACCCCTACCCTTTCGCTTCTTCTATCTCAGTGCTTGTGCCCGTCGTGGTCGCCATGCGCATCCTGCGCGCCATGGGCCTCATGCTGCTCGGCCGGGCCGTGCGCATGGCCATGGTGGTCATGGTCGCCATGCGCCCAGGTGCTGACCGCGCTCACCACCACCATGCCGATGGCCAGCCAGACCACCTGCTGCACCGTCTGCTTGGCCGACAGCTGGCGCTGCAGCTGCGGGATCAGATCGGCCAGCGCCACATAGATAAAGCTGCTCGACGCAATGGCCAGGAAGTACGGCAGAAAATCCGCCAGTGAGCTGACCAGGAAATAGCCAACCACGCCGCCCAGCGCCGTCACCGCGCCGGCGAGCGACAGCTTGAGCAAGGCTACCTTGCTCTGGCTGCGGCTGCCATTGCCCGACAGCACCACCAGGTCACCCATGTGGTGGGGCACCTCATGGGCCAGCACCGAGATGGCCGCCACAATGCCCAGCCACATATCGGCCATGAAGGCCGACGCAATCAGGATGCCGTCGCCAAAGCAGTGCACGCTGTCGCCGGTCAGCAGCGACCAGCCGCCCGCGCTGTTGTTGTGCGTGTGGCCGTGGTGGTGGTGGGCATGGCCATGCGGGCCATCGGCGTGCTCGCCGTCCGCATGCTCGCCATGGGCATGGCCGCGCTCTTCGGGCAGCGCATGGCGGTGCTCATGGCCGTGGTGCCAGAGCTCCGCCTTGTCCAGCAAAAAGAAAAACACCAGCCCCAGCAGCAGCACCACAAACAGCGCCTTGGGGTTGATCTGGCTCTCGAAAGCCTCGGGCAGCAAATGCACAAAGGCGGTAGCGAGCAAGGCGCCTGCGGCCAGGCTCAGCAGGTGCTGGGCACCAAAGCGGCTGCCCTGGCTGCCAATGCCCGTGCGCATCAGCGCTGCGGCCACCCACACACTGCCCAAACCGGCAGCAAGGGTCGCCAGCACGATTGCGATCAAAGTCATGAAACCATCCTTCAGCGGGGCCGGGCTTGGCAAAAACGCCGCCAACCCGGGCCGGCCCATCGCTCATCCGCGCAGCCCCCGGGCACCCGTGCCCCCTCCAACATGCCGCGCATGGTAGCACTTTGTTGCAACGCAGTTGCATTAACCACCCCAAATCCTGTGCAGGTGACAGGACTTGGGGCGGCCCGAGTGGAACCTCTGCGACTGCGAGCACCACCCAGGATTGTGGACACCGGCGTCAGTGCGCCTTTTCCCAGTTCGGGCCAAAGCCGATCTCGGCGATCAACGGCACCTTCAGGTCGGCCACGCTGGCCATGATGGCCGGGATCTCCGTGCGCAGCCATTCCTGCTCGGCAGCGGGCAGCTCGAACACCAGTTCATCGTGCACCTGCATGATGACCAGCACCTCGGGCTTGTCTGCATCGAGCTTGGCCTGCACAGCGACCATGGCCTTCTTGATCAAATCGGCCGCCGTGCCCTGCATGGGGGCATTGATCGCAGCGCGCTCGGCCGCTTTCTTGCGCGGGCCATTGCCGCCATTGATCTCGGGTAGCACCAGGCGCCGGCCGAACACGGTCTCGACATAGCCCTGCGCATGGGCCAGCTCCACGGTCTGGTCCATATAGCGCTTGACGCCGGGGTAGCGCTGGAAGTACTTGTCGATATAGGCGGCAGCGGCCTTGGTCTCGATGCCCAGGTTCTTGGCCAGGCCAAAGCTGCTCATGCCATAGATCAGGCCAAAGTTGATGACCTTGGCATAGCGGCGCTGCTCGCTGCTGACCTGGTCCAGCGCCACGCCAAACACCTCGGCGGCGGTGGCGCGGTGCACATCCAGCCCATCGCGGAAGGCGTTGAGCAGCGCCTCGTCGCCCGACAGATGCGCCATGATGCGCAGCTCGATCTGCGAGTAGTCGGCACTGGCAATCAGCTTGCCCTCGGGCGCAACAAAGGCCTCGCGGATGCGGCGGCCTTCGGCGGTGCGCACAGGAATGTTCTGCAGGTTGGGGTCGTTGCTGGACAAGCGGCCCGTCACGGCCACCGCCTGCGCATAGTGGGTGTGCACGCGGCCATCGCTGGGCAAAGCCATCTGCGCGAGTTTGTCGGTATAGGTGCCCTTGAGCTTGGACAGCGAGCGGTGCTCCAGAATCTTGGCCGGCAGCGGGTAGTCCTCGGCCAGCTTCTCCAGCACTTCCTCGTCGGTGCTGCGCGCGCCGGTGGCGGTTTTCTTCACCACGGGCAGGCCGAGCTTGTCAAAAAAGATCTCGCCGAGCTGCTTGGGGCTGCTCAGGTTGAACTGCTGGCCGGCGATCTCATAGGCCTCGGCCTCCAGCGCCAGAATGCGGCGGCCCAGGTCATTGCTCTGGCGCGCCAGCTCGGGCGCATCGATGCGCACGCCATTGCGCTCGATGCGGAACAGCGCCTCGCTGGTCTGCATCTCCAGCGCATAGATATGCGCCAGGCCCGCATTGGCTTCGATGCGCGGCCACAGCACGCGGTGCACATCCAGGGTCTGGTCCGAGTCTTCGCAGCTGTAGGCCGCTGCCTTGTCCACCGGCACCTGGGCAAACGGGATCTGGCCCTTGCCCTTGCCGCAGAGGTCTTCGTAGCTGATGCCGGTGCGGCCGGTGTGGCGCAGCGCCAGGCTGCCCAGGTTGTGGGGGCGGTCGGCTTCGAGCACATAGGACTGCAGCATGGTGTCATGCGCATAGCCCTGCACGCGGATGCCATGGTTGGCCAGCACATGCTGGTCGTATTTGACATGCTGGCCCAGCTTCTTTTTGCTGGCGTCTTCCAGCCAGGGCTTGAGCTTGGCCAGCACCAGGTCGATGGGCAACTGCTCGGGCACATCCAGGCCTTCATGGCGCAGCGGCACGTAGGCCGCCTCACCCACCTGCACGCTGAACGAGATGCCGACGATGCGGGCCTGCATTTCGTCGAGCGAATCGGTTTCGGTGTCCAGCGCCGTCAGCTCGGCCGCCTGCAGTTTCAGCAGCCAGGCGTCCAGATCGGCCTCGGTCAGGATGGTGTGGTAGACCACATCGCGCTGCTGGGCCTCGATGGCCACCTCGGTCACGGCGGCATCGGCGCTGTCAAACAGGCCCGCCTGGCCGGACGCGCTGTCGCCCGTCGCCTTGGCGGACGCGGGGGTAGCGGCAGAGCCCAGCGCGCGCGCCAGGCCCTTGAAGCCATATTGCTCGTAGAACGGCACCAAGGCCACGGCATCGGGCTCGCCCAGGGTAATGCCATCGAAGGCAGGCAGGCCCTGGATATAGTCGTCCAGCGCGCAATCGGTCTTCATCGTCACCAACTGGCGGCTGAGCGCCAGCTGGCCGCTGGCGATCGCATCGCGCAGGTTCTGGCCAGCAACGCCCTTGATCGTGTCGGCCTTGGCAATCAGCTGGTCGAGCGAGCCGTGCTCCTCCAGCCACTTGGCGGCGGTCTTGGGGCCCACCTTGCTGACGCCGGGCACATTGTCCACCGTATCGCCCACCAGGGCCTGGTACTCCACCATCTGCGAGGGTGGCACGCCAAACTCGGCAGTGACGCCGGCGACATCGCGGCGCTTGCCGTTCATCGTGTCGATGATGGTCACATGCTCGTTGACCAGCTGGCTCAAGTCCTTGTCGCCGCTGGAGACGATGACCTGGATGCCCTGCTGCGAGGCCATCTGGGCCAGGGTGGCAATGACATCGTCGGCCTCGACGCCGGGCACGGCCAGGATCTTCCAGCCCAGCAGCTGCACCACCTCGTGGATCGGGGCGATCTGCGAGCGCAGGTCGTCGGGCATCGGCGAGCGCGTGGCCTTGTACTCAGTGTAGAGATCGTCGCGGAAGGTCGGGCCGCTGGCATCGAAAACACAGACGGCGTAGTCGGCCTGTATGTCTTTACGCAACGCCTGCATCATATTGACCATGCCGCGGATGGCGCCGGTGGCCGGGCTGGCAGAGTCGCCGGGAACCGCACGAAGGTCGGGCATGGCATGGTAGGCACGGTACAGATAGCTGGAACCGTCCACCAGCACTAAAGTAGGAGGATTACGCATATTGACATTGTGCCCGGTACGCAAACACCGGGCGACAACTTACAATTGGGCCATGCGCGCAATTACCACTTCTTTCATCGCCCAGGCCCTGGCACTGGTGCTGGCAGCCCCTGCGCTGGCCCAGCAACCCGCAGTTCCTGCCGAGCCGCCTGCGGCGCAACCCGCTGCACAGCCAGCGGCACCTGCCGACGCAGCGCCCGCGAACGACAAGTACAACCAGAAGGCCGAGTACATCCGGGTGGAAGACGCGGGCAGCCGCATCGACGAGGTGCGCATTGGCGGCCAGACCCAGAGCATCCATGTGCAGCCCAAGATGGGCAATATGCCCGGCTACGAGGTCAAGCCCACCGACGGCGCCCGCGCCCGCCCTGACGGCTTTGGCGACACCCAAAGCAAGAAGCGCGTCTGGAATATCGGCAATTTCTGAGCGCGATACCAGAGCGAATAGCCCAGCGCCGCGCAGGCTTGCGATAATCGCCCCTTTGCACCCGCCGCTTAGCGGGCCAGGCCAGCCACAGAGGCTGGCCTTGTTTTTGTAGTGACGATATACATCCATGGCTGTTTTCACCGAAGTATCCGACAAGGCTGCCAAGGCCTTGCTCAAGCGCGTCCCACTGGGCGATTTCGTCTCGTTGCGCGGTATTGAAGGCGGTATTGAAAACACCAACTACTTTCTGACCACCAGCCAGGGCGAGTATGTGCTGACCCTGTTCGAGCGCCTGCGTGCCGACCAGCTGCCGTTCTATCTGTACCTGATGAAGCATCTGGCCAAGGCCGGCGTGCCCGTGCCCGAGCCCCAGGCCGATGGCAAGACCGGCGACATCCTGCTGCAGGTCGAGGGCAAGCCAGCTGCCATCGTTGGCAAGCTGCCCGGCAAGAGCCAGCTGGCACCCCAGGCGGCGCATTGCCAATCGCTGGGCGAGGTGCTGGCCAGAATGCACCAGGCCGCCCTCGACTACCCGCGCCAGCAGCCCAATCTGCGTGGCCTGCCCTGGTGGAACGAGACCGTGCCCGTCGTACTGCCCTACCTGGACAGCGCCACCGCCGAGCTGCTGCGCAGCGAACTGGCCTACCAGAACCATGTGGCGCAAAGCTCGGCCTATACCGCGCTGCCGCGCGGCCCGGTGCATGCCGATCTGTTCCGCGACAATGCGATGTTCGAGGGCGAGACGCTGACGGGCATCTTTGACTTCTATTTCGCTGGTGTTGATACCTGGCTGTTCGACATTGCCGTGGTCATCAACGACTGGTGCATCGACCTGGCCACCGGCGCCATCGACCTGGCACGTGCCGATGCGCTGCTGGCCGCCTACCAGGCCGTGCGCCCGCTGCAGGCCTGCGAGCGCGAACTGCTCAACGCCATGCTGCGTGCTGGCGCGCTGCGCTTTTGGATCTCGCGCCTGTGGGACTTCTACCTGCCGCGCGAAGCCTCGCTGCTCAAGCCGCATGACCCGACCCATTTCGAGCGCGTGCTGCGCGAGCGCCTGGCCACGCCTTACCAGCTGAAATAAGCGACCTGTTCAAAGCCACCCAGGGCGCGCCCGCACGCACCATGCCCATATGGGTGCCTGCCCCTTGGGCGCATGGGTTACAGTGCGCCATCCCCTTTGATTTTTTATCGCTGCAGCCCACGCTGCAGCGCGCTGGTGCATGAAACTTCGTATCGCCACTGCCCGCCAGGGTGTGACCTGGGTGCAAGACGGCTTCAAAACCTTCAAGACACAGGCCCTGGCCCTCACTTCGCTGTTCTTTCTGTCGATGATGGTGATGTCCCTGATCGGCGCCATCCCGATTGCCGGCACCTTTATCGCGCTGGCGCTGCTGCCGGTCTCCACCCTGTGCATGATGATTGGCGCCGCGTTGACGGCCCAGGGCACGCGCCCGACCTTGCCGGTAGTGCTGGCTGCGCTGCGTGTCGACAAGGAGCGGCGCAATTCCTTTGTTGTGCTGGGCGTGTTCTATGCGCTGTCCTTCCTGCTGGTGCTGGGTTTTTCGGCGCTCTTCGATGGCGGCCAGTTCGCCCGGCTCAACCTGATGGGCGGCGAGATCACGCGTGAGATCGTCGAGCAACCGGCCTTCCAGCAGGCCATGTTTGCCACCATGCTGCTGTACATTCCGCTGTCGCTGCTGTTCTGGCATGCGCCTGGCCTCATTTACTGGCACCGCGTGCCCGCCATCAAGGCGGTGTTCTTCAGCCTGATCGCCTGCAGCCGCAATATCGGCGCCTTCACGATGTTTGGCCTGGCCTGGATGGCTGTCGGCATCGGCTTTGGCATCGCCATGGCCTTGCTGTCTGCGCTGCTGGGCACCTTGCTCGGCGCCTGGGCAGCTGCGGCGATTGCCATTGCCGGCTCGCTGATGCTGGCCACGATGTTCCTGACCTCGGTGGTATTCAGCTTTCGCGACTGTTTTGAAGCGCCGGACCAGACTGACAGCGTCGCGCTCTAAGCCCTACCCGCTCACCCCAGCCCGGCCTGCGTCCCACAGCCCGGGCTTTTTTCATCGCTGAGGACCGTCGCCGTGGTGCAGGCGGTGCAGCTGCGCCCGGTCTTCCAGGCTGGACAGCACCAGCGCAAACACAATGCCCAGTGCCGCGCCCAGCACGGTATCCAGCACCCGCTCCAGCGGCATCGCCAAAGGCGCCAGCGGCGATGAGGCCAGATGCGTCATCAGCAAGGCCATGGGCGTGACGGTGATCTGGCCCAGGGCGTAGTTGTAGCCAATGCTCACCTCGGTGATGAACTGCAGCGCGACGATGGCTGCGGCAATCCACCAAAACGATGGCTCCAGCGACAAAATCAGACCAGCGACCAGCGCGCCCAGCATCGTGCCCACCATGCGCTGCAGCGCCCGGTTCATCGTGATGTGCAGATGGCTGCCCTGCATCACCGCCGTGGCGCCAATCGCTGCCCAGGCCGGATGCTGCCAGCCAGCGGCCTGGGCCACCCAGGCGGCCAGGCCAGCACCGAGCACAATGCGGCCGGCGGCGGCCAGCTCGGCGGGCCAGGGGCGCTGCGGCTGCGCAGGCAGTTGCACGCGCTGCACGGCCTGGTGGCGCAGGCCATCGGTGGCCCAACAGACCAAGGCTGCCAACAGGCCCCCAGCCAAGGTGCCCAAAGTCCGCTCCAGCAGCTGCTGCCCGCTGTGCACCGGCGCCAGCGAGGCACCGGCGGCGAACACCACAATCACCGCGCCCGGCCCACCCAGGCGCCAGTGGCTGACCGCCAAGGTGGCCGCGCCGGCCACCAGCGCCAGCACCCCCACCATGGCCTGGGCGGGCAACCCGGCCCAGGAGGCAAGCGATGGCAAAAACACCGCCGCGCACAGCATGGCCGCGCAGATGCCGACGATGCGCATGCGCCGGCCCGGCGCTGCAAAACGGCCAAACAAGGCGGCCAACGCGCCTAGCCCCAAGGGCCCCACCAGCTGGGGCCAGGGCGACAGGCGCGCCAGCACCAGGGCCAGCAGCACCGCCAGCGCTGCCTGCATGGCCGCGACCAGCGCAATGTGCAGGGAGGGAAGCGGTTGCAGGCGGACGCTGTCACGCAGCTGGCGCGGTGACAGCAGGTGGCGCAGCGCCTGGTGGCGGCCAATGGCCGGGGTGGAGATATCGATCTTGCGGGCAGGTGTCATGGGCATCCTCGTCTACCCAGCAACTGGCCAACGCGCAGCCTGGCCGGCACAGCGGCCAGCCAGTGTGGCTGGGATAGGAAAGTGGAGACTCACCCGCTACAAAGCAGCACGGGCGCCAGCCTGTGCGCGTACAGGGATGGCTCGCGCAGGTCCTGGCAGGGATGCCGGACCGGAACGCGGCAGGGCTGCGCATGCCGATGAGCAGCCGATATAGTATCCTATGCAACCATTTATGGCAAGCCTGAGGTTGGTGCCCACTATCCAAGCAACCGCTGCCAGGCTGGCAATGGAGGGCTTACACCACCGTCAGCTTGGCCACCGACAGCGCCAGCCACTTGGTGCCATGGCGCGGAAAGTTCACCTGGGCGCGGGCATCGTCGCCCGTGCCTTCCACCGCCAGCACCTTGCCTTCGCCAAACTTGTTGTGGAACACATGGGCGCCCTTTTTGATGCCATGCGCGGGCTCGGCCTTTTGCACCGGAACGGGGGTCTTGCCCCACATGCTGGGCGCGGCATCGCCGTATCCACCGCCCGACGAACGGCCGCCGCCCCCCCCGCCGTAAGCCAGGCTGCCCATGCCACTGCCAAATCCCGAATGCTTGGGCGTGAGCCATTTGAGCGCGCCTTCGGGCAGTTCATCCAAGAAGCGGCTGCGCACGTTGTAGCGCGTGGTGCCGTGGAGCATGCGCGTCTGCGAGGTGCTCAGGTACAGGCGCTTGCGGGCCCGGGTGATCGCCACATACATCAGGCGGCGCTCTTCTTCGAGCCCGCCGGTGTCGGTCATCGCGTTCTCGTGCGGGAACAGACCTTCTTCCAGACCACCGATAAAGACCACATCAAACTCCAGGCCCTTGCTGGCATGCACGGTCATCATCTGCACGGCATCCTGGCCGGCCTGGGCCTGGTTGTCACCAGCCTCCAGCGCCGCATGGGTCAAAAAGGCCACCAGCGGCGACAAGGTCTCGCCGGTATCGGGGTTCACCATCGCCGGGTTGGCGGCATCGGGCAGGGGGGTATCGAGCAGCGGTGCATCCGGGTCCAGCCCTTGGCTCACGGGGCTTTGGCCACTGCCTGGCACGCCCATGGCCTGCTGCTCGTCGATCGGAATGGCCACGGCATCCTTGCCAAAGCCTTCCTGGGTGACAAAGCTCTCGGCGGCGGTCACCAACTCGCCCAGGTTGTCGATGCGGTCGGCGCCTTCCTTTTCGCTCTGGTAGTGCTCGATCAGGCCGCTCACCACCAGCATGCGCTCGATGGTCTCGCGCAGCGTCTTGCCCTGGGTTTCCTCGCGCAGCACATCGACCATCGCGACAAAGGACTGCAGCTTGGTGCCTGCCTTGCCGGCGACGGCGGTGACCGCGTCGTACAGCGAGCAACCGGCGGCCTGCGCCCCTTCCTGCAACTGCTCGGTGGTGCGCGCACCAATGCCGCGCGGCGGAAAGTTCACCACCCGCATGAAGCTGGTGTCGTCATGCGGGTTCTCGAGCAGGCGCAGATAGGCCAGCGCATGCTTGATTTCCGCGCGCTCGAAAAAGCGCAGGCCGCCATACACGCGGTAAGGCACGCCGGCATTGAACAGGCTGGTTTCCAGAATCCGGCTTTGGGCATTGCTGCGGTAGAGCACGGCGATCTCGCTGCGCGCAAAGCCATCGCTCTTGATCAGCGACTTGATCTCCTCGACCATCCACTGCGCCTCGGCCATGTCGGTGGCGCTCTCGGACACCCGCACCGGCTCGCCCGGGCCCTGGTCGGTGCGCAGGTTCTTGCCCAGGCGGTTGCTGTTGTGGCTGATCAGCGCATTGGCGCTGTCAAGGATATTGCTGTAGCTGCGGTAGTTCTGCTCGAGCTTGATCTGCTGGCGCACCTCGAACTCGCGCACAAAATCCTGCATATTGCCCACGCGCGCGCCGCGGAAGGCATAGATGCTCTGGTCGTCGTCGCCCACGGCAATCACGCTGCTGTGGGACTGGAACTTGCCGCCCACCATGTCGCCGGCCAGCTGCTTGAGCCAGAGGTACTGCAGGCGGTTGGTGTCCTGGAACTCATCGACCAGCATGTGGCGAAAACGGTGCTGGTAGTGCTGGCGGATCGGCAGGTTGTCGCGCAGCAGCTCGTAGGAGCGCAGCATCAGCTCGCCAAAATCGACCACGCCTTCGCGCAGGCATTGCTCTTCGTAGAGCTGGTAGAGCTCGACCTTCTTGCGCTCGGCCATGTCGCGGGCCTGCACATCCGACGGGCGCAGCCCCTCTTCCTTGCAGCCGCTGATGAAGTACTGCAGCTGCTTGGGCGGCAGCGCTTCCTCATCGACCTGGAACTGCTTGCACAGGCGCTTGATCGCCGAGAGCTGGTCCTGCGTGTCCAGGATCTGGAAGGTCTGGGGCAGGTTGGCCGACTTGTAATGCGCGCGCAGCATGCGGTTGCACAGCCCGTGGAAGGTGCCGATCCACATGCCGCGCACATTGATGGGCAGCATCGCCGACAAGCGGGTGAGCATCTCCTTGGCGGCCTTGTTCGTAAAGGTCACCGCCAGAATGCCGCCGGGCGTGGCGCGGCCCGTCTGCAGCAGCCAGGCGATGCGCGTGGTCAGCACCCGGGTCTTGCCCGAGCCGGCACCGGCCAGAATCAGCGCATGGCCGCCCTCCAAGGTGGCAGCGGCAAGCTGCTCGTCGTTGAGGCCATTGAGCAGTGGCAAATGGCCAGAACCACCGGCATCGGGCGGCAGCGCAAACAAATCATTCGAATCCATGCCAGCATTGTAGGGAGATCGGCAGGCCGGCGAGGCGCCCGCCCGGCAAGCGCCCGGTGGTCTTGCCCCCCGCCTGCGCATACTGCAGCGGCCGGCAAGGCTTTTGCAAAGCCGGTGCATGCTGCTAGAATCAGTCACCGGGCCCAAGTTTCTTGTGACCCGGTTTTTTTGTGTCTGCAACAGCGCAAAAGAGGGCTTTCCAACGCGAAGCGCCCTGCCCGACCGGTCTCCAAGCCAAGCGCCCCATCGCTGCGAAATAGTTCGCTGCGACCTTTTATGGAGCTTGGAATCAAATGGAAATCTTCGACTACGACAACATTCTTTTGCTGCCCCGCAAGTGCCGCGTGGAGAGCCGCTCGGAATGTGACGCCAGCGTTGTCCTGGGCAACCGCACCTTCCGCCTGCCGGTGGTGCCTGCCAACATGAAGACCGTGCTGGACGAGAAGATCTGCAAGTTTTTGGCACAACACGGCTACTTCTATGTGATGCACCGCTTTGACATCGACAATGTGGCCTTCACCAAGGCCATGCAGTCGCAAGGCCTGTTCGCCTCGATCTCGCTGGGCGTCAAGCAGGCCGACTACGACGTGGTCGACCGCTTTGTCGCCGACGACATCTGCCCCGAATACATCACCATCGACATCGCCCATGGCCATGCCGATAGCGTGAAGAACATGATCGGCTACCTGAAAGCAAAGCTGCCCGAGGCCTTTGTGATCGCCGGCAATGTGGCCACGCCTGAGGCCGTGATCGACCTGGAAAACTGGGGCGCCGATGCCACCAAGGTGGGCGTGGGCCCAGGCAAGGTCTGCATCACCAAGCTCAAGACCGGCTTTGGCACCGGCGGCTGGCAGCTGTCGGCGCTCAAATGGTGCGCGCGCGTGGCCACCAAGCCCATCATTGCCGACGGCGGCATCCGCAGCCATGGCGATATCGCCAAGAGCATCCGCTTTGGCGCCACGATGGTGATGATCGGCTCGCTGTTCGCTGGCCATGAGGAATCGCCCGGCAAGACCGTCGAGCTCGACGGCGAGCTGTTCAAGGAGTACTACGGCTCGGCCAGCGACTTCAACAAGGGCGAGTACAAGCATGTCGAAGGCAAGCGCATCCTCGAGCCCATCAAGGGCAAGCTGCAGGACACGCTGATCGAGATGGAGCAGGACGTGCAGTCCTCTATCAGCTATGCGGGCGGCAAGCACCTGATGGACATCCGCAAGGTGAACTATGTGATCCTGGGCGGCGACAACGCCGGCGAACATCTGCTGATGTAAAGCGCCTTCCTCACGCGAGCCAGGTCCTGCCTGGCTCGCACTGGCACGGCCCGGCAGCTTGCGGACCGTTTTTGCCTCTGCGGCAACCGACCTGCCGGAAAAAACCAGGGTTGATATCGGTATTTTTCCGAACAGGCGTAAAAATTAGTGCATAATACAAGGCTTGCTGCAGCGCACTGCTGACAGCAAACAAATGTGGGCTCTTAGCTCAGTTGGTAGAGCAGCGGACTCTTAATCCGTTGGTCGAGTGTTCGAATCACTCAGGGCCCACCACATTTTTAGGCTTGCGATTGACCGCGCAGGCCAACGAAACAAAGCATTTCCAAGGTGCGACAGTTTCGGGCTCTTAGCTCAGTTGGTAGAGCAGCGGACTCTTAATCCGTTGGTCGAGTGTTCGAATCACTCAGGGCCCACCAAGTTCAACGGCCTAGGCTTATCGCCTAGGCCGTTTTTTATTTCCCCTCCCGCTTGGCCTTTCCCGCCTGCCCCTCACGCCGCGCGGCAGCGCCTGCTGCCCATGATGACCCTGCGCTTGTAGAATGCAGGGACTCTTTCTCTCCATCCGACATTTCTCCCAGCCCCTACCATGCGCCCCCTGCTCCCCTCCTTGCTCGCCGCCTTTGCGTTTGCAACCGCCTCCAGCGCTTTTGCCCATGTCACGGTCAGCAATCCCTGGGCGCGCGCCACGGTCGCGCAGCAGCAGGCCTCGGGCGTTTTCATGGAGCTGCGCTCGGCGCATGACAATGCCCAGCTCGTGGGCGTGAAGACCGACGCAGCCAACAGCGCCGAAGTGCATGAGATGCGCATGGAAGACAATGTGATGAAGATGCGGGCCGTGCCCAGCGTCAGCCTGCCCAGCGGCCAGACCGTGAGCCTCAAGCCGGGCGGCTACCACATCATGCTGATGGGCCTGAAAAAGCCGCTGACCGCTGGCGAAAACGTCGACCTGACGCTCGAAGTGCTGCATGCCGACGGCGCCAAGGAGAGCATTGCCGTCAGCGCCCCGGTGCGCGCCCTGGCCCCGGCAGCCGGTGCACAGCCACCCGCCGCTGGCGGCCACCAGCACCAGCACTGAGGGGCAGGCGCAGCAGGCTCCCGGAATGCCTGTTGTTTATTTGAACACTATATAAGCCTTTGTATACAACTGAGCGGTATACCGCAGGCTTCGCCATATTGCTGCCAAGAAAGCTAGTTACACTTTTCAGGCATGCCCGCGCCTAATCCGGCACCGAGATCGCACAATAGTTGCGCTCCATCAATTGCGCATTATTAATATATCTGAGATATTGACATATTATTACAAGCTTTGAAAATGGAACACCGTCCACGCTTGGCCCATGCCATGCACGAACGGTGGTATCCGCAACGCTTGAAGGTGAATGTGCCAGGGAGAGTTGTTATGTCCGAGTTGATCCTGCATGCCGCCCATTTGAGTGAAGCCCATCAACTGCGCTTTAGCTATTTGTTTGAAGTCGCAGCCAAGCACTGGCGCGATAAACAGCCTTCTCAGACCGCCAAGCCAGCCACTGAGTTGTGGGTGATCGACGCCCACAGCGCGCCCGATGCCATCCAGAACCGCTCCAACAGCTCCTTTGTGCTGCTGATCGCCACCGATGACCAGGCCCAGGCCGCGCGCGCGCAGTGGCCCGACCAGATCGATGCCCAGCTGCCACCCGACTACAGCGTGGGGCGCCTGACCCAGCTGCTCGAACATATCAGCGTGCAAGCGCATGGCAAACGGCTGCGCGAGACCCTCAAGACCCGCCGCCAGCACAGCATGACCTTGTCGCACGACGTGCAGGTCAAGAATGCCGATGCCGCGTTTCTCAAGGCCACCGACCTGAGCCAGCCCACGCTGGTGGTGGCCGAACCTGCGCCCGAGCCCGTGCTGGAGGTGCCCGCCGCAACTACCGCAACTGCCACAGCCCCCGCTGCCGCGCTGGGCAACCTGCCCGCGCCGGGCACGCGTTTTCGCATCAAGCGCTGGACCCAGCTGACCGGCAGCATGGCCGGCCAGGCGCACCGGCAGCTGCTGGCCGCGATGATCTCCGGCGACCGGGGCCTGGACGAGCTGGCCGAACGCACCCATCTGGAGCGGGGCGAGATCCTGCGCGTATTGCAGGTCCTGCGCGGCAAAGGGGTGCTGGTCGAGACGGCGCCACCTGCAGCCGTTGAATCGGTGGCCCTGGCCACCCCTGTGCCCCCAGCCTCTCATGCCGCCGAGCCCAGCCCGGCGGCGGCGGCCAAGCTGGGCCTTTTCCGACAACTGAGCCGCTGGATCCACCAGAACCGGGCCAGCGACCCGCACTGAACACCTGACGGGAGGACTGCATGCACCACCCCATCAAACGCATCGTGCTGCTGGGCCCCATGGGCATCGGCAAGACCACGGCGATCCGCAGCCTCTGCGGCAGTTTGGCCATCGAGTGCGATGTTCCCAACCTGGACAAGCAGGCCCATGCCAAAGAGACCACCACGGTGGGCCTGGATTTTGGCGAAATCAAGCTCGACGATGAGGACACCTTGCAGGTCTATGGCTGCCCCGGCCAGGAGCGCTACGACTTTGTGCGCGAGTGGGCGCTGTCGCTGGCCTTTGGCGCCATCGTGATGGTCGATATCCACGACCCGCAGGCGATGGAGCAGACCATCGACCTGATACAGCAATGCCATGCGGCGCCCAATATCCAGGCCGTCGTGGTGCTGATTGCCCGGCCCGCATCGGCCGCGCAGCAGGAGATGTTCACGGTGCGCCTCTCGGCCCATGCCGAATGCGCGGTGCCCGTGCTCAGCGCCGATCCGCGCAACCCCTCGCAAATGCTCGATACCCTGGACATCATCGCCGCGATGCTGCCCGACGAAGTGCAGCCGCGCTGAGCGCAGCCCGCAGACCCATACCGCAGCGACTGCAGCGCGCTGGCGCTTGAGGTAAGCTCGGCGCCTGCTGCTTGCGCACCGGGCAGGCCCCGGGCTGCAGCAGCCCACGCCCTTCACCCCCTTATTTGACGACGCCCCCTGCCCACGGCCGGTGGCGCGCAGGCCATGAACCCACCACGCCCCGCAGACGCATCCGCCCAGCCCACGCCCCAATGGATTCTGGCGGTCATGCTGGCCCTGCTGGGCATGCTCGGGCCCTTCTCGATCGACACCTACCTGCCCGCCTTTGACGGCATTGCGGCATCGCTCAACGCCTCGCCGCTGCAGATGCAGCAGACGCTGTCGGCCTATCTGTTTGGCTTTGCGTTCATGAACCTGTTCCACGGCGCGCTGTCGGACAGCTTTGGCCGCCGCCCCGTCGTGCTGTGGGGGCTGGCCACCTTCGCGCTGACATCAGCGGGCTGCGCACTGGCCCAGACGCCTGAGCAACTGATCCTGTTCCGTGCACTGCAGGGCTGCACCACGGGCGCCGGCATTGTGGTCTCACGCGCGGTGGTGCGCGACCTGTTCCCGCCCGCCCAGGCCCAGCGGGTGATGAGCCAGATCACCATCTACTTTGGCATCGCGCCGGCGGTGGCGCCGATGATTGGCGGCGTCTTCATCGCCTACGCCAGCTGGCAATCGATCTTCTGGCTGCTCACGGCCATTGGCGCGCTGCTGTGGGCCTACAACTGGCGCCTGCTGCCCGAGAGCCTGCCGCCCGAGAAGCGCCAGGCCTTTGATGTGCGCAACCTGATGCGCGGCTACTGGCAGCTGTGCAGCAGCCCGCGCTTTTTGCTGCTGGCCGCCGCCAGCGGCGTGCCCTTCAACGGCATGTTCATCTATATCCTGTCGGCCCCCACGTTCCTGGGCACCCATATGCGCATGCAGCCGACCCAGTTTTTCTGGTTCTTCATCTGCACGATTGGCGGCATCATGCTGGGCGCCTGGGTCAGCGGCCGGCTGGCGGGCAAGATCCCGCCTAAGCGCCAGGTGCGCCATGGTTTTCTGATCATGTTCCTGACCTCCTGCATCTACCTGGCGCTGAACCTGGTGCTGCCGCCGCACCCGGCCTGGGCGCTGCTGCCACTGGGCATCTATTCGTTTGGCTGGGCCTTGATGACCCCGGTGGTCACCCTGCTGGTGCTGGACCTGCACCCTGAGCGCCGGGGCCTGGCCTCATCCCTGCAGGCCGTCGTCACCTCGGTGGCCAATGGCATCGTGGCGGGCGTGCTCGCCCCCTTGGTCATGCAGTCGACGGTGGCGCTGGCCATCGCATCGATGGGCTTGATGCTGACCGGCCTGTTCAGCTGGATCTATTTCCACCACCGCTGGCCCGATATCGGGCGCCATAACGCGGTCTGAAGTCTGACGGATGCGCCCAAGGAGGCGCCAAGCGCTCGTTATCAACCAGCCGCCTTGTGCAACAGGCACAAAAAAAGAGCTTCCCTCGGGAAGCTCTTTGTCATTGCGCTATGCGCTGCTTAGCGGCTGCGCTCGGTGCGCTTGCGGTCACCGCCAGCGGGGCTGTAGGGACGGCCACCGCGCTCACCACCAAAGCGGTTGTCACCGCCTGGGCGGCGCTGGGCGAAGTCACCACCACCGGCATGGCGGGGGGCTGGGCTGCGTGGGCCACGGCTGTCAGCGCCACGGCTGTCACCAGCACCACGGTTGTCGCCCGCAAAGCGGTCGGCACGGCGCTCAGGCGCGCGGTCAAAGCTGCGGCCTTCGGGGCGCGGTGCGCGGTCCTGGAAGCGGTCTGCACCACGGTCCTGGAAACGGTCCGGGCCACGCTCCTGGAAGCGGTCACCACCGCGCTCAGCACGCTGCTCAAAGCGGGGGGCGCGGTCATCGCGCTGCTCGAAACGCGGACGGCTGTCGCCACCACGTGGGCCACCACCAAAACCAGCGTTTTCGCCAAAGCCAGGCTTGCGGCCATAGCCTTCGCCATCACGGCGGCCACCAAAGCCACGGTCAGCGCCAAAGCCGCCACCACCACGGCGATCGCCACCACGGCCAGCACCTGGACGGCCACGGTCACCACCGCGACCTGCGCCACGTGGGCCGCCTTCGCTGCGGGCGGGGAAGCGTTGCTGCGGCTCCATGCCTGGAATCACTTCCGGCTTGAACTGCTGCTTGGTGTAGGCCTCGATATCGAAGACACGGCGGCGGTCACGGAACTCGGCAAAAGTGATCGCCAGGCCCGAGCGGCCAGCACGGCCGGTACGGCCAATGCGGTGGGTGTAGTCTTCGGCCTTCATCGGCAGGCCGTAGTTGAACACGTGGGTGATCGTGGGCACGTCGATGCCGCGCGCAGCCACATCGGTGGCCACCAGAATCTGTACCTGGCCATTGCGCAGCGCCATCAGGCGGCGGTTACGCAGGCCTTGGCTCAGCGCGCCGTGCAGTGCCACAGCCGAGAAGCCTTCTTGCTGCAGGTCGTTGGCCAGGCCGTCACATTCCACCTGGGTGGATGCAAACACGATGGCCTGGTTGATCGAGGCATCACGCAGCCAGTGGTCCAGCAGCTTGCGCTTGTGCTGGGAGTTGTCGGCCCAGAACAGCACCTGCTTGATGTTGGCATGCTTTTCCTGGGGCGAATCGATGGTGATCTTCTGCACGCTGGCGCCGTTGTCATGCATCACGCGCATGGCCAGCTGCTGGATGCGCGGCGCGAAGGTCGCGCTGAACATCATCGTTTGCTTGCGCTGCACCGTCAGCTGGTTGACTTCGGCCAGGTCGTCCGAGAAGCCCAGGTCGAGCATGCGGTCGGCTTCGTCAACGACCAGGAACTGCACCTTGTCGAGCTTGATCTGCATCGAGCGCTGCAGGTCGAGCAGACGGCCGGGCGTTGCCACAACCAGGTCGGCATTTTGCAGCTTGGCAATTTGCAACTGGTAGGGCATGCCGCCGACGATATTGGCCACACGCAGACCACGGCAGTGGCGCACCAGCTCGATCGCGTCATGGGCCACTTGCTGGGCCAGCTCACGGGTCGGGCACAGAATCAGCGCGCCGGGTTGGGCAGCCTTGAAATTGCGCGGGCTCAGCGGGTTCTTGCGCTTGGCGCGCTTGGGGGCTTGCTCGCCACGGGCCAGGGCTTCGGCCACCAGGCGTTCGTGTTCAGCGCGCTCAGCGGCTTCGGCCTGGCCTTGCTGCTGGATCAGGGTGTGCAGCACGGGCAGCAGGAAGGCAGCGGTCTTGCCCGAGCCGGTCTGGCTGGAGACCATCAGGTCCGCAAAGTGCTGCGACTCTTCACCGTCGTTGATCATCGCCAGCGGGATGGCGCGCGATTGCACAGCGGTCGGTTGGGTGTAGCCCAGGTCCTTGACGGCCTGCACCAGCTCGGGCGCCAGGCCCAGCTCTACAAAGCCATTGGGCTCTTCAGGCAGCACCTCGGCTTCGCCTTCAGCCTCAGCCACCAGCGCAGTGCCGTCTTCTTGCAAAGCGTCTTCGGCCAGAGCCGACAGGGGGGAGGTATTGACGATCTCTTGGGTAGCGTCAACAGTGTTTTGCGCAGGCGCGGCTTCGCCCTGCAGATGGAGGTCTTGCGTCATTTTGAACAATAGCAATAGGTCGGCTCCTGCGCGTTTCGCGACGCAGTTCCGTACCGTTCATGGTTTTAAATACATCAACCATCAAACGGTAACGGCCGTACAAATTGCCGCGGGCTTGTTCAAAGCGGCCATGCTGCGAATCGCATGACCTGGACGCCCAGAGAATGAAGGGAGATGTGCGTATCAACCGCCAGTTTTGGCGGGGAAGCGCAAATTATCGCACATTTCGGGTTTTCCCGCATCAACGCAAGGACTTCTGTACCAAAGCAGCTACGGGTGAAGGCTAAATTTCTTTAATTTGAAAAAATCAATTTTAATTGCAAATTTAATTGATAAAAACAATGAAAAAGATAGGATACCTCCACCACAACAAGGAGAGCGACATGACCAACTACTCACTAACTCTGATGGCCATTACCGGATTGCTCGGCGCAGGCCTGCTTACCGCTTGCGGCGGCGGAGGGAGCGACAGTCCAGAAGAAGCCAAGAATTCCAGCGACTGCTTCAATGCCGGTTTTTACCGCAAGGACACGCAAATCTATGTCAGCCAGAGCAAAAGTCTGAACGATGGGCCAGCTTCAACCAACCTTGTCTACCACTGGGTCACCAGCCAGAACGAGGAGAACGGCATCAACCACATCTATGTCAATCCCACGCCCAACAGCGGGCGCACCAGCCTGCACTACAGCATCGAGGGCGGAGCGCTGCTCTACCACGGCTACAACGCCTTCAATATCGGCGCGACCAGCCGCCAAAGCCTGGCCCCGCCCCGCCAGTCGCTGATCGCGATGGCGCCCGGTCAGACCACCTCCCAAACCATCGTACAAACGGATAGCGTCTCGAACGCTGACGGAGAAACAAAGACCGTCACCACGCTGGCCGAGACCCGAAGCTACGAAGGCAGAGAGACCATCACCACGGCCCTGGGCACCGTGGAGGCCTGCCGCTTCGTCAGCAGCGTTGCGGCAAGCCAGCAAGGCAAGCCCGAGGCAAGCCGGGAGACGCAGACAACGACCTGGGTGGCAGCGACGGGCCCCTACCGCGGGCTCAGACTCAAGGAGAGCGCCAGCACCCGCCAAGGGGGAAAAACCGATACCCTGGTGACGGAGACCAGCCAGGTCAGCCGCTTCGATATCAAGTAGCCGCTGATCCGGGCGCCAGCTGCAGAAAATGCTGGCGGTAGTACAGCATCTCGTCAATCGACTCATGCACATCGGCCAGCGCGGTGTGCTTTTGCGCCTTCTTGAAGCCGGTGACCAGCTCGGGGCGCCAGCGCCGTGCCAGCTCCTTGAGCGTGCTCACGTCCACATTGCGGTAGTGGAAGTAGGCCTCCAGATCGGGCATGTAGCGCGCCAGAAAACGGCGGTCCTGGCCAATGCTGTTGCCGCACATGGGCACCTTGGCCTTGGGCACATAGCGTTTCATGAAGCGCAGCACCTCGGCCTGCGCAGCGGCCTCGTCGATCTGCGAGGCCTTGACCCGCTCGGTCAGCCCGCTGCGGCCATGGGTGCCCCGGTTCCAGGCATCCATCTTGGCCAGCTCCTCATCGCTTTGGTGGATGGCAATCACCGGGCCTTCGACGCGCAGGCTCAGATCGGCACTGGTGACCACCAGCGCGATCTCGATCACACGGTGCTCCTGCGGGTTCAAACCGGTCATTTCACAGTCGAGCCAGACCAGGTTCAGATCGGACTTGGCCAGCTCGGGCACGGGTGCCAGCGGCGTATCCAGGGTGTTCTTGTTTTGCATGGGGGCGATTGTCGCCTATGCCCTACACTGTCCGGTATTCGCCAACCAACACCCCCACTTGTGACTCCATCGCTGCTGTTCACCCTGCTATTCGCAATTGCACTGGCCGCCAGTGTGCTCACCAAACTCTGGCTGGCCAGCCGCCAGATGCGCCATGTGGCCGCCCACCGCGATGCCGTCCCTGCCCTCTTTGCCGACCGTATCAGTCTGGCTGCACACCACAAGGCGGCCGACTACACGATTGCCAAGACCCGCTTTGGACTGCTGGGCCTGGCCATCGGCACTGCGGCGCTGCTGGGCTGGACCTTGCTGGGCGGGCTGGACCTGCTCAACGCCAGCCTGCTCGACGCGCTGGGCGGCGGCATGTGGCAGCAGCTGGCGCTGGTCGCCGCCTTTGCGCTGATCAGCGGCCTCATCGATCTGCCGGCCAGCTACTACCAGACCTTTGTGCTGGAGCAGCGCTTTGGCTTCAACAAGATGACGCCCGGCCTGTGGCTGGCCGACTTGCTCAAGGGCACGGCCATGGGCGCGCTGGTGGGCCTGCCCATTCTGGCCGTCATTCTGTGGCTGATGGGATCGGCCGGCCAATGGTGGTGGCTCTGGGCCTGGGCCTTCTGGGTGGGCTTCAACCTGCTGCTGATGGTCATCTACCCGGCTTTCATCGCGCCGCTGTTCAACAAGTTCCAGCCACTGGAAGACGAGAGCCTCAAAGCCCGCGTGCAGGCCCTGATGCAGCGCTGCGGCTTTGCCGCCAAGGGGCTGTTTGTGATGGATGGCAGCCGCCGCAGTGCGCATGCCAATGCCTACTTCACCGGCTTTGGCGCCAGCAAGCGCGTGGTGTTTTTCGACACCTTGCTGCACAAGCTCAATGGCGACGAAGTCGAAGCGGTGCTCGCCCATGAGCTGGGCCACTTCAAGCACAAGCACATTCTCAAGCGCATGCTGGGCCTGTTTGGCCTCACGCTGCTGGGCTTTGCGCTGCTGGGCTGGCTGTCGCAGCAGGGCTGGTTCTATACCGGCCTGGGCGTGACGCCCAACCTCAACATCCCGGGCGTGCCCGGCGCCAGCCCCAACGATGCACTGGCGCTGCTGCTGTTCATGCTGGCCGTGCCGGTGTTCAGCAGCTTTGTCTCGCCGCTGATGGCGCAGTCCTCGCGCAAGCACGAGTTCGAGGCCGATGCCTATGCCGTCCAGCAGACGCGCGCGGCCGATCTGCAGTCGGCCCTGCTCAAGCTCTACGAGGACAATGCCTCGACCCTGACGCCCGACCCGGTCTATGTGCGCTATTACTATTCGCACCCGCCCGCCGTAGAGCGTATCCGCCACATGCAACAATTGGCCCATGACTGAATCCCATCTGCCCCAACAAGACTGGTCCACCCAAAGCCGCCGCGCGCTGTCCGCCTCCGAGGTGGTGACCCAGCTGAGCCCACTGACCGGTTGGGTGCTGAGCGGTGATGGCGCCGAGGTGGCCATCGAGAAGACCTTCCGCTTTGCCAACTACTACGAGACCATGGCCTTTGTGAATGGCGTGGCCCTGGTGGCCCATACGCAGGACCACCACCCGGACCTGTCGGTGCACTACAACCGCTGCGTGGTGCGCTTCAACACCCATGATGTGCATGGGCTGTCGGTCACCGACTTCGAATGCGCACGCCGCATCGAAGCCATGCTGCAGCTGGCCTGAGAGACATGGCAAAACCTGCAAGACGCGCCAGCGCGCCCAGCCAGACGGGGACGCAGACGGGCCTGGTCGTCGCCAGCTATGGCCGCCACTGTGTGGTGGAGACGCCTGACGGCGTGCGCCGCATCTGCCACCCCCGGGGCAAGAAGAGCCAGGCCGTCGTTGGCGACCAGGTGCGCTGGCTGGCCCCGCCGCCGGGCCAGGGCGAAGAAGGCACGATCGAGAAGGTGCTGGAGCGGCGCAATGTCTTCTACCGCCAGGACGACATCCGCACCAAGACCTTTGCCGCCAACCTGGACCAGCTGCTGATTCTGATCGCGGCCGAGCCGGTCTTCAGCGAGGTGCAGCTGGCACGCGCGCTGATTGCAGCCGAAGCGGCGCACATCACGCCCATCATTGCGCTCAACAAGATGGACCTGGAAGAGCCCTTTTTGCGCGCCTGGGAGCGGCTGGAGCCCTACCGCACCATGCGCGACCAGGTCGAGGACCCGCCGCACTACATGGTGCTGCCCTTTGCGCTGGAAGGCGCCGACGACGAAGACCGTGATGCCATCTACGGCCTGCTCGAAGGCAAGACCACCTTGGTGCTTGGCCCCTCGGGCGTGGGCAAGAGCACGCTCATCAACCTGCTGATACCGGGCGCGAATGTCGCGACCAACGAGATCTCGCAGGCGCTGAACACCGGCAAGCACACGACCACCAGCACCACCCTGTACTGGGTGGACGAGGCGCGCAAGACCGCGCTGATCGACTCGCCCGGCTTCCAGGAGTTTGGCCTCTACCACATCGCGCCCACGCAGCTGGCCGCCTGCATGCCCGACATCGGCGCCCATGCCAAGGAGTGCAAGTTCTACAACTGCACCCATTTGCACGAGCCCGGCTGCGGCGTCATCCATGCGGTGCAAAACGGCCATGCCGAGCTGCCGATCAGCGACAACCGCTACCGCATCTACAGCGAGCTGTTTGACGAGCTCAACCTGAGCGCGTACTAAAGCGGTTGACCAGACCTTAGCCCCGGCACCACTCTTTGGGCAAGGTCTCGGCATGGCCCAGGTCGACATGGGTCTTCAGAAAATCAAGCACGGCCCGGGTGCGCGACGGCAGGCGCTCGGGCTTGCCCAGGTAGACCGCATGGATGGGCTCGAGCACGCCGGTGTTGAAGGCCTCCAGCACCACCTGCAGCCGGCCCGCCGCGATATCGTGCCAGGCATGGAACAGCGACAGCCGCGCCAGGCCCACGCCTTCAACGGCCAGATTGCGCATCACATCGCCATCGTTGACGCGCAGCAGCTCGCCAATGGCCACCTCCACATCCTGCCCCGCCAGCCGGAACGGCCAGTGCGGCACCGTGCGCTGGTAGTTCCAGCCAATGCGCACATGGCCGCCCAGCGCATCGGGGTGGGTGGGCACGCCATGCGCATCCAGATACGCCGGTGCTGCCACGATGACCTGGCGGGTATGGCCCAAGAGGCGCGCCACCATGTCCGAGGCCGGCAGCTTGCCCCAGCGGATCGCGATATCGGCCCGCGCCTCCATCAGGTCGACCACCTCGTCGGTAAAGCTCAGGTCCAGCACCAGGCCCGGGTACTGCTGCATCAGCCGGGCCACCAGCGGCACCAGAATGGCTTGCCCGGTCGATGAGCTGGAGTTGATGCGCACAACGCCCTTGGGCGTGCTGCGCAGCGAGGCGGCCGCTTCGGCCTCCTGCAGATCAGCCAGCACGCGCTGGCCGCGCTCATAGAGCTGGCGGCCCTCGGGCGTCAGCTGCACCCGGCGCGTGCTGCGCAGCAGCAGCTGCGCGCCCAGGCGTGCCTCCATGCGCGCCACGATCTTGCTGGTGGCCGACGGCGACACGCCCAGGTGGCGAGCAGCGGCCGAGAAGCTGCCGTGCTCGGCCACCTGCACAAACACCTCCAGCTCGCCGGAGCGGTTGGTCTCAAAGGTCGGACTGGCGGGAAAGGCGGGATTGCGCATGGTCAAAAGCGTCATAGCTGCAGATGGTGGTGGCAAATTCTGCTCCTATTTGTTCCATTTGGGAACAAATACCTTTCCGCTATTCCGGCTACACAAGAATCAGACCGCGCTTCACAATCCCATTCCTCGCTGATGGCCACCCGGCCTTCGCCCCTACACACAAGGAATCCTCCCATGCCTGTCTCATTGCTGGCGCTCGCCGCCGGTGCCTTTGGCATCGGCACCACCGAATTCATCATCATGGGCCTGCTCACCCAGGTCAGCCAGGACCTGGGCATCAGCATCCCCACGGCCGGCACCCTGATCTCCGGCTATGCCTTTGGCGTGGCCATCGGCGCGCCCGTGCTCACCCTGGCCACGCGCCACTGGCCGCGCAAATGGCTGCTGCTGGGCCTGATGCTGATCTTTATCGCAGGCAATATCGCTGCGGCCATGGCCCCCAGCTATGGCTGGCTGATGGGCGCGCGCATGCTCACCTCGCTCACCCATGGCACCTTCTTTGGCGTCGGCGCCGTCGTGGCCACCGGCCTGGTCGCCAAGGACAAGCAGGCCTCGGCCATTGCGCTGATGTTCTCGGGCCTGACGCTGGCCACCTTGCTGGGCGTGCCGGCCGGCACCTGGATCGGCCAGCATTTTGGCTGGCGCATGGCCTTTGCCACCGTGGCCGTGATCGGCATGGTCGCGCTGGGCATTCTGGCCGCCTTTGTGCCCAGCAAGCTCCAGCAGGCGGCGCCCGCTGCGTTGCGCGATGAGCTGTCCATCCTGGCGAGCACGCCCCTGTGGCTGGGCCTGGGCATGACCGTCTTCGGCTTTGGTGGTGTGTTTGCGCTCTACACCTATGTGGAACCGCTGCTGTCGCAGATCACCCAGATGGGCAACACTGGCGTGGCGCTGAGCCTGCTGCTGTTTGGCGCCGGCTCGGCCGTGGGCAATATTGCCGGCGGCAAGCTGGCCGACCGGGGCGTGGTGCGCGCGCTGTGGATCACCCTGGGCGCCCTGGTGCTGGTGCTGCTGGCAGGCCGCTGGGCCTTTGGCATCTCGGCGGCCGTGGCCATGGCCTATGTGACCGTGCTGGGTGTTGTCGCCTTTGCCACCGTAGCCCCCATGCAGATGCGGGTGATGCAAGGCGTGGGCAGCCAGGGTGCCACCCTGGCCTCCAGCCTGAACATTGCGGCCTTCAACCTGGGCAATGCGCTGGGTGCCTGGGTGGGCGGCAGCCTGATTGCCGGCGCAGGCCTGCTGTCGATCATCTGGGGCGCTGCCGCGCTGTCGGCCATCGGCCTGGTGCTGGTGGCGATGGGTCAGCGCCGCAGCCCAAGCGCTGCGCTGCAGACGGCCTGATCGTTCAGCCCAACAGGCGCGCCAAGGTCAGCAGCGCCAAGAGCAGCATCCAGACCACGACGGAGCGCCACACCAGGCCCACCACGCTGCGCAGGTGGGCGACTTCCGGGTCACGGCCCGGGGTGGTGGCGCCATCGCCCTGGATCTGCAGGGGCGCGGCGGCATCGATATCGACACTGCGGGCGCGCAAGGCCACCCCGCCCAGGCGGATGTCGATGGCACCGGCGGTCGCGGCCAGGATCACGCCATCGTTGTCATTGGGAAAATGCTGGGTCTGAAAGCGCCAACCGTCGATGGCCTCTTCAAAATTGCCCACCACGGCAAAGCTCAGCGCCGTGAGCCGGGAAGGCAGCCAGTCCACGATGGTCCAGGCCTTGGCCGCAACCGTCTCGAAAGCGCCTTGCACCATGGCCACGGGCTGCACCGATGGGCGCGCAAAGCGCGAGGCGTATTCAGCCATGCGGAAAAACACCGCGCCAGCGGGCCCCAGGCCCAGCGCCGAGCCGATGGAGTAGCAGGCCAGCACGCCAAACACATGGCGGTGCGCGGCCAGCACCGAGTACTCGATCACATGGCGCACGATCTCGCGGCGCGGCAGGTCATCGGCGTGGACCTGCTGCCAGTCGGCCAGGTACTGGCGGGCCTGGTCCTCATCGCCGGACTCCAGCGCATGGCGGATGCGGGTGAAATGGTGGCTGAACTGGCGAAAGCCCAAGGTCACATACAGCACCAGCACATGCCAGGCCATCGCCAGGGGCCAGCCCACCAGGGCCACCAGCAGCCAGTGCATGCCCATGGCCAGGGCCGTGGGCAGCAACACCGCCACGCTCCAGGCCAGCCAGCCGTGGCGCTGCTCGCCGGCATCCAGATTGCGGCTGAGCCATTGCACCCAGGCCCGCACACCGGCATAGACCGGGTTGTCGCGAGACAGGGATTTGGCCTGCTCCAGCAGCAGGGCCATCAGCGTGGCGAAAAAACTCATGGACAGTGATCATACCGGCTGTGATGTATCACACAAGCCGTTACAAACTACAACGCGGGTGGAAAGGCCAAAAACCGGTACAAATTGCGCAACATGCTGGCCGTAGCCCCCCAGATAAAGCGCTGCTGGCCCGATGCGGGATCGTCATAGGGCATGGACAGCCAGCGCCGGCTGATCTCGGGCGTGTCGAGCTGCTGCCAGCGGTGGTGCGCGGGGTTCATCAGGAAAGACAGCGGCACCTCGAACACCTCGTCCACCTCGCCCGGGTTGGCCTGCAGGTGGAATGGTGGCTGCACCAGCCCGACGATGGGCGTCACCTCAAAGCCCGAGCCGGTCGCGTACTCGGGCAGGCGGCCAATGATTTCGACCTGCTCGCGCGCCAGCCCCACCTCTTCCCAGGCCTCGCGCAGCGCGGTGTCGTTGATATCGCGGTCCTCCGGGTCCTGGCGGCCGCCGGGGAAGGCAATCTGTCCCGAATGGTTCGTCAGGCCAGCGCTGCGCTGGGTCAGCAGCACATGCATCTCCTGGCGCTGCACCAGCGCCACCAGCACGGCGGCCTTGGCCGGGGGCCGGTCCGTCCAGCTGCGTTCGCGGAAGATTTCCGGCTCACCGCCATGGGGGTGGGCGACAAAAGCCTGGCGCAGCGAATCGGCCAGCAACAGGCGCGGCGCGACCGCCGGCAGGGCCGAGTCGACCTGCACGACCGGCGCGCGGCGCGGATCCATGATGGACGACACCCGCACAGCGGCGGTAGGTGGTGATGAAGGCGAGACAGAAGAGGCGTTAGACATAAACAACAGGCGGCAGACGCAGCGGGCCATGTAAAAAAGCCGCCACAGCTTGCACTGTAGCGGCTTTCAGCACTGGGCTCTGTCGCAGCGTGATTACGCAGCTGCCACAGGTGCTGCCTTGCGTGCTGGCAGCTTTTCCTTGATACGAGCCGACTTGCCGCTGCGTTCACGCAGGTAGTACAGCTTGGCACGGCGCACATCGCCGCGGCGCTTGACTTCGATACCGGCGATCATAGGGCTGTAGGTTTGGAACGTACGTTCCACGCCTTCGCCGCTGGAGATCTTGCGCACGGTGAAGCCGCTGTTCAGACCGCGATTGCGCTTGGCAATCACCACGCCTTCGTAAGCCTGCACGCGCTTGCGCGTACCTTCAACAACGTTCACGCTCACGATCACGGTGTCGCCAGGGGCAAATTCAGGAATGGTCTTGTTCAGGCGAGCAATTTCTTCTTGCTCGAGAATCTGGATCAGGTTCATGGTTTCATCCAACGATCATACGCGCGCCATGAATTTGGCAGCCGCGCCCAGCACGGTGTACGGGGCATGTGCGGCGTGTTGCTTCTCTCACCATTGAAAAAAGCGGCCGTGTAGAGGATCGTAAAACCGGCAATTATAGCGGTTTTGCCAAATTTACCAAATCGGCACTGGCCAGCAAGTGTTCATCCTTGCGGCTGAGCTGCTTGCGGCTGCGCGCCTGGTCCAGCAGCTCAGGGCGGTGGATGGCCGTGTTGCGCAGGCTTTGCTCGCGGCGCCAGCGCTCGATATTGGCATGGTGGCCCGACAGCAGGGCTGCGGGCACCGGCTCGCCTTCCCAGACCTCGGGCCGGGTGTAGTGGGGGCAATCCAACAGACCGTCGAGCGCGGGGTTGAAGCTGTCGAACTGGTGGCTGCCCTCGTCATGCAGCACACCGGGTTGCAGGCGGGCCACCGCATCGAGCAAGGCCATCGCGGCAATCTCGCCGCCCGAGAGCACAAAATCGCCCAGGCTCAGCTGCACATCAACATGGCGGTCAATAAAGCGCTGGTCCACGCCTTCATAACGGCCGCACAGCAAGATGGCGCCCTGCGAATCGGACCAGCCCTGCACCTGGGCATGGTCGATGCGCTCGCCAATCGGCGAGAACAGCACCAGCGGCGCGGGCTGCGCCTCTGCACGCGCTTCGCGGATGGCGGCCAGGCAGTCGGCCAGCGGCTGGGCCATCATCACCATGCCGGGGCCACCGCCAAAGGGGCGGTCATCGACGCGGCGGTAGTTGCCTGGGGCGTAATCGCGCGGGTTCCAGCACTGCACCGCCACCTGGCCGCTGCTGTAGGCGCGGCGCGTCACCCCCACCTCGACAAAGGGGCCAAACAGCTCGGGGAACAAGGTGATGATGTCAAAGCGCATGGAAATTCTCCCCGCTGGCGGCCTGCGTGTCCGGCACGATCAGTAGTCCGGCTGCCAGTCGACCGTGATGCGCTTGTTGGGCAGCGAGACCTCGTCGACAAAGGCGCCGACAAACGGAATCAGGCGCTCCTGCGTCTTGCCGTCTTCTTCGTAGTTCAGCACCAGCACGGTCTGGGGGCCCGAGGCCATCAGGTCGCTCACAGTGCCCAGTGCCACGCCTTCGCGGTTGACCACGGCCAGACCCAGCAGGTCCACCCAGTAGTACTCGCCGTCGTCGGTCTTGGGGAAATCAGCGCGCGAGATGAACACCCGCGCACCTTTGAGCTTTTCGGCCTGGTCGCGGTCGTCCACGCCCTGGGCCCAGCCCACCATGCCATCGCCATGGAAACGCGCCTGGCGCATCTCCAGTTGGGCAACGCCCTGGAAGTGGCGTGCGCCTTTCTCGGGCGGCTGAATGAACCACAGCTTGGACTTGAGCAGCGCCTGCGGGTCGGGGCTGAGGGCAATCACCTTGAACCAGCCCTTGACGCCCCAGGCATCAGCGATGCGCGCCACTTCAATGGCGTCATCGGGCAAGGTGGCAGGGCTTAACAACAACTCGGTAGCGGGCATGGCAGTTCAACAGGGCAATAAAAAACGGGCCGCAGTGCTCATCGCAGCAGCGGCCCGCATGCACGAATGGTACCGGAGCACCAGCCGTGATGAGAGAGGCAAATTAAGCAGCCTTGGCAGCAGCTTGCTTGACCAGACGGTCCACGGTGGTGGAAGCCTGAGCACCAACGCTCTTCCAGTAAGCCACGCGGTCCAGAGCAACGCGCAGGCCTTCAACGCCTTCCTTGGCCAGTGGGTTGTAGAAACCCACGCGCTCGATGAACGAGCCGTCACGGCGCACGCGCTTGTCAGCAACGACGATGTTGTAGAACGGACGGGCCTTGGAGCCGCCGCGGGAGAGTCGAATAACGACCATAATAATCCTTCGGGTGGTTAGTTTTCTTACCACGTTTGAGACACGCAACTAGCCACCCGGCCAGCGACACGCAGTAAAGCCGCAAATTATACAAACTTCTTTCAACTATGCCAAGTGTTCGTGCCAGTACCCCTGATGACATCCCCGCGCTGACCCGCATTTATGCCCACCATGTGCTGCATGGCACGGGCAGTTTCGAGACCGAGGCCCCCAGCGAAGCAGAAATGACCCGGCGCCGCGACGAGGTATTGTCGCGCCAGCTGCCCTACCTGGTGGCGGAGGACGACGATGGCCAGATCCTGGGCTATGCCTATGCAAACTGGTTCAAGGCCCGGCCGGCCTACCGCTTCTCAGCCGAGGATTCGATCTATGTGGCAGATGGGCAACATGGCCGGGGCCTGGGGCGCCTGTTGATGAACGCCTTGATCGCGCACTGCGAAGCGGCTGGCGTGCGCAAGCTCATCGCCGTGATCGGGGACTCCAACAACCTCGGCTCGGTCGGCGTGCACCGCGCAGCCGGTTTTACCCAGGTGGGCGTAATGCGCTCGGTGGGCTGGAAATTTGGCCGCTGGTTGGATATCGTGATGATGGAAAAAACCCTGGGCGATGGCGACAACAGCGCCCCCACCACCTAAACCACCCCACCCACCCTATGAGCCACCCCATCACCCACGCGATGCCGCGCAGCAAGAGCAAGACCCTGGCCACCTGGCTGGCTTTTCTGGGGGGGCCTTTGGGCCTGCACCGCTTCTACCTGCATGGCCTGGGTGACATGATTGGCTGGATGCTGCCCATCCCCACGGCGCTGGGCCTGTATGGCATGGAGCGCATTGCCAGCCATGGCATTGACGACCAGATCAGCTGGGTTCTGGTGCCGTTGCTGGGCTTTACCATTGCCGCCTGCGCATTGACGGCCATCGTCTACGGACTGATGGCGCCCGAGAAGTGGAATGCCCGCCACAACCCCGGCCTGCCCGAGGACGCGCTGCCCGGCCGCACCCGCTGGCTGACGATCTTCGGCATTGTGGCCTCGCTCCTGATCGGCACCACGATCCTGATGGCCAGCCTGGCCTACAGCTTTGAGCATTACTTCCAGTACCAGATCGAGGAAGCGCGCAAGATTTCGCAGTAAAAGGTTGGTGAAGGTCAGTGCGACTGCAGATGCACGCTGAGAAAGCCAAACACCTGCGCCTCATAGGCCTGCGGCGCAAACTGGTACAGGTCCACATGGGCCGCGCCCGGCACCAGCCATAGCGGCTGCAGCGCCTGCGGCCCCGGATGGGCCTGGCCTGCCGCCTCCGCCATCTGCCGGGTTTCAGCGGGTGGGGTGTAGCGGTCTTCGGTGCCGCCCAGCACCATCACCGGCCGGTTCCAACCGGCCAGGCGGTCCAAAGGCCGCAGCTGGTACGGATCCAGGCCCAGCCGCAGCGGCATCTGCCAGAGCAACAACGGCGTGGCAATCGGCGCCAAAGGGGCCAAGGGGCCCAGCACCGCACGCACCCGGTTGTCCACAGCAGCCTCCATGCTCGGGAACACGGCTTCGAGCACCACGGCATCGGGCAGCTGCAACAGATCGGCCATCAGCAGCCCGGCGCCGCCGAGCGACGCGGCGATCACCGCCACCTTCTCTGCAGGCTGCTGCGCCTGCAACCAGGCCAGCGCAGCGGCAATGCCCAGGCCCTCGCGCGGCCCGAAGGACAGCATCTCGCCATCGCTTTGGCCATGGGCCGGCAGATCGATCAGCAGAACCGCGTGGCCGCGCGCATGCAGCGCCAGCGCCCGGGGCAGCATCGCGCGCCGGTCTGCACGCACGCCATGCAGCAGCAGCACGGCGCCCTGCCCGGGCGTGCCCGCTGCATACCAGCCCCGCACCATGCCTTGCGAAGTGGCGATCTCCACGGCGGTGGCACCCAGTTCTTGCGGTGCTGCGCCAATCTCTGGGCGGTACGGTTGGCTCAACCAGCCTGCCAGCCACCAGGCCAGCGCCAGCACCGCCAGCAGCAAGGCGGCCAACACAGCGGCCACCCAGGCCAGCGGATGCAGCGAAAAGATCGAAGGGGTCAGTGCGGGGTCGGTCATGCCTTGGCCAAAAAACAAAACGGCTGGCAGATCATATCCGCCAGCCGCCTTTTAGCTATCGCACCGCCACTGTCAATAGAGCTGCAGGCTCACCCAGTAAGCAAAGGCCGCCACAAAGGCGCTCGCCGGAATGGTCAGCACCCAGGCCCAGACGATATTGCCGGCCACACCCCAGCGCACCGCGCTCATGCGCTGGGTGGAGCCCACGCCAACGATGGCGCCGGTGATGGTGTGCGTGGTCGACACGGGGATGCCCAGCGCGGTGGCGATGAACAAGGTCATTGCGCCACCGGTTTCGGCGCAAAAGCCGCCGACGGGCTTGAGCTTGGTGATCTTCTGGCCCATGGTCTTGACGATGCGCCAGCCACCAAACATCGTGCCCAGGCCAATGGCCGCGTAGCAGGAGATGATGGCCCAGGCAGGAGGATCGGCATCATTGGGCGATGCATAGCCGGTGGACAGCAGCAGCAGCCAGATGATGCCGATGGTCTTTTGCGCATCATTGCCGCCGTGGCCCAGGCTGTAGGCACCGGCAGAGACCAGCTGCAGGCGGCGGAACCACTTGTCCACCTTGCCCGGCGTGGTGCGGCGGAACAGCCAGGCCACGATCACCATCATGATCGACCCCAGCAAAAAGCCCAGCACCGGAGAGACAAAGATGAAGGCCACGGTCTTCCAGATGCCGCTGGCGACCAGCGCACCGGAGCCCGCCTTCGCAATCACCGCGCCCACGATGCCGCCGATCAGCGCATGCGAGGAGCTCGACGGGATGCCGTAGTACCAGGTGATCAGGTTCCAGGCGATCGCGCCCACCAGGGCGCCAAAGATCACATGGGTGTCGACAATGCCCGGGTGAACAATGCCTTTGCCGATGGTCGCCGCCACGCTCAGGTGAAAGACAAAGATCGCCACAAAGTTGAAAAATGCCGCAAACACCACCGCTTGGGTGGGCTTGAGCACGCCGGTAGAGACAACGGTCGCAATCGAGTTGGCCGCGTCATGAAACCCGTTCATGAAGTCGAACAAGATGGCCAGCGCCACCAGCACGACAATCACCCACAGGGCTGTTTGCATCGGTTCCATGGAAGTTCAGTCTCCTGCTTGCTGCAAAGGATCAGGAGTTTTCCAGGATGATGCCTTCGATGTGGTTGGCCACATCCTCGCACTTGTCGGTGATGGTCTCGAGCAGCTCGTAGATGGCCTTGAGCTTGATCACCTCGCGCACATCGGGCTCCTCACGGAACAGCTTGCTCATTGCAGAGCGCATCACGCGGTCGGCATCGCTCTCGAGGCGGTCGATCTCCTCGCAGGTCTTGATGGCCGCCTCGGTGGTCGAGGGATCGGCAATGCGGTCGAGCATCTTGACGGCATCACGCACGCGCTCGCAGCACTTGACGCTCAGGTCCGTCAGGCGGGTGATTTCTTCGGTCATGTGGCGCACGTCGTAGAGCGCCATGGTCTCGGCCGAGTCCTGGATCAGGTCAGCCACATCGTCCATGGTGTTGATCAGCGAGTGGATCTGTTCACGGTCGATGGGGGTGATGAAGGTCTTGTGCAGGGTGCGGTTGACCTCGTGGGTCACGCGGTCGGCTGCGCGCTCGGCATTGTCCACGTCCTGGTTGTATTTTTCGCGCAGATGGGGGTCGTTGTAGTTGGCCACCAGTTGGGAGAACGCGTGGGCCGCTTCAACGATGCGGTCGGCGTGCTGGTTGAACAGTTCGAAGAAATTGCCTTCGCGCGGCAAGAGTTTGCCAAAGAGCATGGGTGCACCTATTCGGTTTCAATGCAAAAAAGGGAAAAACCTGCGCACACCCGGCCGGAATCTGGCTTGTCAGCCCCGGCTCCCTGGCCCCGCCGCCACCCTGCAACTCCTTGAATTGCCAGCGGTGTCAGCGGTTTGCAGTGCGCAAAATCTGTCATTCACGGCGCATTGCTGCACTGCAAAATTCACCAATTTTAAATGCAATTGTCATTTCTTTGTCGCATTTGAGGCCGCGACGCCTAAAACAGCGCAGCCTGCGCCCTGCCCGCCGTGCCCGTTACAGAGGGAGAACGGCAGCGCTGGCGCTGTCTCCCAAAGCGCGCTACCTTGCGCTTGCCGCCATCAGCTCCAACCGTACTTTTGCAGGGCGACGGCCAAATGCCTGCGCCAACCGGCAGCAATAAAAAAAGCACTGCCGAGGCAGTGCTTGGGGAGCTGGATGCGCGCTGCCGCTATTCGCCCAGATAGGCAGCACGCACCTTGGGGTCGGCCAGCAGCTGCTGGCCAGGGCCGGTCATCGTGATGATGCCCGACTCCATCACATAGCCCCGGTCGGCAATGGCCAGCGCGCGGCTGGCGTTCTGTTCCACCAGCACGATGGTCACGCCCATCGCATAGACATCGCGCACCACCTCGAAGATCTTGTCCACCATGATGGGAGACAGGCCCATCGATGGCTCGTCGAGCAGCAGCAGCTTGGGCTGGGCCATCAGCGCACGCGCCATCGCCAGCATCTGCTGCTCGCCGCCGGACATGGTGCCCGCCAGCTGGTCCTTGCGCTCGCGCAGACGCGGGAAGATGTTGAACATCTTCTCGATATCGGCCTGGATGCCGGCCTTGTCCTTGCGCAGGTAGGCGCCCAGCATCAGGTTGTCGGTGATGGTCTGGCGCGTGAACACGCCGCGCCCTTCGGGCACCATCACCAGGCCCTTGGCCACCAGGTCCCAGGCGCCCCGGCCCTTGAGGTTCTCGCCCAGGAACTCGATCTGCCCGTCATTGATGGCCTGGGTGGCCGTCACCGCCTTCATCGTCGTGGTCTTGCCCGCGCCGTTGGAGCCAATCAGCGATACCAGCTCGCCCTCATGCACCTCGAAATCGACGCCCTTGACGGCCTGAATGCCCCCATAGGCCACTTTCAGCCCACGCACCTTCAGCAGTACGGGGTTGGATGTCTTGTCAACCATGCTCAGTGTCCTCCGGTGCCCAGATAGGCCTCAATCACTTTTTCGTCTTTCTGCACCTCGGCCGGGGACCCTTCGGCCAGCCGCTTGCCATAGTCGAGCACCGTCACCCGGTCGCACAGGCCCATCACCAGCTTCACATCATGCTCGATCAGCAAGATGGTGCGGTTGTCCTTGCGGATGCGGTCGATCAGCTCGCGCAGCTGCACCTTCTCGGTCGCATTCATGCCGGCGGCGGGTTCATCGAGCGCAATCAGCTGCGGGTCGGTGGCCAGCGCACGGGCAATCTCCAGGCGGCGCTGGTCGCCATAGGACAAGGTGCGCGCCTTGTAATCGGCATAGCGCTCGATGCCCACATAGGCCAGCAGCTCGCGGGCGCGCTCGGCAATGGCCCGCTCCTCGGCCTTGAAGCCCGGCGTGCGAAAGATCGCGCCCAGGAGGCCCGAATGGCTGCGCACATGGCGGCCCACCATCACGTTCTCCAGCGCCGTCATGTCGGAGAACAGACGGATGTTCTGGAAGGTGCGCGCAATGCCGGCCTTGGCCACCAGGTGCACGGCCTTGGGCTCATAGGGCTTGCCAGCGAGCTCAAAGCTGCCGCTGTCGGGCGTGTACAGCCCGGTGATCACATTGAAGAACGTGGTCTTGCCGGCACCGTTGGGGCCGATCAGGCCATAGACCTGGCCGCGCTCGATGGTCAGACCCACATCCGAGAGGGCCTGCAAGCCGCCAAAGCGCTTGGAAATGCCTGCCACCTTGAGTGCAGGAGCTTGTGTATTCGTCATGCTCGTCTCTCCTGCTCAGTCTTTCTGGATCGCGCTCTTGCCATGCTCGGGTGCGGGCCACAGGCCACGTGGGCGCAGCAGCATCACCACGATCATCGCCACCGCAATCAAGAGCTGGCGCAGGATGGAGGCATCCAGACGGCCATCGGTCATCTGCTGCAGCGGGCCGGCCACATAGCGCAGCACCTCGGGCAGCGCCGACAGCAGCACGGCGCCCAGAATGACGCCGGGGATATGGCCCAGGCCGCCGAGCACCACCATGGCGACGATCATGATCGACTCCATCAGGCTGAAGGACTCGGGCGAGACAAAGCCCTGGAAGCCGGCAAACATCGCGCCGGACACGCCACCGAACGTGGCCCCCATGCCAAATGCCATCAGCTTGAGGTTGCGGGTGTTGATGCCCATGGCCTTGGCGGCAATCTCGTCCTCGCGGATGGCCATCCAGGCGCGGCCGATGCGCGAATCCTGCAAGCGGTAGCAGATCACCACACTGGCCACGACCAGCAGCAGGAACAGGTAGTAGTACAAGGTGACCGACGAGACTGTGTAGCTGCCGATCTCCAGCGGCTTGGCAAAGTCAAAGCCAAAGATCTTGATCGAGTCGATCTGGCCCAGGCCCTTGGGCCCATTGGTGATGTTGACGGGCTGGTCCAGGTTCAGCATGAAGATCCGGATGATCTCGCCAAAACCCAGGGTCACGATGGCCAGGTAGTCCCCGCGCAGCTTGAGCACCGGAAAGCCCAAGATCATCCCCGCTATCGCCGCCAGCAACGCGGCCAGCGGTATCACCAGCCAGATGGAGGTGTGCAGGCCATTGGGGAACATGGCCTTGAAGCCTTCAAAGGTCTCGGCCAGGTGGGGCGAGGCCATCAGGCCCAGCATATAGGCGCCCACGGCGTAAAACGCCACATAGCCCAGGTCCAGCAGGCCGGCAAAGCCCACGACGATGTTCAGGCCCAGGGCCAGAAGGACATAGAGCAGTGCCAGGTCGGCAATGCGCACCCAGGCGTTGCCAAAGGACTGCAGGATCAGCGGCAATACCAGCAGCGCAATCGCGCCCACAATGAACTGTGCTTTGTTGTTCTTCATGCGGTTCCCCTTAAGCCCGATCGGCCACCCGCTCACCCAGCAAGCCCGAGGGGCGCAAGGTCAGCACGATGATCAGCACGATGAACGAGAAGATATCGACATACTGGCTGCCCAGCACGCCACCGGTGAGCTGGCCGATGTAGCCCGCGCCAATCGCTTCGACCAGGCCCAGAATCATCGCACCCACCACGGCGCCGGCCAGGTTGCCGATACCGCCAAACACGGCCGCAATAAAGGCCTTGAGGCCGGGCAAAAAGCCCATGGTGTGCTGCGCCGTTCCGTAGTTCGAGGCCCAGAGCACGCCGGCAATCGCCGCCAGCACCGCACCGATCACAAAGGTGGCCGAGATCACCATGTCGGGCTTGATGCCCATCAGCGCCGCCACGCGGGGGTTCTCTGCCGTGGCCCGCATCGCGCGGCCCAGGCGGGTGTAGTTCACCAGGTACATCAATACCGCCAGCACCACCGCCGTCACGCCCAGCACCAGGATCTGGGTCGGCGTGATCACCGCGCCGGCCAGGTCAAAGGGCTCCATCGGCAGCAAGGTCGGATAGGGCTTGTAGTTGGGCTTCCAGATGATCATCGCCAAGGTCTGCAGCAGGATCGACATGCCGATTGCGGTGATCAGCGGCGCCAGGCGCGGGCTGTTGCGCAGCGGCCGGTAGGCCAGCTTCTCGATCGTGAAATTGAGCACCGCCGCCACTACACAGGCAATGAGCGTCGCTATCAGCAAGATGACCCAGCCCGGCGTTCCCGGCATGGCCTCCTGCATCACGCCGATGATGCTCCAGCTGGTCAGCACCCCTATCATCAGCACTTCGCCGTGCGCGAAGTTAATCAATTGAATAATGCCGTACACCATGGTGTAGCCCAAGGCTATCAAAGCGTACATGCTGCCCAATACCAGACCATTAATGATCTGCTGCAGCAAAATATCCATACAACCAACCCTTCAGCTTGGAACCACAACAGCGAAAACTGCATGAAACGGGGGTCTCCCGCGATGCAGCCGCCTCTAACCGCGATAACAGTTTTATGCGGATCGAAACAATTCTATAGACGCGACCTCGGTTTTTTGGCGACTAGGCCGCTAGCGCTTTCCCTAGTGACCCATGCGCAAACCGCATGAATACAGGCGAGACTGCTGTGGACACCTAGGGAATTTACTAGGTATCGATTCAACAAATCGCGACGCGCTTTTTACAATTGATGCAGCAAACACAATAATCAAACCGGTGGCTGCGTCTCGCGGCTGGAACACTGGTGTAAATACCTATATCGGCTTTCAGTTGCATAAACAACCAAATAAACGCTGTGCCGACGAGGCATAAAAAAACGCGGCCTGGGCCGCGTTCTACGTAGAGCTGGATCAGCGTTTAGAGCTTGCTGGCCATCTCAGGCACGGCCTCAAACAGGTCGGCCACCAGGCCGTAGTCGGCCACGCTGAAGATCGGCGCTTCTTCGTCCTTGTTGATCGCCACGATCACCTTGGAGTCCTTCATGCCGGCCAAGTGCTGGATGGCGCCCGAGATGCCCGCTGCCACATACAGCTGGGGCGCGACGATCTTGCCGGTCTGGCCCACTTGCAGGTCGTTGGGTGCGTAGCCCGCGTCCACCGCTGCGCGGCTTGCGCCAATGGCCGCGCCCAGCTTGTCGGCCAGCGGGGTCATCACTTCGTTGAACTTCTCGGCGCTGCCCAGCGCGCGGCCACCGGAGACGATGATCTTGGCGGCCGTGAGTTCCGGGCGGTCGTTCTTGGTCACTTCACGGCCCACAAAGCTGCTCTTGCCGCTGTCGGCTACGGCTGCTGCGTTCTCGACCGCAGCCGAGCCACCGGTGGCAGCGGCGGCATCAAAGCCGGTGCCGCGCACGGTGATGACCTTGGTGGCATCGATGGATTGCACGGTGGCAATGGCATTGCCCGCGTAGATGGGGCGCTCGAAGGTGTCGGCGCTCACCACCTTGGTGATGTCGCTGATCTGGGCGACGTCGAGCTTGGCTGCCACGCGTGGGGCGACGTTCTTGCCCGAGGCGGTGGCTGGCGCCAGGATGTGGCTGTAGTTGCCGGCAATGGCCAGCACCTGCGCGGCCAGGTTTTCAGCCAGGCCATCTTTGAGTGCCGGGCCATCGGCCAGGATGACTTTGGCAACGCCTGCGATCTGGGCTGCGGCCTGGGCTGCAGCTGCAGCGCCAACGCCTGCTACCAGCACATGCACATCGCCGCCGCAAGCCAGGGCTGCGGTGACGGTGTTGAGCGTGGCGGTCTTGATCGTTTGGTTGTCGTGTTCTGCAATAACGAGTGCGGTCATTTTGGTATTCCTTTGAGCGGCAGGCTTAGATTACTTTGGCTTCGTTCTTGAGCTTGTCGATCAGGGTCGCCACATCGGGCACCTTCACGCCAGCGCCGCGCTTGGCGGGTTCCTGCACCTTCAAGGTCTTCAGGCGCGGGCTCACGTCCACACCCAGGTCTTCTGGCTTCAACGTGTCGAGCTGCTTTTTCTTGGCCTTCATGATGTTGGGCAAGGTGACGTAGCGCGGCTCGTTGAGGCGCAGGTCGGTGGTGATGACGGCGGGCATGGACAGAGACAGGGTCTCCAGACCACCGTCCACTTCGCGGGTCACATTGACCTTGTCGCCAGCGACTTCGACCTTGGAGGCGAAGGTGGCCTGGGGCAGGTCAGCGAGCGCTGCCAGCATCTGGCCGGTCTGGTTGGCGTCGTCGTCAATCGCTTGTTTGCCGCAGATCACCAAACCTGGCTGCTCTTTGTCGACCAGGGCCTTCAGGAGCTTGGCGACGGCCAGCGGCTGCAGCTCTTCTGCGGTTTCGACCAGGATGGCGCGGTCCGCACCAATGGCCATCGCCGTGCGCAGCGTCTCCTGGCACTGGGTCACACCGCAGCTCACGGCGATGATCTCGGTCACCACGCCCTTTTCCTTCAAACGCACGGCCTCTTCCACCGCGATTTCATCAAAGGGATTCATCGACATCTTCACGTTCGCAATGTCCACTCCCGAGCCATCGCTCTTGACGCGCACCTTGACGTTGTAGTCCACCACGCGTTTGACGGGTACCAGTACTTTCATAGTCTCAGCTTTCTAACAATAAACTCTGGGCCCGCTGCGGCGTCGCTTGCCGCCTGCGGGCCACGGTATCAATCGGGCAAGGTCAGCACGCCTTGCGCCTGGAGTGCTTGCAATTGCGAATCACTCAAACGCAGCAGATTTTGCAGCACTTCGCGTGTACCTTCACCGAGTGTGGGTGGTGCGCGGCGAATCGGCAGGCGTTCGCCATCCATGCGGATGGGCGGCGCCAGCACGGCGGTGTGGCCGGCCACCGGGTGGGGCATGTTCTGCACCAGGCCGGCTTGCTGCACGCGCTCGGAGGTCAGCGCCTCATGCAGGCCCAGCACCTCGCCGCAAGGTACGCCGCAGGCATTGAGCCGTTCGATCAGCAGCGCACGCGGGAAGCTGCGGATGGTCTCGATCATCAGCGGCAGCAAGAGCTTGCGGTCCTTGGCGCGCTCCACGTTGGTGGCGTATTTGGGGTTGTCGGCCAGGTCGGGGCGCTCGATCACATCGCGGCAGAAGCGCTCGAACTGCGAATTGTTGCCCACCGCAATGATCAGCGGGCCATCGGCCGCCTCAAACATGCCATAGGGCACGATCGACGGATGGGCATTGCCAAAACGCTCCGGGTCCTTGCCCATGAACAGCGCATCGAGCCCGTAGTAGCCGGTGATGCTGACGCCGTTGTCAAACAGCGCCATGTCGATCTTGCGGCCCTGGCCCGTGCGCTCGCGGGCAAACAGCGCGGCCAGCACGGCCTGGGCGGCGCTCATGCCGGTCATCAGGTCCACCACGGCCACGCCAAACTTCAGTGGCGGCTGCGAGGCCTCGCCGTTCATCGCCATCAAGCCAGCCTCGCCCTGCACCAAAATGTCGTAGCCCGGGCGGGCCGCTTCCTCGGTGTCGGTGGCATAGCCGGTCACGCTGCAATAGATGATGTCCTGCTTCAAGGCCTTCAGTGCCTCGTAGCCCAGGCCCAGCTTGTCTGCGCCGCCATGCTTGAAGTTGTGGATCACCACATCGAACTGCGGCAGCAGCTCCAGGATCAGCGCCAGCCCCTCGGGCTTTTGCAGATCGACGGTGATGGACCGCTTGTTACGGTTCATGCTGTTGTAGTAGGTGGTCTCGGTCTTGCCAATGCGCAGGCCCCAGTCGCGGGTGTCATCACCCCGCTTGGGGTGCTCGACCTTGATCACCTCGGCCCCCAGATCGCCCAGCACCTGGCCGCACAATGGGCCGGCAAAAACACGGGACAGGTCCAGGACCTTGACACCCGCCAGCGGCAGGGCCGCGGCGTTCTCTTGCTCACGCATACTTGTCTCCTCGGATCACCAGGGCGGCCGCAAAATGGGCCCACCCGGCGTCACTTTTTTCGATCCATCTCAGCGGCGCAGCGCCAGGTAGTTGGCGGTGCGCTTTTCCAGAAAGGCCGCAATGCCCTCTGCCGACTCGGGCGTGCCCTGTGCCTGCACCATCAACTCGGCCTCCATGTCCAGCTGCGCTTCCAGGCTGTTGTCATAGGCAGCGCGGCACAGCGACTTGATGCTGGCCATCGCCTGCAAGGGGCCATCGGCCAGCTGCGCGGCCAGTGCGATGGCCTGCGCCAGCGCATCGCCCGGCTCGGCCAGGCGGTTGACCAGGCCCAGCTGCTGCATGCGCTCGCCGCTCACCCGGTCGCCGGTCAGGCACAGCTCGGTCAGCAGCTGGCGCGACAGGTGCTCGGCCAAAAAGGCCGTGGCGCCGCCGTCAGGCGACAGCCCCACCTTCACATAGGCGACCGAGAACGCGGCATTGCGCGCTGCCACCAGCATGTCGCAGGCCAGCGCCAGCGACAGGCCCGCGCCTGCGGCAGCACCCTCGACTGCGGCCACCACCGGCTTGGGGCAGTTGCGCAGCGCACGCACCAGGTCATGCAGGCCTTCGAGCAGCTCGCGGCGCTTTTCTGCGGGCTGGTCGCGGCGCGTCGCAATACGGCGCAGATCGCCACCGGAGCAGAAATGCCCACCGGCACCGGTGAGCACAATCGCGCCCACGGCCGGGTCGGTCGCTGCGTCCTGGAGCGCTGCGGTCAGGCCCAGGTAGAAGTCGGGCGACAGCGCATTGCGCGCCGCCTCGTTGTTGTTGGTCAGCACCAGCACGCCGCCTTCGCGGCGCGCCAGCAGCGCGGGGTTTGCGTTGCTGGCGGTCGTCATCAGGCGGCCTTGGCTGCAGCGCGTTCCTGGGCCTGCAGCGCCATGTAGCGCGCCAGGTGGTGGTCCATGTCGCCCAGCTGGTGGTCGATCATGATGATGCGCTTGGCGTAGTGCGCCAGCGGCAGCTCCCAGGTCACACCAATGCCGCCATGCATCTGGATCGCCTCTTCGGCCATCAGGGTGCCAATCTGGCCCACGCTGTACTTGGCGGCCGACAGCGCTTTTTCACGCTCGATGTAGTCGGGGTTGTCGATGGCCGCTGCCGCGTTGATGACGGCCGAGCGCGCCTGCTCGGCTTCGAGCAGCAGATCGGCCATGCGGTGCTGCAGCGCCTGAAAGCTGCCGATCGGCACGCCAAACTGCTTGCGCGTGCGCAGGTATTCCAGCGTGTGGTTCTTGGCCACATCCATCGCGCCCAGCGATTCGGCCGCCAGCGCCAGCAAGCCAAAGCCGCAGATGCGTTCGAGCAGCGCATGGCCTTCGCCCAGCTTGCCCAGCAAGGCATCGGCACCGACCTTGACATTGGCCAGCACCAGCTCGGCGGCATGGCCACCATCGATGCGGCCATAGCCCCGGCTGCTGATGCCAGTGGCATCGCCCGGCACCAGGAACAGCGAGATGCCGGCCTCATCGCCCACGGCGCCTGCCGTGCGGGCGGAGACCAGCAGCAGCTGCGCCTGGTCGCCAAACAGCACCACGGCCTTGCTGCCGTTCAGCACCCAGCCATCGCCCTCGGTTTGGGCGGTGGTGGCCACGCGGTTCAACTCATAGTGGTTCGCGGGCTCGTCATGCGCCAGCGCGGCAATCGTCTCGCCGCCGATGATGCCTTCGAGCTGCGCCTTTTGCGCCTCGCTGCCGGCCTCGGTCAGCGCGCGGCCCACCAGCAAGGCGCCCAGCAGCGGCTCTGCGACCAGGTGCGTGCCCAGTGCCTCGAACACCACGCTGATATCGACGCCATCGCCGCCAAAGCCGCCATCGGCCTCCTTGAACAGCGCGCCAATCGCGCCCAGCTCTGCCAGCTTGGCATAGGTATCTGCGCTAAATCCCTGGGCGCCATAGGCGGCCTTGTTGCGGTACTCGGTGCTGTACTGCTCGCTCAGGTAGCGGCCCAGCGCATCGGCCAGCATGCGGCGGTCTTCATCCAGTTGAAAGTTCATAAAAAATCTCCTTATCTAACCATGGCGCTTGCTGAGATCGCAGCGCCTGGAACCTGCAGGGCACAGCTGCGAGACGCCAGCAAGGGCCGCCCCGCAGCATAGGCGTCGTCCCCCTTCCAGGGGGAAGGCGCGCAGCGCCTCAGGGGGTGGCTTATTTCATAGGCCGAGGATCATCTTGGAGATGATGTTGCGCTGGATTTCGTTCGAGCCGCCGAAGATCGACAGCTTGCGGTAGTTGAAATAGGCCGCAGCGGCGGTGGCCGCCTCCTTGGGGCCCACGGGCTCGTCGGCGTATTCGGCAAACTGCGCCTCTTCGATAAAGGGCAGCGCGTACGGCCCCATCGCACGGCGGATCATCGACAGCAGCTCCTGGCGCACAACAGTGCCCTTGATCTTGAGCATCGAGCTCTCGGCGCCGGGCACACCGCCACCCGCGACCGAGGCGATCACGCGCAGGTTGGTAGTGGCCATGTTCAAAAGCTCGATCTCGACCTTGGCCATGCGGGTGGCAAACTGCGGGTCTTCGATCAGCGGCTTGCCATTGCGCTGCACGCGCTGGGCAATCACCTTGAGCTTTTCCAGCCCGGCCATCGAGAAGCCCACGCCGGCAATGCCGGTGCGCTCATAGGTCAGCAGGTACTTGGCATAGGTCCAGCCCTTGTTCTCCTCGCCCACCAGGTTGTCCAGCGGCACCTTCACATCGGTCAGAAAGACTTCGTTGACTTCCTTGTCGCCATCCAGGGTGCGGATGGGGCGCACTTCGACGCCGGGCTGGTTCATGTCGATCAGCACAAAGCTGATGCCCTGCTGCGACTTCACCTCTTTGTTGGTGCGCACCAGGCAGAACATCATGTTGGCGTGCTGGCCCTGGGTGGTCCAGGTCTTCTGGCCGTTGACGATGTAGTGGTCGCCATGGCGCACGGCCGTGGTCTTGAGCGAGGCCAGGTCGGAGCCGGCCCCCGGCTCGGAGTAACCCTGGCACCACCAGTCATCGCCATTGAGGATGCGCGGCAGCCAGTGGCTCTTCTGCGCCTCGTTGCCGTACTTGATCAGCACCGGGCCGAGCATGGACAAGCCAAAGGGCACCAGGCGCGGGCCACCGGCCAGTGCGCATTCGTCGTCAAAAATGAACTTCTGCACCGGCGACCAGCCCGTGCCGCCAAATTCCTGCGGCCAGTGGTAGGCCAGCCAGCCCTTCTTGTTCAGGATGGCATGCCAGTTTTCCTGGTCAAAGCGCGTCAGGCGCTGGCCGGCCTTGACCTTGGCGGCCAGGTCCTGGGGCAGGTTGTCTTTCAGAAACGCACGTACTTCGGCGCGGAAGGCTTCTTCTTCGGGACTGAATTGCAAGTCCATGGCTATCTCCTCATTAACGTGGGCAGGCAAGGCCTGCACATCTCAAACTCTGCGCTGCGCAATCTGGGTGATGCCCAGCAAGGGCCGCCCCGCAGCGGTGGCGTCGTCCCCTGGGGGATAGCGCGCAACGCCTCAGGGGGGGTCAGAAAATCTCAAAGAGGCCAGCGGCACCCATGCCACCGCCCACACACATGGTCACCACGCCCCACTTCAGTTTCTCGCCCCGGGCCTTGCGGCGCTGGCCCTCGAGCAGGATGTGGCCGGTCAAGCGCGCGCCGGTCATGCCAAAGGGGTGGCCGATGGAGATCGCGCCGCCGTTGACGTTGAGGCGTTCCATCGGGATGCCCAGCTTGCGCTGGCAGTAGAGCGCCTGCGAGGCAAAGGCTTCGTTCAGTTCCCAGAGGTCGATATCCTGCACCGTCAGGCCGTGGCGCGCCAGCAGCTTGGGCACGGCAAACACCGGGCCAATGCCCATCTCGTCGGGCTCGCAACCGGCAATGGCCAGGCCACGGAAGGCGCCCAGCGGCGCCAGGCCCAGCTTGGCCGCTTCCTTGGCTTCCATCAGCACGCAGGCGGCCGAGCCATCGGACAGCTGCGAGGCATTGCCGGCGGTGACAAAGTTGCCCGCGCCCTTGACGGGTTCGAGCTTGGCCAGACCCTCGAGCGTGGTCGTGGGGCGGTTGCAGTTGTCCATGGTCGCGGTGACGTCCTTGTAGCTGACCTCACCGGTTTCCTTGTTCTTCTCGGCCATGCGCGTGGCGCAGGGCACGATCTCGTTGTCGAAAGTGCCATTGGCCTGCGCCGCTGCGGTGCGCTGCTGGCTTTGCAGCGAGAACGCATCCTGGTCGTCGCGGCTGATGCCGTAGCGCTTGGCCACCACATCGGCGGTGTCGATCATGGCCATGAACAGGTCGGGCTTGTGCTCGACCAGCCAGGGATCGGCATCCGAGGGGTTGGTGTTGCTCGAACGGATCAGCGAGATGCTCTCGACACCACCGGCCACCATCGCCGGTGCACCATCGACAATGATGCGGCCGGCCGCAAAGGCAATCGCCTGCAGGCCCGAGGCGCAGAAGCGGTTGACCACGGTGCCGCCCACGCTGATGGGCAGGCCGGCGCGCACCGCCGCCTGGCGGCCGATATTGCGGCCGGTCGTCCCTTCGGGGTAGCCGCAGCCCAGCACCACGTCTTCGATCAGGGCCGGGTCGATGCCGGCGCGCTGCACCGCTGCGCTGATGGAAAAGGCCGCCAGCTGCGCACCGGGCGTGACATTGAACTCCCCACGGTGGGATTTGGCCAGCGGCGTACGCGCTGTCGAAACGATGACGGCTTCACGCATGCATGTCTCCTTGGGTCTGAGCGACCGTTGATTGTGATTTTTGTGGCCGCCAGCGCTTGTCACCCAAGCGCTAACAGCTATTTTTTATGTAGCAACCCGGGGTTTTGCTGTGCGAAAGCCCCGGGCTGCACTGCCGGCCTCGATGGACCGGATGGCGCGATGCGCTCAGGCCGCCTTGTTCAGGCTCTCGAAGTTCTCGCCCTTGTCCACCAGCTCCACCAAGAGGGGCGATGGCGTCCAGAACAGCGCGTCTTCCTTGGCGAACTCGCGGATGTCGGCCAGGATCTTGTCCAGGCCCACCATGTCGGCCCACTTCATCGGGCCACCCCGGAAGCGCGGGAAGCCATAGCCGTAGAGGAAGGTCACATCCACATCCAGCGGACGCAGCGCAATGCCTTCGCGCACCACATTGGCGCCTTCGTTGACCATCGCGGCCATGTAGCGGCGCATGATCTCGGCATTGCTGAAGCTGCGCGGCGTCACGCCAGCGCGCTGGCGCTCGGCATCCACAATGGCCAGCACTTCGGGGTCTTGCTCGCCCACGCGCGCGCCTTGCGGGTACAAGTAGTAGCCGCGCTGGGTCTTCTGGCCAAACCAGCCCTTCTCGGCAATGCGGTCGGCAATCTGCACATAGCGGGCCTGGGGGTTGCGCGTGGCGGCCTTGCGCTTGCGCGTGGCCCAGCCAATGTCGCCACCGGCCAGGTCGGCGACCTGGAAGGGGCCCATGGGGTAGCCGAACTCGCGCACCGCCTCGTCGATCTGGTAGGGCGAGGCACCGTCTTCAAGCAGGTAGTTGGCCGCCTCGCGGTACACGGCCAGAATGCGGTTGCCGATAAAGCCATCGCAGACGCCGGCGCGCACGGGCACCTTCTTCATGCGGCGGGCCAGCTCGAAAGCAGTGGCCACCACATCGGCGCTCACCTTGGCGGGCACGACGATCTCCAGCAGCTTCATGATGTTGGCGGGGCTGAAGAAGTGCAGACCGATGACATCCTGCGGGCGCGAGATGCTCGCGGCAATCGCATCGATATCCAGGTAGGAGGTGTTGGTGGCAATCACCGCGCCGCTCTTGCAGACCTTGTCCAGTTCGGCAAACACGGCCTTCTTGACGCCCATCTCTTCAAACACCGCCTCGATCACCAGGTCCACCTGGGCGAGCGCGGCGTAGTCGGTGCTGCCGCTGTAGCGCGCCATGATGGCGGCCTTTTTCTCGGCCGTCATGCGGCCCTTGGCGATCAGGCCGTCGTAGACCTTTTCGACATTGGCGCGGCCCCGGGCGATGGATTCCTCATCGCGCTCGACCATCACCACCGGCAGGCCGGCATCGAGAGCCGCCACGGTGATGCCGGCGCCCATGGTGCCGCCACCCACCACACCGATGCTGTTCAGGGCGCGCGGTGCCGCGGCCTTGGCCTCGGGGATCTTGGCGGTTTCACGCTCGGCAAAGAAGGCGTGGATCAGTCCCGCGCGCTGCGGGCTCTCCAGGCACTGCACAAACAGCTTGCGCTCGTTTTGCATGCCTTGCTCAAACGGCAGGTCCAGCGCGCCTTGCACGCATTCAATGATCTTGCCGGGCGAGAACAGGCCCCGGCTTTTCTTGGCCGACTCGGCCTTGGCAGCATCGAGTTCGGCCTGGGATGCCGCCTTGTCGGCCAGCGCGCTGGCTTCGCGGGTGCGGCGCACGGGGGCGTTCTGGGCCAGCAGTGCGTTGGCATAGGCCAGGCCGGCCGTGCGGGCATCGCTGCCTGCGGGCTCGACCTGGTCGACCAGGCCCATGGCCAGCGCTTCTTCGGCGCTGGCGTGGCGGCCCGAGAGCATCAGATCGAGCGCAGCCTTGACGCCGATCAGGCGCGGGGTGCGCTGCGTGCCACCGGCGCCGGGCAGCAGGCCCAGCTGCACCTCGGGCAGGCCCAGCTTGGCGCCGGATACCGCCAGCCGGTAGTGGCAGGACAGCGCCACTTCCAGGCCACCGCCCAGCGCCGGGCCGTGGATGGCAGCCACGACCAGCTTGTCGCTGTTCTCCAGCTGCACCAGCACATCGGGCAGGCTGGGCGGCATCGCAGGCTTGCCAAATTCACGGATATCGGCACCGGCAATAAAGGCCTTGCCACTGCCTACCAGCAAGATGGCCTGGACCTGCGCATCGCTGCGCGCCTGGGCCACGGCATCGGCCAGGCCCTGGCGCACGGCCTGGCTCAAGGCGTTGACGGGGGGGTTCTGGATGGTGACGACCAATACCTGCCCTTCGCGGGCAAGGCTCACCACCGCAGCGTTCTCTGCGCTCATGCATGTCTCCTGGTTGTTCAATCGAAAACGGGTTGCGAACCATTGTCAGTGCAACTAGGCTAATTTGACAATCACATAGAGGATTGACAGACTGTCAAAAGAATTTGGACAATCGCATCCCATGGACCACAACGCCCTCACCTTGCTGGTGGAAATCATCGACTCCGGCAACCTCAGCCGCGCTGCTGCCAAGCTCAAGATGAGCCGCGCCAATGTCAGCTACCACCTGGGCCAGCTGGAGAAATCGGTGGGCGTGCAGCTGGTGCGCCGCACCACGCGCCGGGTCGAGCCCACCGAGGTGGGCCTGCGCCTGTATGAGCATGGCCGCAGCATCCGCAATGAGTTGGCCGCCGCCAGCGAAACCATCCGCAGCCTGGGCAAGGGCCTGCAAGGCCGGGTCGGGCTGGCGGTTCCCAGCGGCTATGGCCAGCTGGTGATGAGCGACTGGCTGATCGCCTTCAAGCGCCTCTACCCCGACATCGTGCTCGATGTGATCTTTGAGAACCGGGTCGACAACCTGGTGCGCGACGAAGTGGACATTGCGGTGCGCGTGCTGCCCACACCGCCGGACAACCTGGTGGCCCGCCACATGGGCGAGATGAACTATGTGGCCTGCGCCAGCATCGACTATGCCGGCCAGAACATGCTGCCCCAGCAGCCCGAGGACCTGCGCCATGTGCCACTGATCACCAGCGGCGTGGTGGGCAAGCAGCTGCTGGTGCGCGCCTACCAGGGCGAGCTGCGCAAGGAGATCCGGCTCGAGCCCAGCCTCATCTCCGAGCATTTTCCGTTTCTGCGCCAGGGCATCATGGCCGGCCTGGGCGTGGGCATCGTACCCGACTATGTGATCCGCGCCGAGGTCGAGCGCGGCGAGGTCGTCACCACCTTGCGCGACTGGCGGCTGAGCATTTTTGGCAACCACATGTACCTGCTGTGGATGCCCAACCGCCACCAGACCAAGGCCGTGCGCACGATGATCAGCTTTTTGCTCGAGCAGTCGCAGCAGGCCGGCAGCCTGCCTGCGCTGGGCTGAGCGGCGCAGCACCCCCTTCATTCGCATACCAACGCCGAGTCGCCCGCAGCACGCCTGCGTGCGCGACTTGCGCCCTGCAATCAGGTTCCCGTCAGGTAAGCGCCCTTAAGGTGGCGGCGCCTGCGTGCGTGCCCATCCTGGCCAAGAAGCGCGCCGGCATGGAACCACACAGGATTGAACCGAATGAAAATGACAAGAGACATCCATGACATCGTCGGCGGCCTGCTGATGTCAGCAGCAGGCCTGTTCTTTGCGCTCTACGGGCGCGAATACAACTTTGGCAGTGCCGATCGCATGGGGCCGGGCTACTTCCCGGTCGTGCTGGGCTGGCTGCTGTTTGGCCTGGGCCTGCTGCTGGCGATACCCGCCTGGTGGCGCCAGGGCAGCCCCATCGTGCTGCAGTGGGGCAACCTGTTCTGGTCGGTGGCCAGCCTGCTGGCCTTTGCGCTGCTGCTCTACCCGCTGGGCGTGGCGCTGGCCGCGCTGGTGGCCAGCCTGGTCGCGCTGCTTGCGACCAAGATGCGCATCCGCACCCGCCTGCTGGTGAGTCTGGCCGTCGCAGCCCTGACCACCGTGATTTTTCCCATTGGCCTGCGCATGACGCTGCCTATCTGGCCCTGAGCCCGGCACTGACAAAGGATCTCTATGGATTTGCTTGGAAACCTCTGGATGGGCCTCAATGTGGTGGCCGATCCCTCGACGCTCTGGTACTGCTTCCTGGGCGTCTTTTTGGGCACCGTCGTCGGCGTGCTGCCCGGCATTGGTGCGCTGGCAGCCATCTCGCTGCTGTTGCCCTTTACCTACCATATGTCGCCCACGGCGGCCATCATCATGCTGGCCGGGGTCTACTACGGCGCGCAGTATGGCGGCTCCACCGCCTCCATCTTGCTGAACCTGCCCGGTTCACCGTCCTCGGCGGTGACCTGTCTGGACGGCTACCCGATGGCGCGCAAGGGCAAGGCCGGGGTGGCGCTCTTTGTCACGACGATTGCTTCGCTGGTCGGCGCCATGTCCGGCCTGATCCTGCTGGTGCTGTTCTCGCCGGCGATCTCCAAGATCGGCCTGCAGTTTGGCCCCACCGAGTTCTTCTCGATGATGCTGCTGGGCCTGGTGGCCGCCTCGTCGATGAGCGCCGGCTCGGCCACCAAGGGCCTGTGCATGGTGGTGTTCGGCCTGCTGCTGGGCATGATCGGCACCGATGTGAACTCGGGCGTGGCACGCTACTCCTTTGACATCCCCGAGCTGATGGACGGTGTCAACCTGGTGGCGCTGGCGATGGGCCTGTTTGGTGTGGCCGAGGTGATCCGCTGCATCAACCTGGCCGATGCCAACCAGAAGCCCGACAAGGTCACGCTTCGCTCGATGGTGCCTGAGCGCGAAGAGTTCCGCGCCACCATCAAGCCGATGCTGCGCGGCTCGGCGCTGGGCTCGTTCCTCGGTGCGCTGCCGGGCGTGGGCCCGTCGATTGCGTCCTTCATGTCCTACGCGATTGAAAAGCGCGTCGCCAAAGACCCGAGCCGCTTTGGCCATGGCGCCATCGAAGGCATCACCGCGCCCGAGTCGGCCAACAATGCCGCTGCACAAACCGCCTTTGTGCCCTCGCTGTCCATCGGTATTCCGGGCGACGCGGTGATGGCCGTGATGCTGGGCGCGCTGATCATCCACGGTATCCAGCCCGGCCCGATGCTGATGACCGAGCAGCCTGAGCTGTTCTGGGGGCTGATCGTCAGCTTTGCAATCGGCAATATCTTCCTGGTGATCCTGAACCTGCCCACCATCGGGCTGTGGGTCGCGCTGCTGCGCATTCCCTTTGCCTGGATGTACCCGGCGATCCTGGTGTTTGTCGCGCTGGGCGTCTACAGCGTCAACAACAACCTGTTCGACATCTACATGGTGGCCGTGCTGGGCATCATCGGCTATGTGCTGATGGTGCTGCGCTTTGAGGCCGCACCGCTGCTGCTGGGCTATATCCTGGGGCCGATGCTCGAAGAAAACCTGCGCCGCGCGATGCTGCTCTCGCGTGGCGATGCCTCGGTGTTCTTCAACCGCCCGATCAGCGCCTCCTTGCTGGCATTGACGGCGGCGATCCTGCTGTGGGCCATCTGGTCGGGCGTGCGCAAATCGCGCAAGGAAGCCCGGGCCTTTGCCCAGGCGCAAGACAGTGCTGTACCCGCTGCGGCATCGTCCTGACCGTTTGCACTCCAGTGTGCGCCTGTTCCAGCCTTCCGGCCGGAACAGGCTTTTTTCTGGCTGCGCCACTTTGCTTTTGCTAGTCTTGGGCCATGCGAATTCTTGTGATTGAAGACGACGCGGTGCTGCGCGATGTGGTGGTCAGCAGCCTGCGCGATGCGGGCCACCATGTGGACCAGGCGGCCGACCTGGGCGCGGCCGAGCACTGGTGGCGGGTGCAGCGCTTTGATGCCATCTTGCTCGACCTGAACCTGCCTTGCAGCGCCGTGCGCGGCAGTGCGATGGGCAGCGGCCTGGCCCTGCTGCAGCAGGCGCGGCGCCGTGGCGACAACACGCCTGTGCTGGTGCTCACCGCCCGCAACCAGACCCCGGACCGCATCGCCGGCCTGGACAGTGGCGCCGACGACTACCTGGGCAAGCCCTTTGAACTGGCCGAGGTCGAGGCCCGGCTGCGCGCGCTGGTGCGCCGCGCGATTGGCACGCAGGACATATCGACCGTGGGCCAGCTCAGCCTGGAGCGCAACAACCGGCGCTTTCGCGTGGGTGCGCAGCCGCTGGACCTGCCGGCGCGCGAGTTCGAAGTGCTCTGGGAGCTGATGAGCCCGCCCGGCCGCGCAGTGAGCAAGCGCAGCCTGTCGGACAAGCTTTCGGACTTTGATGAAGCACTGGGCGACAACGCGCTCGAAGCCTTTATCTCGCGGCTGCGCAAAAAGCTGCAGCACAGCGGCGCAGCCATCCGCACGCTGCGCGGCATTGGCTACCTGATCGAGGCCGACAGCGGCGATGCCGCATGAGCACCACCGCCACCACCACATCCACCACGGCCCGCTCCAGCCCGCTGCCATCGCTGCGCATGCGCGTGCTGCGCCATGTGCGCTGGCCGCTGGTCTGGACCTGGCTGCTGGGCACCGTGTTCATGATGGCGCTGGCCAACCATTTCACCCAAAGTGCCTTTGACCGCGCGCTGCTCGATGACGCCTATGCAATAGCCTCGCACCTGCGCGCCGATGACGAGGGTGAGGTGGCCCTGCAGCTGACCGACAGCGAGCTCAAGGCCGCCCTCTTCGACCAGGCCGAGTATGTGTACTACGCCGTCTACCGCTCCGACGGCAGCCAGCTGGCCGGCGAGCCGCTGCCGCTCTTGCCCTGGGACGAGAGCGAGCCAGTGAGCTACCGCGAGACCCTCTACAACGGCCAGCTGGTGCGGGCCGTGGCGCTGCGCAGCGCCGTGGGCGAGCAGCAGCTGAGCATCGTGATGATGCACACCACGCGGGTGCGCGACAGCCTGATCCAGCATTTGTTCCTCTATGCCGCGATACCGCAGCTCACCCTGCTGGTGCTGCTGCTGTGGTGGCTGCACCACCGCATTGGCCAGGACATGGCGCCGCTCGCTGCGCTGGAACGGTCGCTGTCGCGGCGCGATGCCCAGGACCTGGCGCCCATCCCCCCCAGCGCGCCGGCGACCACGCGCGAGATCGAGCAGCTGCGCCAGACCACCAATGCGCTGCTCGCCCGTATTGCCGACAACGTCGAGACCCAGCGCGAGTTTGCCGGCAATGTGGCGCATGAGGTGCGCACGCCGCTGGCCGGCATCAAGGCGCTGGCCGACTATGGGCTGGGCCATGCCGACCCTGCCGTGCAGCAGCAGCAACTGCAGCGCATCTCGGACAGCGTGGCGCGTGCCAGCCACCTGGTGGACCAGCTGCTGCTATTGGCGCTGAGCGATGAGGCCAGCGCCGTGCAACTGGCGCCAGTCGCCGCTGCCGAGCAGGTGCAGCAGGCGGTGCTGCGCCACTGGGATGCCGCCAGCCGCGCGCAGATCGACCTGGGTGCCGAGGGCCTGGACACGGCCTGGGCTGAGCAGCTGCGCATCGCCGCCGATGCCAACCTGCTCGCGGCCATGCTGGACAACCTGATCCTCAATGCGCTGCGCTATGGCGGCCAGTCGGTCACCGTGGCCTTGCAGGCCGCCGGCGATGGCTGCAGCGCCGAGCTGGCCGTCATCGACGATGGCCCGGGCATGAGCGAGGAACAATGCCAGGCCGCCATGCAGCGCTGGCAGCAAGGGCCCAGCGGCCAGTCGCTCGGCCAGGGTGCAGGCCTGGGCCTGGCGATTGTGGCCAAGCTGGCCCATCTGCAGCAGGCGCGGTTCCGGCTGTCGCCGCGCTCAGAGGGCGCAGGACTGCGTGCCAGCCTGGTCTTCAGTGCAGTACAAAATCGCGCACCTGGGGAGCCTTAGCCAGCGGCGCCTCGCCCAGCATCTCCAGCACCGAGGACTCAATGCCATAGACCATCGCATCCAGCGCCAGGTCATTGGCCTCCATGCCAAAGGGGTGCTCCAGCTCGGCGCCCAGTGCCTCCAGCGCAAAGAAGGTGTAGGCGACAAAGCAGACGATCACCGGCGTCATCGTGCCGATGGAGTCCAGCAGGCCAAAGGGCAGCAAAAAGCAGTAGATGTAGATGCTGCGGTGCAGGATCACCGAATAGGTGAACGGAATCGGCGTGCTGGCAATACGCTCGCAGCCGCCCAGCGCACTGCCCAGGCGCGCCAGCGCCTGCTCGAACACGGGCACCACGGCCGGCGCAATGCGGCCCTGCAGGCATTGCTCACCCACCCAGCGCTGCACCAGCAGCATGGCCATGGCGGCAGGAAAGCGCGCCTCGCTGATCTGCTGCACCTCGCCTGGCGGCAGGAAGAGCGCCAGATCGGCACGCGCATCGCTGCCGCGCAGCTGGTGCTTGAGCGCATAGGCAAAGGCGCACAGGCGCAGCACCAGCACGCGCGTCTGTGCGCGGTCCTGGGTCAGGCTCAGCGCCTGGGCGGCCAGGTGCCGGCTCTCGACCAGCAACACGCCCCAGAGCGTGCGCGCCTCCCAAAAGCGCGCATACGAGGTGCTGTTTCTGAAACCCAGAAAGATCGCCAGGGTCAGGCCGATCAGCGAGAACGGCACAAAGTTCAGCGGCACCTTCCAGCTCAGGATGGAGCCGTGCAGCAGCGTGGCCACCACCGCGAGGATGGTGATGAGGATCAGCTGCGGCGTGATCGCCGGCAGGATGGAGCCGCGCCACACAAACAGCATGCGCAGCCAATGCAAGGGAGGACGGACGATCATGGCCGGTATTGTCCTGCTCGGGGCTTATCCGAGGGGAAAGGCTGGCCTCAGCGCCGGGCAGCGGCTGAGGCCGTGGTGCTTAGATTTCCTTGAGCAACTGGTGCGCAATACGCACGCTCAAGGCGGCCCCGGTCAAGGTCGGGTTCATGCACGATGCCGAGGGCATCACGCTGGTACCGGCGATGAACAGGTTGGGATGGTCATGGGTGCGGCAGTCGCGGTCCACCACGGAGTTGCTTGGATCGTCGCCCATGATGGTGGTGCCCATGATGTGCTGGCGGTCCTGGTGGTTGGTGTCCATCTTCAGCACATCGGCATTGAGCAGGCCGGCCATGCGCTGCAGGTCCTTCACCGCGAAGTCGCGGCCAGCATTCCAGTAGTCGTTGACGCTGTAGTAAATCTCGGGCACGGGGATGCCGATCGCGTCCGTCTTGGTCTTGCTGGGGACCACGCGATTTTGCGGCAAGGCCTCGGTCTCGAAGTCCACCGCCACGTTGAGCGAGCGGGCCGACTGGCGGCGGATTTCCTCGTCCAGCTTGCTGCCCAGCACGCCCTTGGCGATCAGACTGGAGGCAATCTGTGAGGTCGTCACCGTGTTGCGGAACTTGGTCTTGTAGCTGGGGATGTCCTTGCGGAAGGCGCCATCGCGGTAGTTCAGGTAGACCAGCAGCTCGGTCGGGCCCTGGCCCGGCCAGACATCCTCGTTCATCATGATGTTCATGCTGATACCGGTGTGGCCCATCAGGTTGCGGCCCACCTGGTCGGAGGAGTTGGCAATGCCGTTCGGGTATTTCTCCGAGGTCGACATCAGGAGCAGCTTGGGGCTCTCGATGCCATAGGCGGCCAGCACAAAGTGGCGCGCGGTCAGGCGCTGCGATGTGCCATCGGGCTTTTTGTAGTGCACGGCGGTGATCTTGCCGTCGTCACCGGCCTCGATCTTGTAGACCACGGCATTGTCGAGCAGCTTGGCGCCTGCGCGCTCGGCCACATCGATGTGCATGGAGCCGTCGTACTTGGCGCCAATGGGGCAGACCGGGTTGCAGTTGTTGTTGCCGGCGCAGACCGGGCGGTTGCCGTAGGGGCGGCTGGCGCGGCCATGGGGCTCGAGCACCGGGTTATAGCCACCGGGCTTGAGCATCTCGTCCATGCGCTGCATGAAGTAAGGCACATTGAAGCCCTTCATCGGGAAGGGCTTGGAGCGCGGCGGATGCGCTTCGCCGCCGTGGCCACTCTCGTCCTGGCCGTCGTAGCCGGTCACGCCCAGCTCGGCCTCGGCCTCGCAGTAGTAGGGTTCGAGCTCGTCGTAGCCAATCGGCCAGTCGCGGCCGCGTCCATACAGGGTCTGCAGCTTGAAGTCATTGGGGATCATGCGCCACAGCGCCGAGCCAAAGTGCCAGGTGGTGCCGCCCACCACACGCAGGTACTTGGTGGGGTATTTCACCGGGCCGGTCTGCTGCAGGTAGTCGCCATAGGTCGAGGGGATATGCGGCGGATTGGGAAACGGCGAACCCGCGCCCTGCAGCTTCATATTGGCCAGCGAGAGCTTGATCGGCGCATTGCGGAAGGTCTCGACGATGTCGGCACGGCGCACGCGCGGGCCGGCTTCCAGGATGATGACGGACTTGCCAGCCTGCGCCAGCTTGGCACCGATGATGCCGCCCATGACCCCGGAGCCGATGACGATCAGGTCGGCGTCGTATTGCGTTTGCTTGCTGCTCATGCTTGTGGGCTCTTCTGGTTGGGGCTGGCAGGCACCACGGGCTTGCTGCCCCAGGAATCGGGGCCACTGCCGTAGGTAGGAATATCGAGGATGCCGGCCGTGGGGCGGTACATCAGCGCATTGGCGTAGCTGATCAGCACGGCGTCAGCGTCTTCGCCGACAACGCCCAGGTACCAGGCCGAGACGATCTGGGTCGCGGTGGCGCGCAGCGCCGGGTCCAGATCGGGCGCAGCGAGCAGGTCATCGACATGGCTGATCTTCTGGCTGGCCACATGCTGGTGCAGCGCTTGTGCAGCGGCGGCAAAGCGGGCATCGCTCTTGCTCAGTGCCGCCAGGTAGCGCGTGGCCAGGCCGGCCGACAGCGGGCTGCCGCCGGTGACAAACTCCGACAGGCGCAGGAAATCATCGGCCGCCACGCTGGCGGCAAAGGCATTGCTGGAGCCCAGCACGGCAAAGCCGCCAGCGGCAAGCGCCACACCGCTGGCAGCCGCAGCGCCCAGCAGGCTGCGGCGCGAGATGCCCGCAGGCATCGCAGGCACCAGGGGCTTGGCGCAGAGCACGGCGGATTTTGGGAAAGAAGACGAGGTCATGCGGGTCAGACTCCAGACGAGGCAGCGGCCTTGCGGCGTTGACGGATCACGATGAAGGCCAGCACCAAGACCAGCAACACCACGGCAGCCGGCACGATGAGGCGGGGCAACTGCGCAATCAGCGGCGGCTTGCCACCGGCGCGCACGGCAGCCACATCAGCAGGCTGTACCTTGACGGCCGGGTTGCCGTACTGGGTGAGCACATAGTTGCTGACATCGGCGATCTCCTGGTCGCTCAACCGGTCGGTGAAGGACGCGGCATCGCCAAACGCAGGCATGAAATGGGCGCGCCCCTGCACCGTGCGGTCCACGCCGTGCAGGATGGTGGCGATGAGGTTGTCGGCGCGGTCCGCTCCCGTCACGCTGTTGTGGAACAGCGAGGGGTATTCACCATTGGCGGTGCCGCTGGCATTGGCCTGGTGGCAGTGGGCGCAGCTGCCGCTGAACACCTTCCAGCCGGCATCGGCGCCGTCGACCAGACCGCGCTGCGTGTCTTCGGACTGCAGGCTGGCCTGGCCATAGCGGTAGCGCGGCTGGGTCTCGCCGCCTGCCACCGCCTTGGTTTGCTTGAGGTAGGACGCCATGGCCTGGATATCGCTGTCGGGCAGGTGCTGCAGGCTGTGCTCGATGGCTTCGGCCATCGGGCCGGCGGCCTGGGCCTTGCCGGGCACGCGGCCGGTCTTGAGGTACTGCACCAGCTCCGCCTCGGTCCAGCCACCAATGCCATTGATGGCATCCGAGCTGATGTTGGGCGCATACCAGGCGCCCAGCGAGCCGCCACCCAGGTAGCGGCTGCTGTCTTCGGCCATCAGCGCATTGCGCGGGGTGTGGCAGGTGCTGCAGTGGGCCAGCGCATCGACCAGGTAGGCGCCATGGTTCCACTCCGGCGGCTTGCTGGCATCGGGTTTGAAGCGCTGGTCCTTCAGGTAGAGCGCATTCCACACGGCCATCGACAGGCGGATGTTGAAGGGGAAAGGCAGGGCCGTTTGCGGCGCGGCCTGGTCCACCGGTTGGACGCCATGCATGAAGTAGGCGTAGAGCGCCTCGGTGTCTTCATCGCTGATCTGGGCATAGGCCGTGTAAGGCATGGCCGGGTACAGATGGGCCCCGTCCTTGCGCAGCCCTTGGCGCAGCGCGCGGCTGAAGTCTTCGAGGCTGTAGCTGCCAATGCCGGCCGTCTTGGACGGGGTGATATTGGTGGCATAGATGCTGCCCAGCGGTGAAGCGATGGGGTAGCCACCGGCAAAGCTGGCGCCGCCCTTGGGTGCCGTGTGGCAGGCGGCGCAGTCAGCGGCTACCGCCAGCTTGCGGCCTTTTTCTACCAAAAGCGCATCGCTAGAAGCCGTGGCCGCTGCAGGCGCCGTAGCGGCCGACGCGGCTGCCGGCTGCGCGGGCGCTGCCGTCTGGGCCTGGGCCGCGTGCATCCCTGCCCACACAGAAAACACCAAGCCGAAGGCAGTCCTGGACCAGGAGCCGCCCGACTTTGACTTGCAAAACCGCATCGTGAGAGACCTTTGTTGTCGTACGACTCCCGCGCATGCCCGCCATGCTCGCTAGAGTCTTTTGTCGTATCTGCGACAAATTTTCGACAACTTGTACGACCTCTGCCGGGGCGCTCAGTTGTATCCCGGTGTTTTACTCACACTTCATCCAGCGCAATATGTGTTTCGCCAAGATGTGGTAACGGTTTCATACGCAACTAATAGAGCGCATGGAGGACGGCATGCGAGGGGGTGCAGCGGCACCCTCTGCCGCAGCGTGGATCTCGCAGGAAACCTTTGAATAGGCAGGAAAAAGCAGGTGCTCAGTCCTGCCCGGCCTCGTCATCCCAGCGCTTGAGCTGCGCCAGCTTCTCGCCAATCTTCAGCTCCAGTCCCCGGGGCACGGGCTGGTACCAGCCGGGAGGATCTATGCCATCTGGCAGATAGGTTTCCCCGGCCGCATAGGCATTGGGCTCGTCATGCGCGTAGCGGTATTCATGCCCATAGCCCAGCTCCTTCATCAGCTTGGTCGGGGCGTTGCGCAAATGCACGGGCACTTCGCGGCTCTTGTCCTGCTTTACAAAGGCCTTGGCCTGGTTGTAGGCGTTGTAGCCGGCATTGCTCTTGGCGGCCATGGCCAGGTAGATGACGGCCTGGCCCAGGGCCAGCTCGCCCTCGGGGCTGCCCAGGCGCTCATAGGTCAGCGCGGCATCGTTGGCGATCTGCATCGCGCGCGGGTCAGCCAGGCCAATGTCCTCCCAGGCCATGCGCACAATACGCCGGGACAGGTAGCGCGCATCGGCGCCGCCGTCGAGCATGCGCGTGAGCCAGTAGAGCGCGGCATCGGGGTGCGAGCCGCGCACCGACTTGTGCAAGGCCGAGATCTGGTCGTAGAAGTTGTCGCCGCCCTTGTCAAAACGGCGGCTGTTCAAGGTCAGCGCGTTCTGCAGGAACCCGGCCGTGACCTCCACAACGCCTGATGCCTTGGCTGCCGTGCTCGTTTGTTCCAGCAGGTTCAAAAACCTTCTGGCGTCACCATCCGCATACCCCACGAGGGTATCGACGGCCAGGTCGTCAAACGCCAGATCGTCAAGCGCATGCTCTTCCTGGGCCCGCTGGAGCAAGCGCTTGAGCTCCGCCTCTGTCAGCGACTTGAGCACATAGACCTGGGCCCGCGACAGCAGCGCCGAGTTGACCTCAAAGGAGGGATTCTCGGTGGTGGCGCCGATGAAGGTGAACAGCCCTGATTCCACGTGCGGCAGCAGGGCATCTTGCTGCGACTTGTTGAACCGATGGATTTCGTCCACGAACAAGATGGTGTTCTTGCCCTGCGCCAGATATTGCCTGGCCTGCTCCATGGCCTCGCGGATGTCCTTCACACCCGACAAGACCGCAGACAGGGCGATGAACTCGCACTGGAACGCCGTCGCTGTCAGCCGCGCCAACGTGGTCTTGCCCACGCCGGGCGGGCCCCAGAAGATCATCGAATGCGGTTTGCCGGACTGGAAGGCCAGGCGCAGCGGCTTGCCTTCTCCCAGCAGATGGGACTGGCCCACGACCTCGTCCAAGGTCTTGGGGCGCAGCGCTTCGGCCAGCGGCGCGGCCGGTTCCTGGCTAAACAGATCAGCCATGCAGGCCTCCTGCCAAACGACCCACCACAGAGAAGGCGCCCGCTGGCCGCGCCTCTGGGCGGGGCTGGTGCTTACTACTTTTATGCAACATGCCCCAGGTTATCCCCGGGATGAATATGCCTTTGATGATCTGAGTCACAACTTTTCGCAGAAAATAAGGGTTTATACGGATTCACGTCGCATCAGATACCAAAGGGCCCTTATTGGCCCAGCCTATAACAACAGCCCCGACAAGGACGCCACGCGCTCAAGGCCTATTTGCCGTAGGAGCTGCAGCCAACGCTCCACAGCACATGTCCGCATGGGGCCATTTTTCTGATGCCCGTCTCCGTGACTCCATTCGCCAGGTGCAGCCCCCTTAAGTGGGCGCCAACCAGCAAGAACCAAGAGCCTTTATGAAATCACTGAAAACCAGGGACATTATCGCCCTCGGCTTCATGACCTTTGCCCTGTTCCTGGGCGCGGGAAACATCATTTTCCCGCCACTGGTCGGCCTGGCCGCTGGCGAGAACCTGCTGGGCGCCACAACCGGCTTTTTGCTGACAGGCGTGGGCCTGCCGCTGCTGGGCGTGGTGGCGCTGGCCCGCGTGGGCGGTGGTCTGGACCAGCTGACGCATCCGATTGGCCGCATCGCCGGCCTGCTGCTGGCCACCACGATCTACCTGACGATCGGCCCCTTCTTTGCCACGCCGCGCACCGCCACCGTCTCGTTCGAGATGGGCATTGCCCCCTTTGTCGGCAACACCTCGATTGCGCTGCTGGTGTTCAGCATTGTCTATTTCTCGCTGGTGCTGCTGCTGTCGCTGTTCCCCGGCAAGCTGATGGACCTGCTGGGCAAGCTCATCACCCCGCTGCTGATTGCCGCGCTGCTGGCGCTGGGCGGCATGGCAGTGCTGGCCCCCGTGGGCGGCTACAGCACGGCCAACCCCGACTATGGCACGCAGCTGGCCGCCTTTGCCCAGGGCTTTGTGCAGGGCTACCAGACCATGGACGCCCTCGCCTCGCTGGTGTTCGGCATTGTCATCGTCAACGCCATCAAGGATGCGGGCGTGACCGATGCGCGCCTGCACACCCGCTACGCCATCTATGCCGGGCTGATTGCCGCAGTGTGCCTGAGCCTGGTCTACATCTCGCTGTGCTACCTGGGCGCCACCAGTGGCGAGCTGGCGCAGAACACCGTGACCGGCGTGCAGATCCTCAGCGCCTTTGTGCAGCACCGCTTTGGCAGCGCCGGCATCTGGCTGATCGCCGCCGTGATCCTGCTGGCCTGCCTGACCACCGGCGTGGGCTTGGTGAGCGCCTGCAGCAGCTTTTTCAGCCAGCTGACGGGCTTCTCCTACCGCAGTGTCGCGCTGTCCTTGTGCATCTTCAGCGCCGCCGTGGCCAACCAGGGCCTGGCGCAGCTGATCGAGATCGCAGGCCCGGTGCTGGTCGCCCTCTACCCCCCCGCGATTGCACTGGTCTCACTCAGCCTGCTGCAGCGCTGGCAGCAGCCCGCTCGGGTCTACATCCCGGTGATGCTGGTGGCCCTGGTGTTTGGCCTGGTCGATGGCGCCAAGGCGCTGCAATGGACCAGCGCTTTGCCCACCTGGCTGGACCACCTGCCCGGCGCCGCACTGGGCCTGGGCTGGGTCACCCCGGTAGCGGCCACCGTGGTCTGCGCCGGCCTGGCCGACTGGTTTTTGGCGCGCCGCCAAATACCGGTGCGCTCGTGATCACTGATTAACCACTTTCTGTTTTATGGATATGCAAAGCCACCGTTACTATCGGCCTCGGATATTCATTGGCACCCTTATTTAGAACCGCCTAAGCCAAGCAGCTCAATACCGTCAGAACAGGCACCCCAGAATCGGAGAGACATTGAGCCTGCTTAAACCATGGTTATTCATGGTCTTTTACGACAACACTGTCAAAATCCAAAAATTTGTGGAGTTTCAGCAATGACGAATCCAACAGAAAATCCCCAAGCGGCCTCCGCTGCCAAAGCGCCCAAGAAGGGCTTCACCCGTCGCAAGTTCGTCGCCTCGGCGGCAGCGGTCGGTGCGGGCGTGGTGGGTTACCAGTATTTCTTTGGCAGCCAATACCGCGCAGAAAAAGCGGACCGCCAGGTCGATGTGCTGCTGATTGGCGGCGGCATCATGAGTGCCACCTTGGGCGTTTATCTGCAGGAGCTCGAACCCGGCTGGAGCTATGAATTGTTCGAGCGCCTGGACCAAGTCGCCGAAGAAAGCTCCAACGGCTGGAATAATGCCGGCACCGGCCACTCGGCGCTGTGCGAGCTCAATTACACACCGATGGATAAAAATGGCAATGTGCAGATTTCTTCTGCCATTAACATTAATGAAAACTTCCAGGTGTCGCGCCAGTTCTGGTCGCACCAGGTGCGCGCCGGTGTACTGGGCAATCCCCGCGAGTTCATCAACTCCACGCCACACATGAACCTGGTGTTCGGCGAGGAAAACCGCTCCTTCATCCAAAAGCGCCTGAAGGCGCTGGAAGCCTCGCCGCTGTTCACCGGCATGGAGTCGTCCATCGACCCGGCGCAGATCAAGGAATGGATTCCGCTGATGATGGAAGGCCGCGACCCGGCCGAAGTGGTGACCGCCACCCGCTCGCCGCTGGGCACCGACGTCAACCTGGGCGAGATCACGCGCCAGTTCTACAAGAACCTGTCGTCCAAGCCCAACTTCAAGCTGAGCACCGGCCAGGAAGTGCGCTCCATCACGCGCAACAGCGATGGCTCCTGGCGCGTGTCGGCCTTCGACATGAAGGACAGCAGCAAGATCCAGACGGTGGATGCGCGCTTTATCTTCATCGGCGCCGGTGGCGCGGCGCTGCCACTGCTGCAGCTGTCGGGCATCCCCGAGTCCAAGGTCTATGGCGGATTCCCCGTGGGCGGCGAGTTCCTGGTCACCGAAAAGCCTGAGATCACCGAGCGCCACCTGGCCAAGGTCTATGGCCTGGCCGATACTGGCTCGCCTCCGATGTCCGTGCCCCACCTGGACACCCGCGTGCTGGACGGCAAGCGTGTGCTGCTGTTCGGGCCGTTCGCGACCTGGTCGAGCAAGTTCCTGAAGAACGGCTCCTACTTTGACCTGGCCAAGGCCACGACCTTTGCCAACGTGATCCCGCAGCTGCAGGTCGGCGTCAACGAGTTTGCGCTGGTCAAGTACCTGGCCCAGCAGCTGAGCCTGAACAAGGAGCAGAAGATGGACGCGCTGCGCCATTACATGCCCGAGGCCAAGGATGCCGACTGGCGCCTGTGGGAAGCGGGCCAGCGGGTGCAGATCATCAAGAACGACCCCGAAAAGGGTGGCATCCTCAAGCTCGGCACCGAGGTCGTCGTCGCCCAGGACCGTTCGCTGACCGCACTGCTGGGCGCGTCGCCCGGCGGCTCGACCTCGCCAGCGATCATGCTGACCCTGCTGGAAAAGGCCTTCCCCGAGAAGGTCAAGAGCGCCGATTGGCAAGCCAAGATCCGCAAGATCGTGCCGAGCTACGGCATCAAGCTCAACGAAAACCCCGCCATGCTGCAGCAGGAATGGCAGGCCACCGAGCAGGCGCTGAACCTGGCGATTGCCTCGCCCAGCCTGCACGGCGTGGAAGCCGGTGTGCAGCCCCAGGAAGACAAGGGTGCTGTCAAGAAAGTGCCGGACATGGCGCTGTGATAGGTACAAGCTGCCATACCACCCCTCAGCCATGGGCCCTACCTTAGACTGCGAGCGGCGCATACGATGCGCAGACCCAAACGCTTGCAATCCGCGTCCGGCAAGACAAGCGCCGTGACCCGCCCTTGCTGAGGTCGTCGGTGGGACTGCCGGCACCTGCCTAAGCCATTCGGCCCCAAACGCCCGATGCCATGCATCGGGCGTTTTTATTTTGCCTGCCCGTGGCCACCACCTGCCGGCGCTGCAGCCGATCGCTTGCCCGGTGGCACAGCAGCGCCGCTTTCAGCATCCACCGGACCTGGTCCGCCAGCACAGGGAGCCGTCCGTCCAGGCGCCCTCCGCTGGCCGCCCCATATAAGTCTTACGCATACCCAAGCACGAAAAACTTCGTTGTCACCTGCAGCACGCAGCCCGAACAATGATGGCTATCTGCGGTCATTTCTCTCTCTTTTTCTGCGCCTAGGCAGCCCATTTGATATGCGTTCGACGGTCTCTTTCCCCTCCCCCCCACTCTCGACCCTGGCCTTCGCTGCTGCGCTGGCGCTGTGTGCCGCTAGCGCCCATGCGGATGCCACGCTGGACAAGATCAAGGCCAACAAGTCCGTCACCATTGGCGTGTTGCTCAACGGCGGCCCCACAGGCTCGATTGACCCCTCCAACCAGCGCTTCATTGGCTGGAACCCCGAACTCGCACGCCAGCTGGCGCGTGACCTGGGCGCGGACGCCACGCTGATTCAGGTACAGCCCTCCAATCGCGTGCAGTTTCTGCAGTCGGGCAAGGTCGATTTGCTGATCGCCTCCATCGACTGGAACCCCGAGCGTGCCGAGGTAATGGGCTTTGCGCCCACCCCGTTCTACAAGGTGGGCGGTGCCGCCATCGCCCGCAAGGGCAGTGGCCTGACCAAGTGGGAGGACTTGCGCGGCAAACCCGTCTGCGCCTCGCAAGGCGGCAGCTATGCCCGCATTTTGGGGGCCGACTATGGCGTACAGGTCAAGGGCTTCAAAGGCTCGGCAGAGGCCTTGCTGGCACTGCGCGGTGGCAACTGCGTGGCCTCCGTGCACGACACCACGCTGATCTACCCCCTGCTCAAAACCAATGCCGATTGGAAAGACTTTGATGCACCGATCACCCTGGCCTTGGGCGAGGCGCCTTCCGTCGTCTGGACCCGCAAAGGCGAGAACGACACCATTGCAGCAGTCGACCGGGTCATCCAGAACTGGCACCGCACGGGCTGGTTGATCGACACAGAAAAACGCCTGGGCATCACGCCACCGCTGCCGGCGCTCGTGGAACTGCAGCAACAGGCCTTGCAGGCCGCCAAGTCCAAGTAGTCCCGCTCCGCTCTCGCGCCACCAAGCGGCCCGCCCTCTGCGGCAGGCCGCCATTGCCCATTCGCCATGACCTCTCGCTTTTTCTCCACTGCCGCCGTCAGCGCCCTGGCGCTGACCGCCCACCTGGCCCATGCCGATGCCACGCTCGACAAAATCAAGCAGCGTGGCCAGGTCACCATCGGCGTCATTTTGTCGGGCCCGCCGTTTGGCACGATCAACCCAGCGACCCAAAAACCCGAAGGTTTCAACGTCGATCTCGCCCAGGCCGTGGCTACCGGTCTGGGTGTGAAGCTGGAGGCCGTGCAGGTCCAACCTTCCAATCGCGTGCAGTTTCTGCAATCGGGCAAGGTGGATGTGCTGATCGCCAACATGTCCTGGACGCAGGAGCGCTCCGAGATCCTGGACTTCGCCCCCACCCCGTTTGAGGAGATTGGCGGCGCGCTGCTGACCCGCAAGGGCGGCAGCTTCAAGCAGTGGGACGACGTGCGCGGCAAGACCGTTTGCGTTTCGCAAGGTTCCAACTACACCAAGCCGCTGATCGAGGAATACGGTGCCAAGATCAAGGCCTTTCGTGGTCAGCCCGAATCGCTGTTGGCACTGCGCGGCGGCGGCTGCGATGCCGCCGTCCATGTCAGCCCCACCTTGCGGCTCATGGTTGCCAGCGGCAGTGACTGGAGGGACTACGAACTGCCGCTGGCCCAGGACCTGATTCCCTCGCCCCAGGTGATCTGGGTGCGCAAGGGCGAGAGCGATGCCAGTGCCGCCATCGACCGCATCATTCAGCAGTGGCACCGCAGCGGCTGGCTGATTGAGACCGTGAAAAAAAACGGGCTCAGCCCATCGCAAAGCTTGTTCGACCTGCAGGCCAAGTACCGCAAGACGCCTGCCTGACGGAATCGCCATGTTGGAGCACAGCTTCTACCCATGGCTGGTGCAGGCCGCCAAGCCGCTCGGCCTGAACTTCGCATTTCTGCTGGAAGCCTATGAACGCGATGCCTTCATCCGTGGCCTGGGCGTCACCTTGCAGCTGTGCCTGCTGGTGATTCCAGGCAGCCTGGTGGCAGGTGTATTGCTGGCTGCCGGACTGACTTCAGGCCAGCGCTGGCTGCGTGGAACGACGCGCGCCTTTGTCGAGCTCACCCGCAACACCCCCACCTTGGTTCAGTTGTACTGCGCCTTTCTGGTGCTGAACATGCTGATCACGCAAAGCCTGCAAGCGCATGGCGGCGTGAACCCGCTCACGCCCTTTGTCTGGGTCTTTATCGTGGTCTCGCTGCACAAGGGCGTATTCCATGCCGAGGCACTGCGCGCCGGTATCGAGGCCGTGCCTCATGCAACCTTGGAGGCAGGACAGTCGCTGGGCTTCAGCCGCCGCCAGCTGCTGTGGCGCGTAGAGCTGCCACTGGCCCTGCGCTTTGCGCTGCCGGCCCTGGTGAACAACATGGTCGATCTGGTGAAGATGACGGCCGTGGCATCGGCCATTGCGGTGGGCGATGTGACCTACGAGTCCGTGATGATCTGGACGCAGCGTGACAACGTGCTGGAGCTGCTGCTGCTGATCCTGCTGTATTTCTGGGGCTTGACCTGGCTGGTCAGCCGCGCGGGCCGCTGGCTCGAACACCGCCTGAGGATGCCCGGCTATGGCCAGTGAACTGACATCTCCACAGCCCGCACCGGCCCTGCGCTGGTCCGCGCTGCTGCTGAACCCCTGGCTGCTGGGACTGCTGGTGGCCGCCGCGCTGCTGGCCGTTTGGTGGCATGCCGAGGGCCGCTTTCCGCCTGCGCTGGCCCATTTGTGGCAATGGTCACCCGCCTTGGTGCGCGGCATGTGGACCAATATCTACATCAGCATGCTGGCCATGGCCATCGGCACGGTGGCGGGTCTGTTCGTGGGGGCACTGGCGCTCTCGCAATGGGCCGCGCTGCGCAGCGCCACGCACTGGTATGTACAGGCCTTTCGCAATGCGCCCATCCTGGTGCTGATCTATTTCACCACCTATGTCTTCCCGTTCGAGCTGCAGCTGCTGCACTGGCGCCTGCCCTTTCCAGACTGGATCAAGGTCGTGCTGGGCCTGGCCTTGCCGACCTCGGCCGTGGTGGCCGAGATCTTTCGCGGGGCCATCCAGTCCATTCCGACGGCCCAGTGGGAGGCCGCGCAGTCGCTGGCCTTCAAGCGCTGGCAGATCTTTGGCTGGATCATCCTGCCGCAGTGCGTACGCCGCATGCTGCCACCCTGGATGAACCTCTACGCCAGCATCACGATGAGCACCTCGCTGGCCTCGCTGGTCGGTGTGCATGACATTGTGGACACGGCCCAGATTGCCAGCAACACCGTCGCCCGTACCGACTTCACCATCCTGGTGTATGTCACGCTGCTGGCGCTGTTCTTTGCCTATTGCTACCCCATTGCGCGCACCACACGGCGCCTGGAAAAACGCCATGCCTTCCGCTGAAACTCCCTCCACCCAGACCGCGCCGCTGGTGCAGCTGCGCGATATCCATCTGGCCTTTGGCGCCAACGAAGTGCTCAAGGGCATTGATGTCGATATTCCACGCGGCCAGGCCGTCACCATCATCGGCCCCTCGGGCTCGGGCAAGTCCACCATCCTGCGCTGCATCACTGGCCTGCTGCGCCCGCAACAAGGCCAGATCCGCGTGGGCGAGACCCAGGTGCAGGAGCTGCGCACCGAGGCCGAACTGATCGCCCTGCGCCAGCGCGTGGGCTTTGTCTTTCAGCAGTACAACCTGTTCCCGCACCTGACCGTGTTGCAGAACCTGGTGATCGCGCCCACCCGCGTGCTGGGCCGCGAGCGTGGCGAAGCCGAGCGCGAGGCGCGCGTGCTGCTGGACAAGGTTCGCCTGTCGCACAAGGCCCATGCCTACCCTGGCGAGCTGTCCGGCGGCCAGCAGCAGCGCGTAGCCATTGCCCGTGCGCTGGCCATGCGGCCCGAGCTGATGCTGTTCGACGAAGTGACCTCGGCCCTGGACCCCGAAACCGTCGGCGAGGTGCTCACCGTGATCCGCGAACTGGTGCGCGACGGCATGACCTGCGCGCTGGTGACGCACGAGATGCGCTTTGCCGAGGAGATCAGCGACCAGGTCTATTTCACCGAGGCAGGCCGCATCGTCGAACACGGCACGCCCGCGCAAATCTTTGGCCAGCCGAGCAACGAACGCACCCGCAGCTTTCTGCACCGGGCGCTGGGCGGTGACCGCAGCGCCCGCCTGCCGCCTGCAGCGCAGCATCCATCGACCCCTTTTACGCCAGCCACCCCACTGGCTTTCTGACCATGACCCTCAGCCAGGACTTTGCGCGGCGCATTGCCGATGCCCGCCCGCTGGAAGATGCCGCCGCCGTGCAGGCCGCACGCGAAGGCGTGCTGGATTTTCTGGCTTCGGCCTTTCCCGGCCCCGCTGATCCGGCCTGGCACAAGCTGCGTGGCGTACTGCCACAAGCTGGCGGCGCGGCCCGTGTGATCGGCCAAGCCACCACGACCGATGCCGCGAGTGCCGCCTTGCTCAACGGCTATGCCGGCCATGCTTTGGACTTTGACGATGTGCACTCCAGCGTGCGTGGCCACCCTGGCACCGTGCTGCTGCCGGCCCTGTTTGCGCTGGCCGATACCCTGCCCGCAGCCAGCGCCCTCGACCTGTTGGATGCCTATATCGTCGGCGTCGAAGCCATGGCCCGCCTGGGTCTGGCCCTGGGCAGCAAGCACTACGAAAACGGCTTTCACAACACCGCCACGCTGGGCCCTCTGGGCGCAGCCGCTGCCTGCGCCCGCCTGCTGACGCTGGATGCCGCCGCCACCGAAAACGCACTGGGTCTGGCCGCCACGCAGGCCGGTGGTCTGCGCCTGCAGTTTGGCAGCGAGGCCAAGCCGCTGCACGCCGGTCTGGCCGCACGCGCTGGCCTGTTTGCGGCGCAGCTGGCACAGGCCGGCCTGCAAGGCGCACCCGGCGTGCTGGAAGCACCCATCGGCTTTCTGGACGCCTATGGCTTTGGCGCAGCCGATGCAGGACGCGCGCTGGCCGACTGGGGCGCGCCCTGGCAGATCGTCACGCCCGGCCTGTACTTCAAGCCCTATGCCTGCTGCACAGCCACGCACTATGCGGCCGATGCCGCGCTGGCGCTGCGCGCCACGCACCAGCTACGTGCCGAGGACATTGCCGCAGTGCGTGTGGTCTTCCCACCCGCCGGTGATACGCCACTGACCGTGACCGACCCAGCCACCGGTCTGGAAGGCCGCTTCAGCGTCGAATATGTGCTGGCCGCTGCCTTGGTCGATGGCGCGCTGGGCCTGTCGCTGTTTGACGAGCGCCCTGCCCGCGAAGACCTGCGGGCCTTTGGCCGCCGTGTCAGCCGCGCCCATGACCCGCATGCAGCGCGTGCCTCCACCGACCCCAAGACCCGTTTCTCCACCGTGGAAGTGACGCTGCACGACGGCCGCCAGTACATGCAGCACGTGCAAGGCCTCAGCCGTGCCAAGGACCTGGCCGCCAAGTTTGCCGACACCACGCAGCAGCAGCCAGAGGCGCTGCGCGCCGTGCCTGCACTGGTTGGCCGCATGCGCAGCCGTGACGACCTGATTCAACTGACCGCTTTGTTCTCTTTGGTGCAAGCATGACCTCTACCTCCACTCCCCGCCAGATGCGCCTGGGCCTGTTCCTGCAAGGCGCCGGCCACCACGTGGCTGGCTGGCGCCACCCCGATGCCGAGTCTGGCAGCGAAAACCTGGGCCTGATCCAGCGCCTGGCCAAGACCGCTGAAGACGCCAAGTTCGACATGGTCTTCCTGGCCGATGGCCTGAGCGCCACACCCGACATGCACCCTTCGGCCGCACTGCGCTTTGAGCCGCTGACGCTGCTGTCGGCCCTGTCCATGACCACCAGCCACATTGGCCTGGCAGCCACGGCCTCGACAACCTACAGCGAGCCCTACCACATTGCCCGCTCGTTCGCCTCGCTGGATCTGCTCTCGCAGGGCCGGGCCGCCTGGAACGTGGTCACCACCTCCTATGACCGCACGGCCGCCAATTTCACCCGTGGCAACCACCCCAACCATGCCGAGCGCTATGCGATGGCCGGCGAGTTTGTCGATGTGGTCAAAGGCCTGTGGGACAGCTGGGAGGACGATGCCATCGTGCGCAACAAGGACAGCGGTGTGTACTTCGACCCCGCCAAGCTGCACACGCTGGACTACGAGGGCGCGCATTTCCGCATCAAAGGCCCGCTGAATGCACCGCGCCCGCCGCAGGGCCACCCCATCGTGATCCAGGCGGGCTCGTCCGAGCCCGGCCAGGCGCTGGCAGCCCGCACGGCCGATGTCGTCTTCACCGCCCAGCAGACGCTGGAGGAGGCCAGCGTTTTCTACCGGGGTCTGAAAAGCCAGCTGGGCCAGTGGAACCGCGACCCATCGCACGTGCACCTGATGCCCGGTGTGTTCCCCGTCATCGGCCGTACGGCGCAAGAGGCCAAGGACCGCTACGAGCAATTGCAGCAATGGGTGGACACCTCGGGTGCACTGTCCATGCTGTCCGAGCGGCTGGGCCACGATATCTCCGGCTACCCGCTGGACGGCCCGCTGCCCGACCTGCCCGAGTCCGACCAGCTCAAGAGCCGCGCCAAGCTGCTGACCGACCTGGCCCGCCGCGATAACCTGAGCCTGCGCCAGCTCTACCACCTGGTCGCCGGCTCACGCGGACACCGCATCGTCGTTGGCACGCCGACGCAGATTGCCGACGCGCTGCAGGAATGGTTTGAGGGCGAGGCCGCCGACGGCTTCAACATCATGCCGCCCTACTTCCCTGGCGGGCTGAATGACTTTGTGGCCCTGGTCCTGCCCGAGCTGCGCCGCCGAGGCCTGTTCCGTACCGAGTACAGCGGCCGCACACTGCGCGACCACCTGGGCCTGAGCCGCCCGGCCAGCCGCTACGCTGCACGCTAGGCAGCAGTCACGACACGGGAGACTGCAGTCGTCCAGCGCTGTTCAGCCCAAAAACAAAGCCCTGGCCGTACCTGACAGCCAGGGCTTTGTTGCAATGGCTTGTGGTCTTACTGGCGGATCACTTCCGCACCGGACGGAATCGCAAACTCGAACGCCGAGCCCGGCAGCGAAGGCAGGGCCTTGAAGCCGACAAAGCGCAGCACCGAGCGCTGGCCAAAGCCATCCTCGATCTCCAGGGTCTGCAGCTCATCGCCCTTGAAGCCGACCTTGACCTGCTTGATCTGGCCGTCCTTGTTCTTCGGGATGGCCTGGGCCCATTGCTGGCCATCGGCCTCGGGCAGGCTGCTCACGTCGAACTCGGCCTTCAGCGCCTGCAGGCTCGACGCGGACGCCAACAGAGCCGCAGGCGTCTGGCCCAGGGCCTTGCTCTGCTGGCGCTGGGTGACCTGGTTCAGGTCGGCGTCATAGACGGTCAGCACCGTGCCATCGGCGACGATGGTCTGGTCAAACGGCTTTTGGTAGATGAACTTGAACTTGCCCGGCCGCTGGAATGCAAAGCTGCCGCTGGAGGTCTTGACCCTGCCTGCCTGGCCCTGCTTGGCGGGCGAGGTGACCGTCTGCGTGAACTGGGCTTCACCGGCCTGCGAGCTGGTCATGAACTTTTCCAGGCTTTGCAGGCCATCGGCCTGTGCCCAACCGGCCAGGCTGACCAGGGCGGCTGCTGCGATCCATTGTTTCATCGTGAATCCTTTCGTGCTTTGCGAACAAAGCCAATGCATGGGCCACTTTCAGGCCAACAAGGGGTTTGGAGTGCGGCAGCGGGCCACAAGTGCCCGCGGTGGGCCGCCAAGGCGCTGGCTTTGCGAATGTTTACCCGCCGCTGCGCTATTCTTCACCGCCGGGACGGTGGGCCACCAGCACTTCGCGCTGGCCGCTGCCGGTCAGGGCGCTCACCAGGCCGGCGCGCTCCATCTCTTCGAGCAGGTTGGCCGAGCGGTTGTAGCCGATGCGCAGCTTGCGCTGCACGTAGGAGATGCTGGCCTTGCGGTCCTTGAGCACGATCTCGACCGCCTGGTCGTACATCGGGTCCTTCTCACCACTGCCGCCGCCCTCCTCATCGCCAAAGCCGGAATCGCCCTCACCGGTGCCGCCTTCGAGCACGCCGTCGATATAGTCGGGCTCACCCTGCTCCTTGAGGTAGCTGACGACGCGGTGCACTTCCTCGTCGGACACAAAGGCGCCATGCACCCGCACCGGGAAGCCCGTGCCGCTGGCCATATAGAGCATGTCACCCATGCCCAGCAGCGCCTCGGCGCCCATCTGGTCCAAAATAGTGCGGCTGTCGATCTTGGAGCCCACCGAGAACGCGATACGCGAGGGGATATTGGCCTTGATGAGGCCGGTGATCACATCGACGCTGGGGCGCTGCGTGGCCAGGATCAGGTGGATACCGGCGGCGCGCGCCTTCTGTGCCAGGCGTGCAATCAGCTCTTCGATCTTCTTGCCGACCACCATCATCAGGTCGGCCAGCTCGTCGATCACCACAACGATATGCGGCAGGCGCTGCAAGGGCTCGGGCGACTCGGGCGTCAGGCTGAAGGGGTTGGGGATGCTTTCCTCGCGCGCCTTGGCCTCGTCGATCTTGGTGTTGTAGCCCGCCAGATTGCGCACGCCCAGCTTGCTCATCAGCTTGTAGCGGCGCTCCATCTCGGCCACGCACCAGTTCAGGCCGTTGGCCGCCTGCTTCATGTCGGTCACCACCGGGCACAGCAGGTGCGGAATGCCTTCGTAGACCGACATTTCCAGCATCTTGGGGTCGATCATCATCAGCCGCACATCCTTGGCCTCGGCCTTGTAGAGCACGGACAGGATCATCGCGTTGATACCCACGGACTTACCGGAACCGGTGGTACCGGCGACCAGCACATGCGGCATCTTGGCCAGGTCGGCCACCACCGGCTTGCCGATGATGTCCTTGCCCAGGCCCATGGTCAGCAGGCTCTTGGCGTCGTGGTACTCGTGCGAGCCCAGGATTTCGGTCAGGCGGATGGTCTGGCGCTTGGCATTGGGCAGCTCCAGTGCCATATAGGTCTTGCCGGGGATGGTCTCGACCACGCGGATCGACACCAGCGACAGCGAACGGGCCAGGTCCTTGGCCAGGTTGACGATCTGCGAGCCCTTGACGCCGGTGGCCGGCTCGATCTCATAGCGGGTGATCACCGGGCCGGGCGCGGCCTCGACCACGCGCACCTCAACGCCAAAGTCCTTGAGCTTTTTCTCGATCAGGCGGCTGGTCATCTCCAGGGTTTCGTAGGAGACGCTCTCCTGCGTCTTGGGCGCCGCATCGAGCAGGTCGACCTGGGGCAGGCGTGTGTCGCGCAGCTCGTTGAACAGCGGCTTTTGCCGCTCCTTGACCACACGGGCGCTGGGCTGCGCCTGGGGCTTGAGCGGCTGGGCGATATGCAGGCCCGAATCGACGGCTGCGCTGCGCAGCGCAGCAGGCAGCATGCTGTCCAGGCCATCACCGGTCGGATCCATGCGCGAGGCCATCGGCGCGGGCGCCGCACTGCTGACCTCGGCCTCACGCGCCTGCGCCGCCTTCTTGCCCACGGCCTTGTCGGCAGCGGCTTCGCGGCGCAGCATCAGCTTTTGCAAAGTGCGTTCAATCCCGGCGCCGACCTTCTCGGCGATCTGGCCCCAGGAGAAGCCCAGAATCCAGGACAGGCCCAGCAGCAGCAGCATGACGCCGACAATGCCCGAGCCGGTAAAACCCATCCAACGCTCGGCCAGCGGGCCGAGCAAAAAGCCCAGCACACCGCCGGCAGCGCCAGGCAGGCTGGCCTCAAAGCGGTAGAGGCGCGACCATTCCAGCGCAGCGCTGGCCAGCAGCAGCACCACCAGACCACCCCAGAACACCATGCGGCGCAGCCACAGCGGGCGCGGATCATTGGGCGGTGCCTCCCCGGCGCGCAGCCAGCGTGCCAGCGACGAGAACCAGGCCAGCACGGCCGCGACCACCAGCCACCAAACCGAAAAACCCACCATGAAATAGCCGCCGTCAGACACCATCGCGCCCAGGCGCCCCATCCAGTTGCTGACATGGCCGGCAATTTGGGTGCCCGAGGTGGACCAGGCCGGGTCCTTGGGTGAGTAGCTGACCATGGCCGCCACGCAAAACGCCATCAGCACAAAACTGATGATGAGCACCAGCTCGTGCCCAAAACGGCGAACCCCCATCACCAGCGAATGGCCGGTCTGGGGTGCTGTCTTTGATTTCTTTGATGAGTAAGCCATAACCTAGGAGCCAGAGCTTACCCTAAGCGGATTGCAAATTCGATAGCAGGCCAGGGGCCTGGGGCTGGGTGATGCCCCGGTGCGACGCGGTGCTTCAGGCAAAGTGCGGGCCGCCCTCCCGCACAGAGCGGGCCGCCAAGGCCGCGACAGGCGCTGGCCATCAGCACAAATACCCAATAAAAACATAAATCTGATGCACGAAAAGCATGGCTCGCCACCGGCGCGATGCCCCTGTCACCAGGCAATACGCAACATTTTGTAATCTACCTATCTTCCTACAATCCCACCCCTTGCGCCAGCACGCCGCAACGATTGTTGTCATTGGTGCGCAAAGGCAGCGCCGGGCGTCCTCAGGTGCTGCGATGGCTTGCGACAATCAAGGACATTGACACAAGCCATCCACAGAGGGTGGCTAGTGTTTGATACTCTTTCATGTTTTGCTGCGCGCGAGCCAGCCCCCTTGATTGATTCGCAGATGCCCCGCATCTGCTCCCCATGAATGCGATAGGAGTTCTATGTCCGCCATCCACCAACATGCCAAAGTACTGATTCTGGGCTCGGGCCCTGCGGGCTACACGGCCGCCATCTATGCGGCGCGTGCCAACCTCGATCCCGTCCTGATCACCGGCATGGCCCAGGGCGGCCAGCTGACGACCACCACCGAAGTGGACAACTGGCCCGCCGATGTGATGGGCGTGCAAGGCCCGGCATTGATGCAGCGCTTTTTGGAGCATGCCGAGCGCTTCAAGACCCAGATCATCTTTGACCACATCAACCAGGTCGATTTCAGCAAGCGCCCCTTCACCTTGAAGGGCGACAGCGGCACCTACACCTGCGACAGCCTGATCATCGCCACCGGCGCATCGGCCAAGTACCTGGGCCTGCCCACCGAAGAGGCCTTCATGGGCCGTGGCGTGTCGGCCTGTGCGACCTGTGACGGTTTCTTCTACCGCGAGCAGCCCGTCTGCGTGATCGGCGGCGGCAACACTGCCGTGGAAGAGGCGCTCTACCTGTCCAACATCGCCAGCAAGGTGACCCTGGTGCACCGCCGCGACAAGTTCAAGGCCGAGCCCATCCTGGTCGACAAGCTGATGGAGAAGGTCCAGGAAGGCAAGATCGAGCTCAAGACCCACTTCACGCTCGATGAAGTGCTGGGCGACCAGTCGGGCGTCAACGGCATCCGCATCAAGAGCACGCAGGACGGCCACACCGAAGACATCGCGCTGCAAGGCTGCTTTATCGCCATTGGCCACCACCCCAATACCGATATCTTCCAAGGCCAGCTGGAGATGGAAAACGGCTACCTGGTGACCCAGATGGGCCGTGGCGGCTTTGCCACACAAACCAGTGTTCCCGGCATCTTTGCCGCTGGCGACGTGCAAGACCACATCTACCGCCAAGCCATTACCAGCGCGGGCACGGGCTGCATGGCCGCGCTGGATGCCCAGCGCTTCCTCGAGCAGGAATAAACCACAGAGCAAAGGGCCTAGCCCGAATTTTGCTTTCGGGTTATAATCCTTGGCTTTGCTGCTTGCCGCCTTTTGCTATTTCGCAATCTTCGGCGCGTGAACAGGAAACTACGGCAGGTTTGCCAGCGGTCTTGCACCACTGAACAGGCCCGGCCGTGAACATGGGCTACCGCCACCCTTTGATTGGCGAGGTGAGGCTGCAAGCCGCGCTGTCTTTAACGGGGCAGACAGGGCAAGCAGCTGTTAAAACTTTCGGAGTGTCCTGATGGCACGCGTTTGCGAAGTAACGGGCAAGAAGCCCATGGTGGGAAACAACGTTTCCCACGCCAACAACAAAACCAAGCGCCGGTTCCTGCCGAACCTGCAATATCGCCGTTTCTGGGTGGAAACTGAAAACCGCTGGGTTCGCCTGCGTGTTTCCAGCGCCGCTCTGCGTCTGATCGACAAGAACGGTATTGATTCTGTGCTCGCAGACCTGCGCGCACGTGGCCAAGCTTAAGGAGTATCACCATGGCATCCAAAGGCGGACGCGAAAAAATCAAGCTGGAATCGACAGCCGGCACCGGTCACTTCTACACGACCACCAAGAACAAGAAGACAATGCCTGAAAAGATGTTGATCACGAAGTTCGATCCCAAGGCTCGCAAGCATGTGGATTACAAGGAAGTGAAGCTGAAGTAATCAGCCTGTACGCCGCCATTCACCTGGTGGCATGCAAACACCACAAAGGACACCTCGGTGTCCTTTGTGCTTTTCTGCGTCCGGTTTTTCTAAGCATCGCGCCCTCGGCGCCCCGGCATCAAGCCCTGGGCGGCAGCCCCAGCTGCGCATGCATCATGCGCCCCAGGCTGCGGTAGGCCTCGTCCACTGCGTCGGTAAACGGCATGCCGCAGCTCAGCCGCAGAAAGTGGTCGTAATGGCCGGTGTTGCTGAACATGTCGCCCGGCGCCACGCGGATGCCCACGGCCAGCGCCTCGTCGTACAGGCGGCTGGACGAGATTTGCTCGGGCAGCTCCAGCCAGATGCTCAGGCCACCAGCTGGCAGGCTCAGGCGCGTGCCGATCGGAAAATAGCGTGCGACGGCCTGCGCAGCGGCCTGGCGCTGCACGCGCAGCTGCTGGCGCAGGCGCACCAGGTGCCGCATGTACGACGGTGACCCCACCGTGCGCGCCCCCAGCAGCTGGGGCCAGACCGGCAGGTTGCGCGAGCGGGCAAACTTGATCATCTGCACCCGCTCCTGCCAGCGCCCGGCATTCATCCAGCCCAGGCGCAGACCCGGCGCATAGCTTTTGGACAGCGAGGAGCAATAGATCACCGAGCCATCGGTGTCCCAGGCCTTGCAGGGCTTGAGCACCTCGTCGGATTCGACAAATTCGCGGTAGATATCGTCCTCGATCAGGGCCACCCGGTACTCGCGGCACAGGGCCACCAGGCGCTTCTTGTGGCTGTCGGGCATGGTGGCGCCCTGGGGCATCTGCAGATGGGGCACCACCACGACGGCCTTGAGGTGGGGGTGGGTGCGCAGGGCCAGCTCCAGCGCCTCGATCGACATGCCGGTGTGCGGGCTCGACGGGATCTCCAGCGCCTGCAGCTTCTTGGCCTCGATGGCCTGCAGGATGCCGTAGAAGGTGGGCGACTCAATCGCCACCATGTCGCCCGGCTGGGTCAGCGCATCGAGCGCCAGGTTCACCGCCTCGGAATTGCCAAAGGTGGCCGCAATGTCCATCGGCGCCAGGCGCACGCCAAAGCCCAGCGCGTAGCGCGCCATCGAGGCCTGAAAATCCGGATGGGTGAACGGCGCCGACGGGCCGTGCACCAGGATCTGGGGCTGCTCGCGCAGCAAGGCCACGGCCAGCTGGTTGAGCAGCTTGGCATCGAACAGCTCGGGCGCCGGCATCGCGCTGCCCAGGTCCACCTTGAGCGGCCCCTTGAGGCGCGCCTTGTTCAGGTACTCGGCCGCCCGCTCGCCAATGCCTTCAAAGCGGTGATCCTGCATCGGGAACGGGCCCAGCTGCAGCGGCTCGCGCGCGGCGGGCATCTGCAGGGCCGTATCGCTGACAAAGTAGCCCACGCGGGGCCGCGCCTCGATCAGGCCGCGCGACTCGAGCACGCGCAGCACCTGCAGCGCCGTGCTGTGGCTGACATGGTGCTGGCGCCGGATATCGCGCACCGAGGGCATGCGCGCGCCCACGCCCAGGGTCTGCTGGGCAATGGCCTGCTCAAAATGCGCGGCGATGCGCTCGTACAGAAACGCATCGTCCGCAGGCGGGCTGCCTGCCGCGTCTAGGGCATGGCTTTCGGGGATGTCACACAGACTCTCTTCTAACAGCGGCACAGCAGGACTCCTGGTTCCGGGAACCTGTCCTTCACCCTTGTGCGCCACCGCAGTGGCCAGGGCCAGGTTCCCATTCGCAGCGCTATGGTCTCAGGTTCAACCCTGACAGAACAGATACAGAAACTGCGATTTTGAACCAGAACAGCCGCTTTGTGCTTGCGCTGTTCTGCCCGACCCTGGTGCGGACTGTGTCTGTTGCGTTGCAGCGCGTTTTTTTACGCTAGAGCCCTGTTCTGCAATGCTCAGGAAAGCGCAAAAAATGACCACCAGCACCACCGCCCGCCTCGCCACCGCCCTGCCAGGCAGCGCCAGCCCCAAGGCCCAGACCAGCGCCCCGGCGCAGCCCGCCATCCACAGCAGCAGCCTGGCCTTGCGTGCAGGCCAGGGCCAATGGTTGTATCTGGAGGCGGGCAGCAGCCTGTACTGCCGCGCCGGGCAGCTGCGGATCAGCTCACCCTGGCACAGCGCGCTGCGCCTGGTGGCCGAAGAGGCCCCGCACTGCAATGGCGCGCATGCGGGCTGGTACTGGCTGCAAGCACAAGGCCTGCAGCCCGCCCAATTGCTGGTGCAGGTGCAGGCCTATGCGGGCTGGCGCGCCGGTTGGCGCAGTGTGGCCAACTGGCTGGGCTGGAAAGGCTGACAGCAGAGGCAGCCTGCCAAGGCGCAATCGCCTTGGTGGCCAATGCCTTATTGGACTGACTGCCTTACTTGCGTTGCCAGACGGCGGCAAAGAAACCGTCGGTCTGGTGCAGGTGGGGCCAGAGGCGCAGGTACTGGCTGCCGCTGTCGCCGCCGCTGCACAAGCTGGCGGCTTGCTCGACCTTCAGGCCCGCCAGCAGCTCGCCGGCATCCATCGGCACAAAGTCCGGGTGGGCGGCGGCAAAGGCCTCGGCAATCGCCTCGTTCTCAGCGGGCAGGATGCTGCAGGTGGCATAGACCAGGCGGCCGCCGGACTTCACCATGCGGGCGCTGCTGGCCAGAATCGCAGTCTGCTTGGCCGTCAGCTCTTCAATGGCCTTGGGGCTTTGGCGCCATTTCAGATCGGGATTGCGGCGCAGGGTGCCCAGGCCCGAGCAGGGGGCATCGACCAGCACGCGGTCCATCTTGCCGGCCAGGCGCTTGACCCGCTCATCGCGCTCATGCGCAATCGCGGCCGGGTGCACATTCGACAGGCCCGAGCGGGCCAGGCGCGGCTTGAGTGCCTCCAGACGGTGGGCCGACACATCAAAGGCGTAGAGGCGGCCGGTGCTGCGCATGGTGGCGCCAATGGCCAGGGTCTTGCCGCCAGCGCCAGCGCAAAAGTCGGTCACCATCTCGCCGCGCTTGGCATCCAGCAACAAGGCCAGCAGCTGCGAGCCCTCGTCCTGCACCTCGACCCGGCCTTTGACAAAGGCCTCCAGGCGCGACAGCGCAGGCTTGTCGGCCACGCGCAGGCCCCAGGGGGAGTACGGGGTGGGTTCGGCCTTGATGCCCGCTTCCTTGAGCTCTTTTTGCAGCTCGCTGCGCTTGGTCAGCAAGGCATTGGCACGCAGATCCAGCGGGGCCGTCTCCAGCATGCTGGCGGCCAGCTGCTCGAACTGCTCACCCACCTGGGCCTGCAGCGGCTCGACCAGCCACTCGGGCAGGTTGTGGCGGTGCTGGGGCATGAGGCTGGCCGGCGCAATCGCGTCGCAGTCGTCGAGCCATTGCACTTCCTGGTCGCTGAGCGCGCTTTTGACAAAGCTGCGCGGGCCGGCAAAGCCCAGGATGGCCAGGCGGCGCTCGCGCGCGCCGCTGCCCGAGCGGGCCAGCGATTCGAACAGCGTTTTCTTGCGCAGCACGGTGTAGACCGTCTCGGCCAGGGTGCCACGCTCACGCGGCCCCAGGTTGCGGTGTTCACGGAAATAACGCGACACCACGGCGTCAGCCGGGTGTTCAAAGGTGAGGGCCTGCGCAACCAGCTCGGCGCAGGCATCTAAGAGGGCTTTGGGATGCATAGCCGCTATTGTCCCATTGCGCCAGTATCCGGGCGCCAGGCCCGGCTAACCGGTGAGCGGCGCTGTGCCGCTGCTGCGCGCGCCACCGGGCTGCGCCGTGCGGTCATAGACCAGGCCCCAGGGCATGGCCGCCAGCTGGCGCAGCGCGGTGGGGCCCAGCTCGTCGACATGGGTGATCCACAGCGGCATCAGCTTGCACAGCAGCAGCTCGCGCTCTAGGTAGCCGCGCCACTGCAGCTCCAGCCGCTTGTTGTCCTGGTAGTGCACGCCGGGCCGGTCGAGCACCAGCACCAGCGCATAGGCCCCCGGCAAGCTGCGCAGTGGCCGCGCCAGCAGCCAGGCACGGCGCAAGCGCGGGCAGTGCTGCAGATGCAGCTGCAGTGCTGCAAGCTCGGAAGCCCACAGCGGATGCGGCAGCGCGGTACAGGCGCGCGCGCCCAACAGGCTGCCCTGCACCAAGCGTTCATCGCGCAGCGCCTGCAGCTGCGTGCGGGCCAGCGCCTCGCGCGCGCGCCAGTCGCTGCGCAGCTGACGCACCGAGGCCTCGTCAAAATCCTCATCCTCCAGCACATCGAGCACGCCCGAGGCCAGCCGGCACCAGGCCGCGCCCATCGCCGGCAGCTGCGCAAAAGCCTGCGCCAGGTACTGCAGCTGCGCCTCCCAATCCATGCCCATGTGCAGGCTGGCGCAGGCGGCCAGCGCGCGGGCGTTGCCCGGCTCCAGCTCCTGCGCGCGCTGGTAGATCGGCAAGGGGGCATCCTGGTGCTGCAAGGCCGTGCTTTGCAGTTGCCAGCCCAGCTCCACCAGCTGGTCGGCATCCAGGTAGGGCTCGCGCGGCATCAGCGCGGCCACGCGCGCGGCCGATGCGCTCAGGATCTGGCGGTAGGCCACCCAGTCATGGCCATGGCGCACACACCAGCGCTGGTCGAGCAGCTCGATCCAGCGCTCCGAGCGCTTGCCCAGCCAGGCCAGGCAGTTGCTGCTGGACATGGGCGTGAGGCCCGGGGGCACGTCGAGGCCCCGCAGGCGCTCGCGCAGGCTGGGGGGCGTGTCCTGGTAGCTGGCGGGTGCATGGTATTCCTGCTTCCAGCCCTGGTAGACCCAGTTGACATCCATGCTGTGGTTCATCACCCCGGCCATCAGGCTGAAAGGCCCGATCGGCGAGGCCAGCTCGCGGGCGCGCAGCCAGTGCATGGTCCAGAACTGCTCGCGGAACCAGCGCCCGCGCACTGCCACCTCGGACAGCGCCTCGCCCATCAGCGGCTTGCTGACCCAGCGGGCCGCCATGCGGTCGGCAACGGCCTCGTCCTGCCGCGCCAGCACAAAGCTGGCCGCCCACCAGCGCGGCAAATACCAGCGCATGAAGCGCTCATTGGCCCAGCCCAGGTGCGTCATCTGGCGCGCATCGGCGAGGCGCTCATGCAGCCCCTGCAGGCGGCGGCGGGCGCGGTAGACTGCGGCCTGCAGCCAGCCCTGGCGGCGGCGCAGATGGCTGTATTCCTGCGCGATCAGGGCCACCAGGCGCGGCCGGTCAATCGCCATCGCCAGCGGCAGGCCCAGCAGCAGGTGGTAGCGCGCCGGCAGCAAGCCGCCCAGCCGCATCTGCTGCGCAATGCGCAGTCCGTAGTCTTCAGTGATCACCAGCTGGCAGATACGGGGGCCGCGCACCTTCTGGCGCACGCGCTCGAGTGCCTCAAAAAGGCGCGGGCATTCGGCAGCGGGCACGGCGATGCCCTCGGGCGTGACCCAGTCGGAGCGGGTCAGGCGCAGCACGCTGATGAGCAGCGCCACACCGGCAAAAAAGCCAAAGATCTGCAGGCCGTAAAAGCCCTGGTAGACCCAGGACAGCACCGACCAGGCCAGCAAGGCCAGACCCAGCAGCAGAGCACCCCAGATCCACAGCCCCGCCAGCAGCAGCATGCCAAAGACATGGCGGCGGAAGACCGCTGGCGCTTCTGCAGCGGCGCGCGTATAGGCATCGACCCGCTGCACAAAATCTATCTGCTCCACCCCACCCTCCGAACAGGTTCTGGCCGCACAGCGCTGGTGCCTGGCGCGCACGGGCCATGTCGGCATGTGCAGGCGGGCGCATCTGCTAGGCTTGGTTATTTTTTCAGATTATGGAACAGCACCCGATGCCAGCACCAGCTATTTCGCCCGGACTCTACCGCCACTACAAAGGCCGGCTCTACCAAGTCTGGCAGCTGGCCCAGCACAGCGAGACGCGCGAGTGGCTGGTGGTCTACCAGGCGCTGTATGGCGATTACGGCTGGTGGGTGCGGCCAGCGGCCATGTTCAGCGAGGACGTGGAAGTGAACGGCCAGCGCCAGCCCCGGTTTGCGGCTTATACGCCACAGACCGAGACGCCTGACCAGGTGTGACAGCGTTGCGCAGCGCTCAGCGCGCCTGCAACAGCGCGCGCACCGCCTTGGGGTAGATCTGGTGCTCTTGCACCAGCACGCGCGCGGCCAGCAGCTCGGCCGTGTCGCCCGGCAGCACGGGCACCAGCCCCTGCTCCAGGATGGGGCCGGCATCCAGATCGGCCGTGACCTGGTGCACCGAGCAGCCGGCAAACCTGCAACCGGCATCGATCGCGCGCTGGTGGGTGTGCAGCCCGGCAAAGGCTGGTAGCAGCGAGGGGTGGATATTGATGAGCCGGCCGCTGTAGTGCGCGACAAAGCCGGGGGTCAGAATGCGCATGAAACCGGCCAGTACCACCAGGGACGGGGCATGGGCATCGATGCACTGCATCAGCGCTGCGTCAAAGCTCTCGCGGCTGTCGTAGGCCTTGTGGTCCACCACGGCGGTGGCAATGCCCTGCTGCTGGGCAAACTGCAGTCCGCCGGCCTGGGCCTTGTTGCTGACCACCGCCGCCACCCTCGCCCCCAGGGTCTCCTGCCAGCGCTCTTGCTGCGCGGTTCGCACGATGGCCGCCATATTGGAGCCGCTGCCGGAGATCAGGATGACGATGTTTTTCATGGAGGCGGCATTATCGCAGGGCGGCGAACGTCCCGAAACACGCCGCGGCCTCAAATGGCGGATAATCAAAGGCTTTACTGAATTCACAGCCACGTTTACGGGCTCGCCCGCAGTTACTCCATGAGCGCAAAAGCACCTGTCGATCCGATTCGCAAATTCCTCGAAACCGCCCGCCACCAGATTGCTGTGGGCAACCTCACGGGTGCAGCCCAAACCCTCAACGATGCACGCCAGCGCTCGCCACGCGATGCGCGCCTGTTCATGCTGGCCGGCCTGATGGCCGAGAAGTCGGGTAACCTGCGTGGCGCCATCGATGCGATGCAGCGCTGCGAAACCCTGGCCCCGGACTGGGCGCCCGGCATTCTGGAGCAAGCCCTGCTGTATGCGCGCCATAACCGCGAGCACGAGGCCATGGCTGCCGCCGAGAAAGTGATTGCGCTGGAGCCCAACAATGCCCGCGTGATTGCCGGCGTCGTTGATATCGCCCACCGCGTTGGCAATACCGAGATGGCCATCCGCCACCTGCGCCGCGTGCTGGAGCTGACCCCCGAGGACCGCATTCTGCGCCGCTATCTGGCGGTCGACCTGGGCACCGTGCGCCAGTACGACGAAGCACTGGCCGTGTTTGGTCCGCTGATCGACGAAGATCCGAAAGACCATCTGGCCCGTATCGGCCGGGTGCAGATGCTGCAAGCGCGCGGCACCATGCAAGAGGCCCTGCCCGATACCACGGCACTGCTGGCGCTGCAGCCCGATGACAAGGTCTACCAGTACTACCACCAGCTGGCCCAGGGCCAGGTGCCCGCGCATGTGCCAGTCGAGCTGACCACCCACATGTTCGACGAAATGGCTTCGGTCTATGACATGCACATGGTGCGCCATCTCGCCTACCAACTGCCCAAGCAGGTGGCCGACCAGCTGCTGCAGATCTACCCCAACCGCCGCTTCAACCTGCTGGACCTGGGCTGCGGCACCGGCCTGCTGGGTGCGACGCTGGGCGCCATCGATGGTTACATCATGGGTGTGGACATGTCGGCCAAGATGCTCGAGCAAGCGGCCAAGCACAAGGTCTACTACAAGTTCCACCAGGTCAACCTGCTCGAAGCGCTGGCGGCCACCCCGGCCAACACCTTCGAGGCCATCACCGCGCTGGATGTGCTGATCTATGTCGGCGACCTGCAGCAAACCCTGGCCGATGCCTACCGTGTGCTGACCCCCGGCGGCGTGCTGATCTTCTCCTGCGAGCACGGTGATGTCACCGGCCCGGACAGCCAGCTGCAGCCCTTTGGCCGCTACACCCACACCTTGAGCAGCACCGTGCGCCTGGCCAAGGCTGCCGGCTTTGACCGTATCGACACGCGCGATGTGGAGCTGCGCATGGAAGCGGGCCAGGCCGTCGATGGCTTTGTGGTCACCGCCTACAAGCCCAAGGAGGCCTGATAGCTAACGGCTCTGAGAGCCCGCCAACGGAAAAGGCCTTGTCTTGCGACAAGGCCTTTTTGCTGGGGATGGCAAAGGCAGCGCTCAAGCCGTCAAGCGCGAGCTCTTGGGCACATGGGCCATCAAGAACTCCATCTGGTCGGTCAGGATGCGGCGGTTGCGCAGAATGAAGTCTTCCCAGAGGCTGGGGGTGTAGGGCGCATAGAGCAGCGGCATATGCGCCTGCTCGGGCGTGCGGCCTGCCTTGTGGTGGTTGCAGGAGGCGCAGGCCGTCACCACATTCATCCAGGTATCGGGCCCCTTTTGGGACACCGGAATGACATGCTCGCGGGTCAGGTGCTCTTCGTCAAAATGCTCGCCGCAGTAGGCGCAGATATGGCGGTCACGGCCAAACAGCTTGCTGTTGGTGAGCGTCATGCGCATCGCAAAGGGGTCGATACCAGGCTTGCCACGGGTGCCGATGATGCTGGCCACCTCGATGCGTGACTGCAGGCCGGTGATGGCGTTATGCCCGCCGCGGAAGCAGGCCACACTTGAGCCCGCCTCCCAGCGCACATCACCTGCTGCGTAGTGCGTCACCGCCTCCTGCAACGTGATCCAGGATTGCGGAACGCCACTTGCCGATAACTTCAACACCTTCACAATGGGCCTCCTGCGCATTGGGAATTGAACCGAAATACCGTTGACCCGCGCGGCGCCTGGCCACGAAAAATGCCGCGACCCACGCACATACTGCACGCAGACCCGGGCACCAAGTCATAATGGCCAATATACACTTTTATTGTGAAATTGCACACCAGCGCTCGGCTCGAAAGCGCAAGCCGCTACAAAAAACAAAGCAAAGATGAAAATCTTCAGAGGACTTGACCACCCCGAGGTCACCCGGCACTGCGCGCTGACCATCGGCAATTTTGATGGGGTGCACCGGGGCCACCAGGCCATGCTGGCGCTGTTGCGCAGCGAAGCGCAGCGCCGGGGTCTGGCCAGTTGCGCGCTCACCTTCGAGCCCCATCCGCGCGACTACTTTGCCCAGGTGCTGAACAAGCCCGATCTGGCGCCCGCCCGCATCTCCACCTTGCGCGACAAGCTCGACCAGCTCGCCCAGTGCGGCATCGACCAGACCATTGTGCTGCCCTTCAATGCACGCCTGGCCGCGCAAGCCCCACAGGCCTTTATCGACGATGTGCTGCTCAAGGGGCTGGGCACCGGCTACCTGCTGGTGGGCGATGATTTCCGCTTTGGCCACCAGCGCGCGGGCGATTACGCGATGCTGGTCGAGGCTGGCCGCAAGCAGGGCTTTGATGTGGCGCGCATGAACAGCTACGAGTCCGATGGCCTGCGCGTGTCCAGCACGGCGGTGCGCCAGGCGCTGGGCCAGGGCGATATGCCTGCGGCGGCCAAGCTGCTGGGCTACCCCTATGCGATATCGGGCCATGTGGTGCATGGCCGCAAGCTGGGCCGCCAGCTGGCCGAAAGCCGCGCAGGCGCAGGCGACGGCTTTCGCACCCTGAACCTGCGCTTTGACCATTGGAAACCCGCTGCCAGCGGCATTTTTGTCGTGCTGGTGCACGGCCTGTCGGCCGAGCCCTTACCGGGCGTGGCCAACCTGGGCGTGCGCCCCTCGCTGGACCCGAATGACGTCAACGGCGGCCGCGTGCTGCTGGAGACCCATTGCCTGCAATGGCCCGCGGAACTGGGTGGAGACGGGGCATACGGTAAAATCATCCGAGTGGAACTTCTACACAAACTGCACGACGAGCTCAAATACGACAGTCTGGACGCCCTGACCACAGGGATTGCCAAGGACTGCGCGGATGCCCGTGCCTTCTTCCATACGGCGAGCCACGCCGAAACCCGTCGCCAGACCACGCGCGACCGAATTTGACGCTGACTTGACTGCGCCGTGCCGCGCAGAAGTCCGCACTCGCCTGCACCACGTGCACGTCAGACAACGCTTCTGCGCTATACATTTTTCCACTGACCGGCATGATCACCCCGCCCGGATCAGGACCATGTTTTGCTTTGAAGGTATTTATGTCCGACAAATCGTCCCCCGCAGAAAAGGCCTCTGCGTACCGCGCCACCTTGAACATGCCCGACACCCCGTTTCCGATGCGCGGCGATCTGCCCAAGCGCGAGCCGGGCTGGGTCAAGGACTGGGAGGACCAAGGCATCTACAAGCGCCTGCGTGATGCCCGCAGCGGCGCGCCCAAGTTCATCCTGCACGACGGCCCACCCTACGCCAACGGCAAGATCCACATCGGCCACGCCGTCAACAAGATCCTCAAGGACATGATCGTCAAGAGCCGCCAACTGGAAGGCTATGACGCGCTGTACGCGCCAGGCTGGGACTGCCACGGCCTGCCGATCGAGAACGCGATCGAAAAGCTCCACGGCCGCAACCTGCCCCGCGACGAGATGCAGGCCAAGAGCCGCGCCTTTGCGACCGAGCAGATCGGCCAGCAGATGGCGGACTTCAAGCGCCTGGGCGTGCTGGGCGACTGGGACCACCCCTACAAGACCATGAACTATGCCAATGAGGCGGGCGAGCTGCGTGCGCTCAAGAAGGTCATGGAGCGGGGTTTTGTCTACCGCGGGCTGAAGCCCGTCTACTGGTGCTTTGACTGCGCCTCGTCGCTGGCAGAGTTCGAGATCGAATACGCCGACAAGCAAAGCCAGACGCTGGATGTGATGTTCCCGGCGGCCGACCCGGCCAAGCTGGCAGCCGCCTTTGGCCTCGCCAAACTGGACAAGGAAGCCTTCATCGTCATCTGGACGACCACCGCCTGGACCATCCCGGCCAACCAGGCCTTGAACGTCAACCCCGAGCTGGAATACAGCCTGGTCGATACCGAGCGTGGCCTGTTGGTGCTGGCCAGCGCGCTGGTGGACAAGTGCATGGAGCGCTGGGGCATCGAAGGCAAGGTGATCGCATCGGCCCCCGGCAAGGTGCTGGACCACATGCCCTTCAAGCACCCGCTGGCCCATGTGGACAAGGGCTATGACCGCATCTCGCCCGTCTACCTGGCTGACTACGCCACGGCCGACGACGGTACCGGTATCGTGCACTCGGCGCCGGCCTACGGTCTGGATGACTTCAACTCCTGCGTGAACAACGGCATGGACTACAAGGACATCCTCAACCCGGTGCAGGGCAATGGTGTCTATGAGCCCGAGCTGCCGCTGTTCGGTGGCCAGCACATCTGGAAGGCCGTGCCCGTCATCCTGGACGCGCTCAAGGTTGCCGGCCGCCTGATGGACACCAAGACCATCACCCACAGCTACCCGCATTGCTGGCGCCACAAGACGCCAGTGATCTACCGCGCCGCCGCCCAGTGGTTCATCCGCATGGATGAAGGCGAAGGCGTGTTCACCGACCCGGCCCAAAAGCCTGCACAGACCCTGCGCCAGATCGCGCTGGACGCGATCGAGCACACCAGCTTCTACCCGGAAAACGGCCAGGAGCGCCTGCGCGCGATGATCGCCGGGCGCCCCGACTGGTGCATCTCGCGCCAGCGCAGCTGGGGCGTGCCCATCCCCTTCTTCCTGCATGTGGACACGGGCGCGCTGCACCCGCGCACGATGGAGATCCTGGACCAGGCCGTGGGCATCGTCGCAGAAGGCGGCATCGAGGCCTGGAGCCGTGTGACCGGTGAAGAGATCCTGGGCGCCGACGAGGCCAAGCTCTACACCAAGAGCACCGACATCCTGGAAGTCTGGTTCGACTCGGGCTCGACCTTCTGGCATGTGCTGCGCGGCACCCACGCCGAGCACCACCATGACAGCGGCCCCGAGGCCGACCTGTACCTGGAAGGCCATGACCAGCACCGTGGCTGGTTCCACAGCTCCTTGCTGCTGGCCTCGGCCATCTTTGGCCGCGCGCCCTACAAGGGCCTGCTGACCCACGGTTTCACCGTCGACGGCCAGGGCAAGAAGATGTCCAAGTCGGTGGGCAACACCGTCGCGCCGCAGGATGTGAGCAACAAGATGGGCGCCGAGATCATCCGCCTGTGGGTGGCCTCGACCGACTACTCGGGCGACCTGGGTATCGACGACAAGATCCTCGCCCGCGTGGTCGATGCCTACCGCCGCATCCGCAATACCTTGCGCTTCCTGATGGCCAACATCAGCGACTTCGACGCCGCCAAGGATGCGGTCGCCTACGAGGACATGCTCGAGATCGACCGCTGGGCCCTGGCCCGCTCAGCCCAATTCCAGGCCGAGCTGCTGGCGCACTACAAGGTCTATGAGTTCCACCCCGTGGTGGCCAAGCTGCAGCTGTTCTGCTCCGAGGACCTGGGCGGCTTCTACCTGGATGTCCTCAAGGACCGCCTCTACACCAGCGCCGAAGGCAGCCTGGCACGCCGCTCGGCCCAGACCGCGCTGCACCAGATCACCCAGGCGATGCTGCGCTGGATGGCGCCCTTCCTGTCCTTCACCGCTGAAGAGGCCTGGAAGATCGTCGGCAACAGCGAGACCATCTTCCTGGAGACCTTCTGCGACCTGCCTGCCGGCGACGAGGCGCTGCTGGCCAAGTGGGCCCGCATCCGCGAGATCCGCGATGTGGTCAACAAGGACATCGAGACCCTGCGTGCCGATGGCAAGGTGGGCGCGTCGCTGCAGGCCGAGGTAGCCATCAGCGCCCAGCCCGAGGACCTGGCGCTGCTGCAGACCCTGGCCGACGACCTGAAGTTCGTGCTGATCACCTCGGCCGCCACGGTGGCTGCCGGTGATGCGCTGAGCGTGGCCGTCAACCCATCGGACAAGGCCAAGTGCGAGCGCTGCTGGCACTACCGCGACGATGTGGGCCAGAACCCGGCCCACCCCACCCTGTGCGGCCGCTGCGACAGCAACCTCCATGGCGCGGGTGAAACCCGCCTGATGGCCTGATGAACGCCGCCGCCACCCCTGCTGTGGGCAGCGCCGGCAAAGGCCGGTTTGTGCTGTGGCTGGTGATTGCTGCGGTGATTTTCTGGCTGGACCAGTGGAGCAAGGAATGGATCCTGGCCCACTACCAGCTGGGCGACTACACCACGATCACCGGCTTTTTCAACATCGTGCGGGCGCACAACCCCGGCGCGGCCTTCTCGTTCCTGGCCAGCGCCGGCGGCTGGCAGCGCTGGCTGTTCACCGGCATTGGGGTGGTGGTGACGGCCGTCATCGTCTGGCAGCTCTACCGCCACAGCCACAAGGCCCTGTTTTGCCTGGCGCTCAGCTGCATCATGGGCGGGGCGATTGGCAATGTGGTCGACCGCATGCGCCACGGCTATGTGGTTGACATGCTCGACTTCCACTGGATGGGCAGCCATTTCCCGGCCTTCAACCTGGCCGATTCAGCGATTTGCCTGGGCGCCTTCCTGCTGATTCTGGACGAGCTGCTGCGCATGCGCCGGGGCGAAAAAAGCTGATCAGGCTTTCTGCCGCTTCTATAGCCAATACCCAGACACCGCCCTCGCGCCGCGACGGCGGTGTTTTTTATCGGTGGCCCACCCGCCTCCACAACAGCCGCTGCCAGGCGCCTATCACCGCCTGGCCTGCATAAAAAGAGACACATTGGCATTCGCCCTACAGCGCAGCGCGCTTATCAGGGGTATAGTGTCCGGTTCGCCTTATGAAACACTTGCTCAATCTTCTTGCCGCCATTGCGCTGCTGGTGTGGGGCTCTCATATGGTGCGCACAGGGGTGCTGCGCGTCTTTGGCGCCAACCTCCGCAACCTGCTGGCGCGCAGTATGAGCAACCGCTTTACCGCGATGCTCTCGGGCATCGGGGTCACGGCCCTCGTCCAGTCCAGCAGTGCCACCTCCCTGATGACCGCGTCCTTCGTCGGCCAGGGCCTGATACCGCTCACCGCTGCCTTGTCGGTCATGCGCGGCGCCGACGTGGGCACCGCCTTGATGGCGGTGCTGTTCTCCACCGACCTGTCCTGGCTCTCGCCGCTGCTGATTTTCTCGGGCGTCGTGCTGTTCATCTCCAAGCAGGATTCCACGCCCGGCCGCGTGGGCCGCGTCTTTATCGGCCTGGGCCTGATGCTGCTGGCGCTGCGCCTGATCGTCGAGGCCACCGAGCCCCTGCTCGCATCCGAAGCCGTGCGCACCCTGCTGGTCAGCGTCAAGAGCGACTTCTTCATGGAGCTGCTGCTGGGCACGATCCTGGCTGTCATTGCCTACTCGAGCCTCGCCATCGTGCTGCTGATCGCGGCCATGGCCGCGTCGGGCGCCATCACCGGCGACATGGCCCTAGGCCTGGTGCTGGGTGCCAACCTGGGCAGCGGTGTGCTGGCCGTGCTGCAAACGGCCAAGTCCAGCATCGAAGTGCGCCAGGTCACCATCGGCAACCTGATCTTCAAGATCATGGGCGTGGCCATCGTCTCCCCGTTTGTCGGCTTGTGGGTCACCTATGCAATGCCCTACATCAACGATGCGGGCCGCTCGGCGGTGCTGTTCCACCTGGCCTTCAACATCCTCAACACGCTGGGCTTTATCTGGTTCACCGGCGTGATCGGCGACTGGATGCGCAAACTGCTGCCCAAGGAGGAAGCCAACAAGGGCCCCCAGCGCCCGCGCCACCTCGACGCCTCAGCGCTGTCCACCCCGTCGCTGGCCATCTCCTGCGCCGCGCGTGAAGCGCTGCACCAGGCCGATGTGGTCGAATCCATGCTGATTGGCCTGCATAACGTTGTGCAGACCGACAACCAGCAGCTGTCGCAAGACCTGCGCAAGCTCGATGACACGGTCGATGAGCTGTACTCGGCCATCAAGTACTACATGACCAAGATCTCGCGCGCCGAACTGGACGAGCGCGAGAGCCAGCGCTGGACCGAAGTGATCAACTTCACGATCAACATGGAGCAGATCGGCGACATCATCGAGCGCGTGCTCACCGACGTCGAAAACAAGAAGATCAAGAAGCGCCGCCAGTTCAGCAAGCAGGGCATGGAAGAAATCAACGAGCTGCATGCCCACCTGCTGGACAACCTGCGCCTGGCGATGAGCGTGTTCCTCTCGGGCAATGTGCGCGATGCGCAAAAGCTGCTCGAAGAAAAAGCGCGCTTCCGCGACCTGGAGCTGGCCTATTCCGCCTCGCACCTGGAGCGCCTGTCGCACAACACCGTCCCCAGCATCGAGACCAGCTCGCTGCACATCGACCTGATCAGCGACTTGAAGCGCATCAACTCGCTGCTGTGCTCGGTCGCCTACCCGATCCTGGAAGCGGCCGGCGCGTTGGCCCATAGCCGCCTCAAGGACGATCCCGAACCCGCCCGCCACTGAGGCCCACTGAGGCAGCGGGCCGGAATTCGCATACAATCCCTGATGCTGCGAGGCGACCACTCCGCCCAGCAGCCAGCAGGAAGTTTGGCAGAGTGGTCGATTGCACCGGTCTTGAAAACCGGCAACCCGAAAGGGTTCCAGGGTTCGAATCCCTGAGCTTCCGCCAGAACAGCAAAAGCACCCCACCGAGGGTGCTTTTTCGTTGGCGGCTTCTGCCACGCCCCGATCACCAGTTATGCGTATAGCTCGCCGTCAAGGTCGCACCCGCAGCCGGCAGGCGGCTGTCGTTCTTGCCGCTGCGCATCAGCTGGCTGTAGAGCGGCAGGTAGTAGCGGTTGAACAGGTTCTGCACACCGATGGTGACCAGGTTCTTGTTGTCGAACTGGTAGCGGCCCACCACATCGACGCTGTAGTAGCTTTTCAAATCAGCTCGGGCGAACTGGGTCTTGCCATTGGCCAGGCGGTAGTCGCGTGCGCCAAACCAGTTGAACTGGCTGCGCAGGCTCCAGCGGCTGCTGGGGTTGTACTGCAGATAGCCCGTGATCTTGAGCGGCGGGATGCGGTAGCCCGTCATCGGCTGGTCACTGCTGGCGCCGGGTGGCGTCTCGCGGCCCTGCATCCAGGTGACGGTGCCGCCGGTGGTCCAGTGGTCGGCATAGTGGTCGGCGGTCAGCTCCACGCCTCGGATGCGCTCGCGCGTGCGGGTCAGGTGCAGGCCGTTGTTGAAAGATTGGACAGCGCCCAGGTCCGAGCGTGACTGGAACAGCGCCAGCGTGGCCATAGTGTTGCCGAAGGTGCCGCGCCAGCCGATTTCATAGTTGTCAGTCTTGACCGGCTCCAGCTCGGACGCATTGATGTCGAACTTGGCACCGGCATTGCGCAGCTGCAGGCCCACATCGGGCAGGTCAAAGCCCTGGCTGAACGAGGTGTAGAACTCGTGGTCCTTCCAGGGTTTGAAGGCCAGGCCCAGGTTGTAGAGCACTGCGTCGTACGCGACCTTGCCACCGGCCACGGTGGCCGGGTTGGGCAGGCGCGACTGCGACAGCGGCTGAAAATCTGCAAAGCTGGCCTGCGATTTCTCATAGCGCAAGCCGCCTTCGGCCGACCACTGGTCGTTGAACCTGTGCTGCAGCTGGCCAAAGGCGCCCGCGCTTTTGACGGTGACCCAGGGCATGTAGATGCGCTGACCGGTGGGCTGGAACACCAGACCGCCACTGGCGTCATAGACGGCGGCATCAAAGGTATCGAGCGGCATGTTGCTGCGCTCCTGGATGTAGTCCGCGCCCCAGACCAGCTTGGTGGTCTTGTCTTCGCCGATCGGCGTGGTGATGGTCAGGCGGCTGCCAAACACCTTGTTGCTCTGCATCACCTGGTCGACAAAGTTGCCCCGGTTGCTATTGCTGCGCGCATCAAAGGGCGCAAAGCGCACGAAATTGTCACGGCCGTAGACCATCGCGCTCAGCAGGCTGCCGCCCAGGTCCTTGTGCTCGTAGCTGGCGCTCAGCAGGCTGTTCTCCACCTGGTTCTGCTCGGCCAGCTTCAGGCCCCGGATCGCGCGGGCCGCCACCGATCCTAATGGCGCCTGGTTGACGCTGGGGTCGTTGGCGTAGTCGGTCTTCTGGTGCGCGCGCAAGTGGCTGGCCGCCAGCTGGATGCGCTGGTTGCCATCAATGCGAAAGCCGATCTTGCCGCCCAGGCTGTAGGTGTTTGAATCGAACAGATCGCCCTGGCTGGCATCGGAAGCAATGCGGTCGCCATGGCCATCAAAAGCGCCGCCCATGCGGCGGGCCGAGATATCGACCTCATAGTCGACCACCTCGCCCGCGCCCGACAGGTAGTGCTGCACCTGACCGCCCAGGCCGTCGCCGCTCAGGCGCGAGAGCGCGCTGTCAAAACCCAGCGTCGTGCGCGCCACCGGCTGGCCGCCGACCGGCCGGGTGGTGACCGAGATCACGCCCCCAGTGGCACCACTGCCGTAGATGGCATTGCTGCCGCGCAGCACCTCGACCCGCTCGATGCGGCTCATCTCGACATTGACCAGGTTGCGCGCCGTGTCGCGGTTGGTATTGAGCGGAATGCCATCGACCAGCACCAGCACATTGCGGCCGCGCAAGGTCATGCCGAAATCGCTCATGTTGCGGCTCGAATCGGACATGCCCGGCACGCTCTTGGCCAGCAAGCTGTTCAGATTGGCCGAGGTGGCGCGCAGGTCATCGAGCTCCTCACCCTCGATCACCGTGACCTGGCGGGTGGGCTGCATCAATGAGCTGTCGGAGCGCTGATCGGTCACCACCACGGTGGGCAGCTGGTGGCTGGGCTCTGCAGGTGACGCAGGCGTCTCAGCAGACGTTGCTGCTACTACAGGCGCGGCCTCCGCCACCGATTGCTGCGGAGCTGTTGGCTTACGAATCTGCAGCGCGCCACCGTTCAAGGTCTGCAGCTGCAGCGCCGATCCCTCCAGTGCCTTGCGCACCGCCTGCTCTGCCGTCCAGTGGCCCTGGATCGCAGCACTGCGCAGGCCTTGCAGTACGGCGGGGTCCGCAACGATGCTGCGCCCGGTCTGCTGGCCAATGCGGGTCAGGGTGTCGGCCAGGCTGCCCGCAGGTATGTCGAGCTGCACGGCAGCGGCTGGGGGCGTATCGGCAGCCCGGCTGCTGGCAGGGGCCAGCGCAGAGCTCAGCAAGGCGGCCAAGGCCAGCACATGGAGGGGCGAGCGTTCAGCACAGCTGCGCACGGTCGATGGAGCACCTGCATGGCGGCGCTGGAGGCGGGAAGTGGTCACGGCAGAAGTTCCTTTTCGTTGGGTACTGCTTAACCAGTGCGCCGAAACCGAAAAACCCCTCATCTATTTGCATAGGGTCGCTCGCATGTGGTCGCGCAACAGAGGGGGTTTTGCCTTCAGCGCCCACCTTGCGCGCCAATCGTGATCAACGGCCCCCAACGCTGGATCTGCAGCGGCAGCATCTGGCCCAGCGTGCCCAGCAGCTCCTCCACGTCCAGCCTGAAGATGCCAAACACCCGCAGATCCGCCACCGAAGGGGCCACGCGGATATAGCCAGAAAAATAGGCCTGCAGCGCCTGGGCCACATCGGCCAGCGGCCAGTCATCGACGGCGAGCATGCCTTGCTGCCATGCCGCGCGCTGCACCGCATCGCCCGCAAGGGGCTGGAGCTGCCGGGCACTGAAGCGCGCACCTTGGCCTGCATGCAGCAAGGTCTGCCCCGCCTCGCGGGGCTGCAGCCTCAGACTTTGCTCCAGCGCCACCATGTCCGTGCGCTCCGCATGCACCCGGGCCATCATGCGGCCGGCGTCGAAGAGAGCCACCCCATCGCGGGTGTGGATCTGCAATGGAGCGGCTCCGGCATAGCGCCGCGTGGCGATCAAGGCCCCGGCGCGCAGCTGCAGCGCGGGCGTGCCGGCTGCATCGTGCACATCGACGGCAGAGCGGGCATCGAGCAGCACGCTGCTGCCATCGGCCAGCATAAATTCACGGCGCTCGCCGGTGCCGGTGTGCCAATCGGCCATCAGCTGGCCCAGCGGCGTCAGCCGGTCTGCGACCAGCGCGGTGGCCACACCGATGCCGCCCAGCGCCAGCGCGCCGCGCAGCACGCGCCGGCGGCGGTTGTGGAACAGCGCCTGCATGGCGGCCTGGGCATGCAGGCCATCGGTATGGGCCTGCAGGCTGCGCACCGCTGTCAGCGGCTCGGCCAGCGCCGATCGCACGCGCGCCCAGGCCGCCTGGTGCTGCGCATCCTGCTGCAGCCAGTGCGCAAAAGCCTGGTGGTCGGCCGCGCTCATCGCTTCCGCCTCATGGCGCACCAGCCAATCGACTGCGGCGCGCAGCGCGGCGCTGGGCAGGGCTGCGTCGCTCATGGCGCGCAGCTGAGGCACTGCAGCAGCGCGCGCCGCATATGGCGCTCCACGGTGGCCAGCGAGATGCCCATCTGCTCTGCAATCTGCGGGTAGCGCATGCCTTCCAGCCGCGACAGCAGAAACACCGTCTTGACCGGCAGCGGCAGCGCGGCCAGCGCCCGGTCGATCTGGCAGATCGCCTCGACCAGCATCGCATGCGTCTCGGGGGACAGCGCCATGGCCTCGGGCATATGGCGCAGGGTGTCTTCGTATGCAGCTTCCAGATCCTGGCGCTGCCAGAGCTTGATGAGGATGCGTTTGGCCACTGTCGACAAAAAGGCGCGCGGGTGCCGGATATCCAGCAGCTCGCCTTCCGTAGAAGTGCCCTTTTCGGTCAACTGCAAAAAGGTCTCCGATGCCACATCTTCCGCCTCACTGTGGCTGGATGCGCGCAGCATCAGGCGCCCACGCAGCCATGCATGGTGCTGGCGAAAAATGGTCTCCACCTCCGGGTGGAGCGGGTGCTGTGGCATGGGCGGGGCCGTTGAGGAAACACGAACAACCGCAAGATCATAATTGATAATGATTCTTTTTTCACAAAGGGCGGAGACCCTTGTGCAACGGTCTGCGGCGTACGCCCTGCACCGACCGGCGCCCCCCGCGCCACCCCACTCCCGGCACCCGCTGGCTTGATGCGCATCAAGCATTGCACTGCATCAACTGCATCGCCCGCATTCATAAAGATTGTCAAACAATCTCCAGCCTGAAGATGTTTGACATTGCCGCATTCCTGCCGCTTGTTCATCCTACTACCATGCATAACAGGATTGAATAAACTTATTTACAAAGGAATGCAATGAAAGGCTTCAGAATAGCGATGGCCCATTATGTGGGCCTGGGATGTGCGGTGGCAGCACTTCTGCACCCCCTGGTGGTCCAGGCCCAAACTGCGCCTGTTATTTCATGCAGCACGGACCCGGCCATCTTCAATACCGGCATTGACGGCAGCAATGGCTACAGCATCACCAGCCCCAAACTAGCCCTGGGCAGCGTCGATGCGCATTGGACCATTGCCTCGGCCTTGGGCGATATCACCACACCGGCAGCCGCTGCCGCGTTGACCTATGCCCCAGGCCCGGTAGACCGGCCAGGCGCTGGCAATGGCGCCTGGGTGCAGTCGCCCTTTGGCAATGCCCAATGGATCGGCGTGCAATACGGCAGGGACTACTACGTCTACCAATACCAATTCACGCTGGACCCGTCCGTTGACCCCGACAGTTTCAATCTGAGCCTGAGCCTGTATGTGGATAACCAGGTCAAGCGCATCCTGGTCAATGATGCGGTATTTGACTACACCAACGGCGGTGCCATTGCCGGCGTGGGTGGCTTTGGTGCCGGCGGCAATGTACCGGTGCTGCTCAACCAGGGTTTCAAGACCGGCGCCAACACGATCTATGTCGTCGTCGGCAACCAGGGTGACCCCTCGGGCCTGCTGGTGCAGTCGAGTGGCACAGCCTCGTGCTCGCCGCCGCTGTCCGTGGCCAAGCAAGCGGTCAACAGCGATGGCAGCGCCTACACCGGCCTGGCCAGCGCCAACGCCGCCGTGTTCTATGACATCACGGTCACCAATGCCAGCACGCGCGACGCCAGCGGCACGCGCCTGCGCGATACCCTGCCCGATGGCCTGCAAACGGCCGGCAGCACCTGGGTCTGCAGCCGCCCCGCCGGCAGCGCAGCGGCCTGCCCCACGCCAGCCACGGGTAGCTTTCCGCTCGACGCCCTGCTGCCAACCCTGCCCGCTGGCAGCGCCCTGGTGTTCCGCGTCAATACGCGCTTCAGCAACCCGCTGCCCGCAGGTGCCACCGTCATCACCAACACGGCCACCATCGAGCCGCCTGCCACCAGCACGCTCAGCTGCGCTGCCCGCGATGGCTTTCCCACGCCTTGCAGCGCCTCGGCATCGGTGGCCACCAGCCCGCTGCTCAGCGTGACCAAGACCGTGGACGCGACCAGCCCGCTCTATGCCGGGCAAACCGCCACCTACACGGTGACCGTCAAGAATGAAGGCGCGGCCGAACTGACCGGCGTGGCCCTGTCGGACACGCTTCCCGCCGGCTTTGCCTCGGCCACCTGGAGCTGCCAGTCGCCCGTTGGCAGTCTCGCAGTCTGCCCGCAAGCCAGTGGCAGCCTCGCCGCAGGCGGGGTGCTGAGCCAGACCATCGCCAGCATGCGCGCCAATGCCAGCCTGGTCTACACCGTGGTCGCCACGGTGGACAGCATCGCCACCCGCATGGACCAGGTCAGCAACACCGCGGGCGTGACCGCCAGCAATGCCGAATGGCTGTGCTACAACCCGGCCACTGCGCAGACCCAGGACAAGCCCTGCAATGCCTCGGTGGCGGTCGATCTGTGGCCCAACCCCTTGCTGCAACTGAGCAAGACGGCGCAGGCCAGCGCAGCGGTCTATGCCGGCCAGACGATGAACTACACCATCACCGCCCTCAACGCCGGCCAGGTGCCCGTCACCCAGGCCCATATCACCGACCCCTTGCCTGCCGGCCTGGAAAACGCCAGCTGGACCTGCAGCACCAGCGGCGCTGCACCCTGCGTGCCCGCCAGCGGCACCGGCGCGGTGGATGTGACCGTCGCCTCGCTGGCCGCCGGTGACAGTGTGACGATCCAGCTGGCAACCACCGTCAGCGCGCAGCCCCCTGCCAGCCTGGTCAACACGGCATCGTTGGCGGTGAGCGAAGCCAATGCGCAATGCACCGGCGGCAGTGCACAGCCCTGCAGCGCCACCGCGACTGTTGCCACCACCACCCCGCCGCTGCCCGCCAAGGCGACCGCAGTGCCCAGCCTCCAGCAATGGAGCCTGGTGCTGCTGACCTTGCTGACCGGCGGCATCGGCGCCTGGCGCATGCGTTCGCGCGTTCAGCGCAGCCGCTAAGCATCGTGATCGATGCCCGGGGTGCGCAGGTGCAGCGCCCCCCGGCTGCCGGCCTTGGCGGCAGCAGAGGGCCAGTCCCCACACTGGCCTGCCCTCCCCGTCCAGCAACCGACCCACAACACCCTGGATCGTCTTATCAGAAATGAGATTCATTTCCATTTTTTGATAAGATCGCGCCTTCGCTGCCAACCAGCCCCTGTCCCGCGTCGCTGCCGGGCGCATTTTGGGGCCCCTTTTGCAGCCCCATGGCCAAGGTGTCCTCTCGTGCTCGCGAGCTATTACGCAGAACTGCTGAACTTCTTCTCCCGCTCGCTCAATGACCGGCAAGCGGCGGCCGATGTCGTGCAGGAGAGCTATGCCCGTGTTTTGGCACTGCAGGCGCGCGAAGTCGCAGTCAGGGACCTGCGGGCGCTGCTGTTTCGCACCGGCAAGAACATCGTCATCGACGACGCCCGCCGCCGCCAGGCCGATGCCCAGCTGCTGCAGACCCTGGCCCTGGTTACCGCTGATGAAGCCCCATCGACCGAGCGCGTCATCGCCAGCCGCCAGCAGCTGGAGCGCTTGGTACGCCGCCTCTCGGCCATGCCGCGCAAGCGCCGCGAGGTGTTTGTGCTGGTGCGCATCTATGGCTTTAGCCATGCCGAAGCGGCCGCGCACATGGACATCAGCATCGCCTCGGTGGAAAAGCATGTGGTGCGCGCCGTTTGCGACTGCATGGGGCTGGAGGCCTGATGGCAGCGGCCGGCACTGGGGCAGACAGCCCGCGCAAACGCCTGGAATATGCCTTGCTGCTGATCGCCCGCCAGCACGCGGGGGAGGCCGCCAGCGCCAAGGCTGCGACACAGACTTTGGCCCGCTGGCGTGCGCAGTCGCCCGACAACGAGGCGGCCGCCCAGCAGGCGCTGCAGGGCTGGCAGGCGACCGAGGCGCAGGCGCTGCAGGCGGATTTTGCACTGCCCACCAGCCAGGCCGAGCGCAGCCGCCAACAGCGCCGCCGCAGCTTGTCACTGCTGGGCACGGCGGGGCTGGCCAGCCTGCTGGGCCTGGGCGGGCGCTGGTACTGGCAGCAGCCGCTGGCACGCATGGCGCTGCACACCGGCCATGGCCAGATGCTGGCCCAGAACCTGCCCGATGGCTCACACCTGGATCTGGCGCCATCCACTTCCATGGAGGCCGTGCTGTACCGCGACCGCCGCGTGCTGCAGCTGGCGCAGGGCGAGATACGCCTGGATGTGGTCCACGATGCCCAGCGCCCCTTGGAGGTGCAAACACCGCTGGGCCGCGTGCGGGTCCTGGGCACCGTATTCTCGGTGGCGCTGCGCGCATCGGGCCTGCAGGTGAGTGTGGCCCAGGGCCGCGTTGCGGTATGGGGCCTGCACAGCGATGCCGCCCAGGCCGCCGATGTGGTGCTGGCCGCCGGTGAGGCCGCGCGCCTGGATGCGCAAGGCGGGCTGCATACCGGCAGCGTCAACCGCCAGGATGTGGGCGCCTGGCGCGACGGCTGGCTGGTGTTTGACCACACGCCGCTGCCCGAGGTACTCAGCCGCTGGAACGACTACCTGGAGCGCCCGCTGCAGCTCGATCCAGCGGGAGCCCTGCAGTCCCTGCACCTGACGGGCAGCTTCCAATTGCGCGACCCGGCCACCTTTGTCGCCAGCCTGCCGCGCTCGCTGCCGGTGCGTGTGGAGCGCTTGCCCGACGGCAGCAGCCTGGTTCGCCGGCGCTAAATCCTGGCCCCTGCGCGCCCGGAACAACGGCGTCGATCCGCTGCCCCCAAGCCCAGCAAAAATTTTTGTCCGGTATATCGCCGCTGCGACGTCTTCACAGGGACAACACCCTAGAGAGCATTCGCATGTACCGAGATCTGCCACCTTCTTGCAGCCCGTCCCGCCGCCGCGCAGCGCCAGCCACGGCCAAGCGCCGCCAGCCTGTCATCGCCTGGGCCTGCAGCCTCGCCTGTGCCGGCACGCTGGCACTGCTGTCCCTGCCCGGCCCGGTGCATGCGCAGCCGGCAGCCGCCCAGACGGCCATGGCGACCACCCAGAGCCTGAACCTGCCGGCACAACCGCTGGGCCAGGCCCTCAACGCATTGGCGCGCGCCTGGGGCGTGGCCATCTCGGTGGATGCCGCCCTGGTGCAAGGGCGCCAGGCACCGGCGCTGCAAGGCAGCCTCAGCCTGCAGGCGGCGCTGAGCCAGGTGCTGGCTGGCAGCGATCTGGAGGCCATGGCCAGCGGCGCAGCCATCAGCGTACAGCGGCGCACTACGGCCAGCCAGACCTTGCCGGAAGTGCTGGTCACCGCCCAGGCCGAGCGCACCGAGGCCACCGAAGGCAGCGGCTCTTACACCAGCGGGCGCGTGTCGCTGGGCAAGGGCCAGGATGTGCGCGAGACACCGCAGTCCATCACCGTGATGACCCACCAGCTGATCGAGGACCAGGCGCTCAGCACCGTGGGCGAGGTGATGCAGCAGGCGACCGGTGTGACGGTGGACTACGCCGGTGCAGGTGGTCTGGGCGGTCAGGCCACGCGCTTTCTCTCGCGTGGCTTTGAGATTGGCAATGTGCAGATCGATGGCGCCAGCGTCGATGCCTTCAGCCAGCAGCTGTTTGACCCCAACCTGGCGATGTACGACAGCGTGCAGATCGTGCGCGGCGCCAACGGCCTGTTCAGCGGCAATGGCGAGCCCGGTGGCGCCATCAACCTGGTGCGCAAGCGCCCCACGGCGCAGCGCCAGATCCAGGCCTCGGCCAGCCTGGGCAGCTGGAGCCGCAAACAGCTGGAGCTGGATGTGGCCGGCCCCTTGAACAGCGATGGCAGCGTGCGCGGCCGTGCGGTGCTGGCCCACACCGACAAGGATTTCTTCTACCGCAGTGCCGACTCCAAGAACAGCCTGCTCTACGGCATTGTCGAAGCCGATCTCAGCCGCGACACCAAGCTCAGCTTGGGTGCCAGCTACGACAAGCTCAGTGCCACGCCCTGGCGCGAAGGCATTCCGCGCGCCCCCAATGGCGACGATCTGCACCTGCCGCGCAACACCGCGCTGATGGCCGGTTGGAGCCACTACGACAAAAGCGCCAAGGAGCTGTTTGCCCAGCTCGACCAGCAACTGGCCGGCGGCTGGAAGGCCAAGGCACAGCTCAACTACCAGAAGGTGGACAGCGACAGCCGCCTGGCCAGTCTGAGTGGCGCCGTGGACCCCGCCACCGGCCTGGGCGCGAGCTGGACCGGTTTCTCCAACGACTTCCGCTCGGACAAGAAAAGCCTCGACCTGAATATCAGCGGACCCTTCTCGCTGCTGGGCCGCAGCCACCAGCTGCTGCTGGGCGCCGACTGGGCCAAGATCCGCGATGACCAGGACACCTACTACTCCGAGATGGAGACGGACGAGTCGCTCACCAATGTCTACGGCTTCGACCCCGACAAGATTCCGCATGCGGTCAGCGCGCGCAAGACCCGCAGCTACCCCGGCTATGGCGCCACCCAAAAAGGCCTGTATGGCCGCGTCAACCTGAGCCTGAGCGACAAGCTCACGGCCATCGTGGGCGGGCGCTATGCCAGCTACTCCAACGTCACGCCCTACTTCAACTACAACGCCGATGGCTCACTGCGCTCCAGCGGCAAAAGCTACTACCAGGAGAGCGGCATCCTCACGCCCTATGCCGGCCTGGTCTATGACCTGGACAACCGCTGGACGGCATATGGCAGCGTCTCCGAGATCCACAAATCCCAGGCCAGCAGCCTGCAAGGCCCGCTGCCCGGCACGCCGCTCGATCCCATCAAGGGGCGCAATGTCGAGCTGGGTGTCAAAGGCGAGCTGGCCGGCGGCAAGCTCAACACCGCCTTTGCGCTCTACCGCATCGAGCGCACCGGCGAGGCCGCACGCGACCCGCGCTACCCCGACACCGATGTGGGCGACCTGGGCCTGAGCTGCTGCTACATCGCCCAGGGCAAGATCGTGAGCCAAGGGGTGGACATGGAGATCTCGGGCCAGCTGGCGCGCGGCTGGCAGCTGTTTGCCGGCTATACCTACAACCACAACCGCAACAAGAGCGATGCCGCGCAGCTGGTCTACAGCACCATCACCCCCAAGCACCTGCTCAAGCTCTGGAGCAGCTACCAGCTGCCGGGCGACTTCTCGCCTTGGACAGTGGGCAGCGGCGTGACCGTGCAAAGCACCACCTATGCCAGTGGCACCGCCTACCCCTACAACCCGGCCACCGGCAAGTTCGATGGCGAGGGCGTCCCCTACAAGTTCACCCAGGCGGGCTACGCGGTCTGGAACGCCAGCCTGCAGTACCGCATCGACCGCCACTGGTCGGCCACGCTCAACCTGAACAACCTGTTTGACAAGACCTACTACAAGACCGTGGGCAGCTCGGGCAGTGGCAACTGGTATGGCGAGCCCCGCAGCGTCAAGCTGAGCTTGCGCGGCAGCTTCTAAATGCCCCGTACCGTCCCCGGTGCGGCCCGCCAGCCAGGGTGGCGCCAGACCATGTCCTGGCTGCACACCTGGGGCGGCCTGGTCTGCGGCTGGCTGCTCTGCGCCATCTTTGTGACCGGCACCCTGAGCGTGTTCCGCGAACCCATCACGCGCTGGATGCAGGCGGCGCCTGCCAGCGGGCCACCCGGCGCCGCGCTGGGCTTGCAGGACCGGCTGCAGGCCTTGCACCGGGCTGAGGACTATCTGCAGCAGAGGGCAGCGCAAGCCAGCCAGTGGCAGATCGATCTGCCCGCCCGCGCGGGCGAGGCCGTGCAGCTGTCTGCGCGCGGCCCGGACGGCGTGCTGCAAGCGGCACTCGACCCGGCCAGCGGTGCCCCCCAGGCGCTGCCCCCCATCCGCCAGACCGAGGGCGGCCGGCACTTCATGTCCTTCCACTACTCGCTGCAAGGCGGCCTGGCGGGCTTTTGGGTGGTGGGTGTGGTGTCGATGGGCATGATGGCGGCGCTGGTCTCGGGCCTCATCGTGCACCGGCGCATCTTTCAGGATTTTTTCTGCTTTCGCCCGGGCAAGGGCCAACGATCCTGGCTGGATGCGCACAACGCCTCGGCCGTGCTCACCCTGCCCTTCTTGTTCATGATCGTCTACACCGGGCTGGCCTACTTCTACACCAGCTACATGCCCCATGCGCTGCAGGCGCTCTATGGCGAAGACCGCCAGGCCTACAGCCGCTACCAGGCCGATCTGAACGCGGGCACAGAGGCAGCCCGGCCCGGTCTGCCGCCAGCCGGCCCGCAGTTGGCCCAGCAGCTGCAACTGGCGCAGACGCTGCTGCGCCAGCCGGTGGCATCCATCGCGCTGCAGCGCCCGCCGCAGGGCCCCGCCAGCCACCGCTTTACGGCGCAGCAGGCCGACAGCGCCTATTCCAGGCGCATGCACAACGTCGCCGAGCAGGTCCACATCGCCGCCGACACCGGTGAGGTACTGCAGGCACCGCCCCGGTCCGAGCCAGCCGCCAGCGCGCGCGATGTGCACCCGGTCATCGAGTCGCTGCACATGGCCCGCTTTGGCGGCTGGACCATGAAATGGCTGTACTTTGTCTGCGGGCTGGCCGGCACGGCCATGGTGGCCACCGGCCTGCTGCTGTTTGCCAGCAAGCGCCGAACGCGCAGCGACCATGGCTGGGGCCGGGCCACGCCTGCCGCCTACCGCTGCATCGATGCGCTGAACATCGCAGCGCTGGCCGGCACCTCGCTGGCCTCCATCGGCTACCTCTACGGCAACCGCCTGCTGCCACTGGCTATGGAGGCCCGGGCCAGTGCCGAGATACGGCTGTTCTTTGTGCTGTGGGCCCTCTGCCTCTTGCATGCGCTGCTGCGTCCCGTGCGCCGGGCCTGGCAGGAGCAGCTCTGCGCCCTGGCTTTGCTGTGCCTGGCCCTGCCGCTGCTCAACGCCGCCACCACCGGCCAGCATTTGCTGCTCTACCTGGCCCAGGGCGATGGCGTGCGCGCCGGGGTGGAGCTGACCAGCATCGCGCTGGGCTTGCTCGCCGCCTGGGCCGCCTGGCGTCACCGACTCTCGACACCAACCCCTACCCCAACCCGCTCCGCCCAGCCCGGGCGCCGCCATGGAGCGCGCGCATGAACGCCCCCGCCAAAGCAGCAACTGCCGCGCAACCCTGGCGCCATGCCATGCTGGTGGGCTTGCGCGTCTGCCTGGCAGCCGTGGCCGGCTACCTGCTCACCGGCATGGGCTGCGCGGTGCTGGCGCAGGCCCTGGTGCTGGCGGGCCTCTTCTCACCGGCGCATGCGGTGCTGCTCAGCACGCTGCTGGGTTTTGTGCTGTACACAGCGCTGCTGCTCTGGGCCTTCCATGTGCAGCAGCTGGCCCGGCTGGCGTTGCAGTTTGCCGCTGCCGCACTGCTACTGGCCAGCCTGCGCGCACTGCTGGAGTGCTGGTTATGAACGCCCTCACCCCCACCACTACCGCCGCCTTGCCGCTGGCGCTGTGCCTGCCCGCGATGCTACTGCTGAGCCAGGCCATGGACCGCCACTGCGAGCAGATCCTGCGCCGAGGCGAACCTGGGCGCCGCCTGCGCTGGGGCTTGCGCCTGGGTGCGGCCCTGCTGCTGGTGCTGGCACTGCGGTGCTGCATGCATACCTGGGGCCCCGCGGTGGGCGCCGTTGCCTGGCTGGGCTGGCTCAGCGTCGCGGCATGGTTGCAGGTACTCATCCTGACCTACGCCCCGCGCCGGGGCACGGCACTGGCGCTGTCAGCCAGCACCATGGTCCTGTCACACACAGCCGTGTCTGCAGCAGGCCTGGCCGCATGATGCCTGCCCCGCTGTCAACCCGAAGTGGCTGCCCTGGCCACCGCCAAAACTTTACGCAGCTTGACACAAACTGCCACAGTCCGACAAACCGGCTCCATAGTCCCATGCCAGGATGCGCAGATGAATGATGACCACGCACCCCGCAAGGCAGCGCCCGCCCTGCCCGCTGCCCACTGGTTCAAGCGCAGCCGCCATGTGCGCATACGGCCCACGCCCGCGCGGCTGCGGGTGCTGGAGGCCATCGTCCAGCTGGGCCGCTCCAAGGTCAAGTGCGCAGACATCTCCCTGCACCTGGAGCAAAGCGGGGCTCCACTGCCTGCAGCGACGATCTACTGCGTTGCCAAGGAAATGGCCCAGGCTGGCCTGCTGATGCGCGACCGCGAAGATGGCGGCTTGACGGTCTACAGCCTGGCCGCTGGCGTCTAAGTACACGCTGCAAAACTCCCTGCGGAGGGCTGAACACGGACGCAGGCGATTCGCCGCGAATGCTGCCCTGCAGCAAGGGCTAATTTCGCCAAGGCTAGAATGATAATAACTATCATTCACATCTATCTCCGTGGTGGACCCCTCTCGCGACCAAGCCCTGCACACGCTCTACACCTCGCACCATTCCTGGCTGCTGGGCATGCTGAACCGCCGCATGCGCAACCGCAGCGATGCGCAGGACATCACCTCAGAGACTTTCCTGCAGGTGGTGGACTCCAGCCTGGATCCGCGCAGCTTCCAGGAGCCACGGGCCTTTCTCACGACGATTGCCAAGCGCATCCTGTTCCACTTCCAGCGCCGCCAGCTGCTGGAGCGCCAGTACCTGGAGAGCATGGCCGCGCTGCCCATGCCCTGCGTGCCGTCGGTGGAGGACCAGGCGCTGGTGATCGAGGCCATTGCCGAGATCGACCGCATCCTGCACGGCCTGCCTCTGCCGGTGCGTACCGCCTTTGTCTACAGCCAGCTCGACGACATGCCACATGAAGAGATCGCAGCGCGGCTGCAGGTGTCCGTGCGCACCGTCTCGCGCTACCTGACCCAGGCATTGCAGCACTGCATGCGGGCCCAGCTGCGCTGATGGCCTCGCCACCCCCATTGGATGCGGCCACCCAGCAGGCGATTGACTGGATGGTCCGCCTCAGCTCCGGCCGCGTGCAGCCAGCCGAGCGCCAAGCCTTTGAACGCTGGCAGGCCGCAGACCCCGCCCATGCCCAGGCCTGGCAACGCCTGCAAAGCACCGTGGGCCGGCCGGTGGGCGCACTGCGCGCCGTCGATAGCCGCCAACCCGGCCAGGCCCAGCAGGCGCGCCAACTCTTGCTGCAGCCCCGGCGCCGCACCGCCCTCAAGGGCCTGGCCGTGGTGGCCAGCGCCGGCGTGGGCCTGCTGCTGCTGGACCGCTGGCAACCGCTGGGCGCCGTGCTGGCGGATTACAGCACCGGCACCGGCCAGCGTGCCCGCTTTGCGCTGCCCGATGGCAGCACCCTGGTCCTCAATGCGCGCAGCCGCGTCAACCTGGCATTTGACGAAGGCCTGCGGCGCCTGCGCCTGCTCGAAGGCGATATCGTCGTGCAGGTCGCAGCCGATGTGCAGCGACCTCTGGTGGTCTCCACCGCGCAAGCCGATATCCGCGCGCTGGGCACGCAGTTTGCCGTTGAGCAGCTGGCCGAGCGCACCCAGGTGCGCGTGCTGGAAAGCCGGGTCGAGCTGCGCAGCACGAGCGGCGAAAGCGCTGTGCTGGGCAGTGGCGAGGCGGCCCAGGTCGATGCGGCGGGGCTGCAGCGCCTGGCCGCCGACCAGATGCCCAGCACCGAGTGGCAGCGCGGCTGGCTGGTGGTGCAGCAGCACCCCTTGCACGAGGTCATTGCCCAGCTGCAGCGCTACCGCCATGGCCTGCTGCGCGTCTCGCCCGAGGCGGCGCAGATCCAGGTGCAGGGCGTCTTCCCGCTGGACGACATTGAGCGCGCGCTGACCGGTCTGGCCGAGACCTTGCCGATCCGCGTGCAGCGTTTTGGCAGCTGGCTCACCCGCATTGATGTGCGCTAGAAAATAATTTTCAAAAACACTGTCCGGTTTCGCGTGCTCGATACACAAGCCTTCCAGATGCACCACAAAAGCACAGGGAAGTTCCATATGTTTCGCAGCACACCTTTCTTTCGCCGCTCGGTTCTAGCCGCCTCGCTGGCACTGGCCGGCGCCTCGGCCAGCCAGGCGCAAACCTCGCCTTCGGCCGCTACCCGCAGCACACCGGCCGCCATGCAGTCGGCGCTGGGGATCGACATCGCCAGCGGCCCGCTGGCCCAGACCTTGAACCGCATTGCCAGCCAGGCGGGGCTGGTGGCTTCGATGGACCCGGCCCTGCTCGCAGGCCGCCAGGCCCCGGCCATCAGCGCCCGGCTGACGGTGGAGCAGGCCTTGGCGCAAGCGCTGCGCGGCAGCGGCCTGGCACTGGCCATCACCGCCAGCGGCGCGATCAGCGTGCAACCGGCTGCTGCATCGTCAGCCGCCCCGGCCGATGCCGCAGCCGGGGCCGCTGCCACCATCTCGCTGCCCACCACGGTGGTGCGCGACAGCTATGCCGGCGCCACCACCGAGCACAGCCAGTCCTACACCACGCGGGCGGTCAGCATTGGCAAGGGCGAGCATGCGCTGCGCGAGATTCCGCAGTCCATCTCGGTGCTGACGCGCCAGCAGATCGAAGACCAGAATGCCACCACCCTGGCCGACTCCATGCGCTATGTCACCGGCATGCGCACCAAGCCCACGGGCACCGGCATCGTCAACATCGAGGCGCGGGGCTTTCTGATGGGCAACTACCTGATCGATGGCCTGCCGGCCAAGGGCGGCCAGGGCATCTGGGGCAACACCTTGATGGATGTGGGACTGTACGACCGGGTGGAGATATGGCGCGGCCCCACCGGCCTGCTCGAAGGCGCGGGCGAGCCCTCGGGCACCATCAACCTGGTGCGCAAGCGCGCGCATGCGGATTTTCTGGTGCAATCGGCCACGGTGCTGGGCTCCTGGGGCCAGCGCCGCCAAGAGCTGGATGTGACTGGCGCGCTCAATGCATCGGGTACGCTGCGCGGGCGCCTGGTCGGCATCTATGACGACCGCGACAGCTTTGTCGATGAGGTCTACCTGCGCCGCAACACGGTCTACGGCACCTTGGAGTACGACTTCAGCCCCAGCACCACCTTGTCCGTCGGCGCGACCGAGCAGCGCGGCAGCTCGCTGTCCTTTGCCGGCCTGCCGCTGCTGGCCGATGGCCGCAACCCGGACCTGGACCGCTCGACCTTTCTGGGCTCCATCCATGGCAAGAAGGACGACTACGCAACGCGCTACTTTGCCGAGCTGGAGCACCAACTGGACGGTGGCGGCAAGTTCAAGCTGAGCGCCAACCAGTTTCTGCGCGGCACCGAGTTTGACCGCTACTGGTCCAACAGCTACCTGAACCCGGTCAGCCGCGAGGTGACCATCCTGTCCACCCACCAGAAGTCGCGCGAGCACGACCGGGGCATCGACGCCTACCTGTCGCTGCCGATGGATTGGAATGGCCTGGAGCAGACCCTGGTCATCGGCGCCAACTACCAGACCTACCAGGGCGGCCAGGTGCAAGGCAGCCCCAGCAGCTTTCAGCAAAATGCCGACCACCCCGACCATGACCTGCTGATGCCGCCGCAGCGCATTGGCACCCTGCCCAAAACCCGGGTGACCAACCACGGCGTCTATGCCCATGCCCGCATCAAGCCCGTGCAGCCGCTGACCGTGCTGGTGGGCGGCCGCCTGGCCTGGTGGGAGACGCAAGACCCCGAGCAACCGGCCAATGACCAGTCCATCCGCGCCAAGTTCGTGCCCAGCCTGGGCCTGGTCTATGACCTGAACACGCAGCTGTCCGTCTACGCCAGCGCCAACAAGGTGTTTGCGCCGCAGACCGATACGGTGGTGAGCGGCGCCTTCCTGCCGGCCCGCACCGGCAACCAGCTGGAGATGGGCATCAAGGGCGAGTTCATGGACAAGCGCCTCAACGCGCACCTGGCGGTGTTCCGCATCCAGGACGAAAACCGCGCGGTGACCGACCCGCTCAACGAAGGCTTTTCGCTGCCCTCCGGTGTGGTGCGCAGCCAGGGCTTTGAGGCCGAGGTATCGGGCAAGCTGAGCCCACAGTGGGACATGACCGCCGGCTATGCCTACACCGACACGCGCCATGTCAGCGGCAGTGTGGACACCGAGGGCCAGCCGTTCAACAGCTCCTTCCCGCGCCACAACTTCTCGCTGTGGACCAAGTACCGCTTTGCCGCCGAGCCACTGCGCCGGCTGTGGATTGGCGGCGGCATGCAGGCCTACAGCAGCAATGCCACGACCTATGGCAACACCACCTGGCGCCAGGGTGGCTATGCCGTCTATGCGCTGCAGGCGGGCTATGAGATCAACCGCCACCTGCAGGCCACGCTGACGGTGAACAACCTGTTTGACCGGACTTATTTCGACCGCCTTGCCGGTGGCCGCTACCGCCAGACCTACTACGGCGATCCCCGCAATATCACCGTCGCACTGCGCGCCGCGTTCTGATGGCGCGCCCCTCCACCCCGGCGCTGCCCGCAGCGCCGCTGGGCGCAGCGTCTGCTGCCATGCCTGGCGCATTACCTGGCTCTGCGCAGGCCCTGGCGCAAGGCTATGCCCAGCTCATGCGCAAGCGCCTTTGCCTGTTGCTGGCGATGGCCGTCGGCCTGCTGCTCAGTGTGGCGGCCGATCTGTCGGTGGGCTCCACCGATCTGGGCTGGGCCACCTTGGCCACCGCAGTCTTTCTGCCCAGCCAGGTGCCGCTGGAGACCGCGCTGATCGTGCAGGACCTGCGCTTGCCCTATGCCCTGATGGCGGTGCTGGTGGGCGTGGCGCTGTCGCTGGCCGGCGCCGAGATGCAGACCATCCTGAACAACCCGCTGGCCAGCCCCTTTACCCTGGGGGTCTCGTCTGCCGCTGCGCTGGGAGCCGCACTGGCCTTGGTGCTGGGCCTGGGCATTCCGGGCCTGCCGGAAGAAGCCATGGTGCCGGTCAACACCTTTGTGTTTGCCTTTGCCTCGGTGCTGCTGCTGCAGGCCACCGCCCGGGCCCGGCCCGGCTCGCGCCAGATTCTGGTGCTGTTCGGCATTGCGCTGGTGTTCAGCTGCAATGCGCTGGTGGCACTGCTGCAGTATGTGGCCTCGCCCGATGCGCTGCAGCAGCTGGTGTTCTGGAGCATGGGCAGCCTGGCGCGCGCCAACGGGACCAAGCTGCAGCTGCTGGCCCTGGTCATTGCCTGTGTGCTGCCTTTTTCGCTGCGCGCGGCCTGGCAGCTCAATGTGCTGCGCCTGGGCGAAGAGCGCACCCTGAGCTTTGGCATCGATCTGAACCGCCTGCGCCTGGCATCGCTGCTGCGCGTGAGCCTGCTGGCCGCCACCGCCGTGGCCTTTACCGGCACCATCGGCTTTGTCGGCCTGGTGGGGCCACACATCGCGCGCATGTTGGTGGGTGAGGACCACCGCATCTTTCTGCCCGCCAGTGCGCTGATGGGTGGGCTCATCATGTCGCTGGCCTCCATCGCCAGCAAGACCCTGGTGCCCGGCACCTTGCTGCCGGTGGGCATTGTCACCGCGCTGGTCGGTGTGCCGCTGTTTGTGTGGCTGATCTTCCGCAGCGGAGCACGCGCATGAACCCGCCCTCCCCCTTGCAGGTGACAGGCCTGAGCGTGGGCTACCGCCAGCGCCAGGTCATCGACCAGCTGCAACTGCCGCCGCTGCAGCCCGGCCAGGTGACTGCGCTGGTGGGCCCCAATGGCGCGGGCAAGTCCAGCCTGCTCAAGGCACTGGCGGGCCTGGTGCCTGCCCGTGGCAGCCTGCAGCTGGGCAGCACCGCCTTGCATGCGCTGCGGCCCGCGCAGCGCGCGCAGTATGTCGGCTATATGCCGCAGTTCGCCGCGGAAGGCGTGGCGCTGACGGTGCTGGAGAGCCTGCTGGCCGCCTTGCGCAGCCAACGCAGCCAGCACAGCCCCAGCGATGCACCGGCCAGCGCCACGCCCATCGAACGGGTGCATGCCTTGCTGCAGCAGCTGGGCATTGCCCACCTGGCGCTGCTGCCGCTCGACAGCCTCTCGGGCGGCCAGCGCCAGCTGGTGAGCCTGGCGCAATCGGTGATCCGCGAGCCGGCCATCCTGCTGCTGGACGAGCCCACCAGTGCGCTGGACCTGCGCCACCAGGCGCTCGTCATGGGCACGGCGCGCATGCTCGCCCAGCAAGGCCGCATTGTCATCGCCGTGCTGCATGATTTGAACCTGGCTGCACGCTGGGCCGATGCGCTCATCGTGCTGCGGCGTGGCAGCCTCTACACCAGCGGCAGCCCGGCGCAGACCTTGACACCGGCGATGCTCGCCGAGGTCTATGGCGTGCAGGCCCGGGTGCAAAGCTGTGCGCAAGGCTGGCTGCAGATCGTGGTGGATGGCACCACCGCAGGAGACCCGCCATGAAGGGCCTGCAGCGGCTACTCGCCGTCCTGGCGCTTTTGCTGGCCACCAGCACGGTCGCGCTGGCAGCCTACCCGCTGCAGGTGCGCGATGTCGCCGGCCGCCTGGTCCGCATCGCCGCGCCGCCCCAGCGCATCTATGTGCAAAACGGCAATACGATGACCGCGCTGGCGCTGCTCGAGCGCGAGGACCCGTTTGCCCGCCTTGCCGGCTGGAACAACTCGCTGGGCGACTCCGACCCCAGCCTGTGGCGGCTGATGCAGCAGCGCTGGCCCCATGCTGCGCAGCTGCCGCTGCTGCCGTTTGACAGCGCAGGCCATGTCGATCTGGAAGCACTGCTGCGCCTGCGCCCCGACCTGGTGCTGCTGAGCCTGGAGAGCCGCCCGGCGGTGGAGGGCGGACGCATTGCCGCGCTGCTGGCGGCGCTGAACATTCCGATCCTCTATGTGGACAGCTCACGCAACCCGGTGGCACACCTGCCCGCCATGCTGCAGATGCTGGGCCAGGTGCTGGGCCGCGAGGCCGAGGCCCAGGCCTATCTGGACTTCTACCAGGCGCGCCTCCACGCCATCCAGCAGGTGGCAGCCACCGCGCCGCGCCCGCCGCGCGTGTTTGTCGAGATCCGGGCCGGACGGCTGGGGCTGGCGCAGTGCTGCTTCTCGCAGGGCAATACCGCCTGGGGTTACCTCATTGAGGCGGTGGGCGGGCGCAATATCGCCAAGCAATTGCTGCCCGGTATGACGGGCGATATCGCGCTGGAAACCTTGATCGGCCTGCAGCCCGACGTCTACCTGATGACCGGCACCCAGCGCCAGCGCAAGGGTGCGCGCACCATACCCTTTGGCTACGACATCTCCGTCAGCGAGGCGGAGCAGGCCATGGCCCGGCTGATGCAGCGCAAGGGCCTGGCGCTGGCCACCGCAGGGGCCCGTGGCTGTGTGCAGGCGCTCTACCACCAGTTCTACGACAGCGCCTTCCATATCGCCGCGCTGGAACACCTGGCCAAGATGCTCTACCCCGAGCGCCTGGCAGCGCTGGACCCGGACCAGACCTACCGCGAGTTGCTGCAGCGCTTCACCACCCTGCCCGATGCGGAATTTGTGTTCCACATCAGCCGCAACCATGCCGGGGAGCCTTGCTAGCTCAAAGCGCCGTGCCCAGCCGCCAGCCCGGCGCCATCTTCTGGATCGATGAGACCAACAGCTCGATCAGCGCCAGGGTCGCCGCTGAGGGCTGGCGGTTGGGCGCGCGCACCACATAGAGCGCATCGCCCACACCTTTGACGCCAAAGCCCCCCAGCACCTGCACCAGGCTGCCTTGGGCGATGGCATCCCGCACCGCGTAATACGGCAGCAGCACAACGCCCAGGTCGGCCATCGCGGCGTTGAACAGAAACTGGTAGTCGCCCGACTGGATCGACGGCGTGCTCTGCACCTGTTCATGCAGGCCGTCGCTGTGCCGCCAGAACTCCAGCCGGTGGTGGATATTGAGGGGCGCCAGCAGCCGGGCGTGCTTGATGTCCTGCGGGGTTTGCAGCGCCAGGCCCAGGGCCCGCAGATACGCGGGGGTGGCAAACAGCCCCCATTCGATGCCGCAGACGCGGGTGGCCACATGGTCTTCCAACGGCGCCGAGGTGATGTGGATGGCCAGGTCCACCTTGGAGGCCACCAGGTCATGGATCTGGTCGTTGATCACGAGGCGCAGCAGCAGATCGGGGTGTGCCTGGCAAAAATCCAGGATCAGCGGCTTGAGGTGGAAATGCCCCAAACCGGTGGGGATGCGCACGCGGATCTCGCCACTGATGGTCTGGTGGATCTGGTCGATCTGCAGCTGGGCGCTTTGCAGCGCATTGAGGGCCTGCAGGCATTGGCCATGCAGGATGCGGCCGGCCTGGGTCAGCTCCATATGCCGGGTGGTACGGCGCAGCAGCTGCGCACCAAACTGCTTTTCCAGCAGCGCCAGCCGGCGCGACACATTCGAGCGCGTGACGCCCGAGCGCTGGGCCGCATCGCTCAGGTTGCGCGACTCGGCAATCGCCACAAACAAACGCACCAGGTTCAGGTCCATGGCCGGCACCCCCTTTTGATTGTTGATTCTGAATCACCACTGATGGCTGTGCTTTGGCAGTTCCCAAAGCGGCTTCGCGTTTTTAACATGGGTCTCACAACAAACGCCCGGCATCCTGTCGCATAGCCCGGGCAAAGCATGGAGACAAATACGTGACGCCAGAGTCAACACTGGGGTTTACCCCGCTCGCCGGTTTCAAGGTCCTGGATTTGAGCCAGGGCGTGGCCGGCCCCTACTGCGCCCAACTGCTCGCCCACCAGGGGGCCGAGGTCATCAAGATCGAGCCCGCCCAGGGCGACTGGGGCCGCCATGTGGGGGTGGCCCGCCATGGCCACAGCACCTTGTCCAGCACCTACAACGCCGGCAAGCAAAGCCTGGCGGTCGATGCCAAGCACCCCGAGGGCAAGGCGCTGATCCTGCAGCTGGCGCGTGATGCCGATGTGGTGGTGCAGAATTTTCGCCCGCAGGTCGTAGAGCGCCTGGGCCTGGACTTTACCGCGCTCCAGGCGCTGGGGCTGGAACCCGTCTATGTATCCATCAGCGGCTATGGCGCGGACGGCCCCTTTGCCGACAACCCGGCCACGGACTCGGTGATGCAGGCCGACACCGGCCTGATGAACAGCAACCGCGATGCGCAGGGCGCGCCGCAGCGCATCGGCTTCTTGCTGGCCGACATTGCCACCGGCGTTTATGCCGCGCAGGCCTGCACTGCGGCGCTGCTGCAGCGCCTCAAAACAGGCAAGGGCCAGCATGTGGAGCTGAACCTGTTCAATGTCTGCTGCGCGCTGCAATCGACCGCTCTGTCGGAAGAGGTGCTGGGCGGCCAGACCGTCAAGGCGGCCGTCAGCGCGCCCAATGGCATCTTTGATGCGGCCGATGGCCGTTTGACGATTCTGGCGCTGAACAACGAGCAGTTTCTGCGCATTGGCAAGGCGCTGGACCTGGCCGGCTGGGACAGCGACCCGCGCTTTGCCAGCAATGCGCTGCGCCTGGAGCACAAGGCGCTGCTGCATGCCGACCTGGCCCGCGCTGTCGCAGGCCGCCCGCTGGCCGAGCTGCGCGCGCTGTTCAACCAGCACAGCGTGCTGCATGCGGTGGTGCATAACGCGGCCGATGTGGTGCAGCACCCGCAGGCCCGGCACCTGGCTACCTTCAAGACCGTGCAGCAGCCCGATTTTGGTGAAGTGTTGATGGCGGCCACCCCCTGGCCGGCCAGGCCCGATGCACCGCTGCCCGCACCGCGTATTGGTGCCGACAGCCAGCAGATTCTGCGCAGCCTGGGCTTGGCACCGGACGAGATCGACGCACTGGCGGCCCGCCAGGTCGTGGGCCTGTGAAAGGAGCTGCGCCCATGAAAGCCATTGTCTGCCGCAGCTTCGGCCTGCCCCGCGATGTAACCGCCGTCCAGACCACCGCGCCCCCCACTGCCTTGGCCCCCGACGAGGTGCTGATCGACGTGCGCCATGCCACCGTCAGCCACGCCACTGGCCTTTTGATCGAGGGCAAGTACCAAAAGACCCCGCCCTTGCCCTTTGTGCCCGGCACCGAAGGCGTGGGCCAGGTGCTGCAATGCGGCAGCGCTGTGAGCCATGTCCAGGTAGGCGACCAGGTCGTGTTTATCTGCGACTGGGGCGCCTATGCGCAGCAGGCCAAGGTACATGCCAGCACCGTGTATGCGGTGCCGGCGGGGCTCGATCCACTGCGCGCACTGGCGCTACCGATCTCCTACGGCACGGCCTACACCGCCTTGCACTGGCGCGCTGCGCTGCAGGCGGGAGACAGCCTGCTGGTGCTGGGTGCGGGCTCGGGCGTCGGCGCGGCCGCCGTCGAGCTGGCGGCCCAGGTGCCCGGTGTGCAGGTGATTGCCTGCGCCAGCAGCGAAGACAAACGCCAGGCCGCCTTGCGCCATGGCGCGCAGCATGCGGTCGATCCGCAGCATCTGATCGAGCAGGTCAAGGCGGTGACCGGCGGCAAAGGCGCGAGCCTGGTGTTTGACCCGGTGGGCGGTGACCTGCTGCTGCAGGCACTGCGCTGCACGGCCCAGAACGGGCACATCGTCATCATCGGCTTTGCCAGCGGCACGATCCCCAAGGTGCCGATGAATATCGCACTGGTCAAGAACCTGACGATCCACGGCTTCTTCTATGGCCAGTACATCGGCTGGACGCCCGCCAACGAACGCCAGCGCCATGCCGCTGCCATGCAGGCCATGATGGCCGCACTGTTGGAGATGGCCCAGCGCGACGCCATCCATCCCGACATCTCGCGGGTCTATGCCATGGACGAGCTGTGCGAGGCGCTGGACGCGCTGCACAGCCGCGAGGTGCTGGGCAAGGTCGCCCTACAAATACAAGGAGACAAGACATGACACAACGCCACGCACCGCAGCGCCGCCAGGCCCTGCAATCGCTGCTGCAGACCGGCTTGGGGCTGGCCCTGTTGGGCGGCGGCCTGCCCGCCGCCCATGCGGCATCGGCGGCCGATTACCCGGCCTCAACCATCAAGCTGGTGATCCCCTACCCGCCCGGCGGGCCCACCGACCTGGTCGGCCGCCTCGTGGCCATCTCGATGGGCGAGAGCTTGAAGCAGACCATCTTCATCGACAACAAGCCCGGCGCCAGCGGCATGGTGGGCGCGGCCCAGGTCGCCAAGGCCCAGCCCGATGGCTATACCCTGCTGGCCAATGCCTCGCTGCAGGTGATCAATCCCTCAGTCTACGACAAGGTGCCGTATGACTCGTTCAACGACTTTGCGCCGATCACGCAGATCGTCGATGTGCCGCTGGTGCTGGTGGTCAACAGCGAGCTGCCGGTGTCGAACGTGCAGGAGCTGGTGGCCTACCTGAAAAAGAGCAAGGCCAGCATCAATTTTGGCTCGGCCGGCAATGCCTCGTCGCAGCATCTGTCGGGCGAGCTGTTCAAGCTCAAGACCGGCATTGCGATGCAGCATGTGCCCTACAAGGGCAGCTCACCGGCGCTCACCGATTTGATGGGCGGCCAGATCCAGCTGATGTTTGACTCCATGCCCTCGGCCATGCCCTTTATCACCTCGGGCAAGCTCAAGGCGCTGGCCGTCACCACCGCCAAGCGCTCGAGCTCGCTGCCGCAGATCCCGACCATGCAGGAATCGGGCATTGCCGACTACGCCACCAGCACCTGGTATGGCCTCTGGGCCCCGAAGAACACGCCGCCCGAGATCGTGGGCAAACTGGCCCAAGCGGCGCAGCAGGCCTTGCGCAAGCCCGAGGTGGCCGCGCAGTACCAGCGCATGGGCGCCGAGCCGGTGGGCTCGAGCCCGCAGGAGTTCTTGGCCTATATGCGCAGCGAAGAAAAGAAATGGGCCGAGATTGTGAAACGCTCGGGCGCAAGGGCCGATTGAGCCAAGGCGCCCGGCGCTGGACCGGTCAGCCCACAGCGCGCATGGCCACCACGGGCTTGCGCACCCACAGCACCGCCGCTGCCGCCACCAGGCAAGCGGCGCCTGCGACAAACAACGCGGGCGAGTACGACGACAGCACCGAGCGTGCCAGACCTGCACCGTAGGCAGCGACAGCCGCGCCCAGCTGGTGGGCGGCAAACACCCAGCCAAACACCAGGGCTGCGCGCTCGGGGCCAAACTCGCTGGCCACCAGCTTGACGGTGGGCGGCACCGTCGCAATCCAGTCCAGGCCATAGAACACCGCAAACAGCGACAGGCCGGCAATCGTGAACTCGGAGTACGGCAGCCAGAACAGCGACAGCCCGCGCAGCCCGTAGTACCAGAACAGCAGCTTGCGGCTGTCATAGCGGTCCGACAGATAGCCCGACAAAGTCGTGCCCACCAGGTCAAAAATGCCCATCATCGCCAGCACCGAGGCCGCTGGCACGGGCCCCAGGCCATAGTCACCGCAGAGCGAGACAAAGTGGGTCTGGATCAGTCCATTGGTGCTGAGCCCGCAGATAAAGAAGGTGCCCGCCAGAATCCAGAAAGCCGGCACTTTGGATGCCGCAGCCAAGGTGCTGAACGGCAGGCCCCAGCTGGCGCGGGGTGCCGGGGCAGCGGGCGCGGCAGCGGGGTCCGCGCCATAGGCGCTCAGCTGCATCTGGGCCGGGCTGTCGCGCATGAACAGCAGCACCAGCACCAGAACGATGGCCGAGGCCGCGACGACTGGCAGCAGCGCCCAGCGCCAGCCGTACTGCGCAATCAGCCAGGCAGCAGCCGGCAAAAACAGCAGCTGGCCGGTGGCACTGCTGCCGGCCAGCAAACCCATGACCAGGCCCTTGCGTTGCACAAACCAGCGGTTGGCCACCGTCGCGCCCAGCACCATCGCGGTGAGGCCCGTGCCCATGCCCAGCACAATGCCCCAGAGCACAAAGGCCTGGCCCAGGTTGCGCATGATGAGGCCCAGCAGCAAGGCACTGGCAATCACCGCTGCGGCCAGCGCCACCACGCGCGATACGCCATAGCGCAGCAAAATGACGGCTGCAAAGGGCCCCAGCAGGCCATACAGCGCAAAGCGCGTGGCAAACACCGAGGACAGATCACGCACGCTCCAGCCAAACTCGACGGCCAGCGGCTGCATCAGCACCCCCGGCAGGCCCAGCGCCGCCGAGGTGACCAGCATGGCCAAAAAGGTGATGGCGGCAATCACCCAGGCGTAATGGATGCCATGGCGCTGGAGCAGCACGGCGAGTCGGGAAGCGAGCATGTTATTTGGAGGTTATCGACGGAGGAGTTACAATGATAGCGATCACAATCAAAAACTGTCAAGCACAGCTTCAAGCAGGGTATTTGCGATGAAAGTCACCAAGGAACAAGCGCAACAGAACCGCCAGGCACTGCTCGATGCCGCCGCTGCCCTGTTCAAGGAGCACGGCATCGACGGCACCGGCGTGGCCGATATCTGCCAGCAGGCGGGCCTGACACAGGGCGCGCTGTACAAGCATTTCAGCGACAAGCAAGACCTGGCAGCCCAAGCGCTGGCACATGGTTTTGAGCAAGGCTTTGGCCGGGTCAAGCAAGCCAGCGAGCGAAGCGACCACGCGATGGCCACCTACCTGGACAATTACCTGAACCCCCAGGTGCGCGATGACATGACGCGGGGCTGCCCGCTGGTCTCTACCGCCTGCGATGCCGGCCGCCAAAGCGAGGCCGTCAGCCGCAGCTTCAGCGACGGCTTTACCGAGCTGCGCGCCGGCATCGAGGCCGCCTTGCCGGACAGCGCTGACCCGCAGCAGCGCCAGGCGCTGGCCAGCACGCTGGTCGCCGCCCTGGTTGGCGCCATGGCCATCTCGCGCGGCGTCGTCAAGGCCGATCCTGCACTGGCCGATGAGGTGCTGCAACAGGTGCGCGTGGTGGTGGAAGGGCTGAGCGCCAAGCGCTGACCGCCCCCATGGCGCCCAATGCAAAAGGCCCCCCCCCGGGGGTTACCCGGGTGGGGGGGGTGGTTTTAGGGGGGGTGCGGGGGGGGGTGAACCGCAGGGGGGGGGGGGGCGCAGGACTGG
>NZ_JBBGYU010000007.1:0-143352 GCF_037479555.1 Comamonas sp. MYb396 | reverse complement strand
GCCCCCCCCCCCCCCCCCCCCCCCCCCCCCCCACAAAACCAACCCCCCCCCCCCCGTGGCTCCCGGGGGGGGCCCCCCTTCTTTTACGGCGGATAGCGGAGGCTGTTCAACCTCAGGGTGGCTGCTCGATCAGGACTGCAGGTACACCACATGGCTATGGGTGTACTCGTAGAGCCCGTGCTTGCCATCGGCACCGCCCACGCCCGACTTGCGCACGCCGGCATGGAAGCCCTGCATCGCCTCGAAGTTCTCGCGGTTGATTTAGGTCTCGCCAAAATCGATCTCACGCATCGCCTGCATGGCCTTGGACAGATCGCGGGTGTAGAGGGAGGACGTGAGGCCGTACTCGCAGTCATTGGCCAGCGCAATCGCCTCGTCCAGGTCCTCGACCACCTGGATCGGCAGCACAGGGCCAAAGATTTCCTTGCGCATGATCTCCATGTCCGCACGGCAGCCGGCCAGCACGGTGGGCTGGTAGTGAAAGCCGGCACCCAGATCGGCCACCTGGCCGCCAGTGACCAACTGCGCGCCATCGGCCAGCGCACGGCGCACCTTCGCATCGACACTGTCCAGGCCCTTTTGGTTGATCAGCGGGCCCATCTCCACATCGGCCTGCGCGATCGGGTCGCCATAGCGGGTGGCGGCCATCGCCTGGGCGATGCGTGCAGTGAACTCATCGGCCACCTGGCGCTGCACGTAGACGCGCTCGGCACAGTTGCAGACCTGGCCGGTGTTGATGATGCGCGAATCGCGGATGGCCTTGACGGCCAGGTCCAGGTCGGCGTCGGCCAGCACAATGGCGGGCGCCTTGCCACCCAGCTCCAGGTTGAGCTTGGTGATATGCGGCGCAGCGGCGGCAGCAATGCGCTCTCCCGTGCCCACGCTGCCGGTAAAGCTGATCATGTCTACCCCGGCATGGGCCGACAGCGCGCCGCCGGTGCCGCCCTGGCCATAGACCACATTGAACACGCCAGCGGGCAGCTCGCACTGGGCCAGCAACTCGGTAAAGGCATGGCAGTTGATGGGGGTCTCTTCGCTGGGCTTGATGACGATGGTATTGCCCGTCAGCAGCGCCGGCGCCATCTTGCGCGCGATCAGGAAGAAGGGGAAGTTCCAGGGCAGGATGCCGGCCACCACGCCCATCGGCTTGCGCAGCAGAAAGATCTGCTCGTTGGCCCGGTCGCTGCTGATAACTTCGCCCTCGATGCGGCGCGCCCATTCGGCCATGTAGTCCAGGTAGTCGGCCGTGAAGTTCACCTCCACCTCGGCCAGGCCCAGCACCTTGCCTTGCTCCTCGGTGATGGTGCGCGCAATGCGCGCCACGTTCTCGCGCAGGCGGGCGGCAATGCGGCGCAGGAACTGCGCGCGCTCGATCGCCGGGCGGCGTGCCCAGGCATTTTGCGCGCCGCGTGCCGCTGCAATGGCGCGGTCCACCTCGGCTTGGGTTGACAGCGGCGACTGCGCCAGCAGCGCGCCCGTGGCGGGGTTGCGCACCTCGTGCAGCTCGGCGCTGTCCGTGAAAGCGCCAGCAATGTAGTTGCGCAAAACAGGGGTTGTGGGCATGGGTCGTCCTCAGTAGGTGGTAGAGACAATGGCGGGCTGGGTGGGCGCGCGGTAGCGCGCCAGGTTGGCCACAGCGGCCTGGCGCATCAGGCTGATATCGATGGCGACGGCCACAAAGCGGCAGCCCCAGTCGGTGTAGCGGCGCGCATCTTCCTCGCGCGGCGCCAGAATGCCGCAGGCCTTGCCATGGGCCAAGGTGGTCTCGATGGTGCGACGTATGCAGTCCTGCACCTCGGGCTGGCTGGCATCCCCCGCATGGCCCATGCCGGTGGACAGGTCTGCCGGGCCGATAAAGACGGCATCGACACCGTCGACAGCCGCAATTTCGGCGGCGTTTTCCACGCCCAGGCGCGACTCGATCTGCACGATGAGGCAGAGCTGCTCATGCGCAGTGCGGATGTAGTCGGGCACCGCATCCCAGCGCGTGGCGCGGGTGAGGCCCCCGCCCACACCCCGGATGCCATGCGGCGGGTAGCGCATGGCCTGCACCAGCGCGCGGGCCTGCTCGGCCGTCTCGACCATCGGCACCATCAGGGTCTGCACGCCAGCGTCCAGCAACTGCTTGATCAGCACCGCATCGCCATGCACCGCCCGCACCACCGGGTGCGTGGCATAGGGCGCCACGGCCTGCAGCTGCGCCAGCAGCGTCGGCACGGTATTGGGCGCATGCTCGCCATCCACCAGCATCCAGTCGTAGCCGGTGGTGGCGATGATCTCGGCCGCATAGGGCGTGGCAAAACCGGCCCAGATACCGTAGAGCGGCTCGCTGCGGCGCAGCGCGGCCTTGAAGGGGTTCAATGGCAAATCCATAAGCTGTCTCCTGGGTGGGCCGTCAGCGCGGGCCCAGCAATGGTTATCAATGGGTGTAGGGGCGGTGCAGTTCGCAAGCCGGGTTCAGCTCCACGCCAAAACCGGGCTTGTCCAGCGCCGACAGGCGCATGCGGCCTTGCACCGGCACCGGCTCGCCCAGCAGCTGCGGATGGAACATCGGCACGACCTCGTCGGCCTTGGGCGCCATCATCAAAAACTCGGCAAAGGGACTGTTGTGGCGCGTGGCCACAAAGTGGTAGCTGTAGACGCTGGAGCCATGCGGAATCACCAGCGCCTGGTGGGCATCGGCCAGCGCCGATATCTTCAAGAGCTCGGTGATGCCGCCACACCAGCCGACATCGGGCTGGATGATGTCGCAGCAACCCATCTCCAGCAGCTGGCGAAAGCCCCAGCGTGTGGCCTCATGCTCGCCGGTGGTCACCAGCATGCCGGTGGGCACGTTCTTCTTGAGGGCCGCATAGCCCCAGTAGTCATCGGGCGGCAGTGCCTCTTCGATCCACTTGAGGCCATACTCCTTCGCGCCCTGGGCCAGGCGTGTGGCGTAGTTCAGGTCCAGGCTCATCCAGCAGTCCAGCATCAGCCAGAAATCGGGGCCCACCCGCTCGCGCATCGTGGCCAGCTCCTCCAGGTTGCGGCGCAGGCCTTCTTCGCCTTCGGCCGGGCCATGGTGCAGAGGCATCTTGCCGCCGATAAAGCCCATCTTCTGCGCCAGATCGGGGCGCGCGCCGGTGGCGTAGAACTGCAGCTCATCGCGCACCGCGCCGCCCAGCAGCTGGTGCACCGGCTCGCCGCGCACCTTGCCCAGCAAGTCCCAGAGCGCCAGGTCTACCCCGGAGATGGTGTTGATCACGATGCCCTTGCGGCCGTAGTACAGGGTGGACCAGTACATCTGGTCCCAGATGCGCTCGATGTCGGTGACCTTGGCGCCTTCCAGAAAGCGCGCCAGGTGCTTCTCGACGATATAGGCTGCGGGCTCACCGCCAGTGGTGACGGCAAAGCCGACATTGCCTGCGCTGTCCTCGATCTCCACCACCAGGGTGCCCAGCACATTGATGCCAAAGCTGCGGCGGCTCTGGCGGTACTCGGGGTACTTGGCCATGGGCGTGGCGATGTGGTCGTCGATCCAGTGGCCATCGGCCTGGTCGTGGTAGTCGGCACCGCCCCCTTTGAGGGTATAGGCGCGCACTTGCTTGATGGTGGGGATCTGGCTCATGGTGGTGTTTGCTCCTTATGCAATTTAGGCAGCGGCCTGGGGCTGCAGCGCAGCGGGCGCCATGCGGGCCCGGATGCCCAACACCAGCAGCGCTGCCAGTACCGTTGTGCCTGCCAGCAGGTACAGGCCTGCGGCGGGTGAGTGGAAATGGCCCTCGGCCCAGTTCTTGACGATGGGGGCGACAAAGCCGCCCACGGCGCCCAGCGAATTGATCAGCGCAATGCCACCCGCAGCAGCGGCGCCCGCCAGCGTGTTGGCAGGAAAGGTCCAGAACACCGGCTGCACCGCGATAAAACCTGCCGCCGCAAAGCACAGGGCTGCGACACCCAGCAGCGGGCTGGAGAAGCTCACCGATGCGGCCATGCCGATGGCTGCGACGACCAGGGTCATGCTGGCCACGCTGCGGGGCTTTTGGCTGCGCTGGGCAAAGCCGGGCACCCACCAGGCGGCCAGCAGTGCGCAGAGCCAGGGGATGGCCGAGACCAGGCCCACCTGCAGCCCCACCTTGGTGCCCAAGAGGCCCGCCACCTGGCTGGGCAGGTAGAACACCACGCCGTAGACGCTGGCCTGGATCAGCAGATAGACCAGCGCCAGATAGAGTACGCGTGGCTGGCACATGGCAGCGAGCAGGCTGTGCTGGTGGCCACCCTTGGCACGCTCTTCGCTGTCGATGATGTCCTGCACCTGGCGGCGCTCATCGGCGGTCAGCCACTGGGCATCGGCCGGGCGGTTGGTGAGGTAGAAATACGACCAGATACCGACGGCCACAGCCATCAGGCCTTCGACCGCAAACAGCCACTGCCAGCCATGCCAGCCGCCCATGCCATCGAGCTCCAGCAGCAGGCCCGACAAGGGGCTGCCAAAGATAAAGGCCAGCGGCGCGCCGAAGTAGAAAAAGCCCATGGCCTGCGCCCGGTGCGCGGCCGGGAACCAGTAGGTGAGGTACAGGATGACGCCGGGGAAGAAGCCCGCCTCGGCCACGCCCAGCAGGAAGCGCAGCACATAGAAGGTGGTCTCGTTATGGGCAAACATCATCGCGGCCGACACAAGGCCCCAGGTGACCATGATGCGGCACATCCAGATGCGCGCGCCGATGCGGTGCATGATCAGATTGCTGGGCACTTCCAGGAGTGCATAACCGACAAAGAACACACCGGCGCCAAACGCAAAGGCGGCGTCACTGATGCCGGTATCGGCCTGGAAGGCCACCTTGGCAAAGCCCACATTGGCCCGGTCCAGAAAGGCCATGATGTACATCAGCAGCAAGAAGGGCAGCAGGCGCCAGGAGATCTTGGCGAGCAAGGGAGCGGGGAGTTTTTTCACGACAAATCCTTAAAGACAATGCGCGGCCTGCGCGCCTGCCAAATGGCGGGCGCTGCGGGAGCGAGAAAGGAGAAGGCGGCGCTGGCAAGCCAGCGCCGATGGGGCGCGGCTTGCGCTAGCGCCGTCGTGAGGCGGGAGGTCTGAAAAAAGTGTGCGCGATGGCGTTCATGTTTGTCTCCTAAAAGGTCATTCGTTCTTGTGTGGAGCTGAATGTACGCGCATGATTGATGCCTAACAAATCAAATTTCAGTCATATCCGATACCTTTTATTTATGCCAGCAAAACCCGCTTTATCGGCCGCACCACCGCTGCAGCGCAGCCTGCTCAACCGCCTGCGCTACAAGCATCTGCACATGCTGGTGGCGCTGGGGTCGAGCCTGAATCTGCACCGCGCATCGATCAGCCTGGCGATGTCGCAACCGGCTGCCACGCGCATGCTGCGCGAGATCGAAGACATGTTTGGCTGCCAGCTGTTTGAGCGCCTGCCGCGCGGCATGCGCCCCACCGCGCTGGGCCTGCAGCTGGTGCGCTTTGCCGAGGCCTCGCTCAACAGCCTGGACCGCTGCGCCGAGGACCTGGCGGTGCGCCGCCAAGGCGGTTATGGCTACCTGGCGATCGGCACCATCATGGGTGCAGCGCCCGACCTGGTGATGACGGCCGTGGCCCAGATGAAAGCGCAGAGCCCGCAGCTGCGCCTGCGCATCATGGGCGACACCAGCGACCAGGTGCTGCGCCTGCTGGACCAGCGCCGCATTGACCTGGCCATTGCGCGCCGCCGCATTGCCGGCGACAGCGAGGCCTATGACTTTGAAGCGCTGGGCAATGAGCGCCTGCTGGTGGTGGTGCGCAGCGGCCATGTGCTGGCGCGGCGCCGCAAGCTGAGTTGGGAGGAATTGGTGCGCGACTGGCCCTGGATCTTGCAGCCGGCCAGCACGCCGGCGCGTATCGCGCTGGACCAGCTGCTGCAAAGCCTGGAGCTGCCGGTGCCTGCCGATATCACCGAGTGCAGCTCCGTCTACTCGATGCAGCAGCTGGTGCAGTTGACGGACGCGGTGATGCTGCTGTCGGACTCGGCCTTGAAGGACTATCTGCGCATGGGCCTGGTCAAGACCTTGCCGGTGCAGATCGATGTGCCGATGGCCCCGTTTGGCATGCTGACGCGCAAGGACCAGGAGGCCTCGCAAGAGCAGCAGAACTTTATGGATCTGCTGCGCGCGCAGGCCAGGCGCCTGGCGGCTTGAACACTGGCGGCTGGCCTGTCAGCGGCCGGTCGCCGTCGTGATAGCCGCTGGCAGCGCTCAGGCCAGATCCAGCGTTTGCAACAGCGCTGCAAATGCCGCGCGATCCGCCCCCTGCAAGGTGTGCAACGGCAGCGGCAGGCAGGGTGAGCGGGCCAGGCCCATCAGCTCGGCAGCGGTGGCGACCGAGCGCAGGCTGCCACCCTTTTGCTGGAACCAGGACCACAGCGGCGCAAGGCGCTCGGACAGCTCCAGCGCCTGCTCCGCTTGGCCCGCCAGCGCAGCGCGCGTGATCGCCAAGGTGGTCTGGGGCCAAAGGCCACCGATGACCGAATACCAGGCATCGCAACCCGCGACCAGGCCCTTGGCGCCCAAGGCATCGCCACTGACGCCGATGCTGACATGGGCAGGCACGACAGCGCGCAGGCGCTGCACACGCGCCTTGGCCTCGGCCGCATCGGCCGGCACGCCGGGGATTTTGATCGAGGCGATATGGGGCAGCTGCGCAATGCGGCCATGCAGCGCATCGCTGAACTCAAAGCGCGTGGTGCCGGGGTTGTCGTAGACAACAATGGGCACCGACACCGCACGCGAGACAGCCTGGTAGAGGCCATAGACCTCGTCATCGGTCAGTTTTTGGTAGGAGACCGGGGCCAGCAGCAGGCCGCTGGCGCCAGCCTTTTGGGCGTCATCGGCCAGGTCCAGCACATCGCGGCTGCGCAGCGCGCCAATGCCCACGACCACCGGCACGCCCTGGGCCTGCTCCACCGCCAGCGCCGCCACCTGGGCCCGCTCGGCACGCGAGAGATAGGCATAGCTGCCGGTAGAGCCCAGCGCGCCGATGGAATCGACACCGGCCGCCACCAGGCGCTGCACCAGCTGCGCAAATGCCGGCATATCGATGCCGCTCTCATCCATCGGGGTCAGCGGAAACGCACTCAAACCTTTGAACATTCTTTTTTCCAGTCAAAACTGCTGCCGCGCCCGGGCTGGGTTGCGGCCAAGCCCGGATTGTGCGGCTGCCGCTTCTGGTTAAAAATAGCCAGTTTTCAACAAAATCACTGGTCCAGTTGCCCGCCATGCCAGCCCACCCGTCCACCCGTCCCGGCAGCCGCAGCCTGTACCGCGACCTCCGCGCGCGCATCGGTGACGGCAGCTACGCGGCCGGCACCGCCCTGCCCTCGACCCGGGCGCTGGCCGCTGAGCGGGGCCTGTCGCGCGGCACGGTGAGCCTGGTCTATGAGCAACTGGCCTCGGATGGCTTTGTCGATACCCGGCCCGGGGCGGCCCCGCGCGGGGCCGCAGGGGCTGCTGACCGCATCCGCGCCCAGGGCCAAGCGGCAGCTGCCTCCGAGCCCCAGCGCCAGCTGCCCGACAACGATCGCCTGTCCGCCTTTGCCCAGCGCCTGCAGGCCATGCCGCTGCGCCCGCCTGCGCCCGATCCGGCCGGGATGATCGACTTTGTCTACGGGCCGCTGGCGGGCAGCGATTTCCCGACCCTGCACTGGCTCAAGGCCTTGCGCCAGGCCGAAGGCCAGCGCAGCCAGCGGCTGGAATATGCCTCCCCATTGGGAGCGCCCGAGCTGCGCCAGGCGCTGCAAAAGCACCTGCACCAGACCCGGGATATACGCTGCAGCACGGAGCAGATCCTGGTCGTCAACGGCTCGCAGCATGCGCTCGATCTCTGCGCCCGGCTGCTGCTCAACCCGGGCGACCCGGTCGTCGTCGAGAACCCCGGCTACCGCATGGCGCACCAGGTGTTTGCAGCCTATGGCGCGCAGCTGGTCTGCGCCGATGTGGATGACGATGGCCTGCAGACCGCGCAGCTGGCGGCGCTGACCGCAGAGGCATCCGCCAGGCTGGCCTATGTGACGCCAGGCCACCAGTTTCCGCTGGGCGGCTACCTGCCGATTGCCCGCCGCCATGCCCTGCTCGACTGGGCCCGTGCGCAGCGCTGTTGGCTGATCGAGGACGACTACGACAGCGACTACCGCTACACCGTGCGGCCCGAGCCCAGCCTGTGGTCGCTCGACAGCGCGGACTGCGTGATCCATGTCGGTACCTTCTCCAAAACCTTGTCGCCCCAGCTGCGCCTGGGCTATATGGTGCTGCCCCCGGCGCTGGCCGGCCTGTTTGCCCAGGCCAAGCTGCTGACCGACCGCCATAGTGCCACCGGCCCCCAGCGCGCGCTGGCCCAGCTGATCGACGACGGCAGCTACGCCCGCCATGTGCGGCGCATGCGGCGCAAACAGCAGGCGCGCCAGCAGGCCTTGCTGCAGGCGCTGGACAAGCACTTGGGCACGCAAGTGCGCATCCAGGGCGCTGCCAGCGGCCTGCATCTGGCCGTGTGGTTTCCGGCGCTGCCCGCCAGCTGCGAGGCGCAGCTGGTGCAGGCGGCGGCGCAGCGCGGCGTGCGCGTCTACCCGATCAGCCCGCTGTACCTGCAGCAGGCCAGGCATGCGGAGGCCGGCGTGGTGATGGGCTATGCCTTGCTGGATCTGCCCGAGATTGAGCGGGGTGTAGAGCAGCTTGCCCAGGCACTCAGGAGCCTGCGCTGATCAGGCATCCCACTGCAGGCAGCGCATGCTGATGGTGCCCGACTGAAAGCCCTCAAACACCTGGCGCGCCGGGCCACTGCCATGGGCAGCGCCCAGGGCGTAGAGCAAAGGCCAGTAGTGGTCAGGTGTGGGCACGGCCATCCTGGCCGAGGCATGCAGCTGCTGGTAGGCCACCAGGGCCTCGTGGTTGCCCGCCAGCAAGGCCTGCTTGGCTGCTTCATCAAACTGCTGGGCCCAGTCGCGGGCGGCCATCAGCCCCTCGGGTGCGCCGCGCACGGTGGCGCGCAGGTTGTGCACGATATTGCCGCTGCCAATGACCAGCACGCCCTGCTCGCGCAAGGCGGCCAGTTCCTTGCCCACTGCATAGTGGTAAGGGGCAGGCTGGTTGTAGTCGATCGAGACCTGGAACACCGGCACATCGACCTGGGGGTAGAGGTGGTGCAAGACGGTCCAGGTGCCGTGGTCCAGCCCCCACTGGTCCGTCAGCTGCGCCTGGCCACTGCGCACCAGCGCGGCCGCCTTGGCAGCAAGCGCCGGGTGGCCTGCGGCCGGGTACTGCATTGCATGCAGCTCGGCCGGAAAGCCGGAGAAATCATGGATGGTGGCGGGCTTGTCGTTGACCGTCACGCCGGTGCTGCCGCGCGTGAGCCAATGGGCCGACACCACCAGGATGGCGGTGGGCCGGGGCAGGCTAGCGCCCCAGCGTTGCAGGTGCTGGGTAAAGGGGTTGGCGCTGATCGCATTCATCGGGCTGCCATGGCCGATGAACAGCACCGGCATTTTGCGCGGCGGCTGCGGGCTGCGGGCCAGGGCGTGGCCCATCGGCAAAAGAGCGGCCATCACCGCAGACAGACTGCCGGACAGGACCAGGGAGCGACGTGACAACATGGGGCGTGGAGCAAAAAACAAAGGGCCGCTGTCTGAGGCGGCCGAGGGGCACAAGTTCCGCCGCAGCCCCCAAAGAAAAATGCAGTGCTTGCCCAGGGCATGCACTGCATTTGGAGCGTCAGGCACTCAAGGCATCAGATGCTGGCGTTGTCGATCACAAAGCGGTAGGCCACATCGCCGCGCAGCATGCGCTCATAGGCCTCGTTGATGTGCTCGGCCTGGATCAGCTCGATGTCCGCCACAATGCCGTGCTCGGCGCAGAAATCGAGCATCTCCTGCGTCTCGGGGATACCGCCGATCAGCGATCCGGCCAGGCTGCGCCGCTTCATGATCAGTCCAAACACACCGGGCGATGGGTGCGGGGTAGAAGGCGCACCGACCAGGGTCATCGTGCCATCGCGCTTGAGCAGGTTGAAGAACGGGTCCAGGTCATGCGGGGCGGCCACGGTGTTCAAGATAAAGTCCAGGCTCTGGGCATGGGCGGCCATCTCATCGGCATTGCGCGAGACCACCACCTCGGCAGCACCCAGCGCCTTGGCGGCATCGCGTTTGGATTCGGAGGTGGTAAAGGCCACCACATGCGCGCCCATGGCATGCGCCAGCTTGATGCCCATATGGCCCAGGCCGCCAATGCCCACCACCCCGACCTTGTGGCCCGGCCCCACGCGCCAGTGGCGCAGTGGCGAGTAGGTGGTGATGCCGGCGCAGAGCAGCGGCGCCACGGCAGCCAGCTGGGCCGGTGGGTGGCTGACGCGCAGCACATAGCGCTGGTGCACGACGATGCTTTGCGCATAACCACCCAAGGTATGGCCCGGCGCATCGGCCGTGGGCCCGTTGTAGGTGCCCACCATGTGGTTGCAGTAGTTCTCCAGCCCCATGCCGCAGTCCACGCAGTGCTGGCAGCTGTCCACAATGCAGCCCACGCCTACCAGATCCCCGGGCTTGAAATCGCTCACCTCGGAGCCAACTGCCGCCACCTCGCCGACAATCTCATGCCCGGGCACACAGGGGTAGAGCGTGCCCGCCCATTCGGAGCGCACCTGGTGGATGTCCGAGTGGCAGACGCCGCAATAGGCAATGCGGATCTGCACGTCCTGGGCGCCGGGCGTGCGGCGCTCGATGTTCAGGGCTTTCAGGGGTTGGTCACCCGCGTGGGCGCCATAGGCTTTGACGGTCATGATGAAGGTCCTATTCCGTTCGTGGAGGTCAGCGCATGGCGCAGGCTAGGCCACGCCAGCCAGCTGATGCACGGGGTGCAGCCGCCATGCACAGGCATGGGCAGCCATGCCCGCATGAAGGCAGGTTCATCTTACGCCCCTTGTATGGCAGTTCTGCTGGGGGCGGGCGACGGCTTGCGAACCGCTGGCGCTGCCGCCAAACGCTGATCGCCCTTTTCATCAAATGGTTTTATGAGAATAATTCTCATTTGCGAATATCATAGGCCCCAAGGTTCAGCGATTGCCGCCGTTCCTTGTTTCATCGTGGGGCGACCTACTGGGTTTTTACTCCAGTGGTCGTTTTTGCTAGCCAGCGGTTCTCCATGTAGCCAGGCATTTTTTTCACGTTGAAGCGCTCTCGCCGTCTTTGCGACGCGCTCCGCCCAAGTCCTTCCAGCGGACCTTGCCAGGTCTGTGTTCCGGAAACAGGCATAGGCCCTCGCGGCATGGCGATCCTCTCCCCTGTCTTGTTTATTGCTCAGCTGATGCGCTGTCCAGCGCCTCCTTGTGCAGCGCTTTCCTGTTGCCCGGTGCTGCTGACGCCGTCAGGCTATACCCGATGACATAAAAAGTAGGCGAGTGCTAACATCCACTCCAATCATCTGGAGTTGGTATGAGAATATTCATTTCATGGATTACTAAGTCACTGATCGCTGTGGCTGCCGCGCTGGGCTTGCAGGCCGCGCAGGCACAGGGTCTGCTGTTCACGCCAGGCAGCATCAACTTCAGCAACACGGCGGCGGGCAGCGTATCGGCAGCGCAGAGCGTTACGGTGGAGTACCAAGGCCCCACGCCATTCATACTGAATGTCAGCAGCGTCACGCCGCCTGCAAACTCCGCCTTTACAGTCGTGGACAGCAGCTGCGCTGCAGGCCCCTATCCGCAATTCACGCCCTGTACGATCAGCTTTACGTTCACTGCGCCGGCTGCTGCGGGCCCCGTCACAGATGCCTTCCGTTTTGAAGTCGACAATCTTGGCACCCAGTCCATCACCCTGAACGGCTCCTCGGATGGCGCCACGCCCCAGTCCATCACCTTCAGCTCCACCCCGCCCAGTCCTGCCCCTGTGGGAGGCAGCTACGACATTGCAGCCACTGGCGGTGAATCGGGCGAGCCGGTGGTTTTTTCCATCGATCCCTCAGCGGCTGCGATTTGTTCGGTCACGGGCAATACGGTGAGCTTTCTCAGCGTGGGCACCTGTGTGGTCAATGCCAACCAGGCAGGCAATGGCGCCTATTTCGCCGCCTCGCAGCAGCAACAAAGTTTTGCGGTGACAGCCGGCCCGACGGCCAACCCGGGCACACCCACCCCAATCCCCGCACTGGGAGCCTGGGGAGCGGCGCTGCTGTCCAGCTTGGTGGCGGTGGCCATGGTGCTGGTGCAAACGCGGCGCAGGGTTCAGCCAGCTTAACGAACCCACAGCACCTCCAACTGCTGCCTGACCTGCGCCACCTCCAGCGTCAGCTCATCGCCCTCCGCCTTGCCCAGCAGCGCCTGGCCCAAGGGCGCTTGGCTGCTGATGACCTGGATGGACTCAGTGCCAATGACCAGCTTCATGTTGCCCCCTTCAGGGCCGAGAAAGATCTGCTGCTGTTTCTCGTCCGCATCCAGCAGGCAGACCAGCGCGCCCAGCTGTATGCCTCTGCTGGCGCTGTAGGGCTGCGGGCCAAAGAGCCGCCAATGGACCAGCGCCTGGCGGATGGCCTCAGCGCGACGCGCCTGGCCCGTCGCCAGGTAGGCCGCCTCCAGGCCCAAGGTGTCGTACTTGTTCTCGGCAATATTCTCCTCGTGGGTCGCCGCTTCATGCGCCGCACTCACCGCCTGCTCGACCTGCCGCAGGTCATCGGCCAGCCGCTCCAGCACCAGCTGCTGCAGCAAGGATTTATCCACCATGGAAGAAACCTCCCGAACAATTTTGTGGGTGATTATGAACGGCCTTGCTACCTTGGCTAACAACACCACGGATCTTGCACGAGCATTGGCAATGTAATAACATAGTTATAACTTAGGAGTCACTATGCAATTAACCATTCGCGCATTCGGCAACAGCAAAGGAGTCGTGCTGCCAAAAACGCTGCTGGTGCAGGCCGGCCTGGATACCGCACAGGTTGCCGATGTGCAAGTCGTTGACGGATCCATCGTTATCAAGGCCCAGCCTGCTGTGCGCAGCGGTTGGGCAGCAGCGGCTGCGGCGGTCGCACAATCGCAGGATGACCGCCTTGTCATGGGAGAGTTTGGCAACTCAGCAGATGCCGATCTTGTATGGGATGAAGACATCTCCAACCCGCAACAAGCCAACGGACTCGTCGAATGGTGAGCGCAAGCCACCCCATCAAGCGCGGCGAGATTTGGCTGATCAACCTTGATCCCACACAAGGCAAAGAAATCCAAAAGACACGTCCCTGTGTCGTCTTGTCACCCGATGAGATGAACCTCGCCTTGGGTATCGTGACGGTAGCGCCGATGACAACCGGCAGCCATGCTGCCCCTTTTCGCGTTCCGGTGACATTTCAAAGCAGCCAGGGCTTGATCCTCCTGGACCAAATGCGTGCAGTAGACAAGTCACGCCTGGTTGATAAGCGAGGCGACCTGAAAACCCAGGTAACGCAAGCTTGTCTCAAGGTTCTGCGAGAAATGTATTCCTGACATAGCCGCCACGCGGGTGATCTTGGATTGCACCTCGCCCCAACTGCGGATGCCATGCCTATGCCCGCCAATAAAAAAGCCACACAGCATCAAAAATGATAGCTGTGCAGCCAATGAATCTGGTAGGGCGTGAGGGACTTGAACCCGCGACCAAAGGATTATGAGTCCTCTGCTCTAACCAACTGAGCTAACGCCCCGGTACCACCACCTGCCAGAAGCCCTGGCGAGTGAAGCTTTGCATTCTAGCGTCTATTTCGGATGGCTCAGCGCGTTGGATACGAGCTTGGAGGTGATTCCAACGATCTGGATCATCTTCTCGTAGGGCATGCGTTTGGGGCCGATGACGCCCAGGGTGCCAACCACTTTGCCGTTGACCTGGTAGGGGGTGCTGACGACCGACAGCTCCTCGACGGACAGCAGCTGGCTCTCGCCGCCGATGTAGATTTGCACCCCTTCGGCGCGGTTGGAGTTCTCCAGCAGGTGCAGGATCTGGGTCTTTTGCTCGAACAGGTCAAAGGCCCGGCGCAGGTTGGTCATGTCGTTGCTGAAATCGCTGACGGCCAGCAGGTTGCGCTCGCCGGCAATCACCAGCTCATGCGGCGCTTCTTGGGCATCTTCATCCACATTCACGGCCGCCAGCATCAGTGCGGCAATCTCGTCGCGCAGGCTGTCCACTTCCTTGCGCAGAAGCTGGCGCACCTGCTCCATCGCCAAACCGGCGTAATGGGCGTTGAGGTAGTTGGCCGTCTCGATCAGCTGGCTTTGGGAGTAGTCCGACTCGGTGAAGATCACCCGGTTCTGCACATCGCCCTCTGGCGAGACCAGGATCAGCAGGATGCGCTTTTCCGACAGGCGCAAGAACTCGATATGGCGGAACGACGAGCTTTTGCGCGGCGCCTGCACCACGCCTACGTACTGCGACAGCTCCGACAGCACGCCAGCCGCGCTGGTGATGACCTTTTGCGGCTGCTCAGGCGCAATCTCGGCCGACACCACCTGGTCCGGGTCTACGGTCAGCATGGTGTCGACAAACAGGCGGTAGCCCTTGGCCGTGGGGATGCGGCCGGCCGAGGTGTAGGGGCTGGCGATCAGGCCCAGGCCTTCGAGGTCGGCCATCACATTGCGGATCGTGGCGGGCGAAAAGTCCAGCCCCGGCGCCTGCGTGAGCGCGCGGGAGCCCACTGGGTGGCCATCCGCTATATAGCGTTCCACCAAGGTTTTGAGCAGCAGCCGGGCGCGGTCATCGAGCATGGGCGCATTTTATCCGTGTCCTTGGCACCAGCAGGCGCGTTCGGGCCAGAACCAGGGATACCCGGAGCACGCCAGCCAGCAGCCGGACCCCAGAGATGGCTACCACGCACCCGACTTATGGCGCCCATGCAACAATGAAGCCGTAGCTGCCCCGCGTGCCTGCCTGCAGGCGCCAGGGCAGCTCCAGGCCCAGCCCCGGCCACCGGCGCGGCCCGCCTTTGCAGGGCAGGCGGCAGCCGCCACCTGGGGCTGCTCAAGAAATTCAAAAAGATTACGCCACTTTGGTGATGTAATTTGCGTATGCAGTCTCGCTTCCAACACATTGCCCTGATCGGCAAACACCATGCACCGCCCACTGCCGAGGTGCGCCAGCAGTCCTATGCGGCTTTCAGCCAGATCGCCTGCTATATCGAGGCCCAGGGCGGCACTGCATTCCTGGAGAAGGAAACCGCCGCCTTCACCGGCATGGAACACTACCCGACGCTCAGCATGCAGGAGATCGGTGAACGCTGCGACCTGGTCATTGTGCTGGGCGGTGACGGCACCATGCTGGGCGTGGGGCGCGAGCTGGCCCAGTACAACACGCCGCTGGTCGGTATCAACCAGGGGCGCCTCGGCTTTGTGACCGATGTGCCGTTGCAGACCTTCATGGGCCCGCTCTCGGCGATTCTGGCGGGCGAGTACGAAGAAGAAGTGCGCTCGATGATCCATGCCCGCGTGATGCGCGAAGGCCAATGCGTCTTCGAGGCCCTGGCCTTCAACGATGTGGTGGTGAACCGGGGCGGTACCTCGGGCATGGTCGAGCTGCGGGTCGAGGTCGATGGCCAGCTGGTGGCCAACCAGCGCGCGGATGGCTTGATCATTGCCACCCCGACCGGCTCGACCGCCTATGCGCTGTCGGTCGGCGGCCCCATCGTGCACCCCACGGTGCCCTGCTGGGTGATGGCACCGATTGCGCCGCATATGCTGTCCAACCGGCCCAGCGTGATTCCGGACACGCAGGAGATTTCGATCGAGGTGATTGGCGGGCGCGATGTGGCCGCCAATTTCGACATGCAGTCGCTCGCCTCCATCCTGCGCGGTGACAAGATTTTGGTGCGCAGCGCGCCGCACAAGGCGCGCTTTCTGCACCCCCGGGGCTGGAACTACTACGCCACCCTGCGCAAAAAGCTGGGCTGGAACGAAGGAGGCATCACGCCATGAGCCTCAGACGCATTGGCTTGCGTGATTTCGTCATCGTCGAGCAGCTGGAGGTGGATTTCCAGCCCGGCTTCACCGCGCTGACGGGCGAGACAGGTGCCGGCAAATCGATCCTGATCGATGCCTTGCAGCTGGTGCTCGGCCACCGCGCCGACACCGGCTTTGTGCGCCAGGGCGCGAGCCGCGCCGAGCTGATGGCCGAGTTCGACACGCCCGCCACGCTCGAAGGCTTTCTGGCCGACAACGACATGCCGGGTGAGGAAACCTTGCTGCTGCGCCGCGTGATCGATGCGCAGGGCAAGAGCAAGTTCTGGATCAATGGCGTGCCCGCCACTGCCACGCAGCTGCGCAGCATTGCCGGCGCGCTGGTCGATATCCACGGCCAGCATGCCTGGCAGGGGCTGACCCAGCCCGAATCGGTGCGCCAGCTGCTCGACGCCTATGCCGGTGCCGACAGCACCCCCACGCAACGCGCCTATGCGCTGTGGCGCAGTGCCGACAAGGCCTTGCAGCAAGCGCGCAGCATGGAAGAAACCCACCAGCGCGAGCGCGAACGCCTGCTCTGGCAGATCGCCGAAATCGACAAGCTCGCACCCGGCCCGCAGGAATGGGAAGAGCTCAACACCCAGCATGGGCGCCTGTCCAATGCCCAGGCCTTGATGGACGCGGCCAACAACGCGATGGCCAGCCTGGAAGGCGAAGACGGCGGCGCGCTCACCCAGGTCAACCGCAGCCTGCATGCGCTGCAGGACCAGGCCCATGTGGAGCCGGGCTTTTCGGCGATGGCCGAGTCGCTGGAGTCGTGCCTGGCCCAGCTCGAGGATGTGATGCGCTCGCTCAACGGCTACCTGCGCCATGCCGAGCTGGACCCGGACAAGCTCGAACAGCTGGACCAGCGCCTGGGCAGCTGGATATCACTGGCGCGGCGCTACAAGCGTGCGCCCGAAGACCTGCCCGCGCTGCTGCAGGGCTGGCATGCCGAGCTGCTGGCGCTCGAAGCCTCCTCCGACATGGTGCAACTGGCCAAAAACGCCCAGCAGGCGCAGGAGGCCTACCAAAAGGTCGCCGCTACGCTGAGCCAGGCGCGCCAGCAGGCGGCCAAGCGCCTGTCCAAAGCGATCACCGCGGCAATGCAGGACCTGGGCATGGCCGGCGGGCGTTTTGTCGCCCAGGTGAGCCCCGCACGCGAGCCGCGCAGCGATGGCATCGACGATGTGGAACTGCTGGTCGCCGGCCACCCCGGCACCGATCCCAAGCCGATTGCCAAGGTGGCCTCGGGCGGCGAGCTCTCGCGCATCTCGCTGGCGATTGCAATATCGACCAGCCAGCTCGGCCAGGCGCCCACCCTGATCTTTGACGAGATCGATTCGGGCATTGGTGGCGCGGTGGCCGATGCGGTGGGCCGTGTGATGCGGGCGCTGGGCCGTGACCGCCAGGTGCTGGCCGTTACCCACCTGGCCCAGGTGGCTGCGCGCGGCGACCACCACCTGCTGGTGGCCAAGCAGCGCAGCAAAGGCGGCAGCACCAGCCATATCCGTACCGTGGCCGATGACGAGCGGGTCAATGAAATTGCCCGCATGCTGGGCGGCGAAAACCTCTCGGCCACCAGCCGGGCGCATGCCCAAGAGATGATTGCCGGAGGAATGAATGACCGATAAGACATCTGCCCCGCAGCCGCTGGAAGTGGTGGTCATCACCGGCATGGCCGGCTCGGGCAAGTCCGTGGCGCTGCATGCGCTCGAAGACGTGGGCTACTACTGTGTGGACAACTTTCCGCCCGAGCTGATGCAGGCCCTGGTGTCGCTGGAGCACTGGCAGCACGGCAGCCGCGTGGCCATTGCAATGGATGCGCGCAGCGCCAAGGGCCTGTACCTGGTGCCCGAGCAGCTCGAGCGGCTGCGCGAAGCGGGCGCGCAGGTACGGCTGATCTACATGGATGCGCAGCGCGACACGCTGATGCGCCGCTTCTCCGAAACCCGCAGGCGCCACCCGCTTACCAACGAAAAGCTGCAGGAAGGCCCGCGCGCGCTGGTGCAGATGATTGAAGAGGAGCGTGCGCTGCTGTCCGATCTGCGCGAGCAGGCCCATGTGATCGACACCAGCAATATGCGCGGCTCCCAGCTGCAGGCCTATATCAAGGAGTGGATCCAGGCACCGCAATCGAGCCTGACCTTGCTGTTCCAGTCCTTTGGTTTCAAGCATGGCATCCCCATCGACAGCGACTACATGTTCGATGTGCGCATGCTGCCCAACCCCTACTACGAGCCCGAGTTGCGCCCCCACACCGGGCTGGAAGCACCGGTTGCCAACTTCCTGGCGCAGCAGCCCAAGGTGCTGCAGATGCAGGCCGATATCATCCGTTTTCTGGACAACTGGCTGCCCGAGCTGGTGAAGAACCACCGCAGCTACGCCACCGTGTCGGTGGGCTGCACCGGCGGCCAGCACCGCTCGGTCTACCTGGTCAATGCGCTGGCCCAGCACTTTCAAGGCCGCTGGACCACCTTGCAGCGCCACCGCGAGCTGGGCGCCAAAAAAAGCTGATGCCCGCGCTGCTTACTCGGCGCGCAAGGCGACGCTGAGCTGGTCAACTACCGTGGCCCAATCGGCATCGGCGCTGATGCTCTCGCGCAGGAAACGCGCTTGCGCTGGCGACCAGAATGCCGCATCTGCCAGCAGCACCTTGTCGGGCAGCGGGCGGTGCGATTCGATGAACTGGCGGATCGAGGCATCATCATCGGGCAGGCCCAGTTGCTGGAACAGCGACGAGAAGGGGTGGACCGTGGGCTCCATGGCGTACTTTCAAGACAAGAGGATGGCTGCAGTCTAAGCGCCGGGCAGCGGCGCCCTTTGCAGGACAAGCCCGGTAATGGACGCCAGTGCCGGCAGCCGAGCCCGCCTCAAAACCCGCGCTGCAGCAGGCTGCGAATCGGCGCGGGCAGTCCCAGATCGGGCCATTGCGCAGGCAGGCACCACTGGCCCGAGGGCGTGGGCACACCATCGCTGGCAACGGGTATCCGCACCGGGTGCAGATGCAGATCCTTGTGCGTGAGCACATGCAGAAAAGGCCGGGCATGCACCGCCTCCGAGGTATCACCGTGCTGCGCCGATTGCGCAAGCAGCGCCTCTTCACTGTCATAGACCGGCAGGCAGAACAGGCCGGCCCAGATGCCGGGCGCCGGGCGCTTTTCCAGCCAGATGGCGCCATCGGGCCGCTGCCAGCACAGCAGCCACCAGCTAGCGGCGCTGCGCTTCAATTTCTTGGTCTTGACGGGATAGCGCTCGGGCTGGCCCTGGCGGTGGGCCACGCAATCGCCGTGCACCGGGCACAGCAGGCAACTGGGCTTCTTGGCGGTGCAGATGGTGGCGCCCATGTCCATCATGCCCTGGGTGTAGCGCGGCATATTGCGCGCCAGGTCGGTGGTGGGCAGCAGGTCTTCGGCCAGCGCCCAGAGCTTTTTCTCGGCGGCGCTGCTGGCCAGGTCGTCCTCAAAGCCCAGCACGCGGGTCAGCACCCGTTTGACGTTGGCGTCCAGAATGGCAGCGCGCTGCGCAAAGCAGAACGAGGCAATCGCGCCAGCAGTCGAGCGGCCAATGCCGGGCAAGGACGAGAGCTCGTCGACCGTGTGCGGAAACGCGCCGCCAAAGCGCTCCATCACCTCCTTGGCGCAGCGGTGCAGGTTGCGCGCGCGGCTGTAGTAGCCCAGGCCACTCCACAGCGCCATCACCTCTTCATCGCTGGCCGCGGCCAGGTCGGCCACCGTGGGGCAGCGCTGCAAAAAGCGCTCGTAGTAGCCCAGCACGGTGCTGACCTGGGTCTGCTGCAGCATGATCTCGGACAGCCAGACGCGGTAGGCATCCTGGGTGTTCTGCCAGGGCAGGTGGTGTCTTCCGTGGACTGTCTGCCAGGCCACGATCTGTTCGGAAAATCGACTCACAATCACTGTTCTCGGGGGGAGTAGTTATCGGTGGGCCTGGCCGCTCTGGGGCGGCCTGCCAGGCCCGCGTTATTTCTGGCAGCGCTTGCAGTAATAGGTGCTGCGCTGCCCTTGTTTGATGAGCTGCACCGGCTGGCCGCATTGCGGGCAGGGCTCTCCGGCCCGTCCATAGACGCTGGCCTGCGCCTGGAAGGCACCGGCATAGCCATTGACCTGGACAAAATCGCGCAAGGTGCTGCCGCCCAGCGCAATGGAGCGGGTCAGCACCTCCACAATCGCCGCATGCAGGCGTTTCGCCTGGGGCCGCGTGGTCTGGTTGGCCGGTTTGGTCGGCGAGATGCCGGCCAGGAACAGCACCTCGCTGGCGTAGATATTGCCCACACCCACGACCACCTGGCCGCCCAGCAGCAGCTGCTTGATCGGCGTGCGCGATTTTTGCAGCCCGGCCCAGAGGTGCTCCACGCTGAAGCCGGCACCCAGGGGCTCCACGCCCAGGTTGGCCAACAGCTTGGCGGCCATGCCGGAATCGGCATCGGGCGACCAGACCACCGCACCAAAACGGCGCGGGTCATGCAGGCGCAGCAGATGCTGGTCGGTGAACAGGTCGAAATGGTCATGCGGGCCGGCGGGCGCATCCCTGGGACTGACCTGCAGGCTGCCGGACATGCCCAGGTGGATCAGCACCACGCCCTGGTCCAGCACGAGCACGATGTACTTGCCCCGGCGCTGCACCTCGGTGATGGTGCGCCCGGCCAGCGCGGCGGTGTCGATGCCCAGCGGCCAGCGCAAAGGCTTGCCCATGCGCACGGCGGCAATGCGCGCGCCTTGCAGCGGCGCAACCAATCCCCGCCGCGTGACTTCCACTTCTGGTAACTCTGGCACTTTCTTCCTTCTGCAAGGCCCTTGGGCATCGTTTATTATGGGCCGATGACGCAAAAACTTCGTTTACTGGCTTATTTTCTGGCCTCCGGCCTGATGGCACCCGCGTTTGCAGCGCCTGCCCAAGCACCGCAGCATGGCGCTGCCCAGCGGCAACTGGCCTTGGCAGCGGCCGAGCGCGCCGATGATGCCAGAGTCGAGCTGGATGCGGAGCTTTTTTACGAGCTGCTTTTGGGCGAAATGTATGCCTACCGCGGTGATGCGGCCACCAGCGTGGAGTTGCTGCTCGATGCCGCCCGCCGCTCGGGTGACGAGAAGGTCTACCAGCGCAGCGCGCAGCTGGCGCTGCTGTCGCGCTCTGCCAGCCGAGCCACCGAGGTGGCCCAGGCCTGGAAAAGCGCCTTTCCGCAATCGCGCGCAGCCAGCCGCTACATGCTGCAGGTGATGCTCTCGACCAACCATGGCGAGGAAACCGGCCCTCTGCTCAAGCAAGAGATCGCGCTGGCCAAGCCCGATGAAAAGCTCGACTGGATCCGCGCCATCCCCAGCATCTACCGGCGCCTGAGCGACCAGGTGCTGGCCGCCCGCATTGTGCGCGAGGCGCTGACCCCCGAGCTGGAAAATCCCGCCACCGGCCCCGAATCCTGGGCCGCCATTGGCCGCATGGAGCTGGCCGCCGACCAGAAGACCGAGGCACTGGCGTCCGCCCGCCGGTCGCTGCAACTCAACCCCGACAACGAAAGTGCAGCCAAGCTGGCTGCGGACCTGGTCAACGCCGGCGTGCCCGGGGCGGAGGCGCTGGTGGTGGACTTTTTGGACAAGTCCAAGAGCGGTGAAGCCCACCTGGCCTATGCGCGCAGCCTGATGAACGCCGAGCGCTTTACCGAGGCCAAGGCCCAGCTGGACAATGCCACGCGCCTGAGCCCCGAATCTGCCGACGCCTGGATGCTGAAGGCCGCGCTGGAGGCCCAGCTCAAGCAGTACACCGAGGCCGATGTCTCGCTGCTCAAGCTCGACACCTTGATCGACAAATTCCCCTCGGCCGTGCTGCAGCGCGAAGTGCGCATCCAAAGCCTGATGCTGCGCGAGCAGATGGCCGAGGCCCAGCAGAAATGGGCCGAGGCCGACCGCTGGGCCGATGAGATCGCCAAGGCTGGCAACACCGCGCTGGCCACCTTGCGCAAGGCCTCCATCCAGATGCAGCAAGGCAACTACGATGCTGCTGCGGTTTTGTTGGAGCAACTGCCTGAGGGCAATGCCGGCGAGGCACGCGCCAAGCTGGCCGCGCAGGTGCAGCTGCAAAAGACCGCCAAGAACTATGCCAAGGCGCTGGAGCTGCAAGGCCGCCTGGTCGCGCTGCAGCCGCAAGACCCCGATGCGCTGTACGAGCAGGCCATGCTGGCCGAGCGCATGAACAACATGGAGCTGGCCGAGACCCAGTTGCGCCGGCTGATCGAGCTGCAGCCCGATTTTCACCATGCCTATAACGCGCTGGGCTACTCGCTGGCCGATCGCGGCCTCAAGCTCGACGAGGCCAAGAGCCTGATCGAAAAGGCGTTGAGCATGTCGCCCGGTGACCCCTTCATCACCGACAGCCTCGGCTGGGTCGAGTTCAAGCTGGGCAACCTCGAGCGCGCCGCCGAGCTGCTGGAGCAGGCCTACACCAAGCAGCCCGATGCCGAGATTGGCGCCCACCTGGCCGAAGTCTGGTGGAAACAGGGCAAGACACGGCCTGCCGAAGAGCTGCTGCGCACGGTTCTGAAGACCGCGCCCAACAACGACATGGTCAAGAAGACCTTCGAGCGCCTGGGAATCAAGCCATGATGCTGCAGCGCAGGCAGCTCTGCCTGGCTGCCATCGGCACCGGCTTGCTCCCCCTCCTCTCGGCCTGCAGCACGGCAGCGCGCCAGCTGGAAGCAGCCCCTGGCAAGACCTACTGGTCGGGCCGCATGTCGGTGCAGGTGCTGGACAGCCCCCCTCAAACCACCAGCGGCAGCTTTGAGCTGTCGGGCAGCCCCGACTCGGGCGAGCTGGTGCTGCTCAATCCGCTGGGCAATATCGTGGCGCGCGTGCAATGGTCGCCCGGCCAGGCGAGCGCGCAGCAGGGCACGCAAACCCGCCAGGCCAGCTCGCTCGATGAGCTGACACGGACCTTGCTGGGCACCAGCTTGCCGATTGCCGCGCTGTTTGACTGGCTGCAGGGCAAGCCCACGGAGGCGGCCGGCTGGCAGGCCGATCTGGAGGCACGCAGCGAAGGCAAGATTCTGGCCCGCCGCCTCGATCCCCTGCCTGAAGCCAGCCTGCGCATCGTGCTCGATGCGCCATGATTTTTTTGTGAGACCCTGATCCATGCGTACGCTGTACGACGTTCCCGCGCCTGCCAAGCTCAACCTCTTCCTGCACATCACCGGCAGGCGCGCCGATGGCTACCACCTGCTGCAGTCGGTCTTCATACTCATCGACTGGGCCGACACGCTGCACTTTGAGCTGCGCAGCGGCGGCCAGATCAGCCGCGAAGACCTGAACACCCCCCTGCCCGCCGATGACCTGATCACCCGCGCCGCGCGGGCCTTGCAGCAGGCCACCGGCTGCAAGCAGGGCGTGCACATCGGCGTGCACAAAAACCTGCCGGCCCAGGCGGGCATGGGCGGCGGTTCCTCCGATGCGGCCAGCACCTTGCTGGCCCTGAACCAGCTCTGGGATTTGAAGCTCTCGCGCAGCGAACTGCAGCGCATCGGCTTGACGCTGGGCGCCGATGTTCCGTTTTTTATTTTTGGAAAATCGGCTTGGGTCGAAGGAATCGGTGACATAATACGTCCACTCGAAAACGAGCAGCAACTAGCAGACACCGCGCTGGTAGTTGTGAAGCCGCAAGAGGGTCTGGATACGAAACTTATTTTTTCAAGTCCGAACCTAAAACGCGATTCAGAAGCTGCTACAATGACGAGCTTCGCTGCAGAGAACTTTGACTTCGGTCGAAACGACTTGCAGCCGGTCGCAGAAAGCCTGTGCCCTTCGATAAAAAAAGTTTCTGACTTTTTGAAATCACAAGGATTACATGCTAGAATGACGGGCTCAGGTAGCGCAGTTTTCGCAGTGAAGAAAATGCAAGCTAATAGCTGCCAGAGCAGTTTTTCACAAGACTGGACAGTGAAAGATTGCACAAGTCTGATGGAACATCCTCTCAGAGGCTGGACCCAAGACTGAAAGTTTCAAAGGATTGGTGATGCTTAGCACCAATTCTTGTAGGGGAGTCGCCAAGCTGGTTAAGGCACCGGATTTTGATTCCGGCATGCGAAGGTTCGAATCCTTCTTCCCCTGCCATATTTCTTACCGCGTACAAGCAACGCACACAGCTAACCCATACCCACTGGGACGCTATGCAAGACCATCATCCAGACTTCATGGTTTTCACTGGCAACGCCAACCGCGAACTTGCCTCTGAAATTGCACAACACCTCCATACCTCTTTGGGTAACGCCGACGTAGGCCGTTTCTCTGACGGTGAAGTCACCGTCGAGATCAAGCAAAACGTCCGTACCCGCGATGTGTTCGTGGTGCAACCTACCTGCGCGCCGACCAACGACCATCTGATGGAACTGCTGGTGATGGTCGACGCCCTGAAGCGTGCATCGGCTGAGCATATCTGCGCGGTGATCCCCTATTTCGGCTACGCCCGCCAGGACCGCCGTGTTCGCTCGACCCGCGTGCCCATCACGGCCAAGGTGGTGGCCAACATGCTGCAAGCCGCTGGCGTGAGCCGCGTGCTGACGATGGACCTGCACGCCGACCAGATCCAGGGCTTCTTCGATATTCCGGTGGACAACATCTATGCATCGCCTGTGCTGCTGGGCGATCTGCGCCAGAAGAACTACGAAGACCTGATCGTTGTGTCGCCGGACGTTGGCGGTGTGGTGCGTGCACGCGCACTGGCCAAGCAACTCCATTGCGATCTGGCCATCATCGACAAGCGCCGCCCCAAGGCCAATGTCTCCGAAGTCATGCATGTGATCGGTGACATCGACGGCCGCAACTGCGTGATCATGGACGACATGATCGACACCGCAGGCACCTTGGTGAAGGCGGCGGAAGTGCTGAAGGAACGTGGCGCCAAGAAGGTCTACGCCTATTGCACGCACCCCATTTTCTCGGGCCCGGCCATCGAGCGTATCGGCAACGGCGCGGCGCTGGACGAAGTCGTGGTGACCAACACCATCCCGCTGTCGGCCGAAGCACGCAACTGCAGCAAGATCCGCCAGTTGTCGGTGGCACCGCTGATCGGTGAGACCATCCACCGCATCGCCACCGGCGAATCGGTGATGAGCCTGTTCCAGGAAGCCGACTGATCAAAGGGCCCGCAAGGCCCTTTTTCTGCTTTCTGCTAAAATAGATAGTTTTCGCTGGCCGCTGCAATTTGTAGCGGCCTTTTTAACCGGGTGAACTGGTCGCGGTTCATCCCACATTGGAGTAATAAAATGAACGTTGTCGCTTTTGCGCGCGCTAAGCAAGGTACGGGTGCGAGCCGCCGCCTGCGTAATTCTGGCCGTACGCCTGGCATCATCTACGGTGCTGCTGCTGAGCCTCAGTTGATCGAAGTGGACCACAACAGCCTGTGGTACGCCCTCAAAAAGGAAGCCTTCCACGCATCCGTGCTGGAACTGGACCTGGACGGCGCCAAGAGCCAAGTGCTGTTGCGCGACGTGCAATACCACCCCTACAAGCAGCTGGTGCTGCACATCGACTTCCAACGCGTCGATGCCAACACCGCGCTGACCATGAAGGTGCCAGTGCACTTCAGCGGTGCTGAAGAATCCCCAGCAGTGAAGATCGACAAGTACCTGGTGACCCCGGTTGTGACCGAAATCCAAGTGATCTGCATGCCCAAGGACCTGCCCGAATTCATCGCGGTGGACCTGAGCAAGCTGGAAAAGGGCTCGACCATCCACCTGAAGGACATCGCTCTGCCCAAGGGCGTGAAGCTGGCTGCACAAACCAACCCTGCGCTGGTGTCCGTGGCCGCTCCTGCCGCTGCTGAACCTGCAGAAGGCGAAGCGCCTGCTGCTTAATCGCACAGCAAGCTGCTGACGCCCCTGGCGTCTGCAAGCCAGAGGCTGCATTGCTGGTCAATGCAGCCTTTTTTCATTCTTCCCACCCACCTCAACCATCCGCCCATGATCAAGCTGTTTGTTGGCCTCGGCAATCCCGGCCCTGAATACGAAGGCACGCGCCACAACGCCGGCTTCTGGTGGATTGATGCGCTGGCCCGGGATTTGCGCCTGCAGCTGGTGCCCGACCGCAATTACTATGGCCTGGTCGCACGTACTTCGGTGCAGGGCGAGTCGGTCTGGCTGCTCGAGCCCCAGACCTTCATGAATCTGTCGGGCAAGTCGGTCGGCGCCCTTGCACGTTTTTTCAAGATCAAGCCTGAAGAGATTTTGGTGGTGCACGATGAGCTCGACCTGCCGCCCGGCCAGGTCAAGCTCAAGCGCGGCGGAGGTCACGGCGGCCACAATGGCCTGCGCGATATCCATGCGCAGCTGGGATCGTCCGATTACTGGCGCCTGCGCATCGGCATCGGCCACCCCGGCGACAAGCAGGAGGTACCCAACTGGGTGCTGCGCAAGCCCGCACCCGACCAGCGCAAGCTGATCGAGGACAGCATCATTCATGCGCTGCAGGCATCGCCTGAGCTGCTGGCCGGCGACATGGAAAAGGCCACGCTCAAGATCCACACCACCAAGCCCCAGCGGCCCAAGCCGCCACGCCCAGAGGCCCTCTGAGCGCGCCGGGCTACCGGCCCATCACCACCCGATCACCCCGCAGTCACAGGCCCTTGTCGGCCTGCAGGCGCACATAGCGCTGCATCAAGGTGGGCTTGTCTTCCTGAAAATCGGGGTGCACCGGAATGCAGGCGACCGGGCAGATCTGCACGCACTGGGGCTCATCGAAGTGGCCCACGCATTCGGTGCAGCGGTGCGGATCGATCTCGTAGTAGTCCTCCCCCATCGAGATGGCATCGTTGGGGCACTCGGGCTCACACACATCGCAGTTGATGCACTCATCGGTAATCATCAAGGCCATGGATGCGTCTCCAAGATTCCAGCACGGGGGAAGAAGTGTGACATGAGCGACATTATCCCGCGACCTCCTTAGCCATACTCGTGGCACTGCGAGTAAGCATGTATGGTGTGTCGGAATTGTTCGCGTTATGCTTGCCGCTGCGAAAAAATACAACAAGCACCAGCAGGTCTGCGCGCCTTTCCTAACCACGACGGCTACCCATGGGTCTTTTCATTCTCAAGCGCACACTCACCTTGCTGCTCACCTTGTTGGGCACCTCGATTGTCGTCTTCCTCGTTCTGGAGATCCTGCCCGGCAACGCCGCCCAGATGCTGATGGGGCCCGATGCCGCGCCCGAAGCAGTCGCTGAGCTGGCCGAACAGCTCGGGCTCAACCAGCCCGCCTGGGAGCGCTATGTGCACTGGATCTCGGGCCTCGTGCACCTGGACCTGGGCAACAGCTACAGCTACGGCACCCCGGTCATCGAACTGATTGCCGAGCGCATGGCACTCACCTTGCCGCTGGCCTTGATGGCGATGGCCATCACCACCGTGGTGGCACTGGCCGCCGGCATCTATGCCGCCAGCCGCCACAACAAGCTCGGCGATGTCAGCGTCATGGGCATGGCGCAGCTGGGCATTGCCATCCCCAATTTCTGGTTCGCCATCTTGCTGATCCTGCTGTTTTCGGTGCACCTCAAATGGTTCTCGGCCGGCGGTTTTCCGGGCTGGACCGAGGCCTCGGGCGGCTCGCCCTGGGCGGCGCTCAAATCGCTGATGCTGCCGGCGCTGTCGCTGGCCGTGGTGCAGGCGGCCATTCTGGCGCGCATCACGCGGTCCTCGGTGCTCGAAGTGCTGCGTGAAGACTTTGTGCGCACCGCCCGGGCCAAGGGCCTGTCGCAACGCGCAGCGCTCTACGGCCATGTGCTGCGCAATGCACTGGTGCCCGTCGTCACCGTGATGGGCCTGCAGTTTGCCGAGCTGATGGCCGGCACCATCGTGGTCGAGAACGTGTTCTACCTGCCCGGCATGGGCCGGCTGATCTTTCAGGCCATTGCCAACCGGGACCTGATGGTGGTGCGCAACTGCGTGATGCTGCTCGCCGCCATGGTGGTGATCGTCAATTTCGTGGTGGACCTGCTCTATGCCTGGATCGACCCCCGCACCAAAGCCAGCGATATCTGAGCACGCCATGCAACCGCCTACCTCCGTCGCCCCCATCCTGCCCACGCCCGCAGCCAACCCAGCGCCAGGCCACACGGCATCCCGCAACGCGCTGTGGCGCCGCGCGCTGCGCAACCCCAGCTTCATGATTGGCCTGGTGCTCACGGCCCTGCTGCTGCTCGCCGCTGGCCTGTCCTATGTCTGGACGCCGCACTCGGCCTTCGAGATGAACATGGAGGCCAAGCTGCAAGGGCCATCGCTCGCCCACTGGCTGGGCACCGATGCCTATGGGCGCGATGTCGCCTCGCAGCTGCTGCTGGGCGCGCGCGCTTCCATTTTGGTGGGCGTCATTGCCGTGGGCATCGGCGTGGTGGTTGGCACGGCGCTGGGCCTGCTGGCCGCTGCCAAACGCGGCTGGGTCGAAGAGGCCATCATGCGCCTGGCCGATTTCTCGCTGGCCTTCCCCGCCATTCTCTCGGCCATCATGCTGACTGCCGTGTTCGGCCCGGGCATCATCAATGCCATCGTGGCCATCGGCATCTACAACATCCCGATGTTCGCCCGCATCGCACGCGGCTCGGCCAACACCATCTGGGGGCGCGAATATGTCACCGCCGCCCGCGCCTGCGGCAAGGGCGCCTGGGCCATCACCTGGCAGCATGTGCTGCCCAATATCTCGGCCACCTTGATCGTGCAGAGCACCATCCGCTTTGCGATTGCGATCCTGGCCGAGGCCGCGCTGTCCTACCTGGGCCTGGGCACGCAACCGCCGCAGCCGTCCTGGGGCCGCATGCTGAGCGAGGCGCAGACCTTGATGTTCCAGGCGCCGCTGCTGGCCGTCTTCCCAGGCGTGGCGATTGCCTTGTCGGTGCTGGGGCTCAACCTGCTGGGCGACGGTCTGCGCGACCTGCTTGACCCGCGTCTGGCCCGCAAGCGCTAAGGAGTTGCCATGGCATTGATTGATGTACAGCACTTGGAAATCGTGCTGCAAACCCACCGGGGCCCCGCCCGCGCCGTGCGCGATGTCAGCTTCCAGATCGAGCGCGGCCAGGCCCTGGGCCTGATTGGCGAGTCGGGCTGCGGCAAGTCCATCACGGCCATGGCCTTGATGGGCCTGCTGCCGGAGTCGGCCCAGGTCAACGGCAGCGCCCAGCTCGACGGCCAAAGCCTGGTGCAGCAGCCCGACCACTGGTGGCGCAGCGTGCGCGGCAACCGCATTGCGATGATCTTCCAGGAGCCGATGACGGCCCTCAACCCGGTGCACACCATTGGCCGCCAGATCAGCGAACCGCTGCGCCTGCACAAGGGCTGGAGCGCGCGCCAGGCCCGTGAAGAAGCGATTGCGCTGCTCGACCGCGTCGGCATCGCCCAGCCGGCGCAGCGCTTTGACGCCTACCCACACCAGTTCTCGGGCGGGCAGCGCCAGCGCATCACGATTGCGATGGCGCTGGCCTGTGGCCCGGATCTGCTGATCGCCGACGAGCCCACGACGGCGCTGGACGTCACCATCCAGCAGCAGATCCTGGACCTGATCAATGGGCTGGTGCAAGAGCGCCAGATGGCCTTGCTGCTGATCTCGCACGACCTGGGCGTGATCTCGCAGAACGTCGACAAGATGGTCGTGATGTATGGCGGCACCGTCGTCGAATCAGGCAGCACCGAGGCCGTGTTCGAGCACATGGCCCACCCCTACACCCGGGGCCTGCTGGCCGCGCGCCCCAGCATGCAGCCGCGCATCCAGGGCCAGCCCCAGCGCCTGCACACCATTGCCGGCTCGGTGCCCGAGCTGGTCGACCTGCCCGCAGGCTGCACCTTTGCCGGGCGCTGCAGCTTTACCCAGGCCCCCTGCTTTGTGCAAAGGCCGCCCAGCGTGGCGCTGCCATCGACCCATCCGCAAGAGACGCACCAGGTGCACTGCCTGCGGCCCGAGGCCTACGCCATCGCCACCGAGACCCCTGACGAGACCCCCGCATGACGGCAGCCCCCCACGACACCCCCTTGCTGCAGGTGCGCGACCTGGTGCGCACCTACACCCTGCCCCGCGAAAAGCTGTTTTCCGCGCCCCCCACGGTGCAGGCCCTCAAGGGCGTGAGCTTTGAGCTGCATGCCGGCCAGAGCCTGGGCATCGTTGGCGAGTCGGGTTCGGGCAAGTCCACCCTGGCGCGCCTGGTGATGGCGCTCGACCAGCCGACGTACGGCCAGGTGCTGCTCGAAGGCCAGGACCTGCACCGCATGGAAGCGGCCGCACTGCAGCGTGCGCGCAAGGATTTCCAGATGGTCTTCCAGGACCCCTATGGCTCGCTCGACCCGCGCCAGACCGTCGAGCGCATCGTCAGCGAGCCGCTGCAGGCCCAAAACACCAGCTCGCGGGCCGAGCAGCGCGAACGCGCCAGCCAGGTGCTGCAGCAGGTGGGCCTGCGCGCGCAGGATGTGGACAAGTACCCGCATGAGTTCTCCGGCGGCCAGCGCCAGCGCATTGCCATCGCGCGTGCGCTGATCACCAAGCCCCGGCTGATCATTGCCGACGAGCCGGTCAGCGCCTTGGACGTGTCGGTGCAGGCCCAGGTGCTCAACCTGATGCAGGACCTGCAGCGCGAGCATGGCATCACCTACCTGCTCATCAGCCACGACCTGGCCGTCATCAACCACCTCTGCGACGCCGTGGTGGTGCTCTACCAGGGCGAGATCGTCGAGCGCGGCGCGCCCAGCGAGCTGTTCCAGCATGCCCAGCATCCCTACACGCAAAAACTGGTGCAGGCCGTGCCCCAGGTACGGCCACGCCGACACCGCATGCCAGCAGGGATTGGCGCAAGTCCTGTATAACCGTGTTTGAGCTTCTCGGCGCGCCCGGCCAGGGCGTTGCCACTCCGCAGCTTTCCCCCATAAATTGAATAAAACCCTATCCAAGGAGTACCCGGATGCTGAACCGTAGACACCTGCTTGCCGCAGGCACCCTGGCACCGCTGCCGCTGTGGCTGCCTGGCATCGCCCAGGCACAGGCCAAGAAAGACACCGTTGTGCTGGGCATGACCCTGGAGCCGCCAGGGCTCGACCCCACCGCTGGCGCCGCCTCGTCGATTGCCGAGATCACGCACTACAACCTCTACGAGACGCTGACCAAGATCAACTCGGACGGCAGTGTCTCGCCGCTGCTCGCCGAAAGCTGGGAAGTCTCGCCCGACTTGAAGAGCTACACCTTCAAGCTGCGCAAGGGGGTGACTTTTCACAACGGCGAGCCCTTCAACGCCAACAGCGTCAAGTTCTCCTTTGACCGCGCGGCCGGCGAGAAAAGCACCAACAAGGACAAGCGCACCTTCGCCAACCTGACGGCCCAGGTGGTGGACGAGCACACGGTGGTGATCCTGAACAAGGAAATCGACCCGGACCTGCTGTTTGTGCTGGGCCAGGCCACCTCGATCATCGTCGAGCCCAAGAGCGCCGACAGCAACGCCACCAAGCCCATCGGCACCGGCCCCTACAAGCTGGGCAACTGGAGCAAGGGCGCGTCCATCACCTTGGAGGCCTGGCCGCAGTACCGCAACCCCGGCAGCATCCGCATCCGCCGCGCCACCTTCCGCTTCATCTCGGATGCCGCTGCGCAAGTCGCCGCCTTACTGGCCGGTGATGTGGACATCTTCCCGCGCGTCTCGGCCCGTGGCATCGACCAGTTCAAGACGAACCCGCGCTACCAGGTGGTCATCTCCGGCTCGCGCGCCAAGACCATCGTCGCCATCAATGAGCGCCGCAAGCCGCTCGACGATGTGCGTGTGCGCCGTGCGCTGTCTGCGGCCATCGACCGCAAGGCCGTCATCGCCGGCGCGGCCGAAGGCCTGGGCGTGCCCATCGGCAGCCACTATGTGCCCGGCGCCTATGGCTATGTGGACACCACCGGCATCAATCCCTTTGATGTGGAAAAGGCCAAGAAGCTGTTGGCCGAGGCCGGCGTGAAGACGCCGCTGAGCCTGAGCATGACCCTGCCCCCCACTCCGTATGCGCGCCAGGGCGGCGAGATCATTGCCGCGCAACTGGCCAAGATCGGTGTCGAGGTCAAGCTGCAGAATGTGGAATGGGCGCAGTGGCTCTCGGGCACCTACACCAACAAGAACTACGACCTGTCGCTGATCTCGCATGTCGAGCCTTTCGACCTGGAGAACTACACCCGGCCCGATTACTACTGGGGCTACAAGTCCGAGAAGTTCAACAAGCTGTTCGAGCAGATCAAGCTTGAAGCGCGTCCTGCTGACCGCTCGCGCCTGCTGGGCGAGGCGCAGCGCCTGCTGGCCGAAGATGCCGCCAACGTCTTCCTGTACCAGCCGCAGTGGGTGACCATTGCCGCCAAGAACGTGCGAGGTCTCTGGAAGGACATGCCGATCTTCATCAACGACCTGTCATCCATGTACTGGGCTTGAGCCCGGTCTTGCGCTAGGCTTCAAACCAGCACATCGCCCATCTACGGCCTGCCGAGATGGGCGTTTTTTATTCTGCGTCCTTACCCTTTTCACTACCCCTGCCCGATATGACCGCGTTGCACGATTGGCCCGCCACAGCGCTGCTGGCCGCCTACCAAAAGCAAGAACTCTCCCCTGTCGATGTCATGCAATCCGTCATCGACCATGTCGCGCAGTGGGAGCCGCACCTCTGCGCCACCTACCTCTACCGGCCGGACGAGGCACTGGCGCAGGCACGGGCCAGCGAGGCGCGCTGGCACAAGGGCGCACCCGCCGGCCTGCTCGATGGCCTGCCGGTGACGATCAAGGAAAACATTGCCACGCAGGGCGACCCCCTGCCCGCCGGCACAGCCGCCGTCACCCTGGTGCCCGCAGCCGCCGATGCACCGCCCGCAGCCCGCCTGCGCGAGGCCCATGCCATCTGTTTCAGCAAGACCACCATGCCCGACTACGGCATGCTGTCGTCGGGGCTGTCGAGCTTTCACCCGCTGGCGCGCAACCCCTGGGACCTGAGCAAGGGCCCGGGCGGCTCCAGCGCGGGCGGCGGTGCGGCGGCGGCTGCCGGCTACGGCCCGCTGCACATCGGCACCGACATTGGTGGCTCCTTGCGCCTGCCGGCCAGCTGGTGCGGTATCTACAGCCTCAAGCCCAGCCTGGGCCGCATCCCCATCGATCCGCCCTACCAAGGCCGTGCCGCCGGTCCGATGACGCGCAGCGTGGATGACTCGGCACTGATGATGCAGGTGCTGTCGGCCCCCGATGTGCGCGACACGATGAGCCTGCCGCCGCAGGACATCGCCTGGAGCACGGTGGCCAGCACCGGCGCGGACTTTATCCGGGGCAAGCGCATTGGCCTCTTGCTCGATGCCGGCTGCGGCCTGCCGCTGCAGCCCGAGGTGCGCGCGGCCATCGAGCAGGCCGCTGCGCTGCTGGAAGCCGCTGGCGCGCAGATCACGCCGATGCAGCCCTTCATGACGCCTGCGATGCTGGACGGCATGGACCGCTTCTGGCGCATGCGCTCGCTGAGCGATCTGCAGGCGCTCAGCAGCGCGCAGCGCGACAAGGTGCTGCCCTATATCCGCGCCTGGGCCGAGAGCGCCGAGGGCATGAGCGGCAGCGCAGTGTTCCAGGCCAGCCAGCAGTTCCACCAGGTGCGCCTGGCCACCGTCAAGGCCTGCAGCGCCTTTGACTTTGTGATCTCGCCGGTAGCGCCACATGCTGCCTTTGATGCCGAATGGGCATCGCCCACCAACGACCCCTTGCGCCCGCTCGAGCACATCGGCTTTACCGTGCCCTACAACATGTCGGAGCAGCCGGCTGCGTCCATCAACTGCGGCTACACCGCCGCTGGCCTGCCCATTGGCCTGCAGATTGCCGGCGCACGTTTTGACGACCTGGGCGTGCTGCAGCTGTCGCGGGCTTTCGAGCAGATCCGTGGCCCGCAAAAGCCCTGGCCCCAGCCGCCCCAGGCCTGAGCCAAGGAGCGCAGCGCATGGGCACGCAGCAGGACCTGTATGGCAACCCGGTCAGCAGCGATGCGGCCGCCCTGCCCTACCTGAACGATTTTGCCGAAGGCTTTGCCGCCTGCGAGATGCGCGTGCTGCGCATCCTGGACATCGCCGCGCAGGACCCCAGCCCCCTGGTGCAAACCTGGTGCGCCGCGCTCCATCTGTTTGCCGAAGATGCCCAGGCCGCCCAGCAGGCGCGGCCCTTTTTGCAGCGCGCCCGCGCCCAGCTGGCGCAGGCCCATGCGCGCGAAACGCAATGGCTGGCCGCCATCGAGGCCTGGGCCGATGGCGACACGCCCTTGGCCGCGCAACGGCTCGAAGCACTGGTCCACCACTACCCGCGCGATCTGGCCGCGCTCAAGCTTGCGCACTACCATGCCTTCAACCTGGGCGATTCCCCGGCCATGCTGCGCATGGCGCTGGCGGCCCAGCCGCACTGCGCCGATATCCCCTACTTCCACGGCATGCTGGCCTTTGCCTATGAGCAATGCCATCTGCTGGGCCAGGCCGAGCGCGCAGCGCGCCAGGCGCTGCATTTGCGCTTCAAGGAGCCCTGGGCCCACCATGCGCTGGCCCATGTACTGCTGACCCAAGGCCGCGTGGACGAGGGCCTGGCCTTTATGCAAAACGCGAGCAGCAGCTGGACGGGGCTCAACTCCTTCATGCAGACGCACAACTGGTGGCACCTGGCGCTGTTCCTGATGGAGGATGCGCGCCACGACGAGGCCCTGCAGCTGCATGACAGCCAGGTCTGGGGCGTGGTGCCGGCCTATTCGCAGGACCAGATCGGCTCCATCTCACTGCTGGCGCGGCTGGAGCTCGAAGGCGTCGATGTCGGCCAGCGCTGGCAGCAGCTCAGCCCCTATCTGCTGCAGCGCCAGCATGACCATGTGCTGCCGTTTCTGGACCTGCAGTACCTCTACGGCCTGGCACGCGCCGGGCAATGGCAGGCCGCGCAGCAGCTGCTGGCCAGCATGCAGGGCCATGCCAATGCGCAAGTGCAGCCCCGCCTGCGCACGGCCTGGCAGGATGTCTGCCTGCCCGCCGCGCGCGGCCTGCTGGCCCATGCCCAAGGCCAGTACGGCCAGGCCGCCCAGCAGCTGGGGCCCTTGATTGCGCGCCTGGTCGAGGTCGGCGGCAGCCATGCCCAGCGCGACCTGTTCAGCCAGCTCTACTGGAGCGCCCTGCGGCACAGCGGCCAATGGACGGCCTTGCAAAACCTGGTGCAGCCCTGGTACAACCAGCAGCCCCAATCCAAACGGCTGGCCGCGTATATGCGGCGCATTTACCAGGGCCTGGGCCTGCCAGCGGCGCTGGCCAATTGATCGTCTAAGCGACCCAATCCGATTGCAGCAAGGCCCGCACCTGCTGCACCAGGGCCGGCTCAGCCCCCTGCACCGGCAGCAGGCCAAAGCGCACGCGGCTAAGGCGCGGCAAGCCCGCGCCGGGCAGCACAGGCGCCATCGCCTCGGTCAGCACCGCTGCATTGATGCATGCCACGCCCAGACCCGCCGCAATGGCCGACTGCAGACCGGCGACGCCCGAGGCCTGGTGGGCCACCACATAGTCCAGGCCCTGCTGGCGCAAGCGCGTCTCGGCATAGTGGCGCAGCGCGCAGCTGTCGGGCAGCACCAGCAAGGGCAGCGGCTGGCCGGGCTCGGCGGCCCATTGGCGGGCACGGGCCCAGACCAGCGGCTCTTCGGGCCCCAGCAACTGCAGGCGCTGTTTGAAAGGGGGCAGCGCCATCACCACACCCAGATCGCACTGGCCCTGGGCATAGGCGGCCTCCACCTCGGCGCTGCGCAGCACGCTGACCTCCAGCCGCACGGCAGGGTGGCGTTCAGCCAGGGCCTTGAGCATGCGCGCCAGCGCATCGGGTTTGAAGTAATCGGTGACCGCCAGCTTGAGCGCCCCTTGCAGCGCCAGGCCGCGCATGTCGCGCAAGGCATGGTCGGCCATGCCCACCAGCGCCCGCGCATGGCCCAGCAGCTGGCTGCCCGCCGCCGTGGGCAGCACGCCAGTCTTGCTGCGCAGCAGCAGCGGCTTGCCAATGCATTCCTCCAGCTTCTTGATCTGCTCGCTCACCGCTGACTGCGACAGGAACAGCTGTGGCGCTGCGGCCGTCAGGCTGCCGGCCTCGACCACGGCGATCAGGGTGCGGAGCTGGGCAAGGTCCAGGTGGGCCATGGCTTATCCAACGGTTTAACAGATGGCTCCCATCATATCTTCCCGTTTTTCAAATGCATAGAGGGCTCGCACAATAGACCCATCAACCACCCCAGGAGCCTTCCATGCCCCACATCGCCATCCAACTCTCCGGCCCCCGCCATGCCGAGCGCCAGCAGCAAATCAGCCAGGCCATCGCCCAGCTCACGCAAGACATTCTGGGCAAGCGCCCTGAGGTGATTGCCATTGCCTTCACCCAGGTCGCTGCGCAGGACTGGTGGATTGCCGGCCAGACGCTGGAGGAGCTGGGGCAGTCCGCCTTTCAACTCGATATCAGCATCACCGACGAGACCAATACCAAGGCCGAAAAGGCGCGCTACCTGCAAGCGGTCTACGACACGATGGCCGGCCTGATGCCCAAGCTCCATCCGGTGTCCTATGTGCATCTGATCGATGCCCGCGCCGCCGCCTATGGCTATGGTGGCAAGACGCAGGAATACCGCTACCACCACGGTTAACCCATCCCGCCCAGCACAGCCGCCGGGGACTTTACAGCGCCTCAGCGCTGCGCGGTGGCCAGCTTGACTGCCAGGCCCACAAACACCACGGCGGTGATCTTGTTGAGCCAGAACTGCGCACGCGGCGAGCGCAGCAGCAGGTTGCCAAAGGCGCCGGAGAACAGCGCAATGGCGCCAAACACCAGGAAGGCCGCCAGGATGAACACGGCGCCAAAGACAAAGATCTGCGGGCCGACCGGGCCGATGGCGGGGTCGGCAAACTGCGGCAAAAAGGCCAGGAAGAAGATCAGCACCTTGGGGTTGGTGAGGTTCATCACCACGCCACGGCGCACCATCACAAGCAGCTCCTTGCCCACGATGTCCGCTCGACCGCTTCCGCTGGCAGCCGCTCCGCCAGCCGATGCATCTGCAGCCACCGGTGCCCGCCAGGCGCCCCAGGCGAGGTAGGCCAGGTAGGCCGCACCACACCACTTGAGCAGCGTGAATGCCATGCTGGACGCCGCAAACACCGCTGCCAGCCCCAGCGCCACCGCCGTGGTATGCACCACCACACCCAGGCACAGGCCCACCACCACGGCAATGCCCACGCGCCAGCCGCGCTGGATCGACTGCATCAGCACAAACAGGTTGTCCGGCCCGGGCGACAGCGCCAGCAACACGGCAACACCAAAAAAGGCCAGCAGGGATTGGAAAGTAGGCATAGGAATGTCTCGGGGAAGGGCCGCAGACCAGCGGCGAAGAACCGGCACATTATGGCCTGCGGCCCAGCCGACCAGATCTGCCAGCGCTTACGGGCGTGACAGCGGCGCAGTGACGATCCAGCCTTCCAGCGGGTCAATGCCGGGCGGCAAGCCATACAGCGCATGGCCCGCCGCATGCTGGGCCAGCGCCCAGCCGGCCTGCAACATGCAAATGGCGGCATCGAGGTGGTCGCCACTGGCATCGGCTGCCATGGTCTGCAGCTGCGCAGCATCGGCCAGCAGGCGCAGCCCCAAATGGTGCTGGCCATGCAACAAGGCCTCCAGCAACTCTGCCCTGGCCTGGGCACGCTCGGGCGTCTGGCGCTGGCGGTCATCGCTTTTGTAGCTGCGCCGGCCAATCAGCTCGCGCGCCAGCATGCCGGGGTAGGCCTCCAGCGCAATGCGGGCACTATCACGGCGCAGCAGGCCCGGAAAATCCGCGCCCACATCCAGCAGCCGGGGCAGGCCGGCATGCAGCATCCAGGCCACCGGTGGGTTGACCCATTTCATCGAGGGGCTGGAGCCAGCGGGCCCATCGGTGGCGCGGTGGGCAAACTTGCCACCGGCGGGCCGGGCATCGCAAAAGGCTTTGAACAAGGTGCGGATCTCGCTGCGCTCCAGGCCAGCATAGTGCTGCATGCAGGCCTGCCAATCGCGGGGCCAGCCCAGTTGCACCACCAGCGCGCGCGGCAGCGCAAACGGCAGGTCAAAGCCGCCGACCCAGGCCGGCTGCTGCTGCAAAAAATCCTGCCACTGCGCCAAGGCGGCAAAGCGCTCAAAGCCCTGCAGCGCCACCGTGCCCACCTCGGTATCCAGTTGTCCCCAGGCCACGACCACGGGTTTGCGCCGGCTGGGGCTGCTGCTGAAATCGCAGCCCAGCACCGGTGGCAGCGCAGCGCCTGGCATCGCTCAGCCCAATCCCAGCGCGACCACGCCCACGCCGATCAGCAACGCGCCGGCAATGCGCAGCAGGCGGTCGCCCTCGCCCAGCAGCTTGCCGCCAATCAGCGCGGCAAACAGCATCGAGACCTCGCGCGCAGGCGCCACATGCGAGATCGGCGCAGTCTGCACCGCATACAGCACCAGCACATAGGCCATGGGGCTGAAGATGGCGACGACCAGCGCAAAGCGCCATTGCTGCAGCCACAGACGCCGGGTCTCAGCCCAGTTCATCATGCCCAGCGGCGCCAGCATCACCACGCGCACCAGGTTGCCCATGTAGTCGAGCAGGATGGGCGAGAGCAGCATCACCTTGACGGCATAGCTGTCCACCACCGTATAGGCGGCAATGAACAGGCCCGTGAGCAGCCCGTAGTACAGGCCCTTGATGGTGCGATCGCGGGCCTCTCCGGGGCCCGGCCGGGTGGCGGCACGCAGCATGGCCGGGCCGCCAGCAATCAAAAATACGCCCGCCACCACGGCCGCGATGCCCACCGCGCCGAGGCTCGACAGATGCTCGCCCAGAAACAGCACCGCCACCATCGACGAGATCAGCGGCCCGCTGCCGCGTGCCAGCGGGTAGACCACGGTGAGATCGGCCACCCGGTAGCCGCGCAGCAAGGTGACAAAGTAAAAGATATGCAGCAAGGCGCTGGCCGAGACAAAGGCCCATTCGGTCAGGCCCCACTGGGGCACCACATCCTTGCCCACCCACCAGCCCACCGGCAGCCACACCAGCGCATTGAGCACCGAGGTGAACAGCGAGAAGCGGGCGTCACCCCCGGCTTTCTTGGCGACGATATTCCAGAAAGCGTGGATGATGCCGGCCGCGATGATGAGCGTGAAAGCGTGGAGCGTCATGGCTGGAGGAACGGTGGAAGCGAGACGGAAAAAAATAACCCGGGTCGGGCCCGGGTGTCACACAGTCAGGGTGCGGATCAGTTGCCTGCGCGCTGCGGAATCAGCGACAGGAACTCGCGCCGCAGATTGGGGTTGGTCAGAAACTCGCCCCGCATGACCGAGTTGAGCATCTTGGAGTCCATCTCGCGCACACCGCGCCAGGACATACAAAAGTGCGAGGCCTCCAGCACCACGGCCAGGCCATCGGGCTGGGTCTTCTTCATGATCAGATCGGCCAGCTGCACGATGGCCTCTTCCTGGATCTGGGGGCGGCCCAGCACCCAGTCGACCAGGCGCGCATATTTGGACAGGCCGATCACATTGGTGTTCTTGTTGGGCAGCACGCCGATCCAGACCTTGCCGATGACCGGGCAGAGGTGGTGGCTGCAGGCGCTGCGCACGGTGATCGGGCCGACGATCATCAGCTCGTTCAGGTGCTCGGCATTGGGGAAGGCCGTCACCTCGGGCTGGGGCACATAGCGGCCCTTGAACACCTCGGTCAGGTACATCTTGGCAACACGGCGCGCGGTGTTGCGGGTGTTGTGGTCGTCCTTGGTGTCGATGACCATGCTGTCGAGCACGCCCTGCATCTTGTGCTCGACTTCGTCAAGGAGCTGCTCGAGCTCACCGGGCTCGATGAACTCGGAGATGTTGTCATTGGCATGAAAGCGCTGCTGGGCTGCCACTATCCGCTCACGGATCTTGACGGACACCGGTGTGCCTTCGTCGCTGGCGGGTGCTTTATTCGGATCGGATAGTTCTGTAAACATAGCGGGGATGGTAGCAGCGATTGCAGACCCGCAAGCATAAGGTGTTTCTCGCCCTTAGGCCAGCGCAAGAAAAGGGTAAAAGCTATGGATTCGATAGCATTCGGCGCCCAAAAGCCGAAAAGCGGTTTTTGCCTCAGTCGCGCAGCCGGAACTCGGCAATCAAGGGCAAATGGTCGGACATGCGCCACCAGATGCGGCCCCGGGGCACAAACAGGCCGCAGGGCGTCAAACCCCGGGCATAAACATGGTCCAGCTGCACAACGGGCAGGCGCGAGGGATAGGTCATCAGCGGCTGCTCGTCGTACTCGAACAGGCCAAAACCGGCCAGCATGCGCTTGACCTGAAAGCCCCAGTCATTGAAGTCGCCCGCGACAATCACCGGCTCATCATCGGGCACATGGGCCTTGATGAACTCATGGATCAGCGCCGTCTGGCGCAGGCGGCTGCCATGCACCAGGCCCAGATGCACCACAATGGTGTGGATGCGCTGGCCGGCAATCGCCATCGCCACATGCAAGAGCCCGCGCTGCTCAAAGCGGTGGTCGGAGATGTCGCGGTGGTTCGATTCCAGAATCGGCCAGCGGGTGAGCAAAGCGTTGCCATGCTCGCCCCAGCGCGTCGTGGCATTGGTGCGGTAGGCGGCGGTATAGCCCAGCGGGGTCAGAAAATCCGCCTGGTTCTGCTCGGGCCAGTTGTTGAAGAAGCTCTCTTCCTTGCGGTTGTCCTTGCGCACTTCCTGCAGGCAGATGATGTCGGCATCCATCTGCTCGACCGCCAGCCCCAGGTTGTGGATCTCCAACCTGCGCACGGGTCCCAGGCCTTGCACCCCTTTGTGGATGTTGTAGGTGGCCACCCGCAGTATCGGTAAATCGTCGTGAGTATCGGTCATGAAGCTATGAACCTCGGCAGCCAGAGAATGGCTTCGCTGTTCGATATGGAATAGCAGCGCTGTGCTGCCTCTTGCCAATCATGCCACGCATGGGCGGTGTGCTCCCTCGGGCTGAGCACGATCTTGGTGTAGGACGGCACCTGCAGGCTGAAGACATGCTCGGTGTTCATGCAGACATCGGGCGCATAGCGGTGGCGCCAGGCCGGGTAGATCGGGTAGGTGTTCTCCAGATCCCAATCGCGCAGCACGCAGCCGGGATGCCGGGCATCGATGCCGGTTTCTTCGAAGACCTCACGGATCGCCGTCTGCTGCCAGGTTTCGCTATCGCTGTCCTGGCTGCCGGTCACGGGCTGCCAGTAGTCCTGGCCCTCCATCTGGCTGACACGGCGCAGCAGCAGCACCTGCAGATCGGCGGTGTGGATGATGACCAGCACCGAGCGGGGCAGCTTGTAGGGCAGGCTGGCGCCTCTAGTCTCTTGCATCGTCAACGCTGGGCCTCGGGCTTGCGGGTGGCCACGGCCGGTGGCAAGGCCTTGGCCTGCAGCAGCCGCACCTGCTGCACCATCAGGTTGTGGGCGTTCAGGAAGGCGGCGGCAATCACCTTGCCCTCATTGGTATTGCTCCAGCCCATGCCGGCGCCGCCCCCCAGGCGGCCCAGCAGCACGCCGCCCACGCCCAGGTCGGTGGCGCGGGCCGAGCCGGTGGCGGCGGCGACCTGCTCGGTGGTTTCGTTGTCGGTCAGGAACAAGGCGGTCTGCGCCTCTTTGAACTTGACCTGCTCGGCCACGCCGGCCAGGCCCGCGATATCGCGCAGCACCGGGATCATCGCGATGATGCCCGCCAGGCCCCGGCCGGCATCCTGCTCGCTGAAGGTGAGGTTGGGCACCATCGTGTACTGGGCCTCATAGCCCTTGCGCTTTTGCACCGTGCCATTGGGGCGCAGCACGCCGGCATCCTGCAGCTCGCCTTCGCGGATGGTGCCCTGCAGGCCTCCGGCCCGGTCCACCACGCGAAAGCAGCCGCTTTGCTGCATCAGCAAGCGCACCAGCGGCACGGGGCTGGGCGGCAGGTTGACGCTGCTGGGCATCACATAGCCGCGGGGGTTCTCCAGCAGGGCCACCGTGGCGATCGGCTCATCGCAGCGCTCCAGGCTGGCATGCGCACCCTGGCCGCCTGCCGGCCCGGCCGAGCCGGAGACCTCCGAGCCGCCCTCGCCCAGCTCGGTCTTTTTCTCGCCGCAGCCGGCCAAGGCCAGCGCGATGGCGGCCCAGGCCATGGCGCATGCCCAGCGCCCGGTTCGGTTGGAAGTCGCAGTCATCGCGTGCATGCGTACCCTTTGCAATCTGTCAGTCAGGCCAGAGCATAGCGCCCCAGAATGACAAAAAAGGCCAAAGCCTGGAGGGCTTTGGCCTTGTGGCGGCGCCGTGCATCAGGCAGGCCCATGCAGCGCGCGGTCCGCTTACTGCGCGCCGGCTGGGTTGCGCAGCTTGATGTGCAACTCGCGCAGCTGCTTTTCGTCCACTGGCGATGGGGCCTGGGTCAGCAGGTCCTGGGCGCGCTGGGTCTTGGGGAAGGCGATCACGTCGCGGATCGACTCGGAGCCGGTCATCAAGGTGATCAGACGGTCCAGACCGAAGGCCAGGCCACCGTGGGGAGGCGCGCCGTACTGCAGCGCATCCAGCAGGTAGCCAAACTTGGCACGTGCATCTTCGGCGCTGATCTTGAGCGCGGTGAACACCTTGGACTGCACATCGGCACGGTGGATACGCACCGAGCCACCGCCCAGTTCCCAACCGTTGAGCACCATGTCGTAGGCCTTGGCGATGCACTTGCCGGGGTCGGTGTCCATCAGGTCCTCATGGCCGTCCTTGGGCGACGTGAAGGGGTGGTGCACGGCGGCCCAGCGGTCGTTTTCCTCGTCGTGTTCGAACATCGGGAAGTCCACCACCCACAGCGGAGCCCAACGGTCTTCAAACAGGCCGGTGCTCTTGCCAAAGGCGCTGTGGCCGATCTTGATGCGCAGCGCGCCGATGGCGTCGTTGACGACCTTTTCCTTGTCAGCGCCAAAGAAAATCAGGTCGCCGTCTTGCGCTTCGGTGCGCTTGAGGATCTCGGCAATCGCGGCGTCATGGATGTTCTTGACGATGGGCGACTGCAGGCCGTCACGGCCCTTGGCCAGCTCGTTGACCTTGATGTAGGCCAGGCCCTTGGCGCCATAGATCTTGACGAAGTCGGTGTAGGCGTCGATGTCGCCACGCGACAGACCGCCCTGCTCGCGCGCACCACCTGGCACACGCAGGCCCACCACGCGGCCGCCCTTCATGTTGGCAGCGCCCGAGAACACCTTGAAGTCCACGTCCTTCATCACGTCGGTCAGCTCGGTGAACTCCAGCTTGACGCGCAGGTCAGGCTTGTCCGAACCAAAGCGGAAGGCCGCATCCTGGTAGGTCATGATCGGGAATTCGCCCAGGTCCACATTCAGCTGGGTCTGGAACACTTCCTTGATCATGCGCTGGAAAATGGCGCGGATCTCTTCTTCGTTCAGGAACGAGGTTTCGCAGTCGATCTGCGTGAACTCGGGCTGGCGGTCAGCGCGCAGGTCTTCGTCGCGGAAGCACTTGGTGATCTGGTAGTAGCGGTCGTAGCCGGCCACCATCAGCATCTGCTTGTACAGCTGGGGCGACTGGGGCAGCGCGAAGAATTCGCCGTCGTGCACGCGGCTGGGCACCAGGTAATCACGCGCGCCTTCGGGCGTGCTCTTGCCCAGCATCGGCGTTTCGATGTCGATGAAGCCTTCCTTGTCGAGGAAGTTGCGCACCTGGATGGCCGTCTTGTAGCGCAGCATCATGTTGCGCTGCATGGTGGGGCGGCGCAGGTCCAGCACGCGGTTGGTCAGGCGCACGGTCTCCGACAGGTTCTCGTCGTCGATCTGGAATGGAGGCGTCACCGAGGCGTTGAGCACGGTCAGCTCGTGGCACAGCACTTCGATCTTGCCGCTCTTGATCGAGTCATTGGTGGTGCCTTCAGGACGGGCTCGCACCAGGCCCTTGACCTGCACGCAGAACTCATTGCGCACGTCTTCGGCGACCTTGAACATCTCGGCGCGGTCAGGATCGCAGACCACCTGCACATAGCCTTCGCGGTCACGCAGGTCGATGAAAATCACACCACCGTGGTCACGGCGGCGATTGACCCAGCCGCACAGGCTCACGGTTTCGCCCATCTGGGCTTCGGTCACTTGACCGCAGTATTGGGAACGCATTGCCATAGCCAATCTTCCTGCACCGATGAAGGTGCCTTAGTTCTCAGTTATTTAGACCCCGTGGGGACATCGGGCGCAGCCACGACCCCCATCGAGACGATGTATTTAAGCGCAGCATCCACGCTCATGTTCAATTCAATGCAGTCGCTCTTGCGCACCATCACCAGGTAGCCACCCGTGGGGTTGGGCGTGGTGGGCACATAGACGCTGACAAACGCGGTATCGGCACTGTCCGGGCTCTGGTGCAGGTGGCTGTCCAGCTCACCGCTGGGCGCGCCGGTCACAAAACCGATGGTCCACATGCCGGGATGGGGCCACTGCACCATGACCGCGGTGCGAAAGGCATTGCCGCTTTCGGAAAACAAGGTGTCGGAGACCTGCTTGACGCTCGAGTAGATCGAGCGCACCACCGGAATCCGGCTGACCAGCGCATCGCCCCAGGCCACCAGCTTGCGGCCGACAAAATTGCTGGCAATGCCGCCGACGATCAGCAGGATCGCCAGAGTCAGCACCACGCCGAAACCGGGGATATGGTAGCCCAGGACCTCGTCGGGCTGCCAGTGCTGCGGCAGGATCAGCAAGGTCTGGTCGAGCGTGCCGATGATCCAGTTGAGCACCCAGACCGTGATGACGCCCGGCACGATGACCAGCAACCCGGTCAGCAACCATTTACGCAGGGAAGCCATCACCGCCGTCAGCCCTCAGACCGCCGAGCCGCCGCTGGCAGCCGGTGCAGATGCAGGTGCGGGCGTTGCTGCCGCTGCGGGCGCAGCCGCATCGGCAGCGGGCGCGCTGGCCGGCGCTGCCGTGGCCGACTTGCCACTGAAATCGGTGGCGTACCAGCCCGTGCCCTTGAGTTGGAACCCCGGGGCCGTCAGTTGCTTGGAGAAGCTGGCTTGCTTGCACTCGGGGCAGTCCGTCAGCGGTGCATCCGATATTTTTTGCAAAACATCCTTGGCATAGCCGCAGGCACTGCACTTGTAGGCGTAAATAGGCATCGCGCGTGTAAGAAAACGGAGGGAAACTCTTGATTATAGGCGGGTTGCAAAACCGATCCGGGGCGTAGGCTTAGCACTACGCCCCGCATTCAGCGCCGTTCGCTCAGCGCCCCGCCACTGCTGCGCCGCTGGCGGCGGGCGCGGTATCGGCCACAAAGGCCTGCACGTCCGTCTTCTGGTTGCGGATGGCTTGCGGCGCCAGCGAGCCCACAATCATGCCGGTGAAGGCGGCCAGCACACCAGCGAGCTGGGCCGGGAAGGCAGCGCCCCAGGCCATGTTCAAACCGGCCAGCCAGATGCCGATGCCCAGGAACACCGCCAGCAGCGCGCCCTGGGTGGTCGCGCGCTTCCAGTACAGGCCCATCACCAGCGGCACAAAGGCGCCGACCAGTGGCACCTGGTAGGCGCCCGAGACCAGCTCATAGATGGGGGTGCCCTGCATGCGGATCGAATAGGCCAGCACGCAGGCGCTGAACACCAGCACGCTGATGCGCATGGTCTTGAGGTTTTCGCGGTCGCTCACCCTGGGGCGGAACTGGCGCCAGATGTTCTCGGTAAAGGTCACGCTCGGGGCGAGCAAGGTGGCCGATGCGCAGGACTTGATGGCAGACAGCAACGCGCCAAAGAACAGCACCTGCATCACAAAAGGCATCTTCTCCATCACCAGCGTGGGCAGCACTTTTTGCGGATCGTCCTTGAGCAAGGCCGACGTCGCCTCGGGCATGATGATCAGCGCGCTGGCCACCAGGAACATAGGCACAAAGGCGAACAGGATGTAAGCCGAGCCACCGATGATGGTGCCGCGCACGGCCGACTTTTCGGTGTTGGCCGACATCACGCGCTGGAACACGTCCTGCTGCGGGATCGAGCCCAGCATCATGGTGATGGCAGCAGCAAAGAAGAAGACGATGTCATGCCAGCTGGGCTCGGGCCAGAACTGGAACAGATCGCGGCTGGTGGCCAGGTCGATCACCTTGCCGGCGCCGCCGGCCATGTCCGACGCAAAGAAGGCCAGCACCATGAGGCCGACCACGAGGATGATCATCTGCACAAAATCGGTGACTGCCACCGACCACATGCCGCCAAACAAGGTATAGGCCAGGATGGACACCACGCCGATCACCATGCCCATGGGGATGCTGACCGCCCCGCCCGAGAGCAGGTTGAACACCAGACCCAGCGCGGTGACCTGGGCGGAGACCCAGCCTAGGTAGCTCAGCATGATGATCAGCGAGCAGATGATCTCGACCGCGCTGCCGTAGCGCTTGCGGTAGTAGTCGCTGATGGTCAGCAGGTTCATGCGGTAGAGCTTGGCCGCAAAGAACATGCCCACCAGGATCAGGCACATGCCGGCGCCAAACGGGTCTTCCACCACATTGCGCAGGCCGCCTTCGATGAACTTGGCCGGCACACCCAGCACGATCTCGGAGCCAAACCAGGTCGCAAAGGTCGTGGTGATGATCATGAACAGCGGCAGATGGCGGCCGGCAACGGCGAAATCTGCGGTGTTCTTGACCCGTTTGGCGGCCCACAGACCCACGCCGATGGTTACAAATAGGTAGGCGATCACCATGTAGAGCAGCACGTTGTCACTCCTGCAAAGCGTAAGGGTTAGGGGTTTAAAAAAGTCGGATGCGGATGAGCACTTGCAGCACCACCAGCCCCAGGACAAAACCAATGCCTCCGCAAATGATGATCTGCAGCAGCTTGTTCGTCAATTTCTGCTGCACCAGCAGCTCCTTGAGCGTCTCGTCGTGGTGGCCGCCGCCGCCATTGCGCGCCAGGTACTGGTGCACCAGGCGGGGCATGTCGGGCAGCAGCTTGGCGTAGCGCGGCGCCTGGGATTTGAGCTCGCGCCACAGGCGCTGGGGGCCCATCTGGTCGAGCATCCATTTCTCGAGGAACGGCTTGGCCGTGCTCCAGAGGTCCAGGTCGGGGTCGAGCTGGCGGCCCAGGCCTTCGATGTTGAGCAGCGTTTTTTGCAGCAGCACCAGCTGGGGCTGGATCTCGACCTGGAAGCGCCGCGAGGTCTGGAACAGGCGCATCAGCACCATGCCCAGCGAAATTTCCTTGAGCGGGCGGTCAAAGTACGGCTCGCAGACCGCGCGGATGGCGGCTTCGAGCTCATCGACCCGGGTATCGGGTGGCACCCAGCCGCTTTCGATGTGCAGCTCGGCGACGCGCTTGTAGTCGCGGCGGAAAAAGGCGGTGAAGTTCTGCGCCAGGTACTCTTTGTCGAACTCGGTCAGCGTGCCGACAATGCCAAAGTCCAGCGAGATATAGCGGCCAAAGCTCTCGGGCTCCAGGCTGACCTGGATATTGCCGGGGTGCATGTCCGCATGGAAAAAGCCGTCGCGGAACACCTGGGTGAAGAAGATGGTCACGCCATCGCGGGCGAGCTTGGGGATATCGACACCGGCAGCGCGCAGGGTATCGACCTGGTTGATGGGCACGCCATTCATGCGCTCCATCACCATCACCTCCTGGTGGCAAAAATCCCAGAACACCTCGGGAATCAGCACCAGGTCCAGGCCTTCCATGTTGCGGCGCAGCTGGGCAGCGTTCGAGGCCTCGCGCATCAAGTCAAGCTCGTCGTGCAGGTAGGTGTCGAACTCGGCCACCACCTGGCGCGGCTTGAGGCGCTTGCCGTCGGCAGAGAACCTCTCGACCAGCTCGGCCATCGTGCGCATCAGCGCCAGGTCGCTGTCGATCACCGGCAGCATGCCCGGGCGCAGCACCTTGACGGCGACATCGCGCAGCTCACCCGCACGGGTGCGGATGGTGGCAAAGTGCACCTGGGCAATCGAGGCGCTGGCAATGGGCTTTTCGTCAAAGCTGACAAAGACCTCGGCCAGCGGCTTGCGGAAGGCCCGCTCGATGGTCTGCACCGCAATGCGCGGGTCGAACGAGGGCACGCGGTCCTGCAGCAGGGACAGCTCTTCAGCGATATCGGGGGGCAGCAGATCGCGCCGGGTCGACAGCACCTGGCCGAACTTGACAAAGATCGGGCCCAGTTGCTCCAGCGCCTCGCGCAGGCGCTGGCCGCGCGGCTCGGTCCATTTGCGGCCTATGCGCAGTACGCGGGTGATGCCCTTGAGCCAGGGGTGGTTGAAGCTCGACAGCACCATGTCGTGCAAGCCATAGCGCCAGACCACCCACAAAATGGTGAAGCCGCGAAAAAAACGTTTCATGTCGTTGTGCGCTCGCTGGCCGGCTCGCTGTCCGCAGCGTAGCCGGGGGGCGTGGGCGGTGCAGGCGGCTGGGCCTGCGCGCCAGAGCGCCCGGCACCGAAGCGGTCAGCGGTGCGCACGCCCATGCTGACAAACTGGCGCAGCGCAGCCGCTACGCGCAGGCCCAGCTGGGCCAGCCAATGCGCGGGGGTATCGCCCACCACACGGGCCAGGTCTTCTTCAACATCCCAGCGCACATGGTCCACCAGCCACTGGATCTCGGCGGCAAACTGCACATCGCCATCAATGCGGATGGCGGGTTTCTCCCCCTGAATGACGCCCCGGGCCAGCGCCAGCGGCGAGTCATCCACCACCTGCACGCGCAAATCGGGGGTTTCTTGCGTGCCCGCCAGGTCCAGCAGGCCGGCGGGCGTGATCTTGAGCGCCAGCACAATGCTGCGCCACTGCACTTGCACCACGCGCCCGCTTTGGCGCACCAGGCGCTCCATCGCGACTTCTTCCTGCATCAGCACATGGTTCAGGAACAGCACCACGCGGTGCTGCACCTCCGACACCAGCCACTGCGGTGGTTGGGCCGACTCCAGAATGCGTGCAAAAATGCCGCCCGGAAAAGAAAAAGGGGACTGTGTTGCCATAGTCCCCAATTATTCCCCAAGTCCGCTGCCTGTCTTCAGGATTAACAGGCAAAGCGGTGGAGTTTTAAACTTTGCTTACTGCAGCGCTTGCAGACCTGCTACGAGCCAACCACTGGTGCCGTCCTTGGGCTTGGTCATGTTCCAGACTTCGCGGAAGGGGCTGGGGCCGGCATGCGCTTCTTCGCGGATCATGCCCGAGAACTCGACGCTGGCCATGTAGGCATTGCCGACATCCTCGATACCCAGCAGCTGGGCTTCGAGCATCACCACATCGGTCTGGTTGGGCTGCACGCCTTCGCGGTGCTGCTCACGGTCCTGCAGCTGGCCCTTGACTTCGCCGAGCATGTCGTCGGTCATCATCGAGCGCAGGGTGTTGATGTCCGAGCGGTCCCAGGCGGACTGCAGGGTCACGAAGTTGCGCTTGGCGGCCTCCAGGAAGCCATTGGTGTCGAAACCTTCTGGCACACCCCAGGATTGGGCACCGGCCAGGCCGGAGCCGATCATGCTGCCACCAGCGGCGGCGGCAGGCGCAGCGCCCTGCTCCCAGGGGCGGGCCGAGGCGTCGTTGCCGACCTTCTCGGGGTTGTACTGCGGGGCCACCGGTGCCGAGACCGGCGCTTGCGGCGCGGCGTTGCCAGCACCTTGGAAGGCGAAGGGCGACTGCGCAGGCTGGGCCGTAGCAGCACCCTTGCGGCGCATCACAAAGCCGACGATGGCCAGCACCGCCATGATGGCCAGGCCGATCAGCAGCATGTTGGCAAAAGCTTCACCAAAGCCCAGCGAGTGGGCGAGCCAGGCCAGGCCCAGACCAGCGGCCAGGCCGCCGAGCATCGCGCCCCAAGGCTTCTTGGGGGCCGCAGGGGCGGCATTCGGGGTGGCGGGGCGCTGGGCTTGCGCAGGCGCGGTGGCATTGTTGCCAGGCGCTTGCGCAGGCGTCGCCTGCCGTTGGGTCACATTGCCGGACTGCTGGCCCATGGACTTGCCACCTCCCATGCGCTTGGCATCGGCATCGAGGTGCACAAATGCCAGCAGTACCACCAAGACCACTGACCACAGTTTTGTCATATTTGCTCCGTTTTGTTAGGGCCGGTACGCCTTTGCGCCGGCTATTACATTCACGCCCACTTCTCAGCAACACCGGTCTGTTGTGTTGTATTGCGCTGGGCACTGGGCAGGCGCCTGGCTTTGCGACCGGTATCACATCTCACTTTTTCAGCATTTGATCCCGACATGCAAGGCGGTAATCCCTGCCGTCATATTGTGGTAGTCCACATGGCCAAAGCCTGCTTTTTGCATCATGGCCTTGAGTTCGGCCTGGCCAGGATGCATGCGAATCGATTCGGCCAGGTAGCGGTAGCTGTCGGCATCACCCGCCACCATCTTCCCTATACGTGGTAGCACCTGGAAGGAATACAAGTCGTAGGCCTTCTCCAGCGGCTTGGCCACCTTGGAAAACTCCAGCACCAGCAGCTTGCCGCGCGGCTTGAGCACACGGCACATTTCCTTGAGCGCCTGGTCCTTGTTGGTCATGTTGCGCAGGCCAAAGGCCACGCTCACCAGGTCAAAGTACTGGTCGGGGAAAGGCAGGGCTTCGGCATCGCAGACCGTGGTGGGCAGGTTCAGGCCCTTGTCGATCAGGCGGTCGCGGCCCACGCGCAGCATGGCTTCGTTGATATCGGTGTGCACCACCTGGCCACTCTGGCCCACCTTTTTCGCAAAGGCCAGCGACAGATCACCGGTACCGCCCGCGATGTCCAGCACGCGCTGGCCTTCCTTGAGGTTGGCGACCATGACGGTGTAGTGCTTCCAGACCCGGTGCAGGCCACCGGACATCAGGTCGTTCATCACGTCATATTTGCTCGCGACCGAGTCGAACACGCCGCGCACCTTGCGCGCCTTGTCCTTCTCGTCAACCGTCTCAAATCCAAAGTGGGTGGTACTCATGGTGTGAATGCTAGCAAGCTCTGTAACGTCCGACCCCCATACCCCGAATTATTCGAGGGTATGCAGTTCAATGCATAAAACGCCCAAAGCCAATGGTGGCGAATACTCAAAGCTATAAGTTTAATAGCTTTAAATACAAAATTTTTCCGAATGACCGCGTGGCCATTCGGTGATCAGGGCCAGTGCTGGCTCAGTGCTGGTGTCCGCAGGCGCTGCCGGCCTTGCCAGGCATGGGCAGGTCGCGGTCCGCGCCTGCTGCCTGCAGGCGGTCCAGGTAGTCCTGCCAGAGCTCGGTCTGGCGGCTGCCCAGCTCGTAGAGGTACTGCCAGCTGTAGAGGCCGCTTTCATGGCCGTCCGAGAAGATGGGCTTGATGGCGTAGTTGCCCACCGGCTCCACCGCGACGATCGTCACATCGCGCTTGCCGGTCTGCAGCACCTCCTGGCCTGGGCCGTGGCCCTGCACTTCGGCGGACGGCGAGTACACGCGCAGCAGCTCGAACGGCAGGCGAAAGGCCGCGCCATCGGCGTATTGCACTTCCAGCACGCGGCTTGCGCCATGCACCGTCAGTGCGGTCGGGGTGGGGGTATCCTGGTTCAAGCCAGCCATGTCAATCCTTTGCAAACCAGGCGCAGCGGCCCGCAGGCCCAGGCCCAGATGAATGCAGGGCGGGCCCTCTGCGCCAGCGCCATGCTATCAAAAACAATAGCAATTATGCCGTACGCAGGCGCTCCAGCGCTGCCTGCATGCGCGCTTCGGCCACTGGCAGTTGCGCAGCCAGCGCCGCTTCGCGCTGCGCATCACGTGGCCGCTGGGCCGCAGCCCAGACGGGCGCGGGGAAATGGCTGTCCTCCGCGAAGCGCGCAATCACATGCCAGTGCAGATGGGGCACCATATTGCCCAGGGTCGCCAGGTTGATCTTGGCCGGTGCGGGCTCCAGCGCCCGCAGCGCCAGCTCCACCGCCATCACCGCATCCATGCACCACTGGCGCTCGGACTCGGACAGATCCGAGAATTCGGCCACATGCGCAGCCCAGACCACGCGGTAAAAGGCAGGAAAGCCGGCCTCGTCGGCATGGATGACGCGCAGCAGCGCGCCACCCCGGGCGCCCTGCCAGACCAGGCGTCCGCCCTCGGTCTGGCACAGCGGGCAGTCGGGGTTAGCGTTGGCGTTGGCGTGGGCGGCCGTCATACCAGCACCCGCTCGATGCCGCCTTGGTTGGCACGCTGCACGTACTCGGGCATCCAGTTCTCACCCAGGATCTCGCGCGCCATCTCGACCACGATGTAGTCCGCTTCGAGCAGGCCGTTTTGCAGGTCGTCCTGGTAGCGGTTGAGGCCCTGCAGGCAGCTCGGGCAGCTGGTCAAAATCTTGACGTTCTCCTTGGCTTCGACCTGGCCGGATTCGCGCAGCTGCGCTTCGCCCTTGCGGATTTCTTCCGTCTTGCGAAAGCGGATCTGGGTCGAGATATCGGGACGGGTCACACCCAGGGTGCCCGATTCGCCGCAGCAGCGCTCGCTCTTCAGCACGTTGTCACCCACCAGGGCCTTGACGGTCTTCATCGGGTCCTGCTGCTTCATCGGCGTGTGGCAGGGGTCGTGGTACAGGTAGGAGCTCTTGCCCTGCAAGGTCACACCCTTTTCCAGCAGGTATTCATGGATGTCGATGATGCGGCAGCCCGGGAAGATCTTGTCGAACTGGTAGCCCTGGAGCTGGTCGTAGCAGGTGCCGCAGCTCACCACCACCGTCTTGATGTCCAGGTAGTTCAAGGTCGTGGCCACGCGGTGGAAGAGCACCCGGTTGTCGGTGATCATCTTCTCGGCCTTGTCGAACTGGCCCGAGCCGCGCTGGGGATAGCCGCAGCACAGATAGCCCGGCGGCAGCACGGTCTGGACACCGGCATGCCAGAGCATGGCCTGCGTGGCCAGGCCGACCTGGCTGAACAGGCGCTCGGAGCCGCAACCGGGGAAATAGAACACCGCCTCGGTCTCGGAGGTGGTGGTCTTCGGGTCCCGGATGATGGGCACATAGTCCTTGTTCTCGATATCGAGCAGCGCGCGCGCCGTCTGCTTGGGCAGGCCACCGGGCAGCTTCTTGTTGACGAAGTGGATCACCTGCTCCTTGAGCGGTGCCGTGCCCACGCTGGCAGGCGGGTGCGCGGTCTGGCGCTTGCCAAAGCCCTTGAGCACATCGACCGCCAGGCGCTGGGCCTTGAAGCCCACGCCCACCATGGTCTTGCGCAGCAGCTTGATGGTGTCCGGGTTGGTGGCATTGAGCATGGCCATGGCCACCTTGTTGCCCGGCCGGAAGCTTTTCTTGCCCATCTGGCGCAGCAGGTTGCGCATGTTCATCGTCACATCGCCAAAGTCAATCTTGACGGGGCAAGGCGTGGCGCACTTGTGGCAGACCGTGCAGTGGTCCGAGACGTCTTCGAACTCCTGCCAGTGGCGGATCGACACGCCGCGGCGCGTCTGCTCTTCGTACAGGAAGGCCTCGACCAGCAGCGAGGTCGCCAGAATCTTGTTGCGGGGCGAGTACAGCAGGTTGGCGCGCGGCACATGGGTGGCGCAGACCGGCTTGCACTTGCCGCAGCGCAGGCAGTCCTTGACCGAGTCGGCAATCGCGCCGATATGGCTTTGCTGCATGATCAGCGACTCATGCCCCATCAGGCCAAACGATGGCGTGTAGGCATTGGTCAGATCGGCATACATCAGCGACTTGCGCGATTTGTCGCCCGCATAGGTCTGCTCCAGCAGCAGGCGGCGCTCTTCGGGGCGCAGCAGCTTGCCCTTGTTGAAGTGGCCGTGCGGGTCGATCTTGGCCTTGTACTCGGCAAAGGGGCGCAGCTCGTCGTCGCTCAAAAACTCCAGCTTGGTGATGCCGATGCCGTGCTCACCGGAGATCACGCCGTCCAGGCTGCGCGCCAGCGCCATGATGCGGGCCACGGCGGCATGCGCGGTGGTCAGCATTTCATAGTCATCGCTGTTGACGGGCAGGTTGGTGTGCACATTCCCGTCGCCGGCATGCATGTGCAGCGCGACAAACACGCGGCCCTTGAGCACGCGCTGGTGGATGGCCGCCACCTCGTCCATGATCGGCTTATAGGCCGAGCCACCAAAGATCGCGGCCAGCGGCGCGCGCAGGTCGTTCTTCCAGCTGGCACGCAGGCTGTGGTCCTGCAGTTGGCGGAACTGCTCGGCCACGCCATCGAGCCAGCCCTGCCAGCGGTTGCGCACCTCGGTAACCAGCACCAGCGCCTGCGCGACGCGGTCTTCCAGCAGCTCGGCGGACGGGATGTCGTTGGCGTCATCCTGCTTGCCCAGCGGCAGCTTGCCCTTGGCAAAAAAGTCGTGCAGCGCGTCGCAGAGCTTGATCTTGTTGTTCAGCGACAGCTCGATGTTGATGCGCTCGATGCCGTCGGTGTACTCGGCCATGCGGGGCAGCGGAATCACCACGTCTTCGTTGATCTTGAAGGCATTGGTGTGGCGGCTGATGGCGGCGGTGCGCTTGCGGTCCAGCCAGAATTTCTTGCGCGCCTCGGGGCTGATGGCGATAAAGCCTTCGCCACTGCGCGAGTTGGCGATGCGCACCACTTCGCTGGTCACGCGCGCCACCTCATCGGGGTTGTCGCCAACGATGTCGCCAAACAGCACCATCTTGGGCAGGCCGCCGTGCTTCTTGCTCTTGGTCGCATAGCCCACCGCCTTCAGGTAACGGTCATCGAGGTGCTCGAGCCCGGCCAGCAGCACGCCGCAGCGCTTTTGCTCGCCAAACATATAGTCCTTGATCTCGACGATCGAGGGCACGGCATCCTTGGCATTGCCAAAGAACTCCAGGCAGACGGTGCGGGTGTGCGAGGGCATGCGGTGCACTACCCAGCGCGCGCTGGTAATGAGGCCGTCGCAGCCCTCTTTCTGGATGCCCGGCAGGCCCGAGAGGAACTTGTCGGTCACATCCTTGCCCAGGCCTTCCTTGCGGAACTTGTAGCCGGGGATGTCCAGGCGCTCGGTGCGCACCAGGGTCTTGCCGTCGGCCTCCAGGTACTTCAGCTCGAAGCTGGCCATCTCGGCGTCGTGGATCTTGCCCAGGTTGTGGTCCAGGCGTGTGACTTCCAGCCACTGCGCATCGGGCGTGACCATGCGCCAGCTCGCCAGGTTGTCCAGCGCCGTACCCCAGAGCACGGCCTTCTTGCCGCCGGCATTCATCGCGATATTGCCGCCGATGCACGAGGCCTCGATCGAGGTCGGATCGACCGCAAACACAAAGCCGCCACGCTCGGCCGCATCGGCCACGCGCTGGGTCACGACACCGGCCTGCGACCAGACGGTGGGCACCAGGTGGTCGATGCCCGGCAGGGACACCATCTCCACCTCGGACATCTTCTCGAGCTTTTCGGTATTGATGACGGCACTGCGCCAGCTCAGCGGAATCGCGCCGCCGGTGTAGCCGGTGCCGCCGCCGCGCGGCACAATCGTCAGCCCCAGGCCGATACAGGCCTTGACCAGCACGGCCATTTCCTCTTCGGTGTCGGGCGTCAGCACGACAAACGGGTATTCGACGCGCCAGTCGGTCGCATCGGTCACATGGCTCACACGTGAGAGGCCGTCGAACTTGACATTGTCCTTGGCGGTCAGCGGCTTGAAGACGCGCTGCACCTTGCGGCGCAGCTCGGTGGCCTCCTGCAAGGTGGTGTCGAACTCGGACACCGCCACCTGCGCTGCGGCAATCAGCTGCCCCACCAGCGCATCGCGCGCCGGGTCCTCGGCGGGCGCGCGGCGCTTTTGCACCTCGGCCAGGCGGTGCTCCAGTGCTTCCACCAGCTGCTTGCGGCGGCCCGGGTTGTGCAGCAGGTCGTCTTGCAGATAGGGGTTGCGTTGCACCACCCAGATATCCCCCATCACCTCGTAGAGCATGCGCGCCGAGCGGCCCGTCTTGCGCTCCTGGCGCAGCTGGTCGAGCAGATCCCAGGCCTGCGCGCCCAGCAAGCGAATGACGATTTCGCGGTCGGAGAACGAGGTGTAGTTGTAGGGGATCTCGCGGAGACGGGCGGGCCCGTCAACCTGTGCTTGCAAGCTTGCCAGCGCAATCGGTGCGTTCATGTGTGGGGACCTGTACGGGAGCGGGCGCTCCCTTTTATGGGTAAGCAGTGGGGCCACCGATTTTATGACACCGGGCTTGCACGCATGGCTGCCCGTTTTAAAACATGGTACGCCGCAGTCTGGCTTTGCCGCATGGCCCCTGCCGGCGCTGGAGCCATCCCGGCGCCCGCCTGCGTCAGCGCCTACTTTTTCCTATTTTTTCTTATTTGATCGAAATTGAGCATTTCGAACTCCCCACCCACCTCTACCACAACTGTTTGACAGTCCCATGTGACAACCCCAAAGCACTGTCGCGTCTAAACCCCTAAGGTTACACTTTTCTCTCGAATACGAATGGCGGCTGAACTACAATCGTAACGCCTTGTATTTGTTGACGCTGTGCGGACGGGCGCTGGCTTTCCCCAGTTGCCTAAAACCAGCGGATATGCCACAACGTCACAGAACATTCACAAACGCCACATACGATTCGTTTTTGAGCGTTTTATAAACCCCTAGGAGCATTCATGCACTTCAAGCGTTTGGTCATCGCTGCCGGTATTGCAGCCACTACCAGCCTGTCCGCCCATGCCGTCACCGAGATCCAATGGTGGCACTCCATGACCGCCGTGAACAACGAATGGGTCAACGACCTGGCCAAGGAGTTCAACGACAGCCAAAAGGAATACAAGGTTGTGCCAACCTTCAAGGGTGTGTACGACGAGTCGATGACGGCAGCGATCGCGGCCTTCCGCTCGGGCAATGCGCCCCACATTCTGCAAGTGTTTGAAGTGGGCACCGCCACGATGATGGCCTCCAAGGGCGCTACCGTGCCCGTGGGCAAGGTGATGTCGGACGCCGGCGTGTCCTTCGACCCCAAGGCCTACATCCCAGCGGTTGCCGGTTACTACACCGCGCCTAACGGCCAGATGCTGAGCTTCCCGTTCAACAGCTCGACGACCATCTTCTACTACAACAAGGACGCCTTCAAGAAGGCCGGTCTGGACGCGGAAAAGGCGCCCACCACCTGGCCTGAAGTGTTCGCTGCGGCCAAGAAGCTCAAGGAAAGCGGCCACAGCTGCCCGATGACCCTGGCATGGCAAGGCTGGACCCAGCTGGAGTCCTTCTCCACCTGGCACAACGTCGAGTTCGCGACCGAGCACAATGGCCTGTCTGCCAACGGCTACAAGGCACGCCTGAAGATCAACTCGCCACTGCACGTCAAGCACATCGACAACCTGGCCGCTGCCGCCAAGGCCGGTGAGTTTGTCTACAAGGGCCGTGCGTCCACCGCCCAGGCTTCGTTCACCGCCGGTGAATGCGCGATGATCCAGACCTCGTCCGGTTTCTACGGCGACGTGGCCAAGAACGCCAAGTTCGCCTACGGCCTGGCACCCCTGCCTTACTACCCTGACGTCAAGGGCGCGCCTCAGAACACCGTGATCGGTGGCGCATCGCTGTGGGTGATGGCCGGCAAGAAATCCGAAGAGTACAAGGGCGTGGCCAAGTTCTTCGAATTCCTGTCGCAAACCAAGGTGCAGGCCGCTTCGCACCAGCGCACCGGCTACCTGCCTGTGACGATGGCCGCGTATGACCTGACCGAAAAGTCCGGTTTCTACCAAAAGAACCCTGGCACCGACACCGCCGTGACGCAGATGATCCGCAAGGTCACCGACAACTCGCGTGGTATCCGCCTGGGCAACTACGTACAGATCCGCACCATCGAGGACGAAGAACTCGAACAGGTCTGGGCTGGCAAGAAGACCGGCAAGGAAGCCCTGGACTCCATCGTGAGCCGTGGCAACGAACTGCTGGCCCGCTTCGAAAAGTCGTACAAGCCTTAATCCTTTCATCACATGCGCCCACCCTGCACGCGTGGGGCGGGCGCAGTCGATGAGCCATCGCCCGGCGGCTGTCCTCAGCCCCGGCGGTTTTTTTGTTTTTGAGCTCCATCATGGAAAAACGCGTACTTTTCCGCTCTAAATGGCTGCCCTGGGTGTTGATTGCACCGCAGTTGCTGATCATTGGCATTTTCTTTTTCTGGCCCGCTGGCCAGGCTGTGCTGCAGTCCTTCCAGATGGAAGACGCCTTCGGCATGAGCACCGAATGGGTGGGGCTGGAGAACTTCCGCAACCTGTTCGCCGATCCCACCTATCTGAATTCCTTCAAGCGCACCGCCATGTTCTCGGTGCTGGTCGCAGGCGCGGGCATTGCCATCTCGCTGGTGCTGGCCATCTTTGCCGACCGCATCGTGCGCTTTGCGATGGTCTACAAGACCTTGCTGATCGTTCCCTACGCTGTTGCGCCCGTCATTGCCGGCGTGCTGTGGGTGTTCCTGTTCTCGCCATCCATCGGCGTGGTCACCTATTACCTGGGCAAGCTGGGCTACAACTGGAACCACATGATGAATGACAACCAGGCGATGGCGCTGATCGTCATGGCCTCGGTGTGGAAGCAGATTTCCTACAACTTCCTGTTCTTCCTGGCGGGCCTGCAGTCCATCCCCAAGGCGCTGATCGAAGCGGCATCGATCGATGGTGCCAGCCCCTGGCGCCGCTTCTGGAACATCCAGCTGCCGCTGCTCTCGCCCACCACCTTCTTCCTGCTGGTGATCAACATCGTCTACGCGTTCTTCGACACCTTCGGCATCATCGATGCGGCAACGCAAGGCGGCCCCGGCCAATCGACCTCGATCCTGGTCTACAAGGTCTACCAGGACGGCTTCAAGGCGCTGGATCTGGGCGGCTCCGCAGCGCAGTCCGTCGTGCTGATGCTGATCGTCATCGTGCTGACCGTGGTGCAGTTCCGCTATGTTGAAAAGAAAGTGCAGTACTGATCATGGTTGACCGCAATCCCTGGCTCAATTTCCTCTCGCACGCCGTGCTGGTGCTCGGCGTGGCGATTGTGGCCTTCCCGCTGTACCTGGCTTTCATTGCATCGACCCACACGGCCGATGCCATCGTGCAGTCTCCCATGCCGCTGCTGCCTGGCGCCCACCTCTGGGAAAACTACCAGGCCGCGCTGTTTGGCTCGGGCAAGCTGGGCTCCAACACCAATGTCATGCACATGATGTGGGTGAGCTTCTGGGTGGCGATGATCATCACCGTCGGCAAGATCGCGATCTCGCTGCTGTCGGCCTTTGCCATCGTCTACTTCCGCTTCCCCTTCAAGATGATCTGCTTCTGGGCAATTTTCCTCACGCTGATGCTGCCCGTTGAAGTGCGGATTCTGCCCACCTACAAGGTCGTGGCGGAACTGGGCCTGCTCAACAGCTATGCCGGTCTGACCTTGCCGCTGATCGCCTCGGCCACCGCCACCTTCCTGTTCCGCCAGTTCTTCCTGACGGTGCCCGATGAGTTGGTGGAAGCCGCACGCATCGACGGCGCCGGCGCGATGCGCTTTTTCAAGGACATCCTGGTGCCGCTGTCGCGCACCTCGATTGCGGCCCTGTTCGTGATCCAGTTCATCTACGGCTGGAACCAGTACCTCTGGCCCTTGCTGATGACCACCTCGGAAGACATGTACCCCGTGGTGATCGGTATCAAGCGCATGCTGGCAGGCGGCGAAGCCGCTGTGGACTGGAATATCGTGATGGCCACCGCCATCTTGGCTATGCTGCCACCGACCCTGGTGGTGATGCTGATGCAAAAGTGGTTTGTCAAAGGTCTGGTGGATACCGAAAAGTAACCCCTCGCCATCTTGTCCCTCCACCATCTTTGACCGATACAACGAAACCTTCTTATGGCTTCCATCTCTCTCAAGAACATTGTCAAACGCTACGGCACCGGCAAATCGGCCGTGCCCGTGATCCATGGCGTCAATGCCGAAATCAAGGACGGTGAATTCATCGTTCTGGTGGGCCCCTCGGGCTGCGGCAAGTCGACCCTGCTGCGCATGATTGCCGGCCTCGAAGAAATCACCGGCGGTGACCTGATGATTGGCGACAAGATCGTCAACAACCTCGAGCCCGCCAAGCGCAACATCGCCATGGTGTTCCAGAACTACGCGCTCTACCCGCACATGAGCAACTACGAGAACATGGCCTATGGCCTGAAGCTCGCCAAGGTGCCCGAGGACGAGATCAAGCGCCGCGTGGACAAGGCTGCCAAGATTTTGGAGCTGTCGCACCTGCTGGACCGCAAGCCGCGCCAGCTGTCGGGCGGCCAGCGCCAGCGCGTGGCCATGGGCCGCGCCATCGTGCGCCAGCCCCAGGTTTTCCTGTTTGACGAGCCGCTGTCCAACCTGGATGCCAAGCTGCGCGGCCAGACCCGCATCGAAATCCAGAAGCTCCATGCCGAGCTGGGCATCACCAGCCTGTTCGTGACCCACGACCAGGTCGAAGCGATGACCCTGGCCCAGCGCATGATCGTGATGAACGGCGGCAATGTAGAGCAGTTCGGCACGCCCGAAGAGGTCTACCACACGCCCGCATCGACCTTTGTCGCCGGCTTCATCGGCTCGCCGCCGATGAACCTGCTGAAGAATTCTGCCAATGGCAAGGCCGGTCAGATCCTGGGTATCCGCCCCGAGCACATCGACCTGGTGGCCTCGGGTGGCTGGGAGTTCCAGGTCGAAACCGTGGAGCTGCTGGGCGCCGAGCGCCTGCTGTACGGCAAAGTGGGCGGCGAGCAAGTCACCGTGCGCGTGGAAGAAGGCACGCCCTTCCCCAAGCCCGGTGAAGTGGCGCGCATCAGCGCACGCGAAGACCGCCTGCACTGGTTCCACGCAGAAACCGGCAAGCGCATCTGAGCGCAGCAAGGCGATGTGCACAGCGGCCACGCCTTGGCTCCTGACCTGAACGCTTGAACACCAGCGCCCAAGTGCAGCACTTGCGGCGCTTTTCTTTTTTCTCATCGAGATTGATATGACGCTTTCTAGCAACTGGCCCTATCCACGCTGGGTGGCCCACCGCGGCGCAGGCAAACTGGCACCCGAGAACACCATGAGCGCCTTCCGCCTGGGCGCCGCGCACGGCTACCGCATGTTCGAGTGCGATGCCAAGCTCAGCCGCGATGGCGTGCTGTTTCTGATGCACGATGCGGACCTGAAACGCACCACCAATGCCCAGGGCACCGGCAGCGACCTGAGCATGGGTGAGCTCGCCCAGCTCGATGCCGGCAGCTGGCATTCGCGCAGCCATGCGGGCGAGAACCTGCCCACCCTGGAGGCGCTGGCCCGCTGGTGCCTGGCCAACCACCTTTTCCTGAACGTCGAGATCAAGCCCACGCCCGGCCAGGAGCTGGAAACAGGCCGTGCAGCCGGTGCGCTGATGAACCGCATCTGGCCGCAAACCGTGGTGCCGCCGCTTTTCACCTCGTTCAAGGCCGATTCGCTGCGCGGCGCGCGCGAAGTGGCAGCGCATATCCCACGCGGCCTGCTGGTCGACAAGCTGGCCGATGGCAGCGGCGACGCCGAGCTGCAGCTGGCGCTGGAGCTGGGCTGCCAGGCGCTGGTGCTCAACCATGCGCTCTGGGATGCCGCGCTAGTGGCCAAGGTCCATGCCGCAGGCCTCTACTGCAGCAGCTACACGGTCAACGACGAATGGGCCGCGCAGCGCCTGATCGACCTGGGCACTGATGGCATCATCACCGACCGGGTGGACCTGTTCAGCCCGGCGCAGGATGGTCCGCTGCTGTAATTCCATCGCGCCCATCGCGCTTTGGCTGACAGCCAGACAAAAGCCCGGCATGGCTGGGCTTTTGTTTGTGCGCGATGCGCCTCAGTCCATCTTGGTGCCCGAGGCCTTCACCGCCTCGGCCCAGCGCGGCATCTCGCTGGCCAGGAACTGGCTGAACGCCTCGGCACCGAGAAAGGCCGGGTCGGCGCCCTGCTCCACCATGCGCCCGCGCACATCGGGCATCTGCATCACCTGGCCAAAGGCGGCGCTGAGCTGGTCCACCACCGCTTTGGGCGTACCTGCTGGCGCAAGAAAGCCATAGAAGCCCACGACCTCAAAGCCCTTGAGCCCGCTTTCAATGGCCGTCGGCACCTCGGGCAGCGCGGGATTGCGCTCCTTGCTGGTGACGGCCAGCGCACGCACCTTGCCCTGCTTGTGGTAGGCAGCGGCCTGCGGAATGCTCTCTGCCATGAACTGCACCTGGCCGCCCACCAGATCGGTAAAGGCCGGCGCGCTGCCCTTGTAGGGGATATGCACCAGGTCCAGCCCGGTGGCGTTTTTGAACATCTCGGGCACCAGGTGGCTGATGCCGCCATTGCCCGCCGAGCCAAAGTTGACCTTGCCGGGGTGGGCCTTGGCGTAGCTGATGAACTCCTGCAGGTTCTTGGCTGGCACCTTGTTGTTGACCAGCAGGGCCAAGGGCTGCATCGCCGTGCGCGCCACCGGCGTGAAATCGCGCAAGGTGCTGTAGGGCAGCTTGGGGTAGAGCGCCGGGTTGATCACCATCACCCCGGTGTTGGCCAGCATCAAGGTATAGCCATCGGCCGGCGCTTTCATGACATCCTGCGCGCCCACCGCGCCACCGGCACCGGGCTTGTAGTCCACGATGATGGGCTGGCCCAGCACGCCCTGGAGCTTGTCGGTCAGCAGGCGGGCATGCTGGTCCAGCGGGCCGCCTGCGGGAAAGCCGATGACCACCCGCACCGGCTTGCTCGGAAAAGGCTGCTGCGCCTGGGCCGCGGCGCTGAACGCCAGCCCGGCGATTGCGGCCAGGCAGGCGTGTGCGATGTGCTTCATGGTCTGTCTCCTTGGGTTTGTTATCGGTAGAGAGGCAGGCCGTGCGAACGCAGCCTGCAAACCCATCATGACCGGCACACCCCGCTTCTACAACCGGCGTCTGTCTCGCATTTTTTCGGATTGACGCCGCACCCGTCAGGCGGTAGCTGCCGCCGCCTCGCCAGCGGGCGCTGCCTTGCGCCGCCACCACAGCCACAGCCAGCCCAGGCCTTGCACTGCCACCAGCAGCACCAGCATGTCCAGCGCCAGCTGCGCGGCCCACAGGTGCTTGCTCATGTCGCGCACGCCTTCGCCCAGCAGCACGATGATGACCTGCGAGACCACCAGGAGCGCCAGCAGCAAGCCGCCCACCGCCAAGGGCTGCAAGCGGCCGGCCTGGCGGCTGCGGCTGGCCGCAAACAGCGCCAGTGCGCCCAGCAGGAAGAATGGCGCCAGCGGCGTGACGATGCGGTCGCGCAGCGCGCTCATGCGCAGCAGCAGGTCGGTGACCGGTTGGGCACCACCGTCGTGGCGATGGAGGTAGAAGTTGCCGGGAAACACATGGAAGTACTGCACCGTGAAATGGCTGGGCAGCGCAAAGCGGGCCAGGCGCCACAGGGTGAGCGGGTAGTGCAGATAAGGCCGCAGCACATCACCCTTGCCCAGCTTGGGCGTGACAGGGTAGCAATCTCGATCCGTGTGCTGCACCTGGGTGCCGCCCGGGCCCGAGAGCGCATTGCCCCAGGCATCGACGCCAATGCAGTCCCGGCGCTCGGCCGGCACGCCCAGGCCATCGAGCTGCCCGGGTGTGAGTACCATGTACGAGCCCAGGTAGACGCCATGGTAGGCATTGAGGCTCGTATTTTTGCCGATCAGCAAGGGCACCAGGCACAGCACCTGCACCGCCAGCAGCAGCTTGAGCAGGCCCTTGTCGGGCAGCATGCGCTGCCAGCGGGCGCCCGCCCAAACGCACAACAGCGCCAGCAGCGGCACATAGAAATACTGCACCTTGGCCAGGCCGCAGACCAGCGCCCCCAGACCCAGGCCGACCAGCCGTACAGCCCGGCGCGAGGCCAGCAGGCCCAGCAGCAGCAGCGGCAGCGCAATCAGGCAGGCGTATTCGGCATAAAAGGATTGGGCCATACCGATGTTGTGCGCCATAAAGAACACGGCCAGCCAGGCCAGCACCATGGCCGACCAGCCCAGCGCGCCACGCTGCAGCGCAGCCGCGCATTGCCAGGCCAGCACAGCGGCATAGGCGAGCAGCAGCAGCTTGGCCGCCAGCGCCGTGCGCGCGAGGTCAAACATATTCCCGGGCATAAAACGCTGCACCCAGCCGGCAAAAGTGAACATGTGCGAGGCCAGCTCCGGATTGCCCGGTGTGCGAAAGGGCCGATCGGGCAGTGCCCAGTGGATGCCATCACCCATGGGCGTCAGGTAGAGGTGGCCCACCACGCGCTGGAAATCATTGGTATCGGCAAACAGCAGAGCCTGCGAGCCCCAGACCAGCACCGCAGCTGCCGCGCCCACCACGAGGCAGCAGATACAGAAAAGCCACCGGGAGCGGTGGCCAGACAAGGGCATTGTGGTGGTCATCCCACAATTATGTCTGAATTGTAAAGAAACGTATAGCTAGCGTCGCAGAAATAACCGGAACCTCGGCATCAACGTCGCCAGCCACCCAGCACCACCCATTGGCTGCTGGCCAGTGCGATCACCAAAAGCGCATAGCCCATCAGGCTGCCGTCGCGGCCCTGCCACAGCAGCGCGACAAAGAGCGCAGCGCAGCCCACCAGAAAATGCAGCGCCAGCTGGCCATACCAGGGCAGCAGCGGCGTGGCCTTGCGTGCAAACAACCAGCGGGCGAGCACCAGCAACAGCGCCAAAAAGGCGGCCGGGGCACAGAAGTTCAGCAGATGCCAGAGGCTGGTGGTGGCAAGCATGGAGCGGACAGGTTGATATAAGTCAAGCTGGTACTGATACGACAAGCAATGGATTTACAGAGATTTTATAATCCCTGGCATGGCAGTTTGGGCCCTGGGCATCAACCACACGACGGCACCGGTCGACATTCGCGGCCGGTTTGCATTTGCACTCGACAAGATTGCGCCAACTTTGCAGAGTTTGCGCAGCACGATCTCGGGTGTGCACAGCCACGCCGGTGTGGAAACGGCCATCCTGTCCACCTGCAACCGCACCGAGATCTACTGTGCCGCCCAAGAGCCGGCGCTTGACCACACCCTGCGCTGGCTGGCCCAAAGTGGCGACCTGCCCGCCGAGGCGCTCAAAAACTACACCTACACCCTGCAAAACGACCTGGCCGCCCGCCACGCTTTTCGCGTCGCCAGCGGTCTGGATTCGATGGTGCTGGGCGAGGCCCAGATTCTGGGCCAGATGAAGAACGCCGTGCGCGCCGCTGAAGAAGCCGGCTCGCTGGGCACCACGCTCAACCAACTTTTCCAGCGCAGCTTTGCCGTCGCCAAGGAAGTGCGCAGCGCCACCGAAATTGGCGCGCACAGCATCAGCATGGCCGCCGCCGCCGTGCGCCTGGCCGGCCAGCTGTTTGAAGACCTGACCAAGATCCGCGTGCTGTTTGTTGGCGCTGGCGAGATGATCGAGCTCTGCGCCACCCATTTCGCGGCCAAGCAGCCGGCCCACATCACGGTGGCCAACCGCACCCTGGAGCGCGGCGAAAAGCTGGCGGGCCACTTTGGCGCCAGCACCATGCGCCTGGCCGATCTGCCCGACCACCTGCACGAATACGACGCCATCATCAGCTGCACCGCATCGAGCCTGCCGATCATCGGCCTGGGCGCCGTCGAGAGTGCGCTGAAAAAACGCAAGCGCCGCCCGATCTTCATGGTGGACCTGGCCGTTCCCCGCGATATCGAGGGTGAGGTCAAGAACCTGGGTGATGTCTACCTCTACACCGTGGATGACCTGGCCCATGTGGTCAAGGCCGGCCAGGAGCAGCGCCAGGCGGCCGTCGTGCAGGCCGAAACCATCATCGATGCCGGTGTGCAGCGCTTCATGCACTGGATGGACCAGCGCGCTCCGGAAGGCGGTGCCGTGCCCTTGATCCAGCAGATCAATGCGCAGGCCGATGTCTGGCGTGCGCTGGAGATCGAACGAGCCAAAAAACGCCTGGCCAAGGGAGAAGACATGGACGCGGTGCTCGATGCGCTGACGCGCGGCCTGTCGCAAAAGATTCTGCACGGCACCATGGCCGAGCTGCACGCGGGCGATGCCCAGGCGCGTGCCCAGACCGCGGACATGGTCTCGCGCCTGTTCCTGCGCAGCCAGCGCGGCGGTGGCAACGGCCACCAATCGGGTTTGTAGCGACGCTGCGCGGCCCAGCCGCCCCTGCTCGCTCCCCGCTCCCTCTCCTTTTCTCGGCCTGCCTGTTTGACCGCTGCATTTGCGGCAGCCCCGGCGCAGGCCCAGCCTTACCAGACCGCCATGAAAGACTTTCTCCGCCAACAGCTGGAACGCTATGCCGAGCGCCTCAATGAGCTGAATTTTCTGCTCTCGCGCGAGGACATCATGGCCAATATGCCGCAGTTCCTCAAGCTCTCGCGCGAACACACCGATGTCGCCGCCGTAGCCGAGCGCTATGCGCGCTACCAGCAGATCGAATCCGATATCGAGGGCGCCAAGGAGATGCTGGCCGACCCGGACATGGCCGACATGGCGCGCGAAGAGATCAGCAGCGGCGAGGCCGAGCTGGAGCAGCTGGCCGCGCAGCTGCAGCGTATGCTGCTACCCAAGGACCCCGACGATGCCCGCCCCGCCTTTGTCGAAGTGCGGGCCGGCACCGGTGGTGATGAATCGGCGCTGTTTGCCGGCGACATCACCCGCATGTACACCCGCTACGCCGAGCGCATGGGCTGGCGGGTCGAGATCATGAGCGCCAACGAGGCCGAGCTGGGGGGCTACAAGGAAGTGGTGCTGCGCATCGATGGCGGCGACAACGTCTACGGCACCCTGCGCTTTGAATCGGGCGGCCACCGCGTGCAGCGCGTGCCCGCCACCGAAACCCAGGGCCGCATCCACACCAGCGCCTGCACCGTGGCGGTGATGCCCGAGCCCGATGAACAGCAGGCCATCACGCTGAACCCGGCTGATCTGCGCATCGACACCTTCCGCGCCAGTGGCGCAGGTGGCCAGCACATCAACAAGACCGATTCTGCTGTGCGCATCGTCCACTTGCCCACCGGCATCGTCGCCGAATGCCAGGACGGCCGCAGCCAGCACAGCAACAAGGCCAAGGCCTTGCAGGTGCTGCAGGCCCGTATCCAGGAAAAGGAACGCAGCGAACGCGCCGCCAAAGAGGCCGCCATGCGCAAGGGCTTGATCGGCTCGGGCGACCGCAGCGACCGCATCCGCACCTACAATTTCCCGCAGGGCCGCGTCACCGACCACCGCATCAACCTGACCTTGTACAAGCTCAGCTTCATCATGGATGGCGACCTCAGCGAGCTGTTGGAAGCGCTGCAGTCCGAACGCGAGGCCGAATTGCTGGCCGAGCTGGAAGTCAACCAATAAGGCCTGTGATGCCCAGCCACCACCCCGGTTTTGCGTTGCGCGCTGCCTGGCGTGCGGCGGGATACATCACCCTGTCGCTGGCCGCCAGCGGCGCCTCGGCGCAGCTGGCGCGCAAGCCCTCGATGTATGAGGATGGCCGTGCGCCGCAGGAGCTGATCGCCAGGCCAGGCAGCACACCTGCGCAGGCCATGGCCAACCACAGCAGCCAGCCCTTTGCCGCTGATCTGATGAGCCAAGCGGCCTTTGACCAGCTGGCCCGCGTCTACAACGCTGGCACGCCGCTGGCCCAGCCCCATGTGATCTTTGTGGTCGACCGCCAGGCGCGGCCTGCTGCCAAGCTCTACTTCATCAACACGCCGCGTTACCAGCTGCACGACCGTTTTCTGCGCGAGCAAGGCCTGCTGCGCGGCGGCAAGGATGCGCTGAACCGCAACTACCGTGACGCGGGGCGCCGCTTTATCCTGGGCACCCTGAGCTGGCAGCCGCAGATTAGCGGCTTTGTCTATGAATTCTGGGAAGGCGACCAGCTGACCGGCAGCTTGCTGCGCGAAACCGAAGCCCAGTTGCGCAACCACTTTTTTGCAGCCGTGCAGTTCAAGGCCAATGCCAGCGCGCAAGAGCAGGTGGCGGTCGCCGCAGGCATCCCCGCAGTCACGCAAAGCGCGCTGATCGGCCAGCAACGCTTTTTCCCCTTGAACCTCGGCCAGGCCGTGGGCCGCTTGCGCCTGGTGGACGATATCGACCAGGTGCAGGACCTGCAGCCCAGCGACATCGTGGTGCTGCGCCAGGTCCCCATCGCGTTGCCGCCCGTGGCAGGCGTGCTGACCGAGCAGCCCTCGACCCTGGTGTCGCATGTCAACCTGCTGGCTAAGGGCTGGGGCGTGCCCAATGCCTATGTACGCGATGCCAGCCAGCTGCTGGCCGCCTACAACGGCCAATGGGTGCATTTGGCGGTCAGCGCCAAGGACTACCAGCTGCGTGCCGCCACCGATGCCGAACGCAGCCAGGCCCTGGAGCGCACTGCCATCAAGCGCAGCCTGGCGGGCGCCAGCATCCAGACCGACACGCGCAGCACTGCGCTGCAGCCGCTGGCTGCGCTGCGCGCCAGCCACCGGCGCCAGTGCGGGGCCAAGGCCGCCAACCTGGGTGAGGTGCGGCATGCGGGCATAGCCGGGGTCCAGGTGCCTGATGGTTTTTGCCTGCCCTTTGGCGCCTATGCCAGCGCGATGCAGCGTTTTGGCCTGGCGGAAAAAGTGGCGCGCATGCAGCAGCAGCCAGGCTTTGACAGCGATGCCGCCCAGCGCCGCAGTGCCTTGGCAGCGCTGCGCGCCGAGATCGAGCAGATGCCGCTGGATGCCGCTTTTGCCCAGAGCCTGCAGGCGCGCTGGGCCAGCCAGTTGCAGCAGGCTGGCGTGTTTGTGCGCAGCTCCTCCAGCTCGGAAGATTTGCCCGGTTTCAGCGGTGCCGGCCTCTACACCACCGTGCCCAATGTGAAGGGCGAAGCGGCCTTGCAGGATGCGGTACGCAAGGTCTGGGCCTCGGTCTTCAACTTTGAGGCCTGGGAGGCGCGCCGTGCCGCCGGCATTGCGCAGGACGCCGTTGCGATGGCCGTGCTGGTGCAAAAGGCGGTGGACTCCGAGGCCTCGGGCGTGATGGTCACGCGCGACCCGCTGGGCCACACCCCGCACAGCGTGTTTATCGCCGCCAAGCGCGGTATCGGCATTCGCGTGGTGGAAGGCCGGCGGGTGGCAGAGCAGGTGCTGTACGCGCGCCGCAGCAAGGCCGTGCAGGTCCTCAGCCGCTCGGCCGAGGACACCGAGCTGCGCCTAGCACCCGGCGGTGGCGTGCAGGAAGTGGCCGTCGCGCAGCGCCAGGTGCTGAGCGATGCGCTGGTCAAACGCCTGGCCGATGCCGCTGCTGCGATCGAAAAGCAGTTTGGCGGCCGCACCCAGGATATTGAATGGGCGGTTGCTGGCGACCAGGTCCTGATCCTGCAATCGCGGCCCTTTGTGCAGGCCGCCAACCCATAAGCGGCAGCAATAGCGAACCGCGCAGCGACATGAATGCTCCCACCCCCGACACCCCCATCACGGTCACCCAGGCGCTGGCGCAAGCCGCTGCGCTGGGCATTGCCCGCATCGACGCGCAGATGCTGCTGCTGCACCTCTGCGGCCAGCCCACCCATGCGCGCGCCTGGCTCATCACCCATGATGGCGACTGCCTGAGCAGCGCGCAGACCGCGCAGTGGCGGCAATGGCTGCAGCGCCGCGCCGATGGCGAGCCGGTGGCCTATCTGACGGGCCACAAAGGCTTTTACGGACTGGACCTGGCCGTGGACGCCCGCGTGCTGGACCCGCGTCCCGACACCGAAACCCTGGTGGATTGGGCGCTGGAGCTGCTGCCCGATGCCACTCCGGGCCAGCCGGCCCTGCGCCTGGCCGACCTGGGCACCGGCAGCGGAGCGATTGCGCTGGCCTTGCAGCATGCGCGGCCTGCAGCCGAAGTCTGGGCCGTGGATGCCAGTACCGATGCACTGGCCGTTGCCCAGGCCAATGCAGCGCGCCTGCAGCTGCCGGTACGCTTTGCGCACAGCCACTGGCTGTCGGCCCTGCAGGGCCTGTTTGATGCCATCGTCAGCAACCCGCCCTACATCCGCGACGACGACCCGCACATGCCCGCGCTGCGCCATGAACCCCGCCAGGCGCTGACCAGCGGCGCCGATGGCCTGGACGACATCCGCCATATCGTCGATACCGCTCCCGGCTATCTGCGCGAAGGCGGCTGGCTGCTGATCGAGCATGGCTGGGACCAGGCGGAAGACGTGCGCGCGCTGCTGGCCCAGCGCGGTTTTGCCCAGGTGCAAAGCCGCAAGGACCTGGCTGGCATCGAGCGCGCCAGCGGCGGACAATGGCCTTCCGTGAAATAATAGTGACCATGCCTGCGCTTGATATGCGGCCAAACGCCCGTATCTAAGCAAGCGACGACCCGATTACATTGCAACCCACACGCCCCGACGGAGCCCATCCATGAGCGATACCCAACAACGCATCGACCAGCTGGTCAAAGGCCATGACATCGTGCTGTTCATGAAGGGAACAGCCAGCTTTCCGCAATGCGGATTCTCCGGCCGTGCCATTCAGATTCTCAAAGCCAGTGGCGTGGAGACCCGTGGTCTGACCACCGTCAACGTGCTCGAAGACCCCGAGATCCGCCAAGGCATCAAGGACTACAGCCAGTGGCCCACGATCCCCCAGCTGTATGTCAAGGGTGAATTTATCGGTGGCTCGGACATCATGATGGAAATGTACGAGTCGGGTGAGCTGCAGCAACTGGTGGCCACGCTCTGATAGCCTAGCGCCAGCAGCTTGCCAGCCGCAACCAGGGGCCGCCTTCCGAGGCGGCTTTTTTGCGCCCATTTACCCTGCCAAGCGGCGATGCATGGCGGCGCGATGGCGACACACAATGGCCTTGCCAGCGGCCATAGCCGGGCGGCTAAGGTAAGCTCGGCACAGCAGCAATCTCCGCGCATCGCCCACCAGCTGTGGGCTTGCAGCCTCTGCTGCCAAAAGCACTTGCCAGTCGCCGGACGGGCATGCGACCATTGAACTCTGATTCAAACCGGCGGCACCCCGCGCGCCGCCACCGCTTTTGCCGAACAATGTGAGCAGCCGGTCTGCACTGCTCCCACACGGATGTCTATGAATCTTACGCAGAGTCTCTTTGTCATTGCCTTGCTGATCAGCTTCAGCGCCTTTTTCTCCATGGCGGAGATATCGCTGGCCGCCTCGCGCCGCCTGCGGTTGCGGCAAATGGTGGATGACGGAGACCCGCGTGCAGAGCGTGTGATGAAGGTCCAGGAGCAGCCCGGTGAGTATTTCACCGTGGTGCAGGTGGGCCAGAATGCGGTGGCCATTTTGGGCGGTATTGTGGGTGAAGGGGCGCTCAGCCCCTTTGTCTCGGGCATCGCCAGCCGCTGGCTGGAGCCCGCTACCGCGCAGACCATCGGTTTTCTGTGCTCGTTCACCGTGGTCACCTCGCTGTTCATCCTGCTGGCCGATCTGCTGCCCAAGCGCCTGTCGATGGCCGAGCCCGAGGCGCTGGCGCTGCGCGTCTCGCGCCCCATGCAGTGGTGCATGACGCTCTTCAAACCCGTGGTCTGGTTCTACAGCAAGGCGGCCGATGGCCTGTTTCACCTGCTGGGACTATCGACGATCCGCGATGAAAAGATCACCTACGAAGACATTCTGGCGATGACCGAGGCCGGCGCCAAGGCCGGTGTGCTGGCCGCGCAGGAGCAGCAGGTGATCGCCAATCTGTTCGAGCTCGATACGCGCACCGTCGGCTCGGCAATGACCCAGCGCGACCGCATCGCCTTCTTCTACCAGGACGACAGCGACGACATCATCCGCGCCCGCATTGCCGAGGAACCCTTTTCGACCTACCCGGTCTGCGCCGGGGATATCGACCATGTGGTCGGCTATGTCGATGCCAAGGACCTGTTCCAGCGCGCGCTCAACAACCTGCCGATGAAGCTGCGCGATGAGGGCCTGGTCAAAAAGGCCCTAGTCATCCCCGACCGGCTGACCCTGGCCGAAGTGCTGCAGCAGTTCCGCCAGGCGCATGAGGACTTCGCCATCATCGTCAATGAGTACAGCCTGGTGGTCGGCGTGGTCACGCTCAACGATGTGATGAGCACCGTCATGGGCGATTTGATGGGCCCGGTCGATGAAGAGCTGATCGTTCGGCGCGACGAGACCTCGTGGCTAATCGACGGCATCACCCCGATCGAGGATGTGGAGCGAACCTTGCTGCTGGACGACCTGCCGCATTCCGACGAATACGAGACCCTGGGCGGCTTCTTGATGGTGATGCTGCGCCGCATCCCGCGCCGCACCGACAAGGTGGTCTGGGGCAAGTACCAGTTCGAGGTGATGGACGTGGACAGCTACCGCATCGACCAGGTGCTGGTCACCATCGTGGACCCGAACAAGGTGCCCGATTCGCCGGTTCCGCCGCCCACGAGCAGTCTGGTTGCCTAAGACAGAGCCAGGCTGCAGCGCCCATGAAAAAGCCACCGCATGCGGTGGCTATCTTTTTGCTGCAGCGCCAGCCTAGGTCTTCAGGCTTCAACCTTGTTCTCGAACAGCCACTGGCGCTGCGCGCCGTAGACCAGGTTGGGGTAGGTGTCCTTGCCACGGCTGCCGTTGTAGCGGCCCAGCGCCATGAACAGATCGCCCTTTTCGCGGTCCAGGTAGTGGCGCAAAATCACACAGCCAAAACGCAGATTGGTCTGCATGTGGAACAGCTTGGCCGGGTCGCCGTCGCCAATCACCCGGGTCCAGAACGGCATCACCTGCATGTAGCCGCGAGCCCCGACATTGGACATCGCGAACTTGCGGAATCCGCTCTCGACCTGGATCAGACCCAGCACCAGCGATTCATCGAGGCGCGCACGCCGCGCCTCATACCAGACGGTCTGCAGAAAGTCGCGGCGCACTTCCCAGTCCGGTTTGCGCCGGCGCAGACGGTCGCTCATCGCGCCCAGCCAGCGCAGGTAGACGATCTTGGCCTCGGTCGAGACAAACACCGGCTCCGGTGGCGCGGCGCTGCCGATCGCTGCCGTCAGCGCAGAGCGCACCGAGTCGATCAGGGGCTCTTCCAACTGGCCACCAGCCAGCGCAGCCTGCGGCGCAGCCAGCCAGGCGCCTGGCCCGGCCAGCAACGATGCCATGGCCGCGCGGCGTGATACGCCCGCAGGTAAAGCAATGCGTGAGCCTGACATCCTCGATCGATCCCTCTGTGACTATTGTGGTGTGGCGCCTGGCGGCATGGGCTGCATTGGCAGCCCATGGCCCGCATCAGGCCAGGCGGCTGGTGAGGAAGCTGAACACCTCGTCCACAGGCACCTTGGTGGCGGCGGTGTCGCGCCGCTGCTGGTACTCGACCATGCCTTCTTGCAGGCCCCGGTCGCCCAGCACCACCCGGTGCGGCACGCCAATCAGCTCCCAATCGGCCAGCATCGCGCCCGGGCGCTCGCCGCGGTCGTCCAGTATCACATCGACGCCAGCGGCCAACAAGTCTGCGTGTAGCTTTTCAGCCGCAGTCTTGACCGCTTCGCTGCGGTCCATGCCGATGGGGCAGATCACCACGGTGAAGGGGGCAATCGCGTCTGGCCAGATGATGCCGCGCTCGTCATGGTTTTGCTCTACGGCGGCTGCGGGCAAGCGGGTCACGCCAATACCATAGCAGCCCATTTCGAACTCGCTGGGCTTGCCGTTTTCGGCCAGGAAGGTGGCCTTCATCGCCTTGGAGTACTTCGTGCCCAGGTAGAACACGTGGCCGATCTCGATACCACGCTCGATCGCCAACTCGCCTTTGCCGTCTGGCGACTGATCGCCGGCAACCACATTGCGCAGGTCAGCCACCAAGCTGGGCTCGGGCAGGTCACGGCCCCAGTTGACGCCGGTCAGGTGGTAGTCGGCCTGGTTGGCGCCGCAGACCCAGTCGGCCATCACGGCGACATCGCGGTCCACCACGAGCTTGACGGGCTTTTGCAGGCCGATCGGGCCCAGGTAGCCCGGCTGGCAGCCAAAGTGCTCCTCTATCTCGCTCAGCGTCGCAAAACGGAAGTTGGCCAGGCCCTCGACCTTACCGACCTTGATCTCGTTCATGTCATGGTCGCCGCGCAGCAGCAGCAGCCAGACCTGCGAGCCCAGGATGTCGCCCTTGTCATTGGTCTCGTCGGTGGCCAGCACCAGCGATTTGACGGTGTTGGCCAACGGCAGGTTCAGCAGCTGGGCCACATCGGCGCAGGTGCTCTTGCCAGGCGTGGCCGTCTTGGCCATGGGCTGCGCAGCCGCAGCACGGGGCTGGGTGGGCGCCAGGCTTTCGGCCTTTTCGATGTTGGCGGCGTAGTCGCTGTTGGGGCAGTAGACAATCGCGTCTTCGCCGGTCGCGGCAATCACCTGGAACTCCTCGCTCAGGTCGCCGCCGATGGCGCCGCTGTCCGCACGCACGGCGCGGTACTGCAGGCCAAAACGGTCAAAGATGCGCTTGTAGGCGGCGCGCATGGTCTGGTAGCTGATCTGGGCGGCGTCGCGGTCCTTGTCGAAGGAGTAGGCATCCTTCATGATGAACTCGCGGCCCCGCATCAAGCCAAAGCGGGGACGGCGCTCGTCGCGGAACTTGGTCTGGATCTGGTAGAGGTTCTTGGGCAGCTGCTTGTAGCTCTTGAACTCCTGGCGCGCGATGTCGGTCACCACCTCTTCGCTGGTGGGCTGGATGACAAAGTCACGCGCGTGGCGGTCCTGGATGCGCAGCAGCTCGGCGCCCATCTTGTCAAAGCGGCCGGTCTCCTGCCACAGCTCGGCGGGCTGCACCACGGGCATGGTCACCTCGATGGCGCCGGCGCGGTTCATCTCTTCACGCACGATGGCCTCGACCTTGCGGATCACGCGCAGTCCCATCGGCATGTAGTTGTAGATGCCGGCGCCGAGCTTCTTGATCATGCCGGCGCGCGTCATCAGCTGGTGGCTGGCGATTTCAGCGTCCGCAGGCGCTTCTTTCAGGGTCGAGATGAGAAATTGCGAAGCTTTCATAGTCTATGACAATGGACCTAGTAGTTGCCCCCTTGAAGATGGCTTCAAGGCGCAGGCATAATGGACACAGTTTAAAAAATTGGGGTTAGATTATGCTGGACCGAGATGGCTTTAGGCCAAACGTCGGCATCATCCTGCTCAACCAGCGCAATCAGGTGTTTTGGGGCAAGCGCATCCGCACCCATAGCTGGCAGTTTCCGCAGGGTGGTATTGACCGTGGAGAAACCCCCGAGCAGGCGATGTTTCGAGAGCTGCATGAGGAAGTGGGCTTGCGACCGGAGCATGTACGTATTGTGGCTAGAACGCGGGATTGGCTACGGTACGAGGTGCCCGAACGCTTCATCCGCCGCGATGCCAGAGGCTATTATCGCGGACAAAAGCAGATTTGGTTTTTGCTCCAGTTAACAGGGCACGACTGGGACCTGAATCTGCGCGCCACCAACCACCCGGAGTTTGATGCCTGGCGCTGGAATGACTACTGGGTGCCGCTCGATGTGGTGGTGGAGTTCAAGCGCGGCGTCTACGAGATGGCCTTGACCGAGCTGTCGCGTTTTGTGCCTCGCAATGACCCACGCAACCGCTATTTGCGCAGCAATGCGCGTGCGCGCGATGGTGAGCCGCATGAGCCAGACCCCGTGGTGACCGAGACCTTGCAGGTGTCGGTGACGACGACCACCACGGTGGTGAGCTACCACTCGCCGCTGCGCATGATGCAGGAGATGGAGCTGCCGCCCGGCGCCAGCTTTGACCCGGACCCGGGCAATGCCGGCCATGACCCGCAGCAAAACGGCTGATAACGGCTGACCAGTAGCCATATGTAAAAAGCGTCCCTTGGGACGCTTTTTGGTGCCTGCGCGGCGCTCATGTGATCCGCCGCCGCATGGCCCTGCCGGGCCAAACGGGCTGAGCGTGCCGATCAATGCCCCGTCAACACCATGTTGTCACGGTGCAGCATTTCGGGCTCGCCGGTGTAGCCCAGCAGTTGCTCAAACTCTGACGATGGCTTGCGGCACAGGCGCCGTGCCTCGGCGCTGCTGTAGTTGGCCAGGCCGCGCGCCAGCTCCACGCCTTGCGGATCGCGCACACCAATCACCTCGCCGCGCGAGAACTCGCCATGCACGCTCACCATGCCGATGGGCAGCAGGCTCTTGCCTTCGCCGCGCAGCTTCAGCGCAGCGCCCTCGTCCACGGTCACATAGCCATGCATCTGCAGGTGGTCCATCATCCACTGCTTGCGCGCCTGGTTCTTGTGGGTGTCGGCGACCAGCAGGGTGCCAATGGCCTCGCCGGCGGCCAGGCGCAGCAGCACATTCTGCTCGCGCCCCCAGGCAATCACCGTGGATGCGCCCGAGCCAGCGGCGCGCTTGGCCGCCAGGATCTTGGTGAGCATGCCGCCCTTGCCAATGCCCGAGCCCGCACCACCCGCCATCGCTTCAAGCTTCAGATCCCCCGCTTGTGCCTCATGCACGAATTCGGCATCGGGGTTCTTGCGGGGATCGGCGGTGTAGAGGCCCTTTTGGTCGGTCAGAATGACCAGCGCATCGGCCTCCACCAGGTTAGCCACCAGCGCACCCAGGGTGTCGTTGTCGCCAAACTTGATTTCGTCGTTGACGACCGTGTCGTTTTCGTTGATGACCGGCACCACCCCCAGCTGCAGCAGGGTCAGCAAGGTGACGCGGGCATTGAGGTAACGCTCGCGGTCGGCCAGGTCGGCATGGGTCAGCAGCACCTGGGCGCTGCCCAGGTTTTGCTCGCGCAGCTTGGTCTCGTACATCTGCACCAGGCCCATCTGGCCGACAGCCGCTGCGGCCTGCAGCTCATGGATTTCCTTGGGGCGCTGCAGCCAGCCCAGGCGCTTCATGCCTTCAGCCACCGCGCCGCTGGAGACCATGATCACTTCGCGCTTGGTCCCATCCTCGCCATGCACCAGGGCGGCGAGCTGGCGGCTCCATTCGGTGATGGCGCCTTCATCGAGGCCCTTGCCTTCGTTGGTGACCAGACTGGAGCCGACTTTGACGACGATGCGACGTGCGTCGCGCAGAACATTCGATGCCATTTTTTGCTATTTCCGGCATTGCGCCCGCCTGGCAAGCGCAAGCAGCTATCCAACAATGAGAAATCTAGGGTGCAGGCCTTGCCGCTCAGTCCGGCGACGAAAAACGCGGGTCGTCCGAGTAGTCGGGCGCATCCTGCTCGGCGCCTGCCGCAAAGCGCGGATCGACCTCTTGGGGCTCCTGCTCGGCCTTTTGCATCTTGTGCACGAACTGGAAGATCTCCTTGATCAGCGGCTCGCAGCCTTCGCGGGTCAGCGCCGAGATCTCGTAGACGGGGCCCTTCCACTTGTAGCGCTTGACAAAGTCCTTGACCTTGGCGACGCGCTCGTCGCCGGGCACCATGTCCAGCTTGTTGAGCACCAGCCAGCGCGGCTTGTTGTAGAGCTCTTCGTCGTACTTCTTGAGCTCGCCGACAATCGCCTTGGCCTGTGCCACAGGGTCCACGCCCTCGTCAAAAGGTGCCAGATCCACAATATGCAGCAGCAAGCGCGTACGCTGCAGGTGGCGCAGGAACTGGTGGCCCAGACCGGCACCGTCCGAGGCGCCTTCAATGAGGCCTGGAATGTCGGCAACGACAAAGCTCTTTTCCGGCCCCACGCGCACGACACCCAGGTTGGGGTGCAAGGTGGTGAAGGGGTAATCGGCAATCTTGGGGCGGGCGTTGGAGACCGCCGAGATAAAGGTCGACTTGCCGGCATTGGGCATGCCCAGCAGACCCACATCGGCCAGCACCTTGAGCTCCAGCTTCAGGTTGCGGCGCTCGCCCTTCCAACCGGGGGTCTTCTGGCGTGGTGCACGGTTGATCGCGCTCTTGAAGCGCAGATTGCCAAAACCGCCATCACCGCCCTTGGCGATGGTGATGACCTCGCCCGGGTTGAGCAGCTCAAACAGCACTTCGCCCGTTTGCGCATCGGTGATGATAGTGCCCACCGGCATGTGCAGGGTGATGTCCTTGCCCGCGCTGCCAAACATGTCCGAGCCCTTGCCGTGCTCGCCGCGCTCGGCCTCGTGGCGGCGCGAGTAGCGGTAATCGATCAGGGTGTTGAGGTTGACATCGGCCAGCGCATACACATGGCCGCCGCGGCCACCGTCACCGCCATCGGGGCCACCGAATTCCTTGTACTTTTCATGGCGGAACGACACACAGCCATTGCCACCATCGCCAGCTGCAATGTCAATAAACGCTTCATCTACGAATTTCATGGTCGTTATCCACCCGCCCTGGTACAGGAATTACGGGAATTGTTCTGCTGCATACCGATACATGCAGCCTTGCCAAAACCGCTATTGTCGCACCGAGGCGCCAGGCGGTCCGGCCCAAAAACACCAAAGCCCCGACTGCGCGGGGCTTTGGACAAGGCCAATGAAGGCCTTCAAGACACTTGTCTTGTCTTAAGCAGCCTTGGTGATGCTCACCGTGTGCTTGGACAAAGCGCCCTTGGTTTCGAACGACACGTGGCCGTCCACCAGAGCAAACAAGGTGTGGTCCTTGCCCACGCCGACATTGGTGCCGGGGTGGAACTTGGTGCCGCGTTGACGCACGATGATCGAACCGGCGCTGATCAATTGACCACCGAAAGCCTTCACACCCAGCATCTTTGGCTTGGAATCACGTCCGTTGCGCGTAGAGCCGCCGCCTTTTTTCTGTGCCATGAGATATAGCTCCTGTTAAGCTGCAATCGCACCGATTTGCAGCTCAGTGAACTGCTGGCGATGGCCTTGGCGCTTTTGATAGTGCTTACGACGACGCATCTTGAAAATGCGCACCTTGTCGTGCTTGCCGTGGGCTACTACCGTAACCGTCACAGTTGCTCCGGACACCAAGGGCGTACCAACCTTCAACTCTGCGCCGTCGCCGACTGCCAGAACCTGGTCGATCACGATTTCTTGGCCTACGTCCGCAGCGATCTGTTCTACCTTGATTTTTTCGCCGGAAGCAACACGATACTGTTTGCCACCGGTTTTTATGACCGCGTACATAAGAACCTCTAAAAAGGGGATAGCTTGCAAAGAAATTTCGCAAGAGCCGAAGATTGTAGCACGGGCTCTAAAAAGACGCAAACCCTGCACGCATTTGCACCACAATCGGGCCAGAAAACGCATCCCCGAGACGGACAAGCGGGCATGTCCGCAAGGGTCGCTGCTCTCGTTTCTATAATGCGGTATCCCTAAAATGCCGAGATAGCCGCCTTGTCCGAGTCCAACACTCCCAACCCGTCCAACCCCTTGAGCCTCGTCGCCGGTGATATGCGGCAGGTGGATGCCGTGATTGCCAGGCGCCTGAGCTCCTCCGTTCCGCTGATCGGCGAGGTATCGCACTACATCATCTCGGCAGGCGGCAAGCGCCTGCGCCCTGCACTGCTGCTGCTGGTGGCCGGCGCACTGGAGTACCGGGGCGAGCAGCATTTCAACCTGGCGGCGGTGGTCGAGTTCATCCACACCGCCACCTTGCTGCACGACGATGTGGTGGATGAGTCCACGATGCGGCGCGGCAAACCCACCGCCAATGAGAGCTTTGGCAATGCGGCCAGTGTCTTGGTCGGCGATTTCCTGCACTCGCGCGCCTTCCAGATGATGGTTGATGCCGACAGCATGCGCGTCATGCAGATCCTGTCGGAGGCTACCAACATCATCGCCGAGGGCGAGGTGCAGCAGCTGATCAACACCCACAATGTCGATCTCGACGAGGCCGGTTATCTCTCCGTCATCCGTTCCAAGACCGCCAAGCTCTTTGAGGCCAGCGCGCGCCTTGCCGCCGTGCTGACCGAGGCGCCCGCCGAGCTGGAGGAGGCCTGTGCCAACTATGGCCGCTCGCTGGGCACGGCCTTCCAGGTGATTGATGACGCACTGGACTATGACGGTGACACCACGGTGATGGGCAAGAATATTGGCGATGATTTGCGCGAAGGCAAGGTCACCCTGCCGCTGATCATTGCCATGCAGCGCGCCAGCGCCGATGATAGGCAGATGATTGTCAGCGCCATCGAGCAAGGCTCCACGCCGCACATGGCCCATATCGTGCAGGTCGTCAAGGACACCGGTTCGCTGCAAGCCACGCGGGCAGCCGCTGCGCTGCAGGCCCAGGAGGCCATCGACTGCCTGGCCTTGTTGCCAAGCAATGCCTACACCCAGGCGCTGACCACGCTGGCCTCCCAGTTGCTGGACCGCAGAGAGTAAGCGCCAAGGCGGGCACGCATGGGCCAAGGGTATCGTGCAGACTGTCGCAGATCCACTGCAGTGGCGCGGCCTGCAGGATGCATTTCTTTGTTAAATCTCCGAACAACTGCTACAGTTTGCCGGATTACGCAGCGAGGCTATCGACGATAGGCGTCTTCCCTTTACATGCCTGACATCAACACCCCCCCCAAAGCCGTCGCCCTTCCCGGCATTGCCAGAGCCCTGGTGGCCAGTGGAAAGCTTCCTGTTGCCAAGGCGGAGGCCTTGTACGCCACCAGTCTCAAAAGCAAGAACAGCTTCATTGGAGAGCTGGTGGCCAGCGGTGCGGTCTCCGGCAGCGATGTGGCAACCATCATCTCGACGGTCTATGGCGCGCCCATGGTCGACCTCGATGCCATCGATCTGAGCCGCCTGTCCAGTGGCCTGCTCGACAGCAAGCTGGCACTCAGCAACAAGATCATCCCGCTGGCCAAGCGCGGCAACCGGCTGATCGTCGTGACCGCCGACCCCACCGACCACTCGGTGGCCGAGCAGATCAAGTTCTCCACCCAGCTGAGCGTGGACTGGGTGATCGCAGAGCATGCCAAGCTGGTCAAGGCATTGGAGTCCGTTGCGAAAAAGGGTGGCGACAACATCCAGGACATGATCACCGGCGATGTCAATCTCAATGAATTCGAGATTGATGACGAGTCGGTGAACACCGATACTGCCAGCAACGACGGAGACGAGGTCGAAGACGCGCCCATCGTCAAGTTTTTGCAGAAGATGCTGATCGATGCCTTCAATATGCGCGCATCGGACTTGCACTTCGAACCCTATGAGCACCAGTACCGCATCCGCTTTCGCATCGATGGTGAGCTGCGTGAAATTGCCTCGCCCCCACCGGGCATCAAGGACAAGCTGGCATCGCGGATCAAGGTGATCTCGCGCCTGGATATCTCGGAAAAGCGCGTGCCGCAGGACGGCCGCATGAAGCTCAAGATCGGCGCCGACCGGGTGATCGATTTCCGGGTCAGCACCTTGCCCACCTTGTTTGGCGAAAAGATCGTGATCCGTATTCTCGATCCGAGCAGCGCCAAGCTGGGCATTGATGCGCTCGGCTATGAGCCCGAAGAGAAGGAGCGCCTGCTCAGCGCCATCAAGCGCCCCTACGGCATGATCCTGGTCACGGGGCCCACCGGCTCGGGCAAGACCGTGTCGCTCTACACCTGCCTGAACATTCTCAACACGCCAGCGGTCAATATTGCGACTGCGGAAGACCCCTCGGAAATCAACCTGCCAGGCGTCAACCAGGTCAATGTCAATGAAAAGGCTGGCCTGACCTTTGCGACCGCGCTCAAGTCCTTTCTGCGCCAGGATCCCGACATCATCATGGTCGGCGAAATCCGGGACCTGGAGACGGCCGATATCGCGATCAAGGCGGCGCAGACCGGTCACCTGGTGCTGTCGACCCTGCACACCAACGACGCCCCCACCACTTTGACGCGTATGCGCAATATGGGGATCGCGCCCTTCAATATCGCGTCGAGCGTGATCCTGATCACCGCGCAGCGCCTGGCACGCAAGCTCTGCCCCATCTGCAAGCGTCCCACCGAGATCCCCCATGAAGCGCTGCTGGAAGCGGGCTTCAAGGAAGAGGATCTGGATGGCACCTGGCTGCCCTACGAGCCCGTCGGCTGCGACGCCTGCAACAATGGCTACAAGGGCCGCCTGGGCATCTACCAGGTGATGCCCATCTCTGAAGAAACACAGCGCATCATCTTGCGCGATGGCAGCGCACTGGAAATTGCCGAGCAAGCCGACATAGAAAATGTCCGCTCCTTGCGCACATCAGGCCTGCACAAAGTCAAAAAGGGACTGACCTCACTGGAAGAGGTCTTAGCCGTCACCAACGAATAAAGCAATGAGGGCAGGGATAAATGGCAACCACAGTCAACAAGAAAACATCGAACGAAGCCGTTTATGAGTGGGAAGGCAAGGACCGCAACGGCAAGATCGTGCGCGGCGAGTCCCGCGCGGGTGGAGAAAACCAGGTCATCGCGTCGCTGCGCCGGCAAGGCATTTTGCCGTCCAAGATCAAAAAGCGCCGCATGCGCTCGGGCAAGCGCATCAAGCCCAAGGACATCGCCTTGTTCACGCGCCAGCTGGCTACGATGATGAAGGCCGGCGTGCCTTTGCTGCAGGCTTTTGACATCGTCGGCCGGGGCAGCACCAACCCCAGTGTGACCAAGTTGCTCAACGATGTGCGCAGCGATGTGGAGTCGGGCTCGTCACTGAGCACCGCCTTTCGCCGCCATCCGATGTACTTCAATGCGCTGTACTGCAACCTGGTCGAGGCCGGTGAGGCAGCCGGTATTTTGGAAGGCCTGCTCGACCGCTTGGCCACCTACATGGAAAAGACCGAGGCCATCAAGAGCAAGATCCGCTCAGCCCTGATGTACCCGACCTCGGTGGTCATCGTCGCTTTTGTCGTGGTGGCCATCATCATGATCTTTGTGATTCCGGCATTCAAAGACGTGTTCTCCTCGTTTGGCGCCGACCTGCCCGGCCCTACCTTGATCGTGATGGCCATCAGCGAATTCTTTGTCAGTTACTGGTACCTGATCTTTTTTGGCATTGGTGGCAGCATCTACTTCTTTTTGCAGGCCTGGAAGCGCAGCGAGAAAATGCAGCGCACCATGGACCGCTGGCTGCTGAAGGTGCCGATCTTTGGCCCCTTGATCGAAAAATCCTGCGTGGCACGCTGGACGCGCACCTTGTCGACCATGTTTGCCGCCGGCGTGCCGCTGGTCGAAGCGCTGGACTCGGTGGGTGGCGCCTCCGGCAATGCTGTGTTTGCGGTGGCAACCGAGAAGATCCAGGCGCAGGTCTCCACCGGCACCAGCCTCACCGTCGCCATGTCGGATGCCCATGTGTTCCCCTCGATGGTGCTGCAGATGTGCGCGATCGGCGAGGAATCCGGCTCGATCGACCATATGCTGGGCAAAGCGGCAGACTTTTACGAAGCCGAAGTGGACGAGGCCGTTGCCGGCCTGTCCAGCCTGATGGAGCCCATTATCATTGTGTTTCTGGGCACGCTGATCGGCGGTATTGTGGTGTCGATGTACCTGCCGATCTTCAAGCTGGGCCAGGTGGTGTAACTGTGTCAGAAGCGCAATTGAACACAGGGCTGTTTGCCCTGCTGGGCCTGCTGGTGGGCAGCTTTTTGAATGTCGTGGTGCACCGCCTGCCGCTGATGCTGGAACGCCAATGGCGGCGTGATGCCCAGGACATGCTGGCAGCGACGGACAGTGCCCAAGCACCGCAGGCAGCGCCTGAGGCTGATATCAAAGCAGATCGTTTCAACCTCTGGACCCCCGCCTCACGCTGCCCACATTGCAGCCACCAGATCCGCTGGTATGAGAACGTGCCCGTGCTCAGCTGGCTTTTTCTGAGAGGACGCTGCAGCCAGTGCAAAGCGCGTATTTCTGCCCGCTACCCCGTCGTAGAAATCGCCAACAGCCTGCTGTGGGCCTACTGCATCCACCGCTGGGGCCTGGGCGCTACCGGCCTGGCCTGGTGCTTTTTTGCATCGGTGCTGCTGACCGCAGCGCTGATCGACTGGGACACGACCCTGCTGCCCGATGACCTGACCTTGCCGCTGCTCTGGGCAGGCTTGCTGGCCAGTGCGATGGGCTGGATCGATGTGCCGCTCAAAGATTCGCTGTTTGGCGCCGCCATTGGCTACATGGTGCTGTGGCTGATTTACTGGGCCTTCAAGCTGTTGACCGGCAAGGAAGGCATGGGCTATGGCGATTTCAAGCTGCTGGCTGCGCTGGGCGCCTGGTTTGGCTGGCAAGCGCTGATACCGATTGCACTGTTTTCCTCCGTTGTTGGCGCTGTGATCGGCATTGCGATGAAGATCTTCTCCAACCTGCGCGAAGGCGGCTATATCCCCTTTGGCCCCTTTCTCGCAGGTGCCGGCTTTTTGGTCATGTGGTTCGGCACCGGTATCGTCGACCGCCTGCTACAGCCCTGATATGCGGCCGCGCATTGGCGTTACCGGGGGTATTGGCAGCGGCAAAAGCACCGTCGCCCAGGGCTTTGCCCAGTGGGGCTGCCATGTGATCGATGCCGACCGCATTGCCCGCGCGCTCACGCTGCCGGGCGGCGCGGCCATCGCCCCGATTGCGGCCCAGATGGGTGCCCGCTTTATCGATGCAGACGGCGCGCTCGACCGCGCACAGATGCGCGAGGCCGCCTTTCGCGACCCGGCCTACAAGGCGCAGCTCGAAGCCATCTTGCACCCCTTGATCCGCCAACAGATCGACCAGCAGTACCAGCAGGCCTGCAGCGCCACCAATGCGCCTCTGGTGATCTTTGACATCCCGCTGCTGGCCGAGTCCAGCCAGTGGAGCCCACGCCTGGACCAGGTCATCGTGGTCGATTGCCAGGAAAGCACGCAAATAGCCCGGGTGCAGCAGCGCAACCAGCTGCCAGCATCGGCGATTGAGGCCATCATGGCCCAGCAGGCGAGCCGGCTACAGCGCCTGCGCAAGGCCGATTGGGTGCTGTGGAATGAAACGCTGTCGTTACAAGCGCTAGGCGAGGCCGTATTCGACCTATACAATGAATTGATAGCGAACTACCGCCCTCTGCAGCCCGACTGATCCGTGATAACTTACGAGTACCCCTTCAACGAACGTGTGCGAGCCTATCTCCGCCTGGAGTACCTGCTGCGCCGGCTTGACGTACTCCTGCAGCGCGACACGGACATCGACCACCATTTCGCCATCACCACCTTGTTCGAGGTGATGGATGTGGCCTCCCGCAGCGACCTCAAGACCGACCTGCTCAAGGACCTCGAACGCCAGCGCCAGCAGTTCAATGCCTACCGCGACAACCCGATGATTGCTGTGGACATGCTCGACAAGGTGATTGGCCAGATCGACGCCGCCCACAGCGAGTTACGGGCCCAGAACGGCAAGCCCAGCCAGTTGCTGATCGAGAACGAGTGGCTGATGGCCATTCGCAACCGCACCGGCATCCCTGGCGGCACCTGCACCTTCGACCTGCCCAGCTACCACGCCTGGCTGCATGCCGACAGCAACAGCCGCCGCGCCGATCTGCAGGGCTGGACGGCCTGCTTTGCGCCCCTGGCCAGCGCCCTCATCTTGCTGCTGCGGCTCTTTCGGGATGCCGGTGCGCCGCAGCGCATTGCAACCCTGCGCGGCCAGTTCCAGCAGAACCTGCCCCAGGGCCGCATCTACCAGCTGCTGCGCCTCAAGATCGACCCGAGCTCCAGCCTGGTGCCCGAGATCAGCGGCAACCGCCTGATGATCTCGATACGCATGCTGCAAAAGACCGACAGCGGGCAGCTGGCGTTGACCACGCAGGATGGCCAGTACGAGATGGTGCTCTGCGCCTGAAGACCGCGCAGCGATCGCGCCAGCCCGCAGGCGCCCTACAATGCCTGCATGAGTTCTTCCGCAGACAACGCACTCCCCAGCATCCAGTGCCCCCAGTGTGGCGGCCCTTCCAGCTTTGAACGCAGCAACCGGTTTCGCCCTTTTTGCAGCGAGCGCTGCAAGCTCATTGACCTGGGCGCCTGGGGCAATGAGGATTTTCGGGTGCCCGCCCAATCGCCACCGCTGGACCAGCCCTACGGCGATCCCCGGCTGGAAGACTGAGAATCCCCGACGTTTAGCAACCGCAGCACTTGGCGGTGCTGCTTTTGCTTATTTCACTGCAGCTTCTGCCGCCTGGATATAGGTTGCAGGGTCAAAAGGCAGGCCACGCTCCTCGCTCAGCCATTGCAGCACGGGGAAGGACCCCTCCAGCACCGGGCTCACCGTCAGCGGCAACTGCTGCCAGGACATCTGCTGGCCTTCACGCATCTCAAAATCACCCGACCACTGCGTCACCTTGCACCAGTGCAAGCGCACCAGCGCATGGCTGTAGTCGTGCTCGGTCACCTTCCAGGCGATGCAGTTGTCAATGCGGATGCCCAGCTCCTCGACCAGCTCACGGCGCAGCGCCTCTTCGACGGTCTCGCCCGCTTCGAGCTTGCCGCCGGGAAACTCCCACCAGCCCGCGCGGGGCTTGCCCAGGGGGCGGCTGGTTATCAGCAGGGCATGGTCGCTTTCGCGGATCAGCACGCCCACGGCCACGTCGGTATGGCTGCGGGTCTCGGTGGTATCAGTCTGGCTCATAGGTCTTCATGGGCTGCGCGGGCAGCCCGGTATGTTCAATCCTGGGCCTCTTCGCCCAGATCAGCCACATCGGCAATCTTCTGGCGGCCCTGCACTTCGCGGTGGCTGCGGCCAGCCCAGTCACGGGCAAACTGGTGGGCCACCCGGCCGCTGCGCGAGCCGCGCTCCAGCGCCCAGACCAGGGCCTCGGGCCTGGCGGCCTCGATATCGGCCTCCGCCACACCCAGCGCAGACAGCCATTGGCCCACCACGCGCAGGTACTCGTCCTGGCTGAACGGGTAAAAGCTCACCCACAGGCCAAAGCGCTCGGACAGCGAAATCTTCTCTTCCACCACTTCGCCGGGGTGGATCTCGCCGTTCTCGCCCTTTTGCTGGGCCAGGTTGTCGGTCATGTACTCGGGCAATAGGTGGCGGCGGTTGCTGGTCGCATAGACCAGCACATTGGGCGTGGCTGCAGACACGGAGCCATCCAGGATCGACTTCATCGCCTTGTAGCCGGGCTCGCCCTCTTCAAAACTCAGGTCATCGCAGTAGATGATGAATTTCTCGGGCCGGCCAGCCACCACATCGACGATGTCGGGCAGGTCGGTGAGATCGGCCTTGTCCACCTCAATGAGGCGCAGGCCCTGGGGCGCATAGGCATGCAGGCAGGCGCGGATCAGGGACGACTTGCCGGTCCCGCGCGCGCCCGTGAGCAGCACATTGTTGGCAGTGCTGCCTTGCACAAACTGCTCGGTATTGCGCGCAATCTTCTCTTTTTGCCCGTCGATGTTCTGCAGATCGGACAGGGACATCGCCCCCACATGGCGCACCGGCTCCAGCACGCCACAGCCATTGGCGCGCTTGCGGTAGCGCCAGGCAATGGCGTCACTCCAGTCAGCCGGCGCCTGCAGCGCCTGTGGCAGGACGGACTCGATGCGCTGCATCAGCTGCTCGGCGCGCTGCACCAGGCGCTCAAGCGGAGAAAAAGGGGAGTGGGAAGACTCGGTCATGGTATCCAGACGCACAAGGTTGAAAGGCCAGCGGGGCCGGCACCTGCCCAGCCTTGGGCAGCCCGGCGCGCTGACCAAGCAGTATCAGGAGCGGTAGTCCGCGTTGATGCTCACATAGTCATGGCTCAGGTCGCAGGTCCACAGCTGGGTGGATGCACTGCCACGGCCCAGCTGCACGCGCACGACGATCTCCTGCTGCTTCATCACGCGCTGGCCATCGGCCTCCTGGTAGGCCGGGTTGCGGCCGCCCTGGGTGGCCACATGCACATCGTCCAGGTAGAGCTCGATCTGGGTCTGGTCCAGGTCCTCGATGCCAGCATAGCCCACAGCGGCCAGAATGCGGCCCAGGTTGGGGTCGCTGGCAAAGAAGGCGGTTTTGACCAGCGGTGAATGCGCAATCGCATAGGCCACCAGGCGGCATTCTTCTTCGGTACGGCCTTGCTCGACCTCGATCTGGATGAACTTGGTGGCGCCTTCGCCGTCGCGCACAATCGCCTGCGCCAGCTTCTGAGCCACTTCGCGCAGCGCGGCCATCAAGGCCTGGCCATCGGCGGTGTTCCAGTCGGTGATGGGGGCATTGCCCGCCTGGTTGGTGGCGACCACGACAAAGGAGTCATTGGTCGAGGTGTCACCATCAATCGTGATGCGGTTGAAGGACTGGTCGGCCAGCGTTTTGGCCAGCGCCGGCATCAGCTCGGGGCTGATGGCTGCGTCGGTGCCCAAAAAGCTCAGCATGGTCGCCATATTGGGGCGGATCATGCCGGCGCCCTTGCTGATACCGGTGACCTGCACCGTCTTGCCGCCAACGGTGGCCGAGGCGGAAAACGCCTTGGGCAAGGTGTCGGTGGTCATGATGCCTTCGGCCGCCTTGGCCCAGTGGCCCGCTTGCGCATCGGCGATCGCTGCAGGCAGGCCCGCGGTGATGCAGTCCACTGGCAGCGGCTCCATGATCACGCCGGTCGAGAACGGCAGCACTTGCTGGGCATCGATCTTCAAGAGGCCTGCCAGCGCATCGCAGGTGGCGTGGGCACGGGCCAGGCCATCGGCACCGGTGCCGGCATTGGCATTGCCGGTGTTGATGACGATGGCGCGGATGGACTGGCTGTGGCTGGCCAGGTGTTCACGGCAGATCTGCACAGGCGCGGCACAAAAGCGGTTCTTGGTGAACACGCCGGCAACATGGCTGCCCTCGTCCAGCAAGAACACCGTCACATCCTTGCGGTTGGCCTTGCGCACGCCGGCCTCCGTCACACCAATGCGAATACCGGCGACAGGAGCCAGGTCCTGCGCTACTGGGGCTTTCAAATTGACGGGCATATCAGTCTTTTCCTTGGAACCATGAAAAAAACGGGCGATGAACCAGTCAAAGCCCGTTGTGGTGAAGCAATCCGGTAATTTATGCGAGTTTACCGTGGCAGAGCTTGTATTTCTTGCCACTGCCGCATGGGCATGGATCATTGCGGGCCACACGCACGCCTTCTGGCATGGGCAATGGCTCGCTGGCCTCGGCGTCACCGGACTCGTCGGGGCCGCTGTAGGTCACATGGGCCGTGCGGTCGTTGCTTTGCTCGAGCTGCTCGGTGGCTTCGTCGAGCTGCTCGGGCGAGCGGATCTGCACCGACATCATCACGCGGGTGACCTGGGTCTTGACCTGGTCGATCAGCTGGCTGAACAGCTCGAAAGCCTCGCGCTTGTATTCCTGCTTGGGCTGCTTTTGGGCGTAGCCACGCAGGTGGATGCCCTGGCGCAGATAGTCCAAAGCGGCCAGGTGGTCGCGCCAGCTGGAATCCAGGGTTTGCAACAGCACCGCACGCATGAACTGCATGAAGTTCTCCTTGCCCGCCTGCTCCAGCTTGTCATTGAAGAGGCGTGCGCCTTCGGCAACGACCTTCTCTTCGATTTCCTCGTCGGAGATCGATTCAGCGCCTTCCAGCAGCTGCTGCAGGGGCAGCTCGATATGCCACTCGTCGCGCAGCACCTTCTCCAGGCCAGCCAGATCCCACTGCTCTTCCATGGACTGCTCGGGCACATACTGGCGCACGATATCGGCCAGCGCGCTGTCGCGCATGCCGTCGATCATCGGCGCCAGATCGGCCGCATCCAGAATCTCGTTGCGCTGCTGGTAGATCACCTTGCGCTGGTCATTGGCAACGTCGTCGTACTCCAGCAATTGCTTGCGCATGTCAAAGTTGCGCGCTTCCACCTTGCGCTGGGCGCTTTCGATGGAGCGGGTCACGATGCCCGCTTCAATGGCTTCGCCATCGGGCATCTTCAGGCGTTCCATGATGGCCTTGACACGGTCGCCCGCGAAGATGCGCATCAGCTGGTCATCCAGCGACAGGTAGAAACGCGAGGAGCCACGGTCACCCTGGCGGCCGGCACGGCCACGCAGCTGGTTGTCGATACGGCGCGATTCATGGCGCTCGGTCGCGATGATGCGCAGGCCACCCAGCTCGGTCACCTTGTCGTGCTCGACCTTCCACTCGGCGCGCAAGGCTTCGACCTTGCTGCGGCGCTCGGACTCGGACAGCGACTCATCGGCCTCAATGGCGGAAATCTGCTTTTCGATATTGCCGCCCAGCACGATGTCGGTACCGCGGCCGGCCATGTTGGTCGCGATGGTGATGACGCCGGGGCGCCCCGCCTGGGCAATGATGTCTGCCTCGCGCTCATGCTGCTTGGCGTTGAGCACCTGGTGGGGCAGGTTCTCTTTCTTCAGCATCTCGTCGATGATTTCGGAGTTCTCGATCGAGGTCGTGCCCACCAGCACGGGCTGGCCGCGCTCGTAGCATTCACGGATGTCCTGGATCGCCGCTGCATACTTCTCAGGCGTGGTCTTGTAGACGCGGTCGAGCTGGTCATCGCGCTTGCTGGGGCGGTTGGGCGGAATCACCACGGTTTCCAGACCGTAGATTTCCTGGAACTCATAGGCCTCGGTGTCAGCGGTACCGGTCATGCCGCCCAGCTTGTTGTACAGGCGGAAATAGTTCTGGAAGGTGATCGATGCCAGGGTCTGGTTCTCGGCCTGGATTTCCACGCCTTCCTTGGCTTCCACGGCCTGGTGCAGGCCTTCGCTCCAGCGGCGGCCCGACATCAGACGGCCGGTGAACTCGTCGACAATCACGACCTCGCCGCCCTGCACCACATAGTGCTGGTCGCGGTGGTAGAGGTGCTGGGCGCGCAATGCGGCATACAGCTGGTGCACCAGCGTGATGTTGGCAGGGTCGTAGAGCGAGGCGCCTTCGGCCAGCATGCCCTTTTCGGCCAGAATGCGCTCGGCCGCTTCGTAGCCTTGCTCGGTCAGGTGGATCTGGTGGCCCTTTTCGTCGACCGTGAAGTCGCCCGGCTTGGTCACGCCCTCACCGGTGCGGGGGTCGGCCTCGCCTTCCTGGCGCGTGAGCAGCGGCACCACTTCGCGCATCGCCAGGTAGGCGGCGGTGTGGTCTTCGGCCTGGCCGGAGATGATCAAGGGCGTGCGCGCCTCGTCGATCAGGATCGAGTCCACCTCGTCGACGATGGCGAAGTTCAGCCGGCGCTGCACGCGCTCGCTGGCATCTTGCACCATGTTGTCGCGCAGGTAGTCAAAGCCGTACTCGTTGTTCGTGCCGTAGGTGATGTCGGAGTTGTAAGCGGCCTGCTTTTCATGCTTGGGCAGCTGCGACAGGTTGATACCCACCGACAGGCCCAGGAAGTTGTAGAGGCGCCCCATCCAGGTCGCATCACGTGTGGCCAGGTAGTCATTGACCGTCACCACGTGCACACCATTGCCGCTCAGCGCGTTCAGGTACACGGGCAAGGTACCCGTCAAGGTCTTGCCTTCGCCGGTGCGCATTTCGGCGATCTTGCCGTAATGCAGGGCCATGCCGCCCAGCATCTGCACATCGAAGTGGCGCATCTTCATCACCCGCTTGGAGCCTTCACGCACCACGGCAAATGCCTCGGGCAGGATGTTGTCCAGCGATTCTCCGCCAGCGATGCGGTTCTTGAACTCCTGCGTCTTCTCGCGCAATTGTTCGTCGCTGAGCTTTTCGTACTCGGGCTCCATCGCATTGATGCGAGCGACGACCTTGCGGTATTGCTTGAGCAGGCGATCATTGCGACTGCCAAAAATTTTGGTGAAGAAATTGGTTGCCATGCGAACAGAACCACACAACCAGGGAATGCACTTGCGTCCACCCCTGCCATGCGACCGGAATTCCTAGTGATTAGTGTTGTGTCAGATGGAGGCAATGACCCCGGCTTCAATACCGGGAACGACGCCTGCCGAATAAAACATTCTACAACCCTGAATAGAATGCGTTGTGGCAGGTGCATTGCAATGTATGGCTATCGCCCCCGGGCTGCCCCTGACACCCCTATCCAGCCATGACCCAGCCATGATCCAGCCCCAACGTCGGCATTTCGCCGTCACCGTAGAACAAGCCGCAAGCGAGGCGCCCACTTTGGCCAGCCTCGTGGCTTTGACGCGGGAGTCTGCCACCCGCTTCAAACTGGTGGAGCCGCTGATCCCGCCGATGCTGCGCGCCTCGATCAAGCCCGGGCCCATCGATGGCGACCAGTGGTGCCTGCTGGTGGCCAACAATGCCTGCGCCGCCAAGATGAAGCAGCTGCTGCCGGCGATGGCGGCCCATCTGCGCGTCAAAGGCTACCCAACGGCAGACATTCGCCTCAAAGTACTGCGTTGAGCGACTCCGCCAGCGCCATTGAACACCGCCAGACGCAAAAAAGCCGTTCACAGCATTTGCTGGGAACGGCTTGGGAATCTGGTGCCGGTTATCGGAATCGAACTGATGACCTACCGCTTACAAGGCGGTTGCTCTACCAACTGAGCTAAACCGGCAACACACGGCATTCTATACGGGATTGCCCGTAACAAAGCCGAATGAGGCCTATTTGACCAGTTTGAGTGACGGCTTGCCGCCCTTGCCTGCGCGGCCGGGCGACTTGCCATCGGGAGCCGGAGGCTCGTCGCTGGAGGTCACGACCTGCATCACCGGAGACGCAGCGTTGGCCTCGCCAGCCGGTTCGCCCGCATCGCCAGCGCCTTCGAGCGCAGCCATCGCGATGTCGGCATCGTCATCAAGCAGGTCCTCAGGCGGCGGAAAGCCCATGCCCTGGCCGGTTTCACGCGCAAAAATGGCAACCACGCGGCTGACGGGCACCATGATGTCGCGCGGCACGCCGCCAAAACGGGCGGTGAACTCGATGTAGTCATTGCCCAGTTTGAGCGCACTCGTTGCGTCATAGCTGATGTTCAGCACAATTTCGCCGTCTTTGACAAACTCGCGCGGCACCAGCACCGTCTTGTCGACGCGAACGCTCAGGTACGGGGTCAGGCCATTGTCATTGCACCACTCCACCCAGGCGCGGATCAGGTACGGCTGGGTGGATGTTGTCTGGATTTCACTCATAGGACACTTTCTGCGCTCTCCAGCGCCGCAGAGCTTGGCTCCGCAGCGCTGCCCACCCAATGGCGGGCCAGGCGGCTTTTACTTGCGCATGACCTTTTCGGACGGCGTCAGCGCCTCGATGTAGGCGGGACGCGAGAAGATGCGCTCGGCATACTTGAGCAGCGGCGCTGCGTTCTTGGACAGCTCGATGCCGTAGTAATCCAGGCGCCACAGCAGCGGCGCAATGGCCACGTCCAGCATCGAGAAGTTCTCGCCCAGGATGAACTTGTTCTTCAGGAACACTGGAGCCATCTGGGTCAGGCGGTCACGGATCTGTGCGCGGGCCTTTTCCAGTGCCTTCTCGTTGCCCTTGACGGCACGCTCTTCCAAGGTGTGCACGTGCGTGAACAGCTCTTTTTCGAAGTTCAGCAGGAACAGGCGCACACGGGCGCGCTCGACGGGGTCGCCGGGCATCAGCTGTGGGTGGGGAAAGCGCTCGTCGATGTACTCGTTGATGATGTTCGACTCGTACAGGATCAGGTCGCGCTCGACCAGGATAGGCACCTGGCCATAGGGGTTCATCACGCTGATGTCTTCGGGCTTGTTGAACAGGTCCACATCACGGATCTCGAAATCCATCCCCTTTTCAAACAGCACAAAGCGGCAGCGGTGGGAGAAAGGGCAGGTCGTTCCCGAATAAAGCACCATCATGGTGAGAGGCTCCTCAAAATCAAAAAAGAGTGGACTGCAGTCAATGCCGCCCACTCTACACAAATCGGCTACCCCAATTCAAGCCCTGCTCACAGGGACTGAACCGGCTGCACGCAAATACGTTTACTTCACGTCTTTCCAGAACGCCGCATTCAGGCGCCAGGTGATGAAGATGAGTCCCAGCAAAAATATCAGCACCCCGACGCCGACGCGCATGCGGGTGTTCTGGCTGGGATCACCCATCCATTGTAGATAGTTCACCAAATCACCCACACTCTTATCGAAATCAGTGGAGTTCATCTTGCCCGGGGTGACCTGCTGCCAGCCGGTGAACACCTGGGTCTTGTGTCCGTGTTCCTCGACTTCTTGGTAGACCGGCACGCGCACGCCTTGCAGCTCCCACAGCACATGGGGCATGCCCACCGAGGGGAAGGCCATGTTGTTCCAACCGGTGGCCTTGGTGTCGTCCTTGTAGAAGCCGCGCAGGAAGGTGTAGAGGTAGTCGGCACCGGTGCCCTGGTGGCTCGCGCGCGAGCGTGCTACCAAGGTGAGATCTGGCGGGTTGGCGCCAAACCATTCCTTGGCCTGCTTGGGATCGATGGCCGCCTTCATGGTCTCACCCACCTTGTCGGTGGTGAACAGCAGGTTATCCTTGATCTGCTGCTCGGTGAGGCCAATATCCTGCAAGCGGTTGTAGCGCATGAAAGCGGCCGAGTGGCAGCTGAGGCAGTAGTTCACAAACAGCTTGGCGCCGTTTTGCAAGGAAGTGGTGTTGGTGGTGTCGGGCTTGAACTTGTCCCAGGCCACGCCGCCTTCGGCCGCCTGCACAGTACCGGCCCCTAAAAGCACACCCAGACTAAGGCATGCGGAGAGAATGATTTTTTTCATCGTGGGATGCTTTCTGGTTCAGTGCGCATGGAAGGTGACACGCTCAGGCACCGGCTTGGGTGTGCCTTTGCGGCTCCACCACGGCATCAGCAGAAAAAAGCCAAAGTAGAACAAGGTACCCACCTGGGAGACCTTTTCGCCAATCGGCGATGGCGGCTGCACCCCCAGATAGGCGAGCACCACGAAGTTCACGACAAACACCGCATACACATACTTGTGCCAGTGCGGGCGGTAGCGGATGGAGCGCACCGGGCTGTGGTCCAGCCAGGGCAGGAAGAACAGGATGATCACGGCCAGGCCCATCACCACCACCCCCCAGAACTTGGCGTCAATACCGCCCAGCGCTGCAATGCCGGTGAAGGCAAAGGCACCAAACAGCGCCAGCACCACCAGCGCCACCAGCACCAGCAAGCCCTTGAGGATGGCGGCCATGCGGGTCTTGATGCAAACATAGGCCACGGCTGCGACCAGGATCACCGACAAAGCGACCATCATCTCACTGGTGATGGCACGCAGCATCGAATAGAACGGCGTGAAATACCAGACAGGGGCGATATGGTTGGGCGTCTTGAGCGGGTCGGCCGGGATGAAGTTGTTGTATTCGAGGAAGTAGCCACCCATCTCCGGCGCAAAGAACACGATGGCCGAGAAGATGAACAGGAACACCGCCACACCAAACAGGTCATGCACCGTGTAGTACGGGTGGAAAGGCACGCCATCGAGCGGCCGGCCCTGCGCATCCTTGGGCGCATTGGGGCCCTTGATCTCGATGCCATCGGGGTTGTTGGAGCCCACATCATGCAAGGCCAGCAAGTGTGCAGCAACCAGGCCCAGCAGCACCAGCGGCACGGCAATCACATGGAAGCTGAAGAAACGGTTCAGGGTTGCATCGCCCACCACATAGTCGCCCCGGATCAGCAGCGCCAGGTCCGGGCCGATGAAGGGAATGGCCGAGAACAGGTTGACGATCACCTGCGCGCCCCAGTACGACATCTGGCCCCAGGGCAGCAGGTAGCCCATGAAAGCCTCGGCCATCAGGCACAGGAAGATCGCGCAGCCAAAGACCCAGACCAGCTCACGCGGCTTGCGGTAGCTGCCATACAGGAGGCCGCGGAACATGTGCAGGTAGACCACGACAAAGAACGCCGAGGCACCGGTGGAATGCATGGTCCGGATCAGCCAGCCCCAGGGCACATCGCGCATGATGTACTCGACCGAGGCAAAGGCCTTTTCGGCATCGGGCTTGTAGTGCATCACCAAGAAGATGCCGGTGACGATCTGGATCACCAGCACCAAAAGCGCCAGCGAGCCAAAGATGTACCAGAAGTTGAAGTTCTTTGGCGCGTAGTACTCCGACATATGGACCCGGTAGGCCTCAAATGCCGTGGGAAAGCGGTTCTCCAGCCAGTTGCCGGCCTTGGCGCCCAAGGTGGCGTTCGGCGATATCTCCTTGAATTCGTGTGCCATGGCGCTTCCTTATGCTTTTTTATCTTCGCCAATCAGCAGCTTGGTATCGCTCAGATACTGGTGCGCTGGCACTTCGAGGTTGTCGGGCGCGGGCTTGTTCTTGAACACGCGCCCGGCCAGGTCAAAGGTCGAGCCGTGGCAGGGGCAGAGAAAGCCGCCCTTCCAGTCATCGGGCAGCGAAGGCTGGGGGCCGGGCTGGAGCTTGTCGGTGGGCGAGCAGCCCAGGTGGGTGCAGATGCCGATCACCACCAGCACCTCGGGCTTGATGGAGCGGGTTTCGTTCTTGGCGTAGTCCGGAGTCGGGTAGGCCGTGCGCTCCGATTTGGGATCGGCCAACTGGCCATCGAGCTGGGGCAGCTCGGCAATCTGCTCGGGCGTGCGGCGCAGGATCCAGATCGGCTTGCCGCGCCATTCGGCGGTGATTTTCTCGCCGGGCTTGAGCTCCGAGATATCCACTTCAACGGCAGCGCCGGCGGCCTTGGCCTTTTCTGACGGCTGGAAGGAGCTGACAAAGGGGACCGCAGTGGCGACTCCTCCGACAGCACCTGCGCATCCCGACGCTATCAGCCACGTCCTTTTACTGGAGTCGATGGAAGAATCACTCATGGGGCTCCTTGGTCAACGCTTATATCTCGGTTTTTGCGGATTGTATGAAGTGTCTTGCCCATCATGCAATGCGCCGAAACCCTTGAAGCTGAGCGATACTAGGCGTCATGTTTATTTGACAGGAGCAGCGCATGAGCTTCATGAAGGAATTCCGCGAGTTTGCGGTCAAGGGCAATGTGATGGATCTGGCCGTTGGTGTGATCATCGGCGCCGCTTTTGGCAAGATCGTCGATTCGGTCGTCAATGACCTGATCATGCCCATCGTCGGTTTGGTCTTTGGCAAGCTGGACTTCTCCAATCTCTTCGTGGTGCTGGGAACCATTCCCGATGGCGTGCCGCGCACACTCGACGCGCTGAAAAAAGCGGGCATCCCGGTGTTTGCTTATGGCAACTTCATCACCGTCGCGGTGAACTTCGCGATTCTGGCTTTCATTATTTTCATGATGGTCAAACAGATCAACCGCCTCAAGCGCGACACGCCCCCTCCAGCGCCCGCTGCCACCCCGGAAGACGTGGTGCTGCTGCGTGAAATCCGCGACAGCCTGCAGCAAAAGCGTTGATTTTTTGCAACAAAGAAGCAGAAATTCTGCTTCTTTTGCACCGCTACCCGGCAGCCTCTCGAGGCTGCTTTTTTATGCCTGCGCCTGTCCCGCTGCCAAACGGCGTGCCATCTGCACCGCCGCGATCAGGCTGGCCGCATCGGCCAGGCCCTGGCCGGCAATATCAAAGGCGGTGCCGTGGTCCGGGCTGGTACGCACCAGCGGCAGGCCCAGGGTCACATTGACGCCCTCGTCCAGCCCCAGGTACTTCACCGGGATCAGGCCCTGGTCGTGGTACATGGCCACCACCACATCAAAGGCGCCCGGGTGCCCGGCGCTGTGGCGAGCCCGCATGAACACGGTATCGGGCGGCTCCGGCCCGATCACCTGCATGCCCAGCGCCTGGGCAGCGGCCACCGCAGGCGCAATGTGCTCGAGCTCCTCGCGGCCCATCAACCCGGCCTCCCCGGCATGGGGGTTGAGCCCTGCCACCGCAATCCGGGGGGGCCGCCCCAGCGCACGCAGCAAGGCCTCGTGCGTGATTCGGATGGTCTCCAGCACCTGCGCCTGGGTCACCGCCTCAATGGCATCGCGCAGCGATACATGGATGCTCACCAGCACGGTGCGCAGGGCGTCATTGGCCAGCATCATGCGCACGGGCATCTGGGCCAGCGACAGCCCGGCATGCTCAGCCGCTTCGGCCTGCAGCAATTCGGTATGGCCGGGAAAGGCCAGCCCTGCCAGATGCAGCGCCTCCTTGTTCAGTGGCGCTGTCACCAGCCCGGCAATCCGGCCTTGCAAGGCCTGGCGCGCAGCCCAGCGCACGCATTCGGCAGCAGCACGCCCGGCCTCGGCCTGCACCTGGCCAAAGGGCAATGGCCCGGGCAAGCCCGGCAGCGACAGCACTGGCATGCAGCGCGGTGGCACCTGCAAAGCCTCTTGCGGTTCAGCAATCTCGGCCACCGGCAGCGCGCAGCGGCCTGGGCCCTGCAACAGCTGCGCTGCGCGGCGCAGGGTCTGCAGCTCGCCCACGACAAAGCAGCCCTGCATTTGCGCAGGCGCATCGCGAAAGGCCTTGGCCACGATTTCCGGGCCAATGCCGGCAGGGTCGCCCTGGGTGATGGCGAGCAAGGGAGCGGAGTGCACAGGCAGGTCCTCTGGAGAAAGCCTCAGGCGGGGTTGTCGATATCGATAAAGCGGTGCGCCACACCCAGTTGCTGGGCCACGGCGGCCGCAGCGGCGGGTGCGCCGTAGCGCTCGGTGGCATGGTGGCCGGCCGCAAAAAAGCTCACGCCGGTCTCGCGCGCCAGATGGGTCTGGGATTCCGATATTTCACCGGTCAAAAAGCCATCGGCGCCGGCCGCCATCGCCGCCTCGAAGAAGCCCTGCGCGCCCCCGGTGCACCAGGCCATGCGGCGGATGGGGCGCGGCGTCTCGCCCGCCACCATCGTGACCGAGCGCCCCAGGGTCTGTTGGATATGCGCAGCAACCTGCGCCGGCGCCACCGCATCGAGGCTGCCGATAAAGCCCAGCTCCTGATCGCCAAAGCGGGCATCGGCCTGCCAGCCCAGCAGCGCACCCAGTTGGGCGTTATTGCCCAGCTCCGGGTGTGCATCCAGCGGCAGGTGGTAGGCGAACAAATTGATGTCGTGCTTGATCAGCAGCTCGATGCGCTGCTTCATCCAGCCGGTGATGCGGCCATCGTAGCCGCGCCAGAACAGCCCATGGTGCACAAAGATGGCATCGGCCTGCTCGGCAATGGCCGCCTCGATCAGCGCCCGCGATGCCGTCACCCCGCTGACCAGCTTGCGGATCTCCGCCTTGCCCTCCACCTGCAAACCGTTGGGGCCATAGTCTTTGAAGCGGGCGGGCTGCAGCAGCGCATCAAAGGCCTGCAGCATGTCTTGGCGGGTCGTAGTCATGCCCGATTGTCTCAGACCTGTGCGGCGCGCCAGGCCAGAAACAGAAAACCCGCTGATGCCAGGCATGCAGCGGGTTGCGGGGCCATCAGTCTGAAGCCGATTTACTTCTTGGCAACCCAGCCCTTGACGGCGAGCGGCCAAAAGCCCATCGCGACGCCGAGCACGCCCATCGCGGCCACATAGTGCGCAGGCGCCATCACATCGGCCTGTTGCCAGACGGACACCAGCATCGGCGTCAAACCACCGAACACGGCATAGGCCATGTTGTAGGAGAAGGACAGGCCCGTGAAGCGCACTTCAGGCGGGAAGGCGCGCACACCGACGACGGGCAGCAGCGAGATCGCACCCACAAAGAAGCCCACCAGCGCATAGGTCCAGACCAGCGAGATCTCGGTGCCTGGCAGGTTCAGATAGAACAGATAAGCGGTCACGGCCATACCGCCCCAGCCCAGCACCATGGCGGCACGCGTACCCCATTGGTCCGACAGCCAGCCCCAGAACACACAGCCGATGGTCAAGGTCACGGTCGCCACCGCATTGGCCTTGAGGGCCACCGCAGGCGCGATATGGAACACCTTTTGCAGGTAGGACGGCGTGAACAGAATCACCACCACCACGGCGGTGGACAGGATCCAGGTCATCAGCGCCACGACCACGCTGGCTTCGCGGTGGTCGCGCAGGATGGTCTTGAGCGGCAGTTCGCGGTCCACCTGCTTGCGGGCCTGCATCTCCTGGAAGATGGGGGTCTCATGCAGGAACTTGCGCAGGTACACCGACACCAGGCCAAACACGCCGCCCAGAATGAAGGGAATGCGCCAGGCCCAGTCGTGGATCTCGGCTGCGCTGTAGACGCTGTTGAGCCAGACGCCAATGATCGAGCCCAGGAAAATACCGCCGGTGATGCCCGAGGTCAGCGATCCAATCGCAAAGCCGTAGCGCTTGGCAGGTGCGTGTTCCGCGACAAACACCCAGGCGCCTGGCATTTCGCCGCCAATCGCTGCGCCCTGCAGCACGCGCATGGCCAGCAGCAGGATGGGCGCGGCCAGACCGATGGTCTCATAGGTGGGCAGCAGGCCGATCACCAATGTGGGCACCGCCATCAGGAACACCGACAAGGTGAACATCTGCTTGCGGCCCAGGATATCGCCAAAGTGGGCAATCAAGATGCCGCCAATGGGGCGTGCCAGGTAGCCGGCCGCAAAGATGCCCAGCGTCTGCAGCTGGCGCATCCAGTCGGGCATCGACGCCGGGAAGAACAGCGAGCCCAGTACATTGGCAAAAAATACAAACACCACAAAGTCATAAAACTCCAGGGTGCCGCCCAAGGCCGACAGGCCCAGGGTCTTGTAATCGTTCCGGTTCAAAGGCCGGTTGGCAGGCGAGGCGGCTTGGGCCCCACCTTGGTCAGCAGTCAGCGAAGTCATGTGTCCTCTACATTCCAGAGCAGGACAGCGCAAAGCGCAGCGCGTTATGGGCGCATATCAAGGGGTTCGGCGAGACCCGGGATGGCGGGAGTCAGGGCCAGCGAGAGGAGAGATGGACCCGTTCGCAGGGAACCACGATGAGCAAAAGAGCGCAGTCAAAAGGTTGGGGAACCATTCTAGGTACTTACCCTTTGGGCTCTGCCGGTGTCACGAAAAGTATCGCCCGCCATTGGGGCATGCCACCACAGCCGGCGGCGATGTTCAGCCTGATATTGTTCCGCAAGCAACTTATTTTGGAGGACTTCGCAGAAAATCGAACAGATTGGTACCGTTTCGAGAACGATGTCACCCCCATGACATCGCAAAAGACGATGGAATACATCGCAGATGACAGCGTTATGCACCAGAATGCGCAGAGCCCTCTGGCCCGAATCGAGCGCGAACCCATGCATGGTCTGCACAGCAGCTAGCGCCTTGGCAGAGCCTTGCCACCAAGCCCGGTGCCATAATCAATGGCAATGTTCTGCGCCGCTCAGGGCTGTTAGCCAGACGCGGCCACCCCACACCCAACCCCAGGTTTTATGAAACGCCTCTGGCTTCTTTTCGCACAATCGGTCACCGTCTTGCTGGCCCTGTACTTTATCGTCGCCACCTTGCAGCCGGGCTGGCTGCAGCGCAACAATGCCGTACGCAGCAATGCCGGTATTGCCTTGATCGAGGCGCCGCAAAGCGAGGCCAACCGCGCCAGTGTGGCCACCAGCAGCTTCAGCCCTGCGGCCAAAAAGGCCTCGCCGGCGGTGGTCAGCATCAATACAAGCACGGCCGTGCGCCATCCGCGAGCCAATGATCCCTGGTTCCAGTTCTTCTTTGGCGACCAGGGCGTGCAGAACCAGGCGGGCCTTGGCAGCGGCGTGATCGTCAGCCCCGACGGCTATGTGCTCACCAACAACCATGTGGTGGAAGCGGCCGACGACATCGAGGTGACCCTGACCGATGGCCGCAAAGCCAAGGGCAGCGTCATTGGCACCGATCCGGAAACCGACCTGGCCATCCTCAAGATCAGCCTGGACAAGCTGCCCGTCATCGTGCTGGGCAACTCCGACTCGGCCGAGGTGGGTGACCAGGTACTGGCCATTGGCAACCCCTTTGGCGTGGGCCAGACGGTCACCAGCGGCATCATCAGTGCGCTGGGCCGCAGCGAGCTGGGCATCAACACCTTCGAGAACTTCATCCAGACCGATGCGGCCATCAACCCCGGCAACTCGGGCGGCGCGCTGGTCGATGTCAATGGCAACCTGGTCGGCATCAACACTGCCATCTATTCGCGCTCGGGCGGCAGCATGGGCATTGGCTTTGCGATCCCCGTGGCCCTGGCCAAGAATGTGCTCGACAGCATTGTGCGCGACGGCAAGGTGACGCGTGGCTGGATCGGCGTCGAGCCCAACGACCTGACACCCGAGCTGGCCGAAACCTTTGGTGTCAAGGCCGACACCGGCGTGATCATCACCGGCGTGCTGCAAAGCGGCCCCGCCGCCAATGCCGGCATCCGCCCGGGTGATGTGATCACCCAGATCGGCGACATGCAGGTGCACCATGTACAAAGCCTGCTGACCGCTGTGGCTGCCCTCGTACCCGGTACCACCTCTGAAGTGCAACTGCGCCGTGGCGACCAGAGCCTGACCCTGCCGATCACCCCTGGCACGCGCCCGGTCAACAACCGCGCAATGCCACAAGGCCGGCGTTAAGCCCTGGCGGGGCGCGTTGGCAGCGCCCTCGCCTCTGGTCTGAGGGTCTGAACCATCGAGCCCGACCTTCGCAGCTACGTCGCTCCAACCCCATAAACACCAAAGCCCCGTCTGACCTCAGGTCAGCACGGGGCTTTGGCTTATTTGGCAGGCTGGCGGCGATCAGGCAGCTGCGTCAGCGTCGGTCTCTTCTTCCTTCTTGGGCTGGTTGCGCGAGAACCAGGTAGCGCCCAGGATACCGACCTCATACAGAATGCACATGGGCACGGCCAGCGAAATCTGCGACAGCACATCGGGAGGGGTCACCACCGCCGCGATGACAAAGGACAGCACAATGAAGTAACCCCGGAACGACTTGAGCTTGGCGATCTCGACGATGCCCAGCCGCACCAGCAGGATCACCACAATGGGGACCTGGAAGGCCAGGCCAAAGGCCAGGTAGAGCGACAAAATGGCTTCGACATAGGAGGCAATATCGGGGGTTGCCGCCACGCTCGACGGCGTGAAATGCTGGATAAAGCCAAACATGCGATCGAGTACAAACAGCTGCACAAAGGCAATGCCGGCATAGGCCAGCAAGCTGCCAAAGAAGATCAACGGCAGCGCAAACTTGCGCTCATGCATGTAGAGGCCCGGGGCCACAAAGGCCCAGAGCTGGTACATGATCCAGGGCAAGGCCAGCAAAATGGCCGCCATGCCCAGCACCTTGAGGGGCACGATGAAAGGCGAGAACACGCCCACGGCAATCAGCTTGGCATCGGGCGGCATGTGCATCTTGATCGGATGCGCGATGAAGTTCATCAGCCCATCGGGGCCAGGCCAGAAGGCCAACAAAGCCAGGGCCACGAGCACGCCACCAATGCTGTAGAGCAGCCTATCGCGCAGTTCCATCAGGTGCTGCACAAAGGGCTGCTCGGTGCCGGCCAGCTCGTCTTCTTTAGAAGGGGTTTCGGACATGGGGATATCTGTTGCGGATCAAGGCCTCACGGGAGCGCAGCGCGTTAGCGCAGGCTGCAGCGCCCCGGGCCGATGGAAATACCAGTGAGAAAACATGCCAACGCGCGGCTCTGTGAGCGGGCTGCGTTGCGGGCGCCATCACAGGCCAGACGATGGCTTCTTGGGCCGAAAACGTGCCACGCGCGCTGCACCCGATTGCACACGGGTGCGCACACCCGCCTGGTGCTTGTACCACTGGGGTGTGGCGCCACGCTTCACGCGCCAGTTCTTGCGAGGGTGGTGGTAGACCGGAGCCACCGTCGATGCCGAGCCGCCGTCATAGCTCTCGGCATAGGGATCGGCGGTGTAGAAGCTGTCGTCGCTGCCCGATGAAGCCGTGCCATTGGCCTGGTCGTTGAGGTTTTTCTCGAAGTCTGCGGAGTTGGTGCGGATGGTGCTTTCCACATCACGCGCGGCCGACTCGACGTTCTCCTTCATCTTGCGCAGCTCGTCAAGCTCCATCGAGCGGTTGACCTCGGACTTGACGTCGTTGACATAGCGCTGTGCCTTGCCCAGCAATGTGCCTACCGTGCGCGCAACGCGCGGCAGTTTTTCAGGGCCAATGACGATCAGTGCCACCGCACCGATCAAGGCCATCTTGGAGATACCGAGATCAAACATTCCAACCCCATCGAATGCACACAAGCGGTTGCTGCGGCTTGCCCGCAGCCCCTGTCATGCGCACATCAGCCCTTGTTCTTGGCTTCGACGTCGATGGTGGTGTTCTTGTCAGCCGCAGGCGACTGACCCACTTGCTGTGCCGTGGTCGTCGTGGATGCAGCGGGCGAGGCGGATTCGCCACCGTCCTTGATGCCATCCTTGAAGCCCTTGACGGCACCACCCAGATCGGTGCCGATGTTCTTGAGCTTCTTGGTACCAAATACCAGCACCACGATGAGCAGAACAATCAGCCAATGCCAAACAGAAAAGGAACCCATGAAATTCTCCTAGCGAATATGCGCATTTTAGACGCCTTGGGCATCTACCGGTTTCGTAATACTGTCACGCGGCCAGGGCTTCAGCCCGTGGCCTGCGCAGGGCTCAGCCCTTTTTCCAGGGCCGGGGGCCGCCCAGCAGGTGGATGTGCAGATGGTGCACCTCCTGGCCGCCCTCTTCGCCGGTGTTGACCATCAGCCGGAAACCCCCTTGCGGATAGGGATTGCAGCCGTTATCCAGCGCCAGTTGCGGCGCTTTGGCCAGCATGCGGCCCAACAGCGGAGCCTGTTCAGCGCCGACCTGTGCCATCGAGGCGATATGCAGCTTGGGCACCATCAGCAGATGCACGGGCGCGGCAGGGTGGATGTCCTTGAACACCAACATGTCCTCGTCTTCATAGACCTTTCTCGACGGGATCTGGCCGGCAATGATTTTGCAAAAAAGGCAATCAGGATCGTGCATAAACTTCTTATCTCTCAAAACAAGGGTGCCGCCGTTGCTGGCAACCCGCAGTAACCGGCACAAGCAGCAACTGTGCCAACAGGCAGTAGATTACACCTTGAAACCAGATCGCACACCAACATCCGCCCGGTGCTTGGTGAGCCAGTTCTCGCCGGAGACACGGCCCCGCTCGCACAGCTCGCGCACAAAAGGCGCATCCGAGCGGTTCTTGCTCGATGCGCCATAGCTCTTGAGCACAGCACCTCCATCGACATGGTGCATCAGCATGTACTTGTAGCGCTCCCGGTCCAGCTTGCCTTCATCGAGCAGGCGGCGCACAAAGCCCATGGCGCGCAGCTCGGCCAGCAAGCTGGCGTTGAAGGTGATCTCGTTGATGCGGTCCATGATCTCCTGGGCGTTGGTCGGCACCTCGTTGTATTCAATGGGGTTGAGCTGCACCAGCAGCACATCGCTGTTGCCCGTCTGGTAGATCAGCGGGTAGAGCAAGGGGTTGCCGGAGTAGCCGCCATCCCAGTAGTACTGGTCCTTGATCTCGACGGCCTTGTACATCATCGGCAGGCAGGCTGAGGCCATCACCGCGTCGGCCGTCAGCCGCTTGCCGCTGAAGACTTCCCCCTTGCCGGTGCGCACATTGGTGGCGCAGACAAATACCCGGGGCGCATTGCGGCCCTGCTCATGCTGGAGAAAGTCAAAGTCCACCACCTTTTCCAGCAGGCGGCGCAAGGGGTTGATGTCGAGCGGGTTGGTCTGGTAGGGCGAGAGCCATTGGCTCATCATGTCCCAGATGGCCTTGCCGGCCATCGGCACACCCGCCATCAGGCTGCCCATCGTGCCCACCCCTTCCCAGAACTGCTTGAGGCTCTCGCGGGCCGATTCACAGCCCGCGTCATGGGCTTTTCGCTTGTCGGTTTCGGTGGCTGCTGCCTTGCCGTAGCCATAGGCCATCACCACGGCGTTCATCGCCCCGGCGCTGGTGCCGCTCACACCTTCTATCCACAGGCTGCGGTCAGCCAGCAAGGCATCGAGCACGCCCCAGGTAAAGGCCCCATGCGAGCCGCCGCCCTGCAAGGCCAGGCTGATGGGCGGCGTGTTCTCGTCCACCCCCTTGGAGCGGGGCACCCGCTTGGGCGCTTCGGCCTCTGCGGGGGCCGGCGTCTGCGGCATCTCCGGCGTCTCGGAGGCGGGCGTGTGGCTAGCCATTGATCGCCTGGTCTTTGTTCATCGCCACCATGCCGCGCACGATGCGGTAGAGAAACCAGACGGAAATCAGGGTCCAGGCGATCCAGCCGGGAACGACGAAGAGGAACCACAGCGGCGCGGTGATGACATACAGCACGCCGGCCCAGATGACGCTGCGAATGCGCCAGGAAAAATGGCTTTGCTGCCAGGTACCCTGCGCATCACTGCGCTTGACCAGGTCAATCACCAGCGCGATCAGCAGCAGCACGATGCTGGCCTGTGCGGTGGGCACCACCGCTGCCACGGCCACAATCAGGTGCAGCAGATAGCTCACCCAGCCCCAGGTCTTGAGGCTCTCCATCGCGGCCGAATCAACGGTCTTCACGTCAACGACGTCGTTCATGCGGAACTCCCTTCTTCAGCTTCACGGTCTTTTACCTTGCGCATCGCCTTTTCTTCGAGGCCACTCAAGCCCTCGCGGCGCGCCAGCTCGTTCACCACATCGGCGGGGCTCAAGCCATAGTGGGCCAGCGCCACCATCGTATGAAACCACAGATCGGCCACTTCGTACACCAGCTTGGAGGCTGGCGCGCCATGGTCCACATCCTTGGCCGCCATCACCACTTCGGTCGCCTCTTCCCCCACCTTCTTCAAAAAGGCATCCGGGCCCTTGTGCAGCAAGCGCGCCACATAGCTGGTCTCAGGATCGCCGCCATTGGCAGGTTTGCGCGACTCCAGCACCTCGGCCAGACGCAGCAAGGCATCGGTGGAGGACAGGGCAGCGGAAGCAGAGGTATCGGTCATAACGAAAATATAGCGAAGCAGCCACCCAGGGCTGCCAAAGAAGACAGTGCCGAGACAGGGATTATTTGTAGATCGATTCCGGGTCTTTCAAAACCGGATCGACCGCTTGCCACTGGCCACCACGCAACACACTGTAAAAACAGCTATGGCGACCGGTGTGGCAGGCGATGCCCGGCTCATGCCCGGTCTGGGTCACGCTCAGCAGCACCACATCGTTGTCACAGTCGATGCGGATCTCATGCACGGTCTGCACATGGCCGGACTCCTCGCCCTTGAACCACAGCTTGCCACGCGAGCGGCTGAAGTACACCGCCCGGCCCAGCTCGGCCGTATGGGCCAGCGCTTCGCGGTTCATCCAGGCAAACATCAGCACATCCTTGGAGTGCTGCTCCTGCGCAATGACGGGCACCAGGCCCTGCGCGTCCCATTTCACTTGATCGAGCCAGTTCATGCGGGGAATTGTCTCGCATTCAATGCAGTTGTGCGCAATGCAGGGAGAAAACAGCCGCAAAAGAAAACGGCCCGGTGCATGCCATGCAGCCGGGCCGGAGAGGCTCACGCTCAGAACGCTCAGTCCTGGGGACGACGGCCCTGGCGCTGCGGCAGGGCCTTGCCCGCCAACAGCACCAGCAGCAGCGCCATCAAGGCCAGCGCCCAAGCGGCATTCACGGGCACCCGCTTGACATCGGTGGGCGGCGTGTTGGTAAACAGCGCAGACGACGTGGCCTCGTTGTTCGCTGCCACTGGGTCATACACATCGCTGCTGGCACGGGTTGTGATCGTGATGGCAGCGGTGGAGGCCGGCGTGAACTTGGTGGTACAGGTGATCGACTCGCCCACCGCCAGTGCCGCCACGGGCTGGGTCGGCGTACAGACCGTGACCGCACCGGCAGGCGCGCCGCTGACATCACAACGTGCATGGGTCGCCGTGGCCGGGCCTGCGTTGCGGCAGGTCGAGGTCAGCGTGAACTCCACCCCCACCTTGGCATCGAGGGTGGCGGGCATGCTCACCTGCATATCCGCGGCTTGCGTTGGCGTGCTCACCGAGCAGGCGGCGCTGCAGCTGCCTGCTGCACTGCTGCCCACGGTGTTGACCACATTCGGACTGGTCACCGTGTCGTCCACACGCACCGTGTATTCAAAGGCCACCGTGCCCGGCGCTTGCGGGCTGCCGCCCGGCACCGTTGCTGGCTGCGTGCAGCTGCTGCCTGCGGCCACGCAACCCGCCGTCCAGCCTTCACCCGTGCCGACATAGCGGGTACCCGCAGGCACCGTCTCCGTCAACACCGTCGAGCCAGGCGTGCCACCCGTGTTGCTGACCAGCACCTGGTAGGTGAGCTTGTCGCCGGGCTTGATCACATAGCCCGCTGGCACGGGCGCGTCGTTGACCTTCACCAGCACATTGGTCACCGTCACCGCCGAAGGTGTATTGCCGTTGACAGCCTTGGCATCGCTGTTGTTGGCGGTGTCGCTTTCGTAGCTTTGCGTTGCTGCCGTCATGCTGGCGCTGATCGCACCTTCTGCCGCAGCAAAGGTCGCCGTACAGCTGAGACTTCCGCCTACCGCCAGGTTGGCGTTGGCATCGCAGATTGCGGCAATGCTTGTGCCACCGTTGTTCACGGTCATCACGCAGCTGGCATTGAGGGCCTCCGCCGGTCCATTGTTGGTGCATTGGCCGGAGATGGTCACGCTTTGACCCACCACCACGGCGCCAGACGGGATCGTCGTGATTTGCGCCTGCATGTCCGCCACCGCATTGGCCGTCTCTGCCGTGCAGCCACCGGCCGCGCAAGCGGCTGGCACATCGCTGGTCACCGTATTGATGATCTTGCCACTGCTGGTCGCAGGCGCAAGCACCTCCACCGTGAACGCAACGGTCTGCTCACCGGCCACACCTTCTGCGCTTTGTGCGGGCACCGTCACGCTTTGCTCGCAGGTGCTTCCTGCTGCTTCGCAGACCGGTGCTTGGCTCCAACCCTGGCTCTCGTTAGGGGCGATGCCGCCTACAAACTGGGTGCCTTCTGGCACGGTCTCGGTCAGCACGAGGGTGCTGGCAGTACCGCCCGCGTTGGTCACCCGCAGTTGGTAGGTCAGCGTGTCGCCGATCTTGGCTGCGTAGTTGGCGGGCACAGCCGCACCGTTGACTTGCGCCAGGGTCTTGGCGATGTTCAGCTCGGCGGGCGTGTTGACCTTGACGGTCCTCGTCGCCGTGTTGTTGCCCGGTGCTGGATCGTACAAGTCATTGCTGGTGGCCACGCTCACGGCATAGTCACCGGCTGCACTTGGCGTGATCTTGGTGGTGCAGGTGATGCTGTCGCCCGATGCCAGCGTTGCGGCTGGCGTCGTGGGCGCGCAGATGGTTTGTACACCAGCGGGAGCCGTCACCAGGCAAGCCGCGTTCAAGGCCGTTTGCGGGCCATTGTTCTTGCAGATGCTGGTGTAGATCAGCTCCACACCCGTGGTGCTGGTCGTGCCCGGTGTCACCGTCACGGTGGCCTGCATGTCTGCATGCTGCGTGCCGGTCGTCACCTGGCAGCTGCTGCAGCTGCCGACACTGCTGGTAGCCGTGTCAACGATGCTCGCCGTGCTGCCTGGGCCAGCCACGGTGACGGTGTAGGTAACGGTGCTCGTTTGGCCCGCGCCCACTGCCACCGTCTGGCTGCAGGTGCTGGATGCCGCAGCACAACCTGCACTCCAACTCTCACCCGTTCCGGTGTAAGTGGTACCTGCTGGCACGGTCTGGCCCACATCGGTGCTGCCTGCCGTGCCGCCGCTGTTCACCACGGTCACGGTGTAGGTCAGCACATCACCGGGCTTAGCCAGGTAGCCCGCTGGCACGGGGCTGCCGTTCACGGCGGTCAACACATTGGTGGTCACCAAGCTGGCTGCGGTATTACCCACCGTCGACTTGGTGTCGGTGTTGTTGGCCGTATTGCTGTCATAGCTTTGCGTTGCAGCTTGGATGCTTGCGCTGATAGCACCTTCAACAGCGGTGAAGCTGGCAGTACAGCTGATGCTGCCACCCATTACCAAGGTCGCATTTGCACCGCAGGTCACTGCAGTGTTGTTGCCGCCATTGCTCACTGTCATCTCGCAGCTGGCGTTGACCGCATTGGCTGGGCCATTGTTGGTGCACAAACCAGTGATGGTGACGCTTTGACCCACGACCACCGCACTTGGCAAGCTGCTGGTGATCTGCGCTTGCATATCGGCAACTGCGTTAGCAGTTTCGACCGAGCAAGTACCAGAGGCGCAAGCAGCTGGGATGTCGCTGCTCACGGTATTGGTGATCTTGCCGTTGCTGGTCGCTGGGGCAAGCACTTCCACCGTGAACTCCACCGTTTGCTCACCGGGCACCGCAGGAGTCGCCGTGCTCTGCGCTGGCACCGTCACGCTTTGCGTGCAGGTGGTGGCTGCCACGCCGCAAGCTTGTGTTGTCTGGCTCCAGCCCTGTTCAGGGTTGGAAGCTCCGCCACCCACAAACTGGGTACCTTCTGGCACGGTCTCAGTCAGGACCGTAGTGCCAGCGGTACCACCGGTGTTGGTGATCACCATTGCGTAGGTCAGCGTGTCGCCAATCTTGGCAGCGTAGTTGACAGGCACAGCCGCACCGTTCACTTGCGCCAGGGTCTTGACGATATGCAGATCTGCAGGGGTGTTGACCTTGACGGTGGTCGTTGCGCTGTTGTTGCCAGTAGCTGCGTCGTACAAGGTATTGCTGGTAGCAACGCTCACGGCATAGTCACCGGCCGTGCTTGGCGTGAGCTTGGTAACGCAGGTGATGCTCTCACCCGAAGCCAAGCTCGCCGCTGGGCTGGTTGGCGTGCAGATTGCTGCCGATGCGCCCGCTGGTGCGGTCACCACGCAAGTTGCATTGATTGCGCTTTGTGGGCCATTGTTCTTGCACACGCTGGTGTAGATCAGTTCCACGCCAGTCGTGCTGGTCGTGCCTGGCGTCACCGTCACGGTGGCCTGCATATCTGCATGCTGCGTGTCGGTGGTGACTTGGCAAGTCGTGCAGGTGCCCACCGAGCTGGTGACGGTGTCCACGATGGTGGCAGTTGTACCTGGGCTAGCCACGGTGACCGTGTACTGCAGCGTGCTGGTCTGGCCAGCACCGACTGCCACGGTTTGCGCGCACTGCGTCGCCGCTCCCGTGCAACCTGCGCCCCAGCCTTGGCCCAAACCCGTATAGGTCGTGCCTGCAGGCACAGTCTGGCCCACTTCCGTGGAACCTGCAGTACCGCCGCTGTTGGTGACGCTAACGGTATAGGTCAACACATCACCAGGTTTGGCCAGGTAGCCAGCTGGCACGGGGCTGCCATTGACCAAGGTCAGCACATTGGTAGTAGCCAGGCTAGCTGGCGTGTTGCCCACCGTGGACTTGGTGTCGGTGTTGTTGGTGATATCGCTCTCGTAGCTTTGCGTGGTCGTGTTGATGGTGGCGCTGATCGCGCCTTCCGCTGCCGTGAAGGTCACCGAGCAGCTCAGCGTCTCGCTCACTGCCAAGGTCTTGGCTGCATCGCAAGTTGCACCGACCGATGCTGCACCGTTCTGCACTGCCATCTGGCAGCTGGCGCCAACAGCACTGACGGGACCATTGTTGGTACAGGTACCGGTGATGGTCACGCTTTGGCCGACCACCACAGCCGAAGCTGGGATGTTGGTGATTTGCGCTTGCATGTCAGCAACCGCATTGGCGGTTTCAACCGAGCAAGTACCTGAGGCACAAGCTGCAGCAATGTCGCTGCTCACGGTATTGGTGATCTTGCCGTTGCTGGTCGCTGGGGCAAGCACTTCCACCGTGAACTCCACCGTTTGCTCACCGGGCACCGCAGGAGTCGCTGTGCTTTGCGCTGGCACGGTCACGCTTTGCTCGCAGGTGCTTCCTGCAGCGTCGCAGACCGGTGCTTGGCTCCAACCCTGGCTCTCGTTAGGAGCGATGCCGCCTACAAAGCGGGTGCCCTCTGGCACGGTCTCGGTCAGGACTGTCGTGCCAGCAGTGCCACCGGTGTTGGTAACGACCATAGCGTAGGTCAGCTTGTCGCCAATCTTGGCGGCGTAGTTGGCGGGCACAGCCGCGCCATTGACTTGCGCCAGGGTCTTGACGATATGCAGATCTGCAGGGGTGTTGACCTTGACGGTGGTCGTTGCGCTGTTGTTGCCAGTAGCTGCGTCGTACAAGGTGTTGCTGGTAGCAACGCTCACGGCATAGTCACCGGCCGTGCTTGGCGTGAGCTTGGTAACGCAGGTGATGCTTTCACCCAAAGCCAAGCTCGCCGCTGGGCTGGTTGGCGTGCAGATTGCTGCCGATGCGCCCGCTGGTGCGGTCACCACGCAAGTTGCGTTGATAGCGCTTTGCGGGCCGTTGTTCTTGCACACGCTGGTGTAGATCAGTTCCACGCCGGTCGTGCTGGTCGTGCCCGGCGTCACCGTCACGGTTGCCTGCATATCTGCATGCTGTGTGTCGGTAGTCACCACACAGGTCGTGCAGGTACCCACCGAGCTGGTGACGGTGTCCACGATGGTCGCAGTGCTGCCTGGGCTGGCAACAGTCACCGTGTACTGCACGGTGCTGGTCAGGCCTGCACCCACTGCCACGGTTTGCGCGCACTGCGTACCCGCTGCCGTGCAACCTGCACTCCAACCCTCACCCGTGCCGGTGTAAGCGGTACCTGCTGGCACGGTCTGGCCAACATCGGTGCTGCCTGCCGTGCCGCCACTGTTGGTGACGCTGACGGTATAGGTCAGCACATCACCAGGCTTGGCCAGGTAGCCCGCTGGCACAGGGCTGCCATTGACCAAGGTCAGCACATTGGTGGTAGCCAGGCTCGCTGGCGTGTTGCCCACCGTGGACTTGGTGTCGGTGTTGTTGGTGATATCGCTTTCGTAGCTTTGCGTGGTCGTGTTGATGGTGGCGCTGATCGCGCCTTCCGCTGCCGTAAAGGTCACCGAGCAGCTCAGCGTCTCGCTCACTGCCAAGGTCTTGGCTGCATCGCAAGTTGCACCGACCGATGCAGCACCGTTCTGCACGGCCATCTGGCAGCTGGCACCAACAGCACTGACGGGACCATTGTTGGTACAGGTACCGGTGATGGTCACGCTTTGGCCCACCACTACAGCACTTGGCAAGCTGCTGGTGATCTGCGCTTGCATGTCGGCGACGGCGTTAGCAGTTTCAACCGAGCAAGTACCAGAGGCGCAAGCTGCAGCAATGTCGCTGCTCACGGTATTGGTGATCTTGCCGTTGCTGGTCGCTGGGGCAAGCACTTCCACCGTGAAGCGCACGGTTTGCTCACCAGCCACACCTTCGGCGCTCTGCGCTGGCACCGTCACGCTTTGCGTGCAGGTGCTGGCCGCTGCGTCGCAAGCCTGTGGTGTCTGGTTCCAACCTTGGGCAACATCAGGAGCACTACCGCCCACAAACTGGGTACCTTCTGGCACGGTCTCGGTCAGGACTGTCGTGCCAGCAGTGCCACCGGTGTTGGTAACGACCATAGCGTAGGTCAGCTTGTCGCCAATCTTGGCGGCGTAGTTGGCGGGCACAGCCGCGCCATTGACTTGCGCCAGGGTCTTGACGATATGCAGATCTGCAGGGGTGTTGACCTTGACGGTGGTCGTTGCGCTGTTGTTGCCAGTAGCTGCATCGTACAAGGTGTTGCTGGTGGCAACGCTCACGGCATAGTCACCGGCCGTGCTTGGCGTGAGCTTGGTAACGCAGGTGATGCTGTCGCCCGATGCAAGCGTCGCTGCCGGGCTGGTAGGCGTACAGGTCGTCACCGCGCCGGCTGGAGAGGTCACCGTGCAAGCGGCGTTCAGCGCCGTCTGTGGACCATTGTTCTTGCACACGCTGGTGTAGGTCAGTTCAACGCCGGTCGTGCTGGTCGTGCCCGGCGTCACCGTCACGGTGGCCTGCATATCTGCATGCTGCGTGTCGGTGGTGACTTGGCATGTCGTGCAGGTACCCACCGAGCTGGTGACGGTGTCCACGATGGTGGCAGTGCTGCCTGGGCTGGCAACGGTCACCGTGTACTGCAGCGTGCTGGTCTGGCCAGCACCGACTGACACGGTTTGTGCGCACTGCGTGCCTGCTGCGGTGCAACCGGCACCCCAGCCTTGGCTGGCGCCCGTGTAGGTCGTACCTGCTGGTACGGTCTGTCCGACATCGGTGCTGCCTGCCGTGCCACCACTGTTGGTGACGCTGACGGTATAGGTCAACACATCACCAGGTTTGGCCAGGTAGCCGGCTGGCACGGGGCTGCCATTGACCAAGGTCAGCACATTGGTGGTCGCCAGGCTCGCTGGCGTATTACCCACCGTGGACTTGGTGTCCGTGTTGTTCGCAGTGTTGGACTCGTAGCTCTGCGTTGCTGCATTGATGGTCGCACTGATGTCGCCTTGGGCAGCGGTGAAGGTCACCGAGCAGCTCAGCGTCTCACTCACTGCCAAGGTCTTGGCTGCATCGCAAGTGGCGTTGATAGTGGAAGCACCATTACTGATCACCATGGCACAGCTGGCGTTGACCGCATTGGCCGGGCCGTTATTGGTACAGGTACCGGTGATGGTCACGCTTTGACCCACCACCACAGCACTTGGCAAGCTGCTGGTGATCTGCGCTTGCATGTCGGCAACTGCGTTAGCAGTTTCGACCGAGCAAGTACCAGAGGCGCAAGCAGCTGGGATGTCGCTGCTCACGGTATTGGTGATCTTGCCGTTGCTGGTCGCTGGGGCAAGCACTTCCACCGTGAAGCGCACGGTTTGCTCACCAGCCACACCTTCGGCGCTCTGCGCTGGCACCGTCACGCTTTGCGTGCAGGTGGTGGCTGCCACGCCGCAAGCCTGTGGTGTCTGGTTCCAACCTTGGGCAACATCAGGAGCACTACCGCCCACAAACTGGGTACCTTCTGGCACGGTCTCGGTCAGGACTGTCGTGCCAGCAGTGCCACCGGTGTTGGTAACGACCATAGCGTAGGTCAGCTTGTCGCCGATCTTGGCCGCGTAGTTAGCAGGCACAGCCGCGCCATTGACTTGCGCCAGGGTCTTGACGATGCGCAGAGCCGCTGGCGTGTTGACCTTGACCGTCGCGGTGGCGGCATTGTTGCTCGTCACGGCGTCGTACAGGGTGTTGCTGGTGGCAACGCTCACGGCATAGTCACCCACCACGCTCGGTGTGAGCTTGGTGGTACAGGTGATGCTGGATCCCGATGCAAGCGTCGCTGCCGGGCTGGTGGGCGTACAGGTCGTCACCGCGCCGGCTGGAGAGGTCACCGTGCAAGCGGCGTTCAGCGCCGTCTGTGGACCATTGTTCTTGCAGACGCTGGTGTAGATCAACTCCACACCCGTCGTGCTGGTCGTGCCTGGCGTCACCGTCACGGTTGCCTGCATATCTGCATGCTGCGTGTCGGTAGTCTCCACACAGGTCGTGCAGGTACCCACCGAGCTGGTGACGGTGTCCACGATGGTGGCAGTGCTGCCTGGGCTGGCAACAGTCACCGTGTACTGCACGGTGCTGGTCTGGCCAGCACCGACTGCCACGGTTTGCGCGCACTGCGTGCCCGCTGCCGTGCAACCTGCGCCCCAGCCTTGACCGGTGCCCGTGTAGGTCGTACCTGCGGGCACAGTCTGGCCCACTTCCGTGGAACCTGCAGTACCGCCGCTGTTGGTGACGCTGACGGTATAGGTCAACACATCACCAGGCTTGGCCAAATAGCCAGCGGGCACGGGGCTGCCATTGACCAAGGTCAGCACATTGGTGGTGGCCAGGCTCGCTGGCGTGTTGACCGACAGACTGTGGCTTGCGCAAGCAGTCGTGCTGCTGTTCACGCAGGTAACACTGGGGTCCACGCCCGGAGCGCCCGAGCCCGTGGGGTTGGTAGCAGCGTTGTTGACGACGGTACCGCCGCTACTTGGCAAAGTGACGGTCAGCTGGATGCTGGCCGATGCACCGGCTGCCAGCGGGCTGGCAACGGTACAGCTCAGCAAGGCGGCGGCACTGCTGGGCAGCGCGCCGCAGCTGGCGCCAGTCACGCCAGTGGCCACCACGCCTGCAGGCAGCTTGTCCTTGACGATCAGGTTGCTGCCGGTGGCCAACTGGCCACTGTTGCTCAGGGTCAGCGTGTAGACATAGCTGGAGCCGGTCAGCGCCGTGGCTGCGCCTGTCTTGCTCAGGCTGACATTGGCGGGGGTGCTGACGGCGGCCGTCGAGCTGGCACAAGCCACATTGGCCGCATTGGTACAGGCCGGGCCAGGGTCCACACCCGGATTGCCGCTGCCCGATGGATGGGTTGCCGCATAGTTGACGACATTGCCGCCACCGCTGGGCATGGTTACGGTCAGCTGGATGCTGGCAGAGCCACCATCTGCTGCGATCGGATCAGCCACGGTACAGGTCAGCAAGGCACCTGCCGCACTGGGCAAGGTGCCGCAGTTGGCGCCGGTAACTCCCGTGGCCACCATGCCGGAGGCGAGCTGGTCACGCACCACCAGGTTGGAGGCCGTGGCGGTCTGGCCGCTGTTGCTCAGCGCCAGCGTGTAGACATAGCTATTGCCTGCCACCGCAGTGGCTGCGCCGGTTTTGGCCAGGCTGACATTGGCCGGGGTCTTGACGGCAACCGCAGCGGTGGTGGGATCACATGCCTCCGTCGTTGCGGCGGCCGTACAGCTGGGATCACCACCGCCGCCCAGATTGGCGGTGTTGGCAGCGCCGGCGCCCGTGGCCGATGATGCCACCGACACGGGAATGGTCAGCACATAGCTGCCATCGGCCAGGCCGCTGGCCAGTTGGCAAGCACCAATGCTGCTGCCACTGCTGCTGCAACCGCTCAGGGTGGCGGCGCCACTGACGGTTGGCGCACCCGACAGGGTCACGCCAGCGGGCAGGCTGTCGGCGATGCTGATGGCCGCAGTGGTGGGCCCGTTGGCCACGCCAATGGTGATGCGGTAGCTCTGGCCGCTGGCACCCACGACAAAGCTGGTCGGTGATGCGGCCTTGGTCACGCTGAGCTTGGGGTAGACCGGCGTGTTGGTAAAGGTACAGCTGATGTCATCACCGGCTTGGGGTACGACCGTGATGGAGGTACCCGCACCCGAGGACACGCTGGTGCCGCCCGCCGTCGCATTGGTACAGCTGTAGGTGGTGGTGTAACGGGCCAGGTTGGTCGCAGGTGTGCCGGCGGCGGTTTCAGTCAGCAGGTAGCTGGTGCCGGCCGTCGCGGTGGTCGGGCCTGCCGAGGCTGTGGTTTGCGTGCCGCTGGTGGTGGCGCTAGGGCCGCCATTGTTGATGCCCACGCTGAACTGGTCGGTGCCGAGAATGCGGCCCGATACGACCGTGTTGACCGTCAGCTTGGGCGCAATGGCACTGTTGCTGAAGGTACAGCTGATGTTGTCGCCCGCCTGGGGCGCCAGGCTGAAGCTGGTGCCCGTGCCCGAAGGCATGGTGGTGCCGGCAACGCCCGTGTTGGTACAGCTGTAGCTGCTGTTGTAGCGCGCCAAGTTGGCGCCAGCGGCTGCTACTTCACTCAGTGTGTAGCTGGTGCCGGCGGTGGCCGTGTAGGTCGTGGTGCTTGCCGAGGTTGCCGTGCCGGCGGTCGATACGGTGGGGCCACCATTGCTGATGGCGATCGTGAACTGGTCCGAGGCCTGTGCGCGCGAGGCAATGCTCTTGACCAGGGTCAGGCGCGGCGCGATCGGGGTATTGCTGAACGTACAGGTGATGGCATCGCCCGCCTGCGGGGTCACATTCACGGTGGTGCCAGTGCCCGGCGCCACCGAGGTGCCGCCTGCGGTGGCATTGGTACAGGCGTAGGTGGTGGTATAGCGCGCCAGGTTGGTCGTGCCGGCAGCCGTTTCACTCAGTGCGTAGCTGGTGCCCGGGGTAGCCGCAAAGGCCGCGGTACTTGCGCTGGTGGCCGTGCCCGAGGTCGTCGCAGTGGGGCCGTTGCTGATGGCAACGGTGAACTGGTCGGTACTGGCGGCACGGCTTGCCACGTTTGCCACCACCGTCAAGGTGGCCGATGGCACCACCGGGATCGAGTCCGTGGCGCAACCGACGGTCGGCGTATTGACAGCGGTACAGGCCGCCGCCGTCGTGCTGGTGGGGTAGCTACTGGTCGTGGGATCCGTGTTGTCGGTACCCACCTGCGCCTTGTTGACCAAGGTGGTGCTGGTGGTCGCCGATACCGTGGCAGTGACAGCGATGGTGGCGCTGGTGCTGGCGGCCAATGCACCGCCGGTGTTGTTGCAGGTCAGCACATTGCTGTCGGCACCCGAGCCCATGGCACAGGTAAAGATACCCTGGGTGGCGTTCACGGTGAAATTGCTGAGCCCCGTGGGGAACACATCGACCACCCGTACGGTATTGGCCAGGGCTTCGACGGTGGCGGAGTTAGCAACGGTGAGCGTGAAAGCCACCGTATCGCCAGGCGCTTTGGACTGGGGATTGGAATGGGTCTTGGTCAGCCGCAGGATGGGTGGTGTCTGCGCCGTGTTCAGATCGATGGCGCAACCGGCTGGAATACTGTTGTTGGTACAGGCATTGACTTGCGTGGTGGTCGGTGCTGCAGAGCCCAGGACGGCGTCGGCACCGCCAGTGACCAATGCCTTGTTCATGTACTGGTTGCCGCTGGTCATCGCGCCTGCATTGGCCAGCAGACTGAACTGGCTGACAGCCCCCGCCGCAATCACCGTGCTCGAGGTACAGCTGACTTCCGTGTTGCTGACCCGAGTGCAGGTCCAGTCTGCGGCATTGGGGCCCGTCTTGGTCAGCGCTGCTGGCCAGTTCATCGGCGTGGGCAGCACATCGCGGAAATTGATCGTGCCCACCGAGTCGGCATCGCCGGTATTGCTGACGCGGAAGGCATAGGTCGTCGTGCCGCCGACATAGATGCCAAAGCGGCCATCGTCCTTGGTCAGGTTCAGTTGCACACGCTTGACCGAATCGGTATCGGCCGCGCAGCCCGTGGCGATATCCGAAGCCACCGATGGCGAGCACGTTTGCGTGGTCGCGACCGTGGGCGCACTGGGCTTGCTGGAATCACTGCCACCACCAACGCGGGCGAGGTTCACCAAGGCGCTGGGCGCTGTGCTGGCAATTGAGACCGGCAGCGAAATCGCCGCACTGCCACCTGCCGCAATAGCGGTGTTGGTGGTGCAGGTGATGCTGTTGCTTGACGCGGTATAGCTACAGCTGAAAATTCCGCTGCTGAAAGTCGCTGCACCCGTATAGGACATGCCCGTCGGCAAGACATCTACAACGGTGACCACGCCGGCACTTGGCGCATCACCGACGTTGTTGACGGTCAACGCATAGGTGGTCGTCCCACCTGCCAAGACCACATCGGTGTTGTCATTGTTGGTCAGGCTCAGCAAAGGCGATTTCACGGCATCGACATCGATGGCACAACCAGCGGGTGACTGGTTACCGGTACACGCCGTCGCGGTCGCCTCAGTAGGGGCGGAGCCGTTGAGCGGATCCCCGCCACCGCCAATCTTGGCCTTGTTGGTGATGGTTGTGCTGGTTGCCGAACTCAGACCGACATTGACCGTCACACTAAACACACTGCTACCGGCCGCAGCAATGGCAGTAGAGCTGGTACAGGTGATCACACTGCCGCCGGCTGCGCCGCTACAGCTCCAGTTGGCGGCATTGGTCCCCCCCAAGGAAATGGTACCTGAGGGAATCGTCAAACCTGTAGGCAACTTGTCGACCACGGTAATCAAACCCGTGGTGGGTGAAGCGCCCACATTGCTGGCGGTCAGGGTGTAGGCGGTTGTGCTACCCGCATTCACAATGTTGACACCGTTGCTCTTGGCCAAGCGCAGATCTGGGGCGCAAGAAGCACCCGGCAAGGTGCCTGGTGCATTGGGTGACTGGAACGAGGCAACGCCGCCCTGGTTACCAAAGGCGCCGTAGTTGTCCGTCGTGCCATTGGTGGTGTAACCCGGAGTGCCACCATTGATGGTCGTCGTGACCACCATGCTGGATGGAGAAAAGGCGATAAAGCCACCGCCGCCGCCGCCGCCAGGGCCATGGCGTCCGGCAGAGCCAGTCTGGCTGCCCGCCCAGGCGTTGCCACCGTCACCACCGCTGGCATCGATCACGGCAGTGCCGCCCTCAAGCGTATGGATCACCACCGAGCCGCCTGCGCCACCGCCACCTGCCGCATCGTTTTGCACGTTGTAGCCATTGGCGCCGCGCACATCGATCACACCGGTACCAGTAATATTCTGCGCACGCAAAATGACAATACCGCCACCCGATGCACCGGAGGAGCAACGGCCATCCGCATCCGAACACCCAATACCGTTGTTGCTGTAGGCTGCAGAATCTGCGGTCCCATTGTTGGTACTACCCGCACCACCGCCACCACCCAAGAAAATACGGTTGAAGGCGGTGGTACCCATATAGCCACCGCCGCCACGACCACCGCTGTCGACCAAGGGATACGCCCAGGGCCGACCACCCAGTCCGCCGGCGGCGTAGTTGCCGCCGCCACCGCCGCCTGCGTTGTAATTGTTGTTATTGACACCAGCAGGTGCGCCATCGGCACCACCACCGCCGGCATTGCCCGGGGCGCCGCGCGCACGCGAGCCTCCTGGGTAGCCTTCGATGCCCGAATCTATCTGGCTGATGCCCCCATTGAGAACCGCATTCGTCAGCTTTGAGCCATAGTTTCCGCTCTTGTTGGCCAAATACTGCGGTGTGCCTGCAATGCCTTCACCCTTCCCGCCTCCGCCACCCGCAGCAGCATAAGTGCCCATCCAATCGTCTCGCGATCCCTGTGCGGAGCCATTGCTGCCGATGGCACCGCGAAAGCCCTTGCCTGCCAGGAAAATGGCACGGCCGGTCTGCCCCTCCACCGTGCCGCTATTGAGCGTCAAAGTATCGCGGGCATCAATGGCAACGACTCCACCGGTGGAACCATTCCAAGCGGGGGCGGTGACACCGCTGACGGCCGCCGTGGTGTACTGCGGCACCCGCACGACTTGGTAGGTCTTCTGGCCAGAAGTGGACGTTGCCGTTGCGTTGCGATAGTTATTGGCCAGCGCCGGCGTGAACGTCACGGTGGACCCCGAAACCGAGACCACACGGACAAACTCATACAGACCGGTGTTATTGACGCTGGTGGAACCCTGACCACCACTGCCCCCGCTGCCGTAGGCGCTGGAGTTGACGGCATTGATGCTGGCGTCCTGCATCTGGATGACCAGCATGAGGTCATTGGCCGCGAACGCAGTCGTTGCGCCTGCCGTATTTCGGGCACCAATGGTCAAGCTCGTACTACCAGCATTCAGAGATGCCGTAGCGCCTGGAAAGTAGCTATTTACTATGCCAGTTGCGGAGCCTACACCATCCTTGCCGGGCACTGCACAGACCTGCGCCCAGACACTGACCGGTAACACCAGCAGCGCCACCAGCATCGCAGTGCGCGCGCAAATCTTGCGGAAAACAGACAGGCAGGCCAAAGCCTGCATAACGCATATCCCAAACACCGACATAGCCGACAACTCCCAGCCTCTTATCAGCGTCACCAGGCCCGGATCGGCGACGCGTTTTCTCATAGTTCTATTGCAATTGCCTACGGCTTTTGCCGCCGCATTTCTCAGACAACCGAAACAAACTGTGACTAAAAATAGATAGATCGCGTTTATAGCAGTTTGCAATTACCGAGTGTGTTTCAACTTTGGAAACATTGTCAATCATTGCAAACTGTCATTTCTGATCGATTAAATCAATCATTTTTATAGCTTTGCAGATCACTAGTGACGAAAGAGAGTGCAGAGGCTCAGAACTTGGCTGGTCAGCATGCTCATGGAATGCCGTTTGCAAATACCTCCTGGCCCTACCCAGGTGCATGGGGGTAGCCAGGGCTGCCAATCCACTCGCCGACGAATAGCCGCTTGCAATGGCCAAAGACAAACGCCAGTCACGCCACCCCTCCAGAGGCTGGCTGGTGGATGTCTACGGAGGAGAGTGCAAACGCGCACAAACGGCCTGGGCAGTTCAGACAGCGGAGACTGGAGAGTTCCAGCAAGGGCGGCGTCGCTGGCCCCAAAGCTCGCAGACGTAGCTAGCTGGATCAGGCCCCGCAACACATACGGCGCCAAAGGCGCCGTTGCTTGTGTCAAAAACCAGCCTGAAAAGCCGAGCTTAGAATCTGTTCTTAGAACCTGTTCAAAGTCTCTACGCAGCCGCGTTGGAGTGCAATCGGGATGAGTTCGAAGGGATGGAACGCAGCTTGCACCGGGGTGCAAGCAAGAGCCAGCGCGCAGAAATCGCCCGATTTCACTCCAACCCTTAGGGACAGTGGCTTTGCGAGCGGTCTGCGTTGTTGCAAATCCTCGCAATAGCTGGGCTATTGCTGCGGTGTTGCGCCTAGCATCCCATCTCGCAAAGACACTGTCGCGGCGCGAGGAGACTTTGAACAGGTTCTTAGAGTCGAACCGGAATACCGCGCTCGCGCATGCGCTCTTTGGCCTGCTGCACGGTGAACTCGCCGTAGTGGAAGATGCTGGCCGCCAGCACCGCATCGGCACCACCCTGCTGCACGCCATCGGCCAGGTGGTCGAGGTTGCCCACACCGCCCGAAGCAATGACGGGCACACCCACGGCATCGGCCACGGCACGGGTCAGGGCCAGGTCAAAACCGGACTTGGTGCCATCGCGGTCCATGCTGGTGAGCAAGATCTCTCCGGCGCCGCGCGCGGCCATATCGCTGGCCCAGCGGACAGCGTCCAGCCCCGTGTTCTTGCGCCCGCCGTGGCTGTAAACATCCCAGCCCTCGCCGCGCTCGATGACATCCTGGCCTTGGCGGCGCTTGGCGTCGATGGCGACCACAATGCACTGCGAGCCATAGCGGTCACTGGCTGCATTGATGACAGAAGGATCGGCAATGGCAGCAGAGTTGAAGCTGGTCTTGTCGGCACCGGCATTGAGCAGGCGCCGCACATCGGCCACGGTGCGCACGCCGCCGCCCACGGTCAGCGGAATGAAGACCTGGCTGGCAACCGCCTCGATGATCGGCAAGATCAGATCGCGGCCATCGCTGGTCGCGGTGATGTCCAGAAAGGTCAGCTCATCGGCACCCTGGGTGTTGTAGCGCGCCGCAATTTCCACCGGGTCGCCGGCATCGCGCAGTTCGACAAAATTGACACCTTTGACGACGCGACCGCCGGTGACGTCGAGGCAAGGAATGATGCGTTTGGCAAGCATGGAAGATCTCGTGGCAGATGGGAGCGGTGGCGATAACGCCAGACGGGCAAAACAATAACACGCCCAGCGCTGGCGCGCAGGCTGCGGGCCAGAAAAACGCCTGCAGCGCTTGGGCCGCCAGGCGTTGGGTCAGGATCCGTCAGTGCACGCTACGGCCGGTGCCGATTTGCCAGCGCCAGACATCTTCCATCATGCGATCCAGCCCCAGCTTGGGCTGCCAGCCCAGTTGCGTGCGTGCCTGCGAGATATCCGCCCAGCAATGCGCTGCGTCGCCTGCGCGGCGCGCACCGATGCGAAAAGGCACGGCACGGCCATTGGCATGCTCGAAAGCGCGCACCAGACCCAGTACCGAGGTGGGCTGGCCCGAGCCGATGTTGAAGCGGGCCAGGCCCGCATGGCCGCGCAAATACTGCAAGGTGGCAACATAGGCGCGGGCCAGGTCCATCACATGCAGGTAGTCGCGCACGGGGGTGCCATCGGGCGTAGGGTAGTCGCCGCCATAGATGCGCAGGCCATCGCGCTTGCCGGCAGCCACCTGGGCCAGATACGGTGCGACATGCGAAGACATGCGCGGTGGGTCTTCGGCAATCAGGCCGCTGTCATGGCAGCCCACGGCATTGAAGCTGCGCAGCAAGGCCATGCGCCAGCGCTTGGGCGAGGCTTCATCCAAGCTGCTGAGCACCTGCTCCACCATCAGCGCCGTCTGGCCGTAGGGCGTGCAGGCGGACAGCGGCGCGTCCTCGCGCACCGGGTGCGGCGCCGGATCACCATAGACCACCGACGAGGACGACACCACCAGGTTGCGCAAGCCGGCGGTCTGCATGGCGCGCAGCAGGCCGATGGTGCCCGAGACATTGTTGTCGTAGTAGCGCAGTGGCTCGCGCGCGGCATCGGCAGACGCGGTGAGAAAAGCGCTGTGGATGACCGCATCGAAATGCTGCTCGTCAAACAATTGTTCCAGCACCGCGACATCGCGCACATCGGCATCGATGCAGGGCGGTGCAAAGCCCAGGATCTTGCCCAGCCTGGTGATGACCGAACGCCTTGCATTGCTGAAGTTATCCAGAATCAGGAACGGCATGCCGGCCTCGGCCAAGGCAATGCAGATATGAGAGCCAACATAGCCGGCTCCGCCAGTCACGAGTATCACAGGGGGCTTTCAAAGAGGTCTTGCAGAATGCGCTATCCAAGACTTCTATGGATTCTGGCATCCTGACCAAGCAACCATTGTCTGATAAGCCACAGTTATTCAAAACATTTGTCGGTCATCAGAAGCAGCTGCGGGTAACAACTAGCATTTGTTGACATTTCTCAAATTCGCAGTCACCACACGGACTTAAAAGCGCGGTGTAGTCCAGCTCCCACAGGCCAGACACCAGGGGACAGCCAAGATCGAATACAAACTGTTTCAATTAACACAGATATCAAAAAGGCCACCCGAAGGTGGCCTTGCTGTTCTGCTGTGTTGCAGAGCGTTTCAGCGCCAATCAGACGCTGTCACTCAACTGGTCCGCGCGTTCCTGGGCGGCCGCAAAATCCAGGTCACCGGTGTAGATGGCGCGGCCACAGATGACGCCTTCAACGCCTTCGGGCTCGGCCTTGCACAGGGCCTCGATATCGGCCATGCCCGACAGACCGCCGGAGGCAATGACGGGGATCTTGATCGCCTGGGCCAGCTTGATGGTGGCTTCCATGTTGATGCCGCTGAGCATGCCGTCGCGGCCGATGTCGGTGTAGATGATGGATTCCACGCCCCAGTCCTCAAAGCGCTTGGCCGTCTCGATGACCGAGTGCTGGGTGATCTTGCTCCAGCCATCGGTGGCAACCATGCCGTCCTTGGCATCGAGGCCAACGATGATGTGGCCGGCAAAGGCCGTGCAGGCATTCTGCAGAAAGCCAGGGTCCTTGACCGCAGCGGTGCCGATGATCACGTACTGCATGCCGGCATCGATGTATTTCTCGATGGTGTCCAGGTCGCGAATGCCGCCGCCCAGCTGCACCGGCAGCTCGTCACCAAACTCTTTCAGGATGGCCTTGATGACCGGCAGGTTCTTGGGCTGGCCGGCAAAGGCGCCGTTGAGATCCACCAGATGCAGGCGGCGCGCGCCCGCATCGAACCAGCGGCGGGCGACCGCAACCGGATCTTCGCCAAAGGTGGTGGATTGGTCCATATCGCCTTGCTTGAGGCGAACGCAGTGACCGTCCTTGAGGTCAATCGCAGGAATGAGCAGCATGGTAGTGGGCTGACGGTGAGAATTTAAGGGTTCCAGTGCAGGAAGTTGCGGTAGAGCGCCAGGCCCTGGTCCGCACTTTTTTCTGGATGAAACTGGGTGGCAAAGATGTTGTCGCGGCCAATGGCGCAGGCAAAGCGCTCGCCATACTCGGCCCAGCCGTGGCACTGGGCACCACTGGCGGGGGCCGCATAAAAGCTGTGGACAAAATAGAAATAGGACTGGTCGGGCACGCCTTGCCAGACCGGGTGGGGCTGGCCGCCATGGGCTTGCTGCTGCACCTGGTTCCAGCCCATCTGCGGCACCTTGAAGCGGCTGCCATCGGCCTGGGGGCGGCCCGCCAGCTGGAACTTGCGCACCTGGCCAGCAATCAGGCCCAGGCCCGGGGTGTCGCCCTCTTCGCTGTGGTCCAGCAGCATCTGCATGCCCACGCAAACGCCGAACATCGGCTTGTTGCGGGCCGCTTCCAGCACGCTGTCCTGCAGGCCCGAGGCCTTGAGCTCGGCCATGCAGTCGCGCATGGCGCCCTGGCCCGGCAGCACAATGCGGGTGGCGGCACGCACCACGTCGGGGTCGGCCGTCACCACCACGGCCACGGACGAGCCGGCCGCTGCCGCCTGCACGGCCTGCGATACCGAGCGCAGATTGCCCATGCCGTAGTCCACCACGGCAACGGTATTGGATGAAGTTGTCATAGCAAGAATGAAGTGTAGCGGCTGCCGCCAACGGCAGCTTACAGGGAGCCCTTGGTGGACGGTATCACGCCCGCCATGCGGGGATCATGCTCCAACGCAAAACGCAATGCGCGCGCAAAGGCTTTGAAGATGGTCTCGCACTGGTGGTGGGCATTGAAGCCCTTGAGGTTGTCGATGTGCAAGGTCACGCCGGCATGGTTCACAAAGCCCTGGAAGAACTCGTACACCAGCTGCGTATCAAGCTGGCCAATGCTGCCGGCGGTGAACTTCACATCCATGTGCAGACCCGGGCGGCCGGAGAAATCAATCACCACGCGGCTGAGCGCCTCATCGAGCGGCACATAGGCGTGGCCATAGCGGCGTATGCCCTTCTTGTCACCAATGGCCTTGGCAAAGGCCTGGCCCAAGGTGATGCCGATATCTTCGACCGTGTGGTGGCCGTCGATATGCAGGTCGCCCGCGCACTCGATGTCCAGGTCGATCAGGCCGTGGCGCGCGATCTGGTCGAGCATGTGGTCCAGAAAGCCGATGCCCGAGTTCAGCCGGGCCAGCCCCGTGCCGTCCAGGTTCACACGCACCTGGATGCGGGTCTCGGCGGTATTGCGGGCCACTTCGGCCGTGCGGTGCAGCGGCGTGGCGGTCGATGGGGTGGGCACCAGATTATTCATACAGACTCCTTGAGCGCCGCCAGCATGCGGGCATTTTCTTCACGGGTGCCCACGGTCAGCCGCAGGCACTGGGCCAGCAGCGGGTGCATGGCTGATACATTCTTGACGAGCACGCCACGCGCCCTCATCGCCGCCTGGGTCTTGCCCGCATCGTCCACGCGCATCAGCACCATGTTCGCTTCCGACGGCCAGACCTTGCGCACACCGCCCAGCGCCTGCAGCGCGTCGATCAGCGGCTGGCGTTCTGCGCGGATGGCGCGGGCCTGCTCGGCATAGAGCGCCTCATGCTCCAGCGCAAAAATCGCGGTCTCGCAGTTGAGCACGCTGATGTTGTAGGGCGGGCGCACCTTGTCGATCTCGTTGACGATGACAGCCGGCCCCACCAGGTAGCCCAGGCGCGCACCGGCCAGACCGAACTTGGACAGGGTGCGCATCAGCAGCACATGCGCATTGCGCGCAGGGTCGGCACGCATCTGGTCGATCCAGCTGCGGCTGGCAAAGGGCTGGTAGGCCTCGTCCATCACCACCAGGCCACCCACCTCCGCCACCGCATCGATGACGGCCAGCACCTTGTCGTCGTCCCACAGGGTCGCGGTCGGGTTGTTGGGGTAGGCGATATAGGTGATGGCGGGCTTGTGCTTTGCGATGGCGGCCTGCATCGCGGGCACATCCAGGTCAAAGTCTGCCGTCAGGTTGACGCCCACAAAGTCCAGGCCCTGCAGCTGGGCGGACATGGGGTACATCACAAAACCCGGCATGGGCGCGAGCATCTTGGCGCGGCCTTCGGCATGGGGCTGGGCGGTGGCCAGCGCCAGCAAGGTGATGATCTCGTCCGAGCCATTGCCCAGCAGCACGGCCGTGCCGGTGGGTGCGCCCACATAGTCGGCCAGCATTTTCTTGAGCGTCTCCAGGCGCTCGCCCGGGTAGCGGTTGATTTCCAGCGCGCCCAGCCGCTCGCCCAGCTTTTGCTGCAGCGCGTCTGGCAGGCGGTAGGGGTTCTCCATGGTGTCCATCTTCAGCAGACCCTTGGAATCTTGCACATGATAGGCCTGCATGGCGCGCACATCGGCGCGGATGCGTTGCAGGGCCTGCACAGACTTGTCTTGGGACGTCATCACATCACTCTTTCACATCAGGAATATTCAGGCCTTGGCCTGGGCCGGTGCGGCCTGGCGCAAGGGGTGCACGATGGTCACGCCACCAAATTCGGCGCCATGGGGCAGGTGGAGGCTGAGCATCTGCTGGCAGCCACTGTGCTGGGCGCAGGCGACCGCCAGGCAATCGCCAAAGTCCAGGGCATGGCGCGCCTGCACCGCCCAGGCGGTCTCCAAGGTGGCGGCATCGGTTTTCCAGGGCGTCCAGCTTTGGTAGCGGCGGATGGCGGCGCGTGCGTCGCCTTGGGGCATGGGGCTGGCCGCCGTGGTGACCTGGTCGTAGAACTCGCTCAGCGCCTGGTTGCCGGTGCGGCCGGTGCGGCTGCTCCACAGCAGGTCGAGCCAATCCAAGGTGGCCTGGTAGAGCGCGGCATCCGAGACGTTCTCTGCGGCGACCAGCACCGAGGTATCGACAAACACGGTGCTCATGCGCCCTCCTGCCCTGTCTTGCGGCGGCCGCCGATTTTGCGTGCCGCAGCGGCGCCACCCTGGGGCGTTGCGCCGCCTTGCCAGCTGCGCTCGTCCGTGCGCCAAGCCAGGTAGGCGCGCTCGTAGGCGTCCTCGCGCTGCTGGAGCTCGGCCATAAAATCTCCTACCATGCGCGAGACGCTGGTGCCACGCCGCGCGGCCTCGACCCGGGCCCATTCCAGCACGCTGTCTTCCACAGTGATGGTGAGATTTTTCATGCGGCCGATTTTACACGAAATTCGTGCAACACGAATTTCGTGTCGAAAATCCAGACTGCAGCCATCGGACGTTGCGGGCACTATGATCATTGCAGCCAAGCCCTAAGCCATGCCACTTCTCACCGACCTCCTCCCGCAAGCCCCTGTTTCCGCAGATCTGGCAGCCTTGACCCGCTTGCTGCAGCAGCACCGCCCCTGGACCGTGCTGACCGGCGCGGGCGTGAGCACCGGCAGCGGCATCCCCGATTACCGCGATGCGCAAGGCGCCTGGAAGCGCCCTGCCCCGGTGCGCTTTCAGGATTTCATGGCCGAGACACTCACGCGCCAGCGCTACTGGGCGCGCAGCCTGGTCGGCTGGCCGGTGTTCTCGCAGGCCCAGCCCAATGCCGCGCACCAGGCGCTGGCCCGGCTGGAGCAGGCCGGTTATGTCCAAGGCCTGATCACCCAGAACGTTGATGGCCTGCACCAGCGCGCGGGCAGCGAGCGGGTGGTGGATCTGCATGGCCGGCTCGACCAGGTGGTCTGCATGGGCTGCGGCCAGCGCCTGGCGCGTACTGATTTCCAGCACCAGCTGCTGGCCGCCAACCCCGATTGGCAGCACCTGAGCGCCAGCGCCGCACCCGATGGCGATGCCGACCTGGCCGGCGTGGACTTTGCCGCCTTTCAGGTGCCAGCCTGCCCTGCCTGCGGCGGCATCCTCAAACCCGATGTCGTCTTTTACGGTGAAAACGTGCCAGCCGCGCGCCGCCAGCAAGCCATGGACCACCTGGCTGCCAGCGGCGCACTGCTGGTGGTGGGCAGCTCCTTGATGGTGTATTCGGGCCTGCGCTTTGTGCATGCCGCCAAGCAAGCGGGCCTGCCGGTGGCGGCCATCAACCTGGGCCAGATGCGCGATGACGCGCTGCTGGACCTGAAGCTGGCCCAGGCCTGCGCGCCCGCGCTCAGCAGCCTGGCCGATCTGCTGGCACCCGCCCGCAGCGACTGATATTTTCAGTAACCAAAACCCCCGCCTGCTGCCCCGCCAACGGTAGATGCAGCCGATAGCCTGCAGCTACACTAGCCAGCTTTACAAAGCCCACCCAGCCCCTGACACAGCCTCAAGCGCTGTGAGCGCTCCACTGCATGCCCCCTGCCATCCCCCACCCACTCCAGCCGCACGACCACCAAAAAGCGTTGCGCACCATGCTGGCCTTTGCCTGCCTGTACGCCCTGGCCTGGACCCTCATGCCACCGCTGCTGGCCCCCAGCTTTCCGCTGGATGTGGTCGAGAGCCTGGGCTGGGGCCGCGAATGGCAATGGGGTTACTACAAGCACCCGCCGCTGCCGCCGATTGCGTTGCATGTGTCCTTTCTGGCACTGGGCCGCTGGGGCCCGTTTGCACTGAGCCAGCTGTGCGTGGCGCTGACCTTGTGGCTGGTCTGGCTGACCGCCTGCCGCCTGCTGGGGCGCGAGCGCGCCTTTATCGGCACGGTGCTGACCATGGGCGTGGTCTTCTACACCCGGCCCGCGCTGGAGTTCAACCACAATATTGCGCAGATGCCGTTTTGGGCGGGCATCTGCTACTTCTACCTGGCCGCCTGGCAGGACGACAAGCGCTGGCAATGGCTGATGCTGGGCCTGATGGCGGGCCTGGGGTTGCTGAGCAAATACTCCATTGGCTTGCTGCTGCTCTGCCTGGGCCTGTTTACGGTGCTGAGCCCCGCACGCAGCCTGCTGCGTCGTCCAGGCCCCTGGCTGGCCTTGCTGGTGATGGCGCTGGTGTTTGCACCGCACCTGCTTTGGCTGCACAACAATGACTGGCTGCCTTTCTCCTATGCCAAGGACCGCTCCAACAGCTCCGGCGAATCGCCGCGCGCCGGCGCGCTGGGTTTTTTGCTGACCCAGCTGCTCAACCACCTGCCGCTCTTGCTGATAGTGCTGTTTGCCTTTTTGCGGCTGCGCTGGTCCAGGCTGCGGCCTGCAGTGTCCGCCCCCTGGCAATGGCACAGCGCCAAGCCGGCCTACCTGTGCCTCATCGCACTGGCCCCCGGTTTGCTGCTGGCGGCCCTGGGCATGGCCCTGGGCTTGCGTCTGCGCGATATGTGGGGCGTGCCGATGTGGCCTTTCAGCGGCGTGCTGGCAGCGGCGCTGATCCCCAGCGCCTGGCTCGCGCCCATGCGCCCTTATCTGCTGCGCGGCACCATCGTGTGGCTCACGTTGATTTCCGTGCTCTGCGGTGTGTACCTGTGGAAGATCTCGGACTTCCGCAGGAGCCCCGTGCGCAGCGACTGGCCTGCCGCCGCGCTGGCTAAGCAGGCCGAAGCCACCTGGGATTCGCTGTCCAGCTGCCCGCTCGATACCGTGGCCAGCGATGCCTGGACTGGAGGCCTCGTCGCCATCGGCGCCCAAAGCCAGCCCTCGGTGCTGATCCCGGGCGACCCGCGCCATTCGCCCTGGGCCACGGCCGAGCGCCTGCAGCAGCATGGTGTGCTGCGGATCTGGCAGGCGCAAGAAGATGCGGATCGGGATGCACCCACTGGGCCGTATCCGGTACTGGATGGGCTGCAAGGCATGCGCCTGCACGAGGGTGCCTGGAGCATTCCCTGGCCCCGGGGCCAGAGCCGCGCCCAGCTGGTGGTGCAGTGGCAAGCCTATGTGCCGGCAGCCTGCGAGCGCCACTGAGCAGCCGGTGCTGCCCCTGTCTTGGTGACGCGGGGCGGCGTCAAGCCATTGGGGTTTAGCGCTTGATGCGCATCTCGGCTGCGCGCGCGTGGCCTTGCAGGCCTTCGCCATAGGCCAGCACCGCCGCGGTCTTGCCCAGCACCTGGGCGCCCGCCTCGCTCACCTCGATCAGGCTGGAGCGCTTTTGGAAGTCATAGACACCCAGCGGCGACGAGAAACGCGCGGTGCCGCTGGTGGGCAGCACATGGTTGGGGCCTGCGCAGTAGTCGCCCAGGCTTTCGCTGGTGTAGGCACCCAGGAAGATTGCGCCCGCATGCTTGAGCAAGGGCTCCCAGCGGTGCGGATCGCGGCTGGAGACTTCCAAGTGCTCGGGCGCAATGCGGTTGCTCAGCACGCAGGCCTCTTCCATGTTGCGCGTCAGGATCAGTGCTCCCCGGTCCGACAGGCTCTTGGCGATGATGGCCTTGCGCGGCATCTCGGGCAGCAGGCGGTCGATTTCGCGCTGCACGGCATCCAGGTAGGCGGCATCGGGGCAAAGCAGAATCGACTGCGCCAGCTCATCGTGCTCGGCCTGCGAGAACAGGTCCATCGCTACCCAGTCGGGCGGCGTCGAGCCATCGGCCAGCACCAGAATTTCGCTGGGGCCGGCAATCATGTCGATGCCCACCAGGCCGAACACGCGCTTTTTGGCGCTGGCCACATAGGCATTGCCCGGGCCGGTGATCTTGTCCACCTTGGGGATGGTGGCCGTGCCATACGCCAGCGCCGCCACGGCCTGTGCGCCGCCAATGGTGAAGGCGCGGTGTACGCCCGCCACATAGGCCGCAGCCAGCACCAGCGGGTTCTTCACGCCCTGGGGCGTGGGCACCACCATGATGATGTCTTCCACACCGGCCACATGGGCGGGGATGGCGTTCATCAGCACGCTGCTGGGGTAGGCGGCCTTGCCGCCTGGCACATAGATGCCCACGCGGTCCAGCGGCGTGACCTTCTGGCCCAGCAAGGTGCCGTCTTCGTCGCGGTAGCTCCAGCTCTCGCCATTGGCCTTTTTCTGGGCCTCGTGGTAGCTGCGCACGCGGCGGGCTGCGGATTCAAGCGCCTCGCGCTGCTCAGTGGGCAGGCCCTCAAAGGCGGCCTTGAGCTCTTGCTTGCTCAACTCCAGCGCAGCCATGCTGCTCACCTGCAGGCCATCAAAGCGCGCGGTGTAGTCCAGCACGGCGGCATCGCCGCGCTTTTGCACATCCGCCAGGATATCTGCCACCCGCTGCTCGATGGCAGCGTCCGTGTCTGCCGACCAATGCAGGCGCTGAGCAAAATCATGCTCGAACTGGGCATCGGTGGTTGACAGACGGGCGGGAGTGGCAACGAATTCCATAGTGATTACCTTCTGACTCAGACACTTTTCAAACAGGCAGGTGCCAGCCTGGGGGATGGTAGGTGCGGCTTAGCTGTTCTGGGCCACGCCGGCGGCGAACACATCGATGATATGGCGCAGGCGCTTTTGCTTGAGCTTGAGCGCCGCCTGGTTCACCACCAGGTGGGAGCTGATGTCGATAATGTGCTCGACTTCCTGCAGGTGGTTGGCGCGCAGGGTATTGCCGGTGCTCACCAGGTCAACGATGGCATCGGCCAGGCCGGTCAGCGGCGCCAGCTCCATACTGCCGTAGAGCTTGATCAGGTCCACGTGCACGCCCTTGCGCGCAAAGAACTCGCGGGCAATCTGCGGGTACTTGGTGGCCACGCGCAGGCGTGCGCCGCGCTTGACGGCCTGGGCATAGTCAAAGTCGTTGCGCACCGCCACGCTCACGCGGCACTTGGCGATCTGCAGATCGAGCGGCTGGAAGAGACCCTCGCCGCCATGCTCGAGCAAGGTGTCCTTGCCGGTCACGCCCAGGTCGGCGCCGCCGTATTGCACATAGGTGGGCACATCGGAGGCGCGCACCAGCACCACCTGCACATCGGGCTGGGTGGTGGCAAAAATCAGCTTGCGCGACTTTTCGGGGTCTTCGAGCACCTCGATGCCTGCAGCGGCCAGCAGCGGCAGGGTTTCGTCAAAAATGCGGCCTTTGGAGAGGGCCAAGGTGATCATGGTGGTGTTGTCCATGGGGCACTTTCGCCAGCGGCAGCCTGCGCATCCTTGCCGGATGGGGCTGGGCCAGCCTGGGTTGATACAAGAAAAATCAGGCCTGCTGGGCAGCCCACTCGGCAGGGGTGTGCGTCTTCATCGACAGTGCATGCACCTCATCGGTATGCATCTTCTGGCCCAGGGTCGCGTAGACCAGCTGGTGGCGCTGGATCAGGCGCTTGCCTTCAAAGGCAGGCGACACGATGGTGGCAAACCAGTGGCGGCCGTCGCCTTCCAGCGCAATATGTTCGCAGGCCAGGCCGGCGGTGATGATGTCTTTGAGGTCCTCAGCAGTCATTGCACGCTCTCACTTAGTCGGTTCTAAATGCCTGCCAGCCGCTCCGTGGGGCGGGCTGCTGGCCAGGCGACTGCAGCCACGCGTGGGCTGCAGCCAATGTTCATCAGTTGCGGATCTTGTAGCCGGTGCGCAGCAGCTGCACGGCCAATGCACTCACCAGCAGCCAGGCGACCGCCACAATGCCCAGGCTCAGCCAGGGCGAGGTGTCGCTCTGGCCAAAAAAGCCATAGCGAAAGCCGTCGATCATGTAGAAGAACGGGTTCAGGTGGCTGACCTTTTGCCAGAACGGGGGCAGCGACTGGATCGAATAGAACACGCCCGACAGAAAGGTCATCGGCACGATCACAAAGTTCTGGAACGCAGCCATCTGGTCGAACTTGTCCGCCCACAGGCCGGCCAGCAGGCCCAGCGTACCCATCAGGCCCGCACCCAGCACGGCAAACATCAGCACCCAGGGCAGCGATGCAAAATGCGGCGGCGCAAAGAACAAGGTGATCACATAGACACCCAGGCCGACGGCCAGGCCCCGCACGATGGAGGCACCGACAAAGGCAAAGAACCAGCCCCAGTGCGACAGCGGCGTCAGCAGCACAAACACCAGGCTGCCCATGATCTTGCTTTGCACCAGGCTCGACGAGCTGTTGGCAAAGGCGTTTTGCAGCAGGCTCATCATCACCAGGCCCGGCACCAGGAAAGCGGTGTAGCTGACATCGCTGAACACCGTCACGCGGCCTTGCAGCACATGGCCAAAGATCAGCAGGTAGAGCACGGCGGTCAGCACCGGCGCGGCCACGGTCTGGAAGCTCACCTTCCAAAAACGCAGCACTTCTTTGTAAAACAGGGTTTGCCAGCCGCTCATCGTGCCACTCCCGCACCCAGTTGCGTGGTGGCATGGTCCACCACGGCATCGCGCGCCATCACTTGCAAGAACACATCCTCCAGGTCCGCGCGGCGGATCTCCAGGTCTTCCACCACCACACCTGCCGTGCGCAGCTGGGCAAGGATGCGTTCCACATCCGCTGCGCTGCTGGCGGGCAACTGCACAATGCGGCCGGTGATGCGCGCCTGGGCAGCCAGATCGGCCGGCAGCAGGCCATCGGTCTTGAACTGCAGCACGTTCGAGGAGCTGCCCTGCAGCAGCTCGGCCATGGTCGACAGCGCCACCACATGGCCCGAGCGTAGCATCGCAATGCGGTTGCACAGCGCTTCGGCCTCTTCCAGGTAATGGGTGGTGAGCAGCACCGTATGGCCTTGCTTGTTGAGCTTGCTGACGAACTGCCACAAGGTCTGGCGCAACTCCACATCGACACCGGCCGTGGGTTCATCGAGCACGATGATCGGCGGCTTGTGCACCAGCGCCTGGGCAACGAGCACGCGGCGCTTCATGCCGCCGCTCAGCTGGCGCATATTGGCCGAGGCCTTGTCGGCCAGGCCCAGGCTCTCGAGCAGCTCATCGATCCAGGCATCGTTGTTCTTCACACCGAAATAGCCGGACTGGATGCGCAGCGACTCGCGCACATTGAAAAAGGGATCAAACACCAACTCCTGCGGCACGATACCGAGCTTGCGGCGCGCGTTGGCGTAATCCTCGCGCACATCGCTGCCCAGCACCTTGACGGAGCCACTGCTGGCGCGGGCAAGGCCGGCCAAAATACTGATCATGGTGGTCTTGCCCGCGCCGTTGGGGCCGAGCAGGCCAAAGAACTCCCCTTCCTCGATATCGAGGCTGACGTTGTTCAATGCCTGGAAGGGCCCCTTGGCGGTCTGGTAGACCTTGGAGACGGATTGGAATGCGATGGCGGACATGAGTCGGCCATTGTAGGCGCAGCGGCCAGATGGCGCTGTCCTGGGGATTCAGCGCTCAGCCGGCGGTGGTCAGCAGGCCATCAACACCATAGAGGCGGGCCAGCGACAGCAGCGGCGCGGACACGCCGCGCATCTCAAAGGGCCGGCCGGCCCCCAGTGCCGCGCGCCGGCTGCCCAGCATCACCGCCAGCGCCGACGAGTCAAACACCGCCAAGGCACTGGCATCGATCTGCACCGCAGCGCCCGCAGGCAGCTGCGCCATGCCCGCCTGCAAGTGCTGCAGGCAGGCATGGGCCTGGTCATGGGTCAAGGTCGAAGGCAGGCTGAGCGCGGCCATGCTTACTTGCCTGCGTTGGCCTTGTTGCGGGCAGCGATCGAGTCGATCAAGGTCTGCGGGCTGCCACCGGGCTTGTTCAACTCTTCCTGGAACTGGTTGCGGTAGGTCTCCACCATCCAGATGCCCATCACGTTGAGGTTGTAGATCTTCCAGCCCATGCCCTGGCCCGGCGTCTTTTGCAGGCGGTAGTCCAGCTGGATCGGGTCACCACGGCCCAGGATCTCGGAGCGCACCACCACCTCTTTGTCGCCTGCCTGCATGCGCACCGGCTTGACATTGATGGTCTGGTTGCTCACCTGGTGCAGCGCACCGGCGTAGGTGTTGACCATCAGCTTCTTGAACTCATCTTGCAGTTGCTGCTGCTGCGCAGCCGTGGCCGTGCGCCACTTGGGGCCAACGGCCGAAGCCATCATGCGGCGGAAATCCACATTGGGCATGACCACGCTGTCGACATACGAGGTGATCTTGGAGACATCACCACCGCGGATGGACTGGTCGGTCTTCAAGGTGTTGAGCACCTCGTCCGAGAGTTGCTTGATCATGGCGTCGGGCGCCATGTCGGCGGCGCTGGCCACCAGAGGGGCCGATGCCATGCAGGCCACGGCAGCCACTGCGGCGGAGTACTGCACCCATGCGCGACGATTGAACATATGCTTTCCTTTCAGCCCAGGTCTGCGATTCAGACTCAGAGCACTTTTGATGCTGAGGCGGCCATGCAGTTGCATGCACCGCTCTATTTCTTGTAAGTCTTTACAACGCCGGCTTATTTGACGCCGCCCTGGGGCTGGGGGTCAGCGGCCGACTCATTCATCCACTGGGTCTCGTCCTCGTCCTCAGCGGACTGGCTGGCGTTCTGGCGCAGCTGCAGGTAGGCGTCACGGGTGAAGCTGTACTTGTCGAGTGCCGCAGACTGCACCAGCGATGTGGTGCCCAGCAGGTTGGCGCGGGTGTTGACGATACGCAGGCCGGTCAGCGAGTTGCGCACCGGCACATCGTTGATCGAGCTGACCACATTGCCTTGCCAGTCCACCACCATGCCGGCGGAGTCACGGATGGTCGAGGGGCCCAGCAAAGGCCAGACGATGTAGGCACCGGAGGGCATGCCGTAGCGCGCCAGGGTCAGGCCAAAGTCCTGCTTGTGGCGCTCGATGTCCATCTCGCTGGCGATATCGATCAGACCGCCCAGACCAAACACGGTGTTGGTGGTAAAGCGCACCACGCTGTTGTAGGTGCCCTCGCCCTTGAGCTGCAGCGCGTTGTTCACGGCCGACCACAGGTCACCCAGGTTGGCGAAGAAGTTGGTCACGGCGGTGCGCACCACAGTCGGCGTCACATCGCGGTAGCCGGTGGCCACGGGCTCGAGCACCGCGCTGTCGACGGCATCGTTGAAGCTGAACATCGCCCGGTTGTAGGGCTCCAGCGGGTCGCGGGGGTTGGCGCCAGGGCCGCTGGCGCAGCCGGCCAGCAGCGCAGCCAGGCCCAGGGAAGAGGCCAGCATCCAGGTGCGGGCTGGGAGGTGGATTGGATAACGCATCATCGTTCTCTTTTTTGCTTGTGTTATTCGGCAGCCTTGGGTGCGGAGCTCTCCGAGGCCTTGCCATACAGGAACTGGCCGATCAGATTTTCCAGCACGATGGCAGATTGTGTATTGGTGACGGTATCACCACTGACCAAGGGCTTTTCATCAAAGCCGGCCTCCACGCCCACGTACTGGTCGCCCAGCAGGCCGCTGGTCAGGATCTTGAACGAGCTGTCCTTGGGAAAGGCGTAGCCATTGGTCAGCTCGATATGGACATCGGCCTGGAAGGTCTGGTCATTGAAGCCGATGCTTTTGACACGGCCGACCTTGACGCCGGCGCTGCGCACGGCCGCCTGCGGCTTCAAGCCGCCAATGTTGTCAAAGCGGGCGGTGACCTCATAGCCTTTGTTGAAATCCAGGGTCAGCAGATTGCCTGCGCGCAGCGCCAGGAACACCAGCGCGGCGGCGCCCAGCATGACAAACAGGCCAACCCAGATATCGGTTTTGGAGGGCTGCATATGCGAATCCGTTTCTCTTTTCTCTATCTACAGGGCAGGCGTCAGATGCTGAACATCATGGCCGTGAGCATGAAGTCCAGCGCCAACACCGACAACGAGGCCATGACCACGGTGCGCGTGGTGGCACGCGAGACACCTTCGGGGGTGGGCTTGGCGACAAAGCCTTGGAGCAAGGCGACAAAGGTCACCGTGATGCCGAAGACGATGCTCTTGATCACGCCGTTGCCCAGATCCTGGAACACATCGACACCGCTTTGCATCTGGCCCCAGAAAGCGCCGCCATCGATGCCCAGCATCAATACGCCAACAATCCAGCCGCCCATGATGCCGACGGCACTGAACACCGCCGCCAGCAGCGGCATCGCAATCAGGCCGGCCCAAAAGCGCGGCGCCAGAATGCGCTCGATCGGATTGACGGCCATCATCTCCATGGCCGAGAGCTGCTCGCCCGCCTTCATCAGGCCAATCTCGGCCGTCAATGCGGTGCCGGCACGGCCAGCAAACAGCAGCGCCGTCACCACCGGGCCCAGCTCGCGCAGCAGGGTCAGCGCCACCATCATGCCCACGGCCTCGGCCGAGCCGTAGCGCTGCAGGATGTAGTAGCCCTGCAGCCCCAGCACAAAGCCGACAAAGAGGCCCGAGACGCCAATGATGGCCAGCGAATAATTGCCCAAAAAGTGGATCTGGTCGCGCAGCAGGCCCGGACGCTTGAGCACATAGCCCAGCCCGGCGACCAGGCGCAGCAGCAGGCGCGTGGCCTGGCCCACCGCCGCAGCCTTGGAGCGCAGCGCAAAACCGATATCAGCAGGGTGCCACCAACGCATCAGCGGCCTCCCTTCTTGGCGGCGCCAGGGCCAAAATCTTCATCGATGCTGGGCCCTTGCACATGGAAAGGCACGGGCCCCTGCGCCAGCGCGTTGACAAACTGGTGCACGAGCGGGTCGCTGCTGGCACGCACCTCATCGGGCGTACCCTGCGCGGCCACCACCCCAGGGCCCAGGATGATCACCTGGTCGGCCAGTTTGAAGGTCTCTTCCAGATCGTGCGAGACGATGATGCTGGTCAGGCCCAGCGCGTCGTTGAGCTCGCGGATCAGCTGCGCCGAGGTGCCCAGCGAAATCGGGTCGAGCCCCGCAAAGGGCTCGTCGTACATGATGAATTCCGGGTCCAGCGCCATGGCACGGGCCAGCGCCACGCGCCGGGCCATGCCGCCGGAGATCTGCGATGGCATCAAATCGCGCGCGCCGCGCAGGCCCACGGCCTGCAGCTTCATCAGCACAATGTCGCGCACCATCGCATCGGACAGCTTGGTGTGTTCGCGCAGCGGAAAAGCCACGTTCTCGAACACCGTCATATCGGTGAACAGCGCGCCAAACTGGAACAGCATGCCCATGCGGCGCCGCGCGGCATAGAGCTGCGCCTGGCTCATCGCCCCCACATCCTGGCCGTCGAGCAACACCTGGCCGGCCTGGGCGCGGGCCTGGCCGCCAATCAGGCGCAGCACCGTGGTTTTGCCGCCACCGGATGCGCCCATCAGCGCAGTCACCTTCCCACGCGGGATGGTCAGCGACACATCACGCAAGATGGTGCGGTCACCATAGCCAAAGGTGACATTGCGCAGTTCGACAAGAGGTGGTGAGGCAGAAGATTGCATAGAAAAGCCGGCAACATCCGGCATCGTCATCATAAGAGGGGGCAGGGCTCTTTTCTGTAGTCAGTTGCCGCAGCGCAAGCCATCAAGCTTACCGCTTGTAACAAACATTCATGAATGTATTTATATAGCCAGATCGTAACCCGGACGGGCTAAGCCCCGCAAGGCAACAGGCTATTGCTGTCGCTTGCCTGATCGGGCAAGTCTTCAGCATCGCACAGGCAGCCTCTTGGCCCGTTGTTCACAGCGTCAACAACGGTGAGAAGCGCCCACGATTAAAGCATATTGTCCAAAAAGGAACGAATGCGGGGATGGCTGCAGTCCTCGAAGAAGGCGCGCGCAGGCTTGGCCTCGATCAGGGCGCCCTGGTCCATGAACACCACGGTATTGGCCACCTCGCGGGCAAAGCCCATTTCGTGGGTGACCACCAGCATGGTCATGTGCTCCTCGGCCAGCTGGCGCATGGTGCGCAGCACTTCGCCGGTCAGCTCCGGGTCCAGCGCCGAGGTGGGCTCGTCAAACAGCATGATGTCCGGCTCCATCGCCAGCGCCCGGGCAATGGCCACGCGCTGCTTTTGGCCGCCTGACAGCCGCGCCGGATAGGCATCGGCCTTCTCCAGCAGACCCACCTTGCGCAGCAGCTCCTGGGCCTTGGGCATGATCTGCTCGCGCGTCAGGCCCTTGACGACCATCGGTGCCTCGGTGATGTTGTCGATCACCGACAGATGTGGGAACAGGTTGAAGCCCTGGAAGACCATGCCCATGCGGCGCAAAATGGCGCGCATCTGGGCCTCGGGTGCGTACTGGGCCTGGCCCTGTGCATTGGTGCTGACCAAGGTCTGGCCCTCGACCACGACCGAGCCCGAATCGATCACTTCGAGGTGGTTCAAGCAGCGCAGAAAGGTGCTCTTGCCCGAACCCGAGGGCCCGATCACCGCCATCACCTCGCCCTTGTGGATATCGAGCGAGACGCGCTTGAGCACCTCGTTGCCATTGAAGGCCTTGCAGATATCACGCGCCTGCACCATCACCGGGGTGCCCATGTCATTGCCTGTCATCGCCATTCTCCTGCGCTGTTCACCGTTGCCGCTTTCCATCCACCGACCGCTACCAGCCACTTATGCGTCGTATTTCGCATAGCGCTTTTCCAGGCGGTTGAAGCCCCAGGTCAGCACCAGGGTCATCAGCAGGTAGAAGGCGGCCGCCACCACAAAGGGCGTGGTCGTGAAGTCGCGCTGCACAATGCCGCGCGCAGCGCGCAGCAGGTCGTTGAGGGCGAGCACATAGATCAGCGAGGTGTCCTTGACCAGGGTGATGGTCTCGTTGCTGACCGGCGGCAAAATGGTGCGCACCATCTGCGGCAGCACAATGCGGCGCATGGTCTGGCTGTAGGACAGGCCCAGCACCTTCGCGCCTTCGTACTGGCCCCGGTCCACGCTCTGGATACCGGCGCGGAAGATCTCGGCAAAATAGGCCGCGTAGTTCAGCGCGAATGCCACGACGGCCGAGGGGAAGTCCGGCAGGCGCACGCCGATCACCGGCACAAAGGGCAGCGCAAAGTAAATGAACAGCAGCTGCAGCATCAGCGGCGTGCCGCGCATCAGCCAGATATAGGCCTCCACAAAGCGCGCCAGCGCCTTGAAGCGCGAGATGCGCGCCAACGCCAGGGCCAGACCCAGTGGCACCGACAGCGCCAGGGTGATGAAAAACAGCTTGAGAGTCACCAGGGCGCCGTTGGACAGCGGCCCCAGCATTGAAATTACATAATCCATCGATGGCCTTCAGGGTGGCAGCGGCTTCGCGGGCTTCGCTGCCACAGGCACGAGCGCCTTGGAACGCGTTGGCGCTCCTGGTGTGGCACTCCTGTCAAAAAAATCCGTTCTGGCCGCCGGGCAGCGCCCAGCGCTGCGGCGGCCATGGGCTGCGCCCAAAAGCACAAGACCGGCACGCTGTGCCGGCCCGGTGCCAAGTCACACGCAGATCAGTGCTTGATCACGTCGGCGCCAAACCACTTCTTGGCGATTTCTTCGGCCTTGCCGTCCTTCTTCATCTCAGACAGCACGTCGTTGATCTTGTTGCGGGTGGCTTCGTCGTCCTTGCGGAATCCCACGCCATAGTCTTCAGTGCCAAAGTCTTCAGCCAGCACCACATAGTTGTCAGGCTTCTTGGAGACCAGGTAACGGCCCACGACCTCGTCCACCACCACCACGTCCAGACGGCCAGCTTCCACGTCCATCAGCGCAGCGATGTTGTCGCCAAACAGCTTGGTTTCCTTGAATTGGGCGGACAGCTCCTTGTCCTTTTCCATCGCGGTCACGGCGCTGGAGCCTTCCTGGGCGCCAACGATCTTGCCTGCCATGTCGGCCTTGGTCTTGATCGGCGAGCCGGCCTTCACGATGATGATCTGCTTGTTGACCATGTAGGGGTCGGTGAAGAGGATCTTTTCCTTGCGCTCTTCCAGAATGGTCAGGCCATTCCACAGTGCATCGACGCGCTTGCCCAGCAGCTCGGCTTCCTTGGCGTTCCAGTCGATGGGCTTGAATTCCACTTCGATGCCAGCGCGCTTGGCCGCTTCGCGGGCCATGTCGATGTCAAAACCCACGATTTCGTTCTTCTCGTCACGGAAACCCATGGGCGGGAAGTTGTCGTCCAGACCCACCACCAGCTTGGTGACCGCCGCCGCAACAGGCGCAGGCGCGGGTGCTTCAGCCGCAGGCTTGGGCGCATCATTCTTGCCGCAAGCGGTGAGCAAGGCAGTCAGCGCCAGGGTGGCAACGAAAGAACGTTTTTTCATGTGTCTCAACCAAAGAGAAAGACAAAATAAGAGCACTTGGCTTGTTTTGTACAAGCATCAGCGTGCAGGCGAATCGCGTATTGTCTCCGATCACACGAAATTCGTGTCGCTTGTGTGGAAAACTCTGCCGGCCTAGTCGGACGTCCGCAAGCCGCTACGATGGCTGCCCCGGCCGCCATCTGGCGACCAGGGCATCTTGACATCACGGCTGTCTCTTGCCGCGCGTGCATGATTTACAACACTGGCGGCCCCTTATTTATGACCACCCTCTCGCCCGAACTGCGCAAGGCCTTTGAAGAAACCCAGTACCACGTGCTGAACCAGGCCCCGTTCATCCTGCAGCTGGGCCAGGTCCAGGCAGCGCTTGGCGCCCTCTACCAGCAGCACCAGACCGATTGCAGTTGCTTCATCACCGCCTTCAACCCCATGGGCGAGCTGCTGGACAAGGACGAGAACATCGAGCGCCATGCCCAATTGGGCCGCGCGCTGGGCATTGCCGGCTTTGCCGCGCTGCCCGCCGTTGCCCAGCACCCGGCCAACGGCTGGCCGGCCGAGCCGGGGTTTCTCGTCATCGGCATGGGCCGCGACGATGCCCAGCGCTGGGCCGCGCAGTGGGAGCAGTTGGCGGTGGTATGGACCAGCGCCGACATGGTGCCCCAGCTGTTGGAAACCAAGGTACCCGGCTGGATGCGCTGACCCCGACTGCCAACCCTTTGAGAGGAAAACCCATGCTGTTGATCGTTGGCACCGTCCGCCTGCCCGCCGCGAACCTGGAACGCGCCCTGCCCGCCATGCGGGCGATGGTGGAAGCCTCACGCGCCGAGCCAGGCTGCCTGGAATATGGCTATGCCCAGGATGTGCTGGTGCCCGGGCTGATCCATGTCAAAGAGCTCTGGAGCGACCAGGCCGCGCTCGATGCGCACTTTGCCTCCAGCCATATCCAGGCCTGGCGCGCTGCCTGGCCTGCGCTGGAGATGGGCGAGCGCAATCTGCGCGTCTATGAGGTGGGCGCGCCGCGCAGCACCTGATCGCAGCTGGCGCTCTCCTCTCCGACTGCTCTCTTCTCCACCCCACCGCTTGCACGCCGCCCATGCCTGAATTCCACAACTGGCTCGCCTTTGGCCTTATTTCCCTGGGCATGGTCCTGACCCCCGGGCCCAACATGGTCTACCTGATCTCGCGCTCGATATGCCAGGGGCGTGTTGCCGGGCTGATCTCGCTGGGCGGCGTGGCCCTGGGCTTTGTCTTCTACATGCTGTGCGCGGCCCTGGGCATCACCGCGATCGTGATGGCCATCCCCTACGCCTATGACGCACTGCGCATTGGCGGCGCGCTGTACCTGCTGTACCTGGCCTGGCAGGCCGTCAAGCCAGGCGGCCGCTCCCCGTTTGCGCTGCGCCAGTTGCCGCAGGACAGCCCGCGCAAGCTGTTTGCGATGGGTTTTTTGACCAACCTGCTCAACCCCAAGATTGCCGTGATGTATTTGTCGCTGCTGCCGCAGTTCATCACACCGGCACAGGGCAGCGTTTTTTCGCAGTCGATGGTGCTGGGCTTCACGCAGATCGTTATCAGCATCAGCGTAAATGCCGCCATCGCGATGCTGGCCGGCTCGATCGCCGTGTTTCTGGCCAGCCGCCCCAGCTGGGTGCAGCTGCAGCGCTGGTTGATGGGCACCGTGCTCGCAGGCCTGGCGCTGCGCATGCTGACTGAGGCCCGCAAATAAATCAGGCGCTGCAGCCCCGTGGGGCTGCAG